>DASTRY010000092.1:0-52094 GCA_035760965.1 Steroidobacteraceae bacterium | reverse complement strand
AGTCAGCACGCGGAAAGCGACATCCGCATCGACAAGACGACTGCGACCACCCGCTGGCGCGGGGAGCACATGGATTACAGTCTCGCCGTCGAGAGCCTGCTCGCGAAGTGGCGCCGAGCGCAGGACGTTCCCGCGGGAACGCAGCCCGCAGCGTCACCGAGCTAATCGCGATGCGGCTCCTCAGTCGCCGCGAGCGAGCAGACATCGGCCGACAACGGTTCGATGCGCGCATCGTGGCGAGCGCCTACACACCACCCCTCGTCACTCCCTCCTCCGCGCGCATCATCCCCCTACTTCCCCGCCGGCGTGAACAGCTTCTGCAATCGCATGTAATCGAACGACGACGTGAAGTGGTCGAACGATCCGGTTTGGATCAGCTTTTTCATCGCGTCCTCGAGGGCGCCCGCCACGAACACCGCCGGGGTGGTGGCCGTGCTCACACGCGCGACGCCGACGGCTTGCAGCTCGGCGAGCGTCGGCGCGCCGCGGCGGCCGTGAATGTTCACCGGCGCCTTCAGCTCCGTCACGAGCTTGCTGATCAGCGAAAGATCGCTGAGGCCGATCGGATACACGCAGTCGGCGCCCGCGGCCAGATAGGCCTTGCAGCGCTCGATGGCTTCGGGGAGTCGATCCGGGCTGTTGCCGCTTCGCAGGAACACGTCGGTGCGCGCGTTGATCACGAGCCCGAGTCCGGCACGCGTGGCCGCGCGGCGCGCAGCGTCGATGCGCTCGCACGCCTCCTCGATACTGCGCAAGCTCGCGCCGTGATCGAGACCGTCCTCGAGATTGATCCCGCAGGCGCCGGCGCCGATCAGCTCTTCGATGCGAAACATCAAATCGGGCGTCGTGCTGCTGAAGCCGCCTTCGATGTCGACGGTGACGGGCAGCCGCACCACGTCCGTCACGTGCTCGATCACCTCGATGAGCTCGTGCCACGGCACGTTTTCCCCGTCGGCGTATCCGAGCGCCCACGAGACCCCGGCGCTCGTCGTCGCGATGGCGTTGAAGCCGACTTCCTCGAAAATCTTCGCGCTCAACGCATCCCAGGCATTCGGGAGCAGCAGCAACGGCCCACGATGCAGGGAACGCAGCTGCTCGGCCTTGCGGACCTGGTCCGCGGTCACGACTTTCATGAGATCCCCTTTTCGATGGCACGCAATGACGCCGCCTTTTCGATGGATGCTGCGCGCTCGAGTTCCGGGCGCGGCACGGCGAGCGGCAAGCGCACGGTGAAGACGGCGCCCATGCTCTGCCCGTCGCTCGAGGCGACGATGCGGCCGCCGTGCAGCTCGACGATGCGGTGGATCACCGCGAGCCCGAGCCAGACGCCGGCCGTGCGCGCGACGTCCGCGCGTGCATGGTGCATCTGCCAGAGCGGGTCGAACACGTGCGGCAGAGTGTCCGCCGCAATGCCCATGCCGTTGTCGCGCACGACCAGCTCCACGTGATCGTGCCGCCCGTGGCACTCGACCAACACGTTGCCGCCGGCAGCCGTGCTCGCCAGCGCATGCGCCAGTAGATTGTGAACGACTTGCCGCAGCCGGCGCGCATCACCCTCGAGCGGCCCGGCGCCCGAGTCGATGAACGACTCGAGGCGCACGCGCTTGGCGGCGGCGAGCGGCCGGATCGCGTCGAGCTCGCCGTTCACGAGCGCCGCGAGCGAATCGATGCGCTGCGCCTCGACATCGAAGCAACCGGCGGCGATGCACGAGACATCGTGCACCTCGTCGATCAAACGGTGCTGCTCGCGCGTGCTCGCGCGGATGAGATCGAGCGCCCGACGCGCCTCCTCGCCGCTGAAGCTCTGATCCTTGAGCAGCGCAAGCGCGTTCAGCATCACGTTGAGTGGATTGCGCAGCGCACTCGAGAGCATCGTCACGAGCTCGTCCTTGAGGAAGGACGTCTGCTCGGCGACCTCGCGCGCCGTGCGCTCGGCCGCACGCAAGCGGGCGCGGGCGAGCTGAACGGCGACCCGCGCGATCAGCTCGCGCGCGGAAAACGGCTTCGGCAGATGGTCGTCCGCGCCGCCCGTGAGCGCATCGATCGACGCGTCTTCGTTCGCACGCGCGGAGAGCACCATCACCGGCAGGTCGGCATGCGCCGGGTCCTCGCGGAGGGCGCGCAGGAGCGAGAGGCCGTCGAGTCCCGGCATCATCAAGTCGGCGATGAGCAGATCGGGCCGGGACTTGCGGATGCGCGTCAAGGCGAGCATCCCGTCCGCGGCGGTCTCCACTCGCCAATGCTCCTGCAGGATGCGCTTCAAGTAGCGACGCATGTCGGCGTTGTCATCGACCACGAGAATGCGGTCGTTACCGTCCGGCGACGCGACGGCGACGCGCTTCGCAGAGCCCGGCTTCGCCTTGCCGGAGAGCGGGGCGCGCTCGGCGTCATCCGCATCGCCCAGCCAGCCCGAGACCTCTTCGATGTACGGCGCGGCGCCCGACGCGACGCTCTTGTGAGTCGCAACGCGGATGTGCTCCGCGGGCAGATGCTTCGTGCCGCGCCGGAGGTGGACGGTGAACGTCGTACCCTTGTCGACCTCGCTCGCAAGCGCGATCTCGCCACGATGGAGCTTCACGAGCTCCTGCACCAGCGAGAGCCCGATGCCCGACCCTTCGGCCGATCGCGCGCGCTCGGTGCGGCCGCGGCGGAACCGCTCGAACACATGAGGCAGATCGTCCGCAGCGATGCCGCTGCCCGTGTCGCGCACTTCGAGCACGACCCAGTCGTTCTGCGTGGCGAGCTTGACGCTCACCTCTCCCGCGAGCGTGAACTTGAAGGCGTTCGAGAGAAGATTCAGCACGATCTTCTCCCACATGTCGCGATCGACGTAGACGGGCTCCGCGAGCGGCGGCGAATCGACGACGAGCCGGATCTTGGCGCGCTCGAACGTCGAGCGAAAAAGGCTGGCCAGGTCCGCCGTCAGCGTGCCGAGATCGGTGGGCTCGAACGCCACCTGGATGCGACCCGCTTCGACGCGCGAGAAATCGAGCAGTGATTGCACGAGCTTCAGCAGACGTGTCGCCGCGCGTCGCGAGGTCTGCAGCAGCTCGCGATCTGCGCTCGGGAGCTGCCGGCGCGACAGCACTTCGTCGAGAGGGCTCAGGAGCAGCGTGAGCGGCGTGCGGAACTCGTGACTGACATCGCTCAGGAACAGGGTTTTCGCGCGATCGAGCTCCGCGAGCGCCTCGACCCGCGCGCGCTCCTGCTGTTTCACCTTCGCGTTCGCGATGGCGGTGGTGAGTCGCGCGGCCACCGCCTGCGCCAGCTTGCGGCCGTCGCCCGGCGGGCGCATCGGATTCGTGCCGGTCACGAGCACGCCGCCGACACCACCGCCCGGGTCGGCGAGCGGCACGCTGACGACCAAGTGCGACGCAAAGCCCGGGTCGCGCAGATGGTGCACGATGCGCTCTCGGGTGCCCGCGGTTTCGGCGGCCACTTGCGAGCGCACGACGCGTGCGACTTCCCACATGCCCGACTCGGCGATGTCGCCGAGCCCGATGACCGGCGGCGCGATCTCCGCGACGGCCTCCGTGAGACCGGAGTACGCCGCGAGCCGCGCATGCCGCCCATCCGCATCGACGAGGTACATCAGCGTGAATGGAAAGTCGCGCAGATAGCGTTCCAGTACCTGCGCTCCGATGGCGCACGCTTCCTCGGGGGTTTCCGCGGGAAAGCACCGCGTCGACAGCGCATCGAGACACTGCACGAGCCGTGCGACGAGCACGCGCTCGGTGGTCTCGCGCAGGGTGACGAGCAGTGCGCTGATCTTGCCGTCGTCCTCGCGCACGGCGCTCATGCCGAACGACATGTGCGTTTCTTCGGGATACCCGTGGCGCTCGAGCGGCAGGAACAGATCGTCCGACCCCGCGGGCTCGCCCGTCGTGAGCACGTGCTTCACCATCGGCTCGATGATGCCGACCCAGATCTCCGGCCACTCCGTCGCCGCCGCCTTGCCGAGACAGCGCGGATGCTTGCCGCCGACGACCGGTATGCACGCGTCGTTGTAGACCATCAGCATTTCTTCGCCGAGCAGCAGCACCATCGGCGCGAACGAGTCGAGCGCCATGCGAACGGCCGCGCGCCACGTGCCGGGCCACGTGTCCGGCGTGCCGATCGAGGTCTGGGCCCAGTCGATCCCGCGCAGCAGCGTGTCCATGGTGCTGTGGCCCATGAACGGGTGGATGGCGGGCGCGTGCGGCTTCATTTCCGATTCCCTCTCGTCCCTGAGCCCGCGAGCTCGGCGGCGCTCGGAAGGTTACGATGCTGCCCGAATCGGCGGATGAATGCGCTGCGTGTTCGCCGCCGCTGCCTGGAAGTCCAGGTTCCGGAAGTCGGCGTCGGACGGTTCCGTCGGCATGACGAGAATGGCACGGCGCAGGGTGCTGAGTTGCCGTTTCAGGTACGGCAGCAGTGTACGCAACGTGTCGCCGCTCTTGTACTCGCCGGCGCCGAGCGCGGTCCCGCAGAAGGCTCGGAAATAGTCGGCATACAGCTGCTCGTAGCGCCAAAACGGTTCGGCGAACGCCTTGTCCTGTAGCAACGCCAGGCCGAGGTGCACGACGCACAGGTGACTCGTGGCCGAGCGCACGTAGTTGCTGTGCTCCTGAATCACCGCCGCGGCGTAATCGTGCTGGTCGCCGAAGACGAGCGCGAACACCGCATGACGATCGCGGCCCGTGACCTGCTCGAGACGCAGGTACTCGAACATCGCCTTGCGATGCACGAAGCCGAACGAGGCGCGGCGCAGCGCGACCGCCTGCGGATGGCCGCGGGGTTCGCCGGCCACCGTGCGCATCAAGCGATCGTGCTCGGCTTCCCAGCGCTGGTAGAGACGCGTGTCGTCGAGGATGCGCTGCGCAACGCCGGACAGCGCAGAGGTGCCGTCGCGGGCGACTTCGGCGATTCGAGCCTCCGATTCCTGCATGAGCCGGAGGTGGCTCACTTTCGGAACGCGCATCGTGCTCCCCGTCCATCCGCTGTCGATCGTTCTTCAGGCGACCTTGCGACCGGTGGCGCGGCTTCCCTGCGTTGGTTCTGCGTCCGAAGGTATACCCGCGCGCGGCGACAATCCAGAGGTTCGTGGGCTGAATTTTTTTCGTCACGGCTCGAAATCGAGGCGCATGCCCCGCAGCCGTGCATACGCCCGGCTCAGCGGATCCCGGCCTGCCGGATGAGCAGGTCGGCGAGGTGCCGGTAGTCGCCGCCGAAATGATGGCCGCCGCTCAGCGGCACGACGCGCGCGTGCGCTGCACCGATTGTAGGACAGAGGGAGTCGCGGTCGTCACTGCCGTACATGCAGATCGTGTTGTCCGCCGAGAGCTTGTCGGTCTCGACGCGCGTCGGCAGGCCGTCCTGCCCGCCGCCGAGCCAGTTGGTGACGTGGAATTCGAACGACGCCGTCTGGCTGATCCCGATGAGTGCCGTGAGCGCGACGCGGGAGCGCGTCGTGTCGGGCAGCCGGTTCACGGCGAAGGGCAGCACGTCGGCGCCCTGCGAATAGCCGATGAGCAGCGCGCGCTGCTTGTCCCAGTGGTGCGCGTAGTAGCGCAGCATGCGCTCCACGTCCCGAGCAACGCCGTCGGGCGTGCGCTCGGTCCAGAAGTAGCGCAGCGAATCGACACCCGCGACGGGCACCCCGCGCTCGGATAGGGCGGCGGCCACTTGCTTATCGAGACCCGCCCAACCGCCGTCCCCGGAAATCAGGATCGCGAAGAGATCGCTGCGGGCGGTGCCGACGGCCGGCACCTCGATGATCGGGATGTCCGCGAGGCTCTCGGGCGGAGCCGGCAGGGTCTGCGTCTCTTGCCGGGAAAGGATGGACGAATAGGCCGTCCGGAACTGCGGCAGCCAGCGATACGGATGAACGTAGTTGTGCCCCACGTCCGGCAGGTCCACGAACTGGGCGGACGGCGAGTGGGCGACGAAGTCGCGCGCCTCGGCGGCGGGACAGACTTCGTCCTCGGTGCCGTGGAGCGCAATCCAGGGCGCCGTGAGCTTCGAGGGCGCAAGGCGCGCGCCCTCGCCGTCCTTGCGCATCGTGTAGCGCAGGCTCGACCCCTTGCAGAGGGGCTTCTTCAGATCGAGGTCCTGGCAGAAGGACAGCGACACGGCCCCGGCGAAGAGGCCGGGCGGCGCCTGCGCCATCACGGCGTACGCGAGCGAAGCGCCCGCCGAATAGCCGACGAGGAGCGGCGTGAAATAGGTGGGCAGCTTGTAGTAGGCCTGTACCCAATGACTCAGGTTTTCGAGGTCGCCGTCCGGGAAGACGCACGCGGCGCCGTCCGCTTCGAGCGACTCGAAGAGCTCCGGCGTTTCGATGCCGATGACCATCGAGCCGTCCGCGACCATGGCCGCTGCCATCCCGGCGAGCCCGCGTGTCCAGCCGCCATCGCCCGACAGGAACAGCACGACGTGCTGGACCTCGCCGGCGGGCCGGTACACGTGCACCGTCTTGAAACGACCATGCGACAGCGTCTCGGCGGCGGCCGGTCGGCTGACGATTGCAAACAACCCAAGCAGCGGAATCGCGAGCAGGACAATGAGACTGCGCAGCACGTGCTTGCTGCTCGCCAACCGGGATCGTCTTCGCATGGGTCTCCATCTTAGCGACGCGCTCGTTGCGAGTGGACCCGCCTCGCAGACGCACCGTTCGGGCTCGGGACGGGATCGGCACGCTGCGTGATAGGCTAACCGGCCCCTACTTCTGCCCGGAGAAGTTCGATGGCCGCCGAGTCGCGTCCCCCGCTCCCTCCCTTCACTCAAGAGACCGCCGCTGTGAAGGTCCGCGCGGCGGAGGATGCCTGGAACGGCCGCAATCCGGAGAAGGTTGCGCTCGCCTATACCGAGGATAGCGTTTGGCGCAATCGCTCCGAGTTCCTGCAGGGGCGCGCGGCGATCGTGGCGTTCCTGACGCGCAAGTGGGCCAAGGAGCTCGACTATCGCCTCATCAAGGAAGTGTGGACGTTCAACGGCAACCGCATCGCCGTGCGCTTCGCGTACGAGTGGCACGACGACTCGAACAACTGGTTCCGCTCCTACGGCAACGAGAACTGGGAATTCGACGAGCGCGGGCTGATGCGGCGGCGAATCGCCTCGATCAACGATCTGCCGATCGCCCCGGCGGACCGCAAGTTCCACTGGCCCGCACCCGGGCCGCGACCGGCAGATCACCCGGGACTCAGCGACCTCGGACTCTGAGCGCGCGCTGCCCAGGCGGACGCGCGGCGCGCGCATCCGCCTGCTCACGAACTCACTCGCCTCGCAAGACGTCGCCGCGGTGAACGCGCACTGCACGCGCTGGCGCGTGCCGCTGCTCGAAGCCGGCGTGCAGCTCTTCGAATGGCGCCCCGACGCCGCGGTCCGCGTGGGCGTCGAGAGCACGGCGCTCGCGGAGGTGGAAAATGGGTGGCAAGTGACTCGCACGCCCCACGGCGACTTGCGCTGATCGCTGGGAATCGGGTGCTGAAGCACCAACCCGCCCGCAGCTTTTGGCAGGGGGCGCAGGACATTCTGTTCATGCTGCTTCCGAGCAACCCCTACTAGGGTTAGTCTCGCCGTCGCCACAGAACAAACGCCGAACAGGGGGTCGAAATGGCAACCGCGCCAGCCGCAGCAGGGATCGATCGCGCGCATCGGAAGGTCATCTTCGCGTCATCGCTCGGCACAGTGTTCGAGTGGTACGACTTCTATCTGTACGGATCGCTGTCGGCGATCATTTCCAAGCAGTTCTTCGCGGGTGTGAACGACACCACGGCGTACATCTTCGCGCTGCTAGCGTTTGCCGCCGGATTCTTCGTGCGCCCGTTCGGCGCGCTGGTGTTCGGCCGGCTCGGCGATCTCGTCGGCCGCAAGTACACGTTCCTCGTCACGATCCTGATCATGGGCGGCTCGACGGCGCTCGTCGGCCTGCTGCCCGGATACGAGAGCATCGGCGTGGCGGCACCCATCATTCTGATCACGTTGCGCCTGCTGCAAGGCCTCGCGCTCGGTGGCGAATACGGGGGCGCGGCCTGCTACGTGGCCGAGCATGCGCCGGACGGCAAGCGCGGTCTCTACACGAGCTGGATTCAGACGACGGCGACCCTCGGGCTGTTCCTGTCGCTGCTCGTCATCCTCGCGTGCCGGCTGTCGATGGGCGACGCGTTCGCCGCGTGGGGCTGGCGCATCCCGTTCCTCGTGTCGGTGGTGCTGCTCGCCTGGTCCGTGTACATCCGCCTGCAGCTGCAGGAATCGCCGGCATTCCTGGAGATCAAGAATCAGGGCGCGCTGTCGAAGGCGCCGCTGAAAGAGTCGTTCGGCAACCCGGCCGCGTTACGCCTCGTCATTCTCGCGCTGCTCGGCGCGACGGCGGGGCAAGCCGTCGTGTGGTACGGCGGGCAGTTCTACGCGCTGTTCTTCCTCGAGAAGGTGCTGCAGGTGGACTCGACCGACGCGAACATCATGATCGCGGCGGGGCTCGCCATCGCGACGCCGTTCTTCGTCGTGTTCGGCGCACTGTCCGACAAGATCGGACGCAAGCGCGTGGTGCTGGCGGGCTGCGTGCTCGCGGCGGTCACGTATTTCCCGGCATTCCGCGCGCTCACGCATTTCGCGAATCCCGCGCTCGACGCCGCAGTGCACAGCGCGCCGGTGACGGTGCTCGCCAATCAGGACGAGTGCTCGTTCCAGTTCGATCCGGTGGGCAAGCGCTCCTTCACGCGCTCGTGCGACGTCGCGAAGGCGGCGCTCGCAACCTTCGGCGTGCCGTACGAGAACGCGCCCGCGCCTGCCGGCGCGGCAGTGGCACGCATCAGCATCGGGTCGGACGTGACGGTGGATTCGTTCGACGGCACCCAGCTCTCGAAGGCCGACTTCAAGGCCGCGAGCGACGCTTTCCGCGCGCAGCTGAAGGCCGCACTCGTCGCAGCCGGCTATCCGCCGAAGGCGGACCCGACGCAAATGAATCGGTTCATGGTGATTCTCGTGTGCACCTATCTCGTGCTGCTCGTCACCATGGTTTACGGACCGATCGCGGCCTGGCTGGTGGAGCTGTTCCCGACGCGCATCCGCTACACCTCGATGTCGCTCCCCTATCACATCGGGAACGGCTGGTTCGGCGGCTTTCTCCCGGTGACGTCGTTCGCCATCGTCGCCGCGACGGGCGACATCTATCGCGGCCTCTGGTACCCCGTGATCGTTGCGGCGCTCACGGCAGTCATCGGCGCGCTGTTCTTGCCCGAGACGCGCGCCGCGGCCGACTTCAGTACACTCCGCCGCAGTCCACAGGGCGTCGAGGTTCCATGAGCGTTTGGCGGCAGTTCTTCGCGGTCCAGCCCGTCACTGACACCCCCGCGGGCGGCACCGATCGGCTGAAACGGGCCCTCGGCCCGTGGGCGCTCACGGCCATCGGCCTCGGTGCCACCATCGGCACCGGCGTCTTCGTATTCACCGGGCAAGTTGCCGCTCAGCATGCGGGGCCGGCGGTGACGATCTCGTTGCTCATCGCGGCGTTCGGTAGCGTACTCGCCGCGCTGTGCTACTCGGAGTTCGCCTCGTTCCTACCGGTCTCGGGCAGCGCTTACAGCTATGCGTACGCGACGCTCGGCGAAGGCATTGCGTGGTTCATCGGCTGGAACCTCACGCTCGAGTACATGCTTTCCGCCTCGGCGGTAGCAGTGAGCTGGTCGGGGTATGTGACGAACCTCCTGGGCAGCATCGGCATTCATCTGCCCGAGCAGCTGGTGAATGCGCCGCTCGCCAAGGCGCCCGAAGGCAGCGGCGCGTTCCTGAGCCTTCAGGCGACCGGCGCGATCATCAACGTGCCCGCCGTCTTGATCATCGCGGTGATGAGCTGGATCTGCTACGTCGGCGTGAAGCTGTCCTCGGGAGTGAACTCCTTCATGGTGGCGCTGAAGGTCGGCGTCATCATCGTGTTCATCCTCGCGGGTCTCGCGTTCGTCGACACCTCGCTCTGGCATCCCTACATCCCGCCGCAGACCTCTTCGGGCCACTTCGGCTGGTCGGGCATCATGACGGGCGCCGCGATCATCTTCTTCTCGTACATCGGATTCGATACGGCCTCGACGACGGCGCTCGAGGCGCGCAATCCGCAACGCGACGTGCCGCTCGGCATTCTCGGCGCGCTCGGCATCTCGGCGATTCTCTACGTCGGCATGTCGATGGTGATGACCGGGATGGTGCCGTTCACGCAGCTCGACGTGGACGAGCCCGTCGCGGTCGCGCTCGACGCGCATCCGCAGCTGCGGTGGCTCGGGATGTTCGTCAAGCTCGGCGCGATCATCGGCATGACGTCGGTGATCCTGATGTCGCTGCTCGGGCAGCCGCGCATTCTGCTCGCGATGGCGGACGACGGGCTGTTGCCGGGTCGGATGAGCCGGTGTCACGCGCGGTACAAGACGCCTCACGTCGCGACGGCGGTCTCGGGAACGATCGCGGCGGTCGTCGCCGGAGTGTTTCCGCTCGACGTGCTCGGAGAGCTGATCTCGATGGGCATCCTGCTGGCGTTCGCCGTCGTCTGCATCGGCGTGCTGATCCTGCGATACACCCGTCCCAACACGCATCGACCGTTTCGCGTGCCGTTCGCGCCGGTGACGTGCGTGGCGGGCGCGGCGGTGTGCCTCGCAATGACGCTCGCGCTACCGAAGGAGACGTGGGAACGGCTGGTGTACTGGACCGCGATCGGGTTTGCGATCTACGCGTTCTACGGCTACAAGCACAGCCGCCTGCACGCGAGCGCGCGCACCGACAACGGCGCGGTGCGCGACGCGAGGTCCTCGGAGAGCTGACGCGCTCAGGTCGCGCTGGCCCAGTACTCTTCCATCCGTTTACGCATCGCCGCGTCGGGCAACCGTCCGCGCGCGGCGCGCTGGTTGTCCTCGAGATGGCTCACCTTGGTGGTGCCCGGAATCGCGGCCGTCACGGCGGGATGCGAGATGTCGTACTTCAGGAAGAACTGCGCCCAGCTCGTGACGTCGATGTCCGCCGCCCATTTCGGCAGCTCGCGCCCCGAAACCTTGCTCATCAAGTTGCCGCCGCGGCGGCCGCCGAGCGGCATGTTCACGAGCACCGCCATTCCCTTGTCCACGGCGACCGGGAACACGTCCTTCTCCGCCGTGCGATTGTCGATGGAATAGTCCACTTGCACGAAATCGAAGGGATGCTTCTTCATCGCGGCGATGAGCTCGGGATACTGCCCGTCGACCGAAGTCGTGATGCCGACGTAGCGAATCTTCCCGGCCTTCTTCAGATCGAGCATCGCGGGCAGGAGCGCCTCGACGCCGTGCACGTTATGGATCTGCAGTAGATCGATCTTGTCGGTGCGCAGATTATCGAACGACCTCTGGATGATGGCTGCCGCGTTCGAGACGTCGCCGCCGAGCGGAGTCTTGGTCGCGAGGAACAGCTTGTCGCGATTGCCGAGCTCGGCGACCGCGGCGCCGATGACCGACTCCGACGTGCCATACGCCTGCGCCGTATCGACCACCGCGCCACCGAGCTCCGGGAGCCGCTTCAGCACGTCGTGACGCGCGGCGAGCTCGGCGGGATCGCTGACGCCGAATGCATTGGTGCCAATGCCGATGACCGGCAGCGGCTCCTTGGTCGAGGGAATCGGCTTCGTGATCAGCGGTAGCGCCTTGTCTGCCGCGAACGCGCCGCCGCTGACCGTGAGCCCCATCGTCGCCAGCACACCGCCCTTCAACACCGCGCGCCGGGACAGGTTCATTCGATCGGATACCGACATTGCGCTTCTCCATTCCATGCGAGTCGTCAGGGGGACCCGGACTTAACCGCGTGGGTACGTGCTTGTCCAGACCGGCCGCTGCGATCGTTCGCCCCACAGAGTTTCACCCGCGAGATGCACGCAGAAAGTGCACCCGGAGTTGCACCCCGGCGTTGCAGGCAAACAATAACCGCTGTCGCTTGCAAATAAGAATGATTCGCAAATAAACTCTGCCCCGGGCCGGCTCGGGCCGTGCGCCAAGCATCGAATCAGGGAATCGCAGTCATGAGTCAGGTCAGCAATTTCCGGCGGTTGCCCGTCGCGGCCGCCGTATTCGCCGCGCTGCACGCGGCCGGCGCCCACGCCGACACCGAACCGACACCCGCCACCCAGCTACCGCGCATTTCCGTGAGCGGCGAAGGCGAAGAGACCAATACCTACAAGCCCGAACGGGTCGACTCTCCGAAATTCACCCAGCCGCTGCTCGATACGCCGCAGACCGTGACGGTCATCCGCAAGGAAGTGATCGCGCAGCAAGGGGCCGCGAGCCTCTCGGAAGCGCTGCGCAACGTGCCCGGCATCACCTTCCAGCTCGGTGAGAACGGCAACACGCAGAGCGGCGACACCATCTTCATGCGCGGCTTCGACACGCAGAACAGCGTTTTCCTCGACGGCATCCGCGATCTCGGCGCCGCCGTGCGCGACACGTACAACGTCGAGCAGGTCGAAATCTTCAAGGGACCGGCGGGCGCGGACAACGGGCGCGGCGCGACTTCGGGCTACGTGAATCTCGTGAGCAAGCTGCCGCACGAAGAGGACGCGCTCGGCAGCACCGTCGCGTATGGCACCGCGGCTCGGCGCCGCGTGACGGGCGACTGGAATCACGCGATTCACGCACTCGACGGCGCAGCGTTCCGCTTCAACATCGTCGGTCAGGAAGGCGGCGTGGCGGGCCGCGATTTCGTCGAACGCGACACGTGGGCCGTGGCGCCCTCTTTCGCGCTCGGTCTCGGTACCGACACGCGCTTCTACGCGTATGGCCAGCACGTTCACCAGGACAACACGCCGGACGGGGCGGTGCCCGCCATCGGCGTAGCCGACTATCACCTGGACAGCAGCGCCAATCCTGCCCTCGCCGACATTCACGGGCCGCGCGTGCGCGACGAAGGCTTCTACGGCCTGAACAGCGACTTCGAGAACATCACGGCCAACATGGTCACGGCGCGCATCGAGCACGACGTCTCGCCCGATCTCACGCTGCGGAACACCTCGCGCTGGGGCGAAAGCGAACAGGAGCGCGTGCTGACCGCGCCGTACCGCGACCCGCTGGTCTCGCCCGGAACCCACCCGAGCACGTGGCTGCTGAATCGCACGCGCCACGCGAGCTTTCGCGACAACACGATCCTGACGAATCAGACGAATCTCACCGCGAAGTTCGCGACCGGCAGGCTGCAACACGCGCTGAGCAGCGGCGTCGAATACATCTTCGAGAAGCAGCTGACGCCGACGATTGCCGGCCTCGGCACGCTCGCGCCGACGAGTCTCTACCAACCCGATCGCAATGGCGTGTTCATTGAGCCGCCGGCGATCACGCGCACGGGGTATTCGAATGGTCACACGAGCACCGGCGCGGTTTACGCATTCGACACGTTGGAGCCCAGTCGACGCTGGCAAGTGACGTTGGGCACACGCTTCGAGCACTACAAAACCGAGACGGAAACCGCGGCGCTCAGCGGCACGACCCAGACCGTCACGAACCTCAGCGACTCGGGCAATCTCTTCAGCTGGAAGCTCGGCGCGCTCTACAAGCCGGTCGAGAACGGCAGCGTTTACGTGGCGTTCGCCAATTCACTGAAGCCGCCCGGCTCCGACAACTTCACACTGAACGCCACGCCCACGAACAGCGGCGGCGTCAACGCGGCCAACCCGAATCTCGAGCCGCAGCGGGCCACCAACATCGAGCTGGGCACCAAGTGGGACCTGCTCGATTCGCGCGTCGCCGCCACGGCCGCGGTCTTCAAGAGCATCAATCGCAACGATCTGCAGCGGCCCGATCCGAGCGATCCGGACCGGATCATTCAGTACGGCAGGCGCGAAGTGAAAGGCGTGGAGCTCGGGCTCGTCGGCGAGATCACCCCGGCGTGGCAGCTCAGCGCGGGACTCACGCGTCAGGACACGAAAGTGACCGAAGGCACGTTCGGCGGGACGCAGACCGGCGCCGCCATCAACTTCTCCCCCAAGATGATGGCGACCTTGTGGACCACGTATCGGCTGCCGCTCGGCTTCACGGTCGGCGGCGGCGTGCGGTACGTCGACACGCAAGCGCGGACGGTCTCGAGCGTCACGCCGACGAGCGGCGTGTTCCAGGTTCCGGGTTACACCGTGGTCGATCTGTACGCCGCTTACGAGGTCAACGAGCACGTCGGCATCCAGCTGAACGGCTACAACATCACGGACGAGGACTACATCGCCTCGATCAACAACTCCGGCCAGAGATACTTTGCGGGCCCGCCGCGCTCTTATCTCGCGACGGTCAATCTGAAGTTCTGAGCCGATGCTGATCCAGGTCCCGGACATACTGTCGGCGGATGAAGTGGCGCATTTTCGCGCCCGACTCGCCGGCGCGGATTGGGCTGACGGTCGCGTCACGGCCGGTCCGCAGGCCGCGCAGGTGAAAAACAATCTGCAGCTCTCGGAAGAGCATCCTGTCGCGCGCGAGCTCGGCGAGATCATCTTGCGCAAGCTCGCACGCGATCCGCTTTTCACCTCGGCAGCGTTGCCGCTGAAAGTCTTTCCGCCGCTGTTCAATCGCTACGAGGGCGGCGGCAACTTTGGAATGCACGTCGATACCGCCGTGCGCTACACGAGCCTGCCGCCCCACCGCGTGCGCACGGATCTCTCCGCCACGCTGTTTCTAGCGGCACCCGGCGAGTACGACGGCGGCGAGCTGACCGTCGAGGACACCTACGGCGTACACAAAGTGAAGCTGCCTGCGGGCCACATGATTCTGTACCCGTCGAGCAGCCTGCACGCCGTGACGCCGGTGACGCGCGGCGCGCGGATCGCCGCGTTCTTCTGGATCCAGAGCATGGTGCGCGACGATGCGAAGCGCACGCTGCTCTTCGACATGGATCGCGCGATCCAGCGGCTGAACAAGGACGTTCCCTCGCATCCGGCCATCGTTCAGCTCACCGGCGTTTACCACAATCTGTTGCGGACCTGGGCGGAGTTGTGAGCGCCGTCGAAGAACAGAAGCGTCGCGTGTTCTGGTTGAGGCAGATGTATCAGTGGCACTGGATCAGTGCCGGCATCTGCCTCGTCGCGTTGCTGCTGTTCAGCATCACGGGGATCACGCTGAATCACGCGGGCCTCATCCCTGCGACACCGAGGGTGTCGACGCAAGACGCACAGCTGCCCGCGCCTTTGCTTGCGCGCATCGCTCGCGCGACCCAAACGGAGAAAGCGCCGCTGCCGCCGGCCGTGGCCGACTGGATCGGCAACACTCTCGGAGTACGCGACGGCGGGCGCGACGCCGAGTGGTCCGACGACGAAGTGTATCTGTCGCTGCCGCGGCCCGGCGGCGATGCGTGGCTCAGCATCGATCGCGCCACGGGAACAGTGCACTACGAACGCACCGATCGCGGCTGGATTTCGTATCTCAACGATCTGCACAAGGGGCGCAATGCCGGGCCGATCTGGAGCGCGTTCATCGACGTGTTCGCGGCGGCGTGCATCCTATTCGCCGGCACGGGGCTGTTCCTGCTGAAGATGCACGCGCCGCGCCGACCGAGCACCTGGCCGCTGGTCGCGCTCGGGCTGGTCCTGCCAGTGGTGCTGCTCATCGTGTTCGTTCACTGAAGAGGTCGATCATGCCTTGCCTGCTCCTGCGCGGGTCGTTCGCCGCGGCCGCGATTCTGCTGAGTGCGCTTTCATCGGCGGCCGAGCTGAGTCTCGCCGTCGAAGTGCCGAAGCTGAACGTGTCGGAGTATCACCGGCCGTACGTGGCCATCTGGGTGGAACGCGACGATCAGAGCGTCGCCGCGAATCTCGCGGTCTGGTACGAGACGGGCGACCGCAAGGAAGGCACGAAGTACCTCAACGAGCTGCGCCAGTGGTGGCGCCGCAGCGGGCGGGAGCAGACGTTCCCGATCGACGGTGTCACGGGGCCGACCAAGCCGGTCGGCGTTCATCAGCTTCGTTTCGCCGGCACGCAAAAGCCGCTCGCTACGCTTGCACCCGGTCACTACACGCTCGTCGTCGAAGCGGCGCGCGAGAACGGTGGGCGCGAAGTGGTGCGCATTCCGTTTCAGTGGCCGGCGAAGGACGCGCAGAGCCTGCAAGTGAAGGGCGAACGCGAGCTCGGAACGGTTGCGTTGAATCTCACGCCATGAGCCTACGGAGCATTCGGGAGCCTGCCATGAATCTCATGATCGGCCGCGCCGCTCGCGTGCGCGCGTTTCTCGCGTTGCTCGCGTGTTTGCCGCTCGTCGCGCACGCGCATCGCGCGTTCATCGTGCCGTCCGAGACGGTGCTGTCCACCACCGGCTGGATCACCGTCGACGCGGCGATCTCGAACGACCTCTTCTACTTCAATCACGCGCCGATGCGACTCGACAACCTGGCCATCATCGGGCCGGCCGGCGCCCCGCTGACGCCGGAGAACGTGAATACCGGCAAGTTTCGGTCGACCTTCGATCTGAATCTCCCGACGAGCGGCACCTACAAGATCGCGATGGTGAACGATGCGTTGATGGCGCAGTACGAAGGACCGGACGGCCAGCGCAAGCGCTGGCGCGGATCGCCCGCGACGTTGAGTGAGCTGCCGGCGAACGCGCGGAACCTAGAGCTTTCGCAGACCCAGACCCGCGTGGAAACCTTCGTGACTGCGGGCAAACCGAACGACGGCGCGCTGAAACCGACCGGCATTGGGTTGGAGCTCGTGCCGGTGACGCATCCGAACGATCTGTTCGCCGGCGAGGCGGCGACGTTCGGTTTCACTCTCGATGGCAAGCCCGCCGCCAACGTAAAGGTCACCGTCGTGCCGGGCGCGAGCCGTTATCGCAACGAGCAAAGTAGCACCGAGCTGACGACGGACGCGGCGGGCAAGGTGAGCGTCACGTTTCCGCAGGCCGGCATGTACTGGCTTCAAGCCACCGTGCAGGACGACAAGCCGACCGTGAAGGCGGCGAAGACGCGACGCGCGAGCTACGTCGCGACGTTCGAGGTGCTGCCGCCCTGAGCCGGCGCGAATGAGGGTTGCGCAAGCGGTGTCGCGGCAACACCGGCTCGGGCCACGAGCGGCGATGGGCGTGGCTGTCCTCGCGTCCGCGTTCGTGACGTGCGCATCCGCCGCCAGTGCGCATGTGCTTCACGGCGAAGGCGTCGGCTCGACATGGACGGTGACGATCGCCGATCCTCCACGGCTCGACTCCGGCACGATCCAGCGCGGCATCCAAGCGCAGATCGACGCGGTCGCGCACGAGCTCAGCCGCTGGGACAGCGGCTCGACGCTGAGCGCGCTCAATGCTGCCGCCAACGACGAGTGGCACCCGATTGGCAGCGGTCTAGCAACGACGCTCGCATTCGCGCTGCATCTCGCCGGCGATACGAACGGCGCCTACGATCCCACCGTCGCCCCGCTGGTCGATGTCTGGGGCTTCGGCCCGCACGGCCGGCGCTTTGCCCCGCCTTCGGGTGACGAAGTGCGTGCCGCGCGTGCACGCGTCGGCTGGACCCAGATCGAGCTGGATGCGCGCAACGGCCGCCTGCGCAAACCCGCCGGCACACAGATCGACCTTTCGTCGATGCAGCACGGCTTCGCGGCGGACAGAGTGGCCGCGTACCTGCGCTCCATCGACGTGACGCGTTTTCTCGTCGACGTCGGCAGCGAGCTGCGCGCGCAAGGGGATGCGCCCGAAGGTCACCCCTGGCGCGTGGCGGTCGAGCGGCCGCCGCCGGAGCTGACCCCGGTGTCGGTCGATGTGACATCCGCATCGGCTGAATCGTCGCCGCCCCTCCGCGTGGTCACGCTGCGCGACGCCGGCATCGCAACGTCGGGCAACTACCGCTACTTCTTCGACTACAACGGCCGCCGCTACTCGCACCGGATCGATCCGCGCACCGGCGAGCCGATCACGCACCCGCTCGCAGCCGTGACGGTGATCGATCCCGAATGCATGCGTGCCGATGCGCTCGCGACGGCGCTCACCGTGCTCGGACCCGACGAAGGCTACGAATACGCACGGCGGCGCGGGATCGCCGCGCTCTTCGTCATCCGCTCCGCGCAGAGTCTGGAAGAGCGCATGACGCCGATGTTCGAGCGCTACCTCGACTGACCTGCGCGCCGCCCGCGCGGTACGCCGCCGCTGTGGCATCATCTCGCGGCCCAGCCGCTTCGCCCGCATATGCCGCTCAGAACCGTCACTGCCACCCGTTACGTCACGCCGCTGCGCGAAGGCGGCTCGCTGCCGGCCATCGTCGAAGCGGACGACGCCGGGCTCTACGTGCTGAAGTTTCGCGGCGCCGGTCAGGGGCCGAAGGTGCTCATCGCCGAGCTGATCGTCGGCGAGATCGCACGCGCCGCGGGTTTTGCCGTACCGGAGATCGCGCTCATCGAGCTCGATGCGGACCTCGCGCGCACCGAGCCCGACCCCGAGATCCAGCAGCTCATCCGCACGAGCGCCGGCCTCAACCTCGCGCTCGACTATCTACCGGGCTCGGTTGCGTTCGATCCGATCGTCGATCAACCGGATGCGCCGCTCGCCTCCGCCATCGTCTGGCTCGACGCCTACGCAAGCAACGTCGACCGCACGCCGCGCAATGCGAACATGTTGATGTGGCATCGGCGGCTCTGGCTCATCGATCACGGCGCGGCGCTCTATTTCCATCACGGCTGGGGCGACGGCGCGGACCGCAGCCAGGATCCGTTCACGCGCATCAAGGATCACATCCTGCTGAGATTCGCGAGCGCACTCCGCGAGGCGGATGCCGCGCTCGCGGCTCGCATCACGCCCGATCTCATTCGCGACATCGTTGCGCTCGTGCCCGATGTCTGGCTCGCCGCGGATTCGCCCTTCGCGACCCCGCAGGCCGCGCGCGACGCTTACGTTCAGCACCTCTCGCGCCGGCTGCAGTCGCCGCGCGCGTTCGTCGAGGAGGCCGTCCGTGCACACTCCCTGCTCGTATGACTACGCGGTGATCCGCGTCGTCCCGCGCGTCGAGCGGGAGGAGTTCGTCAACGCGGGCGTCATCGTCTGGTGCAAGGAGAAGGATTTTCTCGAAGCACGCATCGAGCTCGACGAGCAGCGTGCCCGTGCGCTCGATCCGTCGCTCGACCTGGACGCCGTCCGCAAGCACCTCGACAGCATCGCCGTGATCTGTGCCGGGGGACCCGAAGCGGGCGCACTCGGCAAGCTCTCCAAGCGCGAGCGGTTCGACTGGCTCGTCGCGCCGCGCAGCACGATCATCCAGGCCTCGCCCGTCCACACCGGCCGTTGCACGGACCTCACGCGCACGCTCGACCACCTGCTAGATGCGATGGTGCGCCCGCCGCGGCGCTGAAGCGCGGCCGATAAACTTGCGGCCTCTCGTTCACGAAAGGACCCGCATGTCGAATCTCGTCGTCACGCCCTCGTACGGCCCCGCCATTTCCTTGGAGCAGGCGAAGAAGCTCGCCGCGGCGGCCATTGCCGCAGCCACTCGCAACAACTGGCGAGTCGCGCTCGCCGTGGTCGATCCGCACGGCCTGCTGAAGTACTACGAGATGATGGACGACACGCAAACCGCCAGCGCCAGCATCGCCGTCGAGAAGGCGCGTACCGCCGCCATGTTCCGGCGGCCCACGAAGATGCTCGAGGACGCCATTGCGACCGGGCGGCACGCGCTGCTCGCGATGCCGGGCATGACGCCGGTCGAGGGCGGGCTGCCGATCGTCGTCGACGGCAAGGTGATCGGCGGCGTCGGCGTGAGCGGGCTCACGTCACAGCAGGACGGGCAGGTCGCCCAGGCCGGGCTCGACGCGCTGAAGTGACCGGCCGCGCGCCTCAGGTAGACTCGGACGCATGAAGCCCGAAGTCGCCATCGTTGCCGCCGGCAACATGGGCGCGGGCGTCGCGCGACGGCTGCACGAGCACGGCGTGAAAGTCGTGACGCTGCTCGCCGGTCGGAGTGACGCCACTGTCAAACGCGCGCAGCAGGCCGGCATGATCGGCGTGGCCGCCGAAGCGCTGGCCGACGTGGACCTGCTGCTCTCCATCGTGCCGCCGGCGAACGCGCTCGCATTCGCGGAGCAGACCGCATTCGCGCTGAAGTGCGCGCGACGCAAGCCCGTGTTCGTGGACTGCAACGCCGTGAATCCCGCAACGGTCCGCCACATCCAGGCGGTGATCGCCGCGACCGGCTCGGACTTCATCGACGCCGGCATCATCGGCTTCCCGCCCGTGCCGGGCACGAAGAAGGGGCCGCGCATCTACGCTTCCGGCGAGCACGCGGCGAAGTTGCAGGTGCTGCGCGACTACGGCCTCGATATCCGCATCCTCGATGGCCCGATCGGAGCAGCCTCCGCGCTCAAGATGGCCTACGCCGGCATCAGCAAGGGTCATATCGCCATCTTCGCGGCGATGGTGCTGGCCGCGGCTCGCTCGGGCAGTGCGGAAGCGCTGCGCCAAGAGCTGGCCGAGAGCGACTCCGCCCTCCTCGCCTCGATGGCGGAACGGCTTCCTCGCAGCTTTACCAAGGCCTGGCGCTGGGGGCCGGAGATGCGCGAGATCGCGGAGTTCGCGCGCGAGGACCCGAGCGCGAACGAGATCTGGACGAACATCGCCGCGCTCTACGAGCGGCTCGCGCACGACCTCGCGGGCGAGAAGCGCGAGATCGAGGCGTTGCAGCGCTTCTTCGGGCCCGAGTAAGGCGCGGACCGCAATCTCAGGCGCTCGTGCGCGCGCTCGCGGCGCGATCCGGGCGGCACAGAGTCCAATCGAGCACGTGCCAGCGGCGCCGCGCGCGGCTGCGCAAGACGATCGCCAAGATCGCGAAGGCGATCTCGAGCGCGATGACGATGCGCCGATCCACACGACCCGAGACGAGGACGGCGGCGCCCATCAACGCGAGCGTGACCCCGATCGCGAGCGACGCCTCGGGCCAGCGCAGACCGCGCGTGATCATGAGCCCGGCAACACTGCGTTCGAGCGTGGCGATGGCGATCGGAAAGTACAGCCACGTCGCGACGAGGGTGGCACGCGACGCGTGAACCGCGTCACTCTTCCGGCGGACGCGGCGGTTTCTCGGTATCGAGACCGAGGCTGCGGGCGATGCGCAGGAGCTGCACGGGCGTGTCGGCCCCGAGCTTCTGTTTGATTGCCGACTGATGATTCGCGACCGTCTTCGGCGTGAGGCCGAGCGCCTGCGCGATGTCGCGGATCGAGTGGCCCTTCACGAGCAGCCGCAGCACTTCGAACTCGCGGGCGGACAGTGTCTCGCTCGCGCCCGAATCGGCGGCGACGTTGCGCAAGGCCAGCTCCTGCGCAATGTCCGCGCTGATGTACTTCTTGCCGCGTGCCACTGTGTGTACCGCTTCGACGAGCACATTGGGCGCGCTCGCCTTCGTCACGTAACCGCTCGCGCCGGCCTGCAGCGCGCGATGCGCGAAGATCGCATCCTCGTACATGCTGAAGATGAGCACGCGTGTGGCGGGCTCGCGCGCGAGCATGCGCCGCATGGCCTCGATGCCGCTGACACCGGGCAGCGCGATGTCCATCACGACCACTTGCGGCGCGAGCGCGCAGAACTGCTCGTGCGCCTGCGTCGCATTCGCCGCCTCGCCGATCACGGCGATGTCACCGCGCTTCTCGAGCAGCCGCCGGTAGCCTTCACGGACCACCGCGTGATCGTCCACGAGGAGCACCGTGATCTTGCCCACCGTCTCGTTGGTCATCGCTCCGCCCCCGCATCTGCAGGTAAACGCGCCACGAACGAGAAGCCGCGTCCCGGGGCGCTATCCAGCTCGAGCTCGCCGCCCAGCAGGGTCACGCGCTCGCGCATGCCGTTCAAGCCGAAGCCCGGAGGGCGTGTCTGCAGATCGACCCCGCGTCCATCGTCCTGCACGGTGAGCGTGATGCGCCCGTCCTCTCGTCGCAGATCGACGTCGATCCGCGTGGCCGCCGCGTGCTTGTACACATTCGTCAAACCTTCCTGCGTGAGCCGATACAGCGTGAGGTTCAGCAGCTCGCTCAGTCCGTCGAAGCTGCCCGTCGCGGACAACGTGAAGCGCGCGTCGGGCAGGCGCTGCCGCCAATGATCGACGCAGTTTTCCAGCGCCGCGAGCAAGCCCAGCTCGTCGAGGCCCGCCGGACGCAGGCGCCGGATCATGTCGTTCACGACGGCATGCACGTGATCCACGGCCCGCACGATGCGCGCCGACGCCTCGGGCTCGCCGAGCGCCACCGCATCGAGCTTGATCGCGTTGAGATACTGGCCCAGCTCATCGTGCAGCTCGCGCGCGAGATGCTTGCGCTCGGCTTCTTGGATGCGCAGATGCTGATGCGCGAGCTCCCGATTCTCGGCGAGTGCGCGCTCGAGCCGCGCCTCCACCACCTGCCGCGCGCGCAGCTCTATCTGCGTCTGCCGATACCGCCGCCACGACAACCAGCCGAGGCACACCGCGAGCACGAGCAGCACCACCGGCCATTCGTCGAGCTGCAACGCTTCCCAGCGCCGCGTCATCGCGAAGAGCCGCTCGTTCAGCTCGAAGTAGCCGGCGAGCAGCGCGCAGATCAGCGTGATCGCGGCGACGATCGCGATGTCTCGCCTTGCGGAGACGTGCGTCGCTGCGGACGCGGCCTCGTGGGTGTCGAAGTTCGCCATGGCTGCTGCGCCTCGCGAGCCGGGGCAGCGATTATAGAGAAAGCGCGGCGCTCGAACGGGCGCTCGCGCTCGCGCGCTAAGCGGTAACGCGAGCTTCCTGCGGCGCGGAGACGGTACGCCGGTGCGCATCGGCAGGACGGCGCGCCGCCGTAGCGGAGGAGGCGACCTTGTAGCGCGCGATCATCTCGCTCAGCGTGTGCGCCTGCCCGACGATCGCCTCGCTCGCGGCGGCGGCTTCCTCGACCAGCGCCGCGTTTTCCTGCGTCGCCTGGTCCATCTTCATGATCGCCTTGTTGACCTGCTCGATGCCCGAGGACTGCTCGCGGCACGCGGCCGCGATCTCCGCGACGATGTCCGTCACCTTGCGCACGGCCGCGACGATCTCCGTGAGCGTCTTGCCGGACTCGTCGACGAGGCGGCTGCCCTCGGCGACCTTCTGGACGCTGTCCTGGATCAGCGCCTTGATCTCTTTGGCGGCCGTGGCGCTACGCCCCGCGAGGCTGCGCACTTCGGTCGCGACCACGGCGAATCCGCGTCCCTGCTCGCCCGCCCGCGCGGCTTCCACCGCGGCGTTCAGCGCGAGCAGGTTCGTCTGAAATGCGATCGAGTCGATCACGCCGATGATGTCGGCGATCTTGCCGGAGGCCGCATTGATACTGTTCATGGCCTTCACGGCCGAGCCGACCACGTTGCCGCCCTTCTCCGCTTGCGCACACGCCGCGATGGCGAGCTGGTTCGCCTGGCCCGCGTTGTCCGCGGTCTGCCGCACGGTGCTCGCCATCTCCTCCATCGACGATGCCGTCTCTTCGAGGCTCGCGGCCTGCTCGTCCGTGCGGCGCGAGAGGTTCTGGTTGCCGGAGGAAATCTCGTCTGCGCCCGTCCGCACCTGGCCCACCGCGTCCTTGATCTGACGAACGAGCCCGGCCATGACGTCGATGAGCGAGTTGACGCCGCTCGAGAGCGCCGCAAGCTCGCCGGTCTTGCCTTCCATGGAGATCCGCTGGGTCAGATTGCCTTCCGTTGCCGCCGTCACGGCCGCCTGCGTCTCGGCGACGGCGCTGCGCAGCTGCTCGGCGAGCGTCACGCGCTCGGTCACGTCCGTCGCGTACTCGACGACTTTGAAGGGCTTGCCGCCCGCATCGAGAATCGGGTTGTAGCTCGCCTGGATCCAGATCAGCCGCCCGTCGCGGCCGAAGCGCTTGTACTGCGCGCTGTCGTATTCGCCGCGCGCGAGCTTCGCCCAGAACGCGCGATATTCACTGCTCTCGCGCTCCGCCGGGTCGACGAACAGGCTGTGGTGTTTGCCCTTCAGCTCCGCGAGCGTGTAACCGAAGGTACGCAGGAAATTGTCGTTGGCGGTCCGGAGGGTGCCATCGAGCTCGAACTCCGCCACGCACTGCGCCTTGCTGATGGCGGCGAGCTGACCGGCGCCGTCGGCCTGCGCGAGCATGCGCTCGGTGATGTCGACGGTGTACTTGACCACCTTGTAGGGCCGGCCGCGACCATCGAAGATCGGATAGTAGGTCGCTTCCGCCCACAGGGGCCGCCCATTCTTGGCGACCCGCTTGTAGACGGCGGACTGCATCTCACCGCGGCGCAGCTTCGCCCAGAACTCCTTGTACTGCGGCGTGTCGCGCTGGTCCGCGTCCACGAACATGCGGTGGTGCTGGCCCAGGATCTCCCGCAGCGAGTAGCCGGAGGCGTTCAGGAAATTCTCGTTCGCTCCGATGATGATGCCGTCCATGTCGTACTCGATCATCGGCTTCGCCGCGCCGATGGCCGCAACCTTGCCTCGCAGGTCGGCCAGTTCTCTGGCGCTGACCCACACCCTGTCGAGACCGAGAAGACGGAGCGGATTCATGCCCGCCTGTATCGTCCGCATGCTGCGGTGCTTGACATGAACCCGGTCTCAGTCTCGCCGGCGCGAGACCTTCGGACCGGTCGCACGATTTGCCATAACTCAAAACTGCCGACTCGCGCACATCCTGGGCCCCGGCTTGCGGCCCACCATCCGGTCCGCTCGACGCGTCACGCACGGATCGCTGCGATGGGCTAAATTTCCGTTACAGATTTCTCTGCGAGCGGTGCGATTCTCCACAGCAAGAACCCGCGACCCGATGCACCGATCCTGTACCAACTGCGTGACAGCGGCGCGGCTCCGAAAATGGGCCGGGGTGCTGCCGTGGGTGCTGCTCGCGTGTGCGACGTTGGTCGTAGGCTCGCGGGCGCTGGGCGCCGGGCCGCACGCCGCAGAGGCGCTCATCGAACGGGGGCGCCAGGCCATGCGGATCGACCCCGACGCGAGCCGGCGGGACGCCGAAGCGGCCCTGGCCCTGCTCGCCCGCGAACCCAACGTCGATCTCGAGATTCGTGCCCGCATGCTCCTCTGCGACTACTACTCGGAGCGGGACGCGAACGCCGCGCGCGAGGAGATCTCCCGAGCCATCGCGCTGCTCCCGCACGCCGTGCGCCAGGGCTTGCGAGCCGGAGTGCTCACCTGCGAAGGCGATCTCAACGAGACCGCCGGCGACAACGCGCAGGCGGCGGCGCTCTACGAGCGGGCGGTCGCGGTCGGAACGGAGACCCACGACGACGAGATGCTCGCCGAGGCGCTGTTCTCGCGCGGGTACCTGCGCGGCGTGCAAGGCGAGTTCTCGACGGGTCTCGCGGACCTGCGGCGCGCGCAAGCGCTCTTCGACAAGCACAACATGACGCAGCACGCGACCACCGTGCTGAATGCCATCGCGATCCTCTACAACCGCATGGGCGACAACGCGCAGGCCGTGCACATCTACACGCGCGCGCTGAAGGGCCTGCGCGAGCAGGGTTTGAAGCGCGAGGTGGCCGTCACGCTCTACAACCTCGGGCGCGCCCACGAGGCGATGCAGGAATGGGAATTCGCAAAACGCGCTTACACGGAGTCCTACGAACTGCAGCATGAGCTCGGATATGCGCGCGGCGAAGCGTTCGCGCTGCGCGGGCTCGCGGCGGTCGCGAACGCGACCGGCGATCCGCGCAAGGCGCTGGATACGCTGAAGCGCGCCGAAGCGCTGCTCGGTCAGACGACGGATACGCGGCTCGCCGCACACATCCAGCTCGTGCGCGGCGTGGCCTTGCATCGGCTCGGGCGCCTGCAGGACGCGCTCACGCAGCTGACCGCGGCGATGCAGGTGTTCAAGGATGCCGACGCGGTCGGCGATCTGAGCCTCGCGTACAAGGAGCTCGCGCGCGTGCAGGCGGAGCTCGGGAACTGGCGCGCCGCGTACGAGCTCCAGACCGAATACAAGGAAGTCTCGGACAAGCTCCTGACGAATCAGCTCGATCAGCGCTTCGCGACGCTCAAAGTCGAGTTCGACACGGCGGCGAAGGACAAGGAGAACGAGCTGCTGATGCGCGAGAACGAGGCCAACGAGAAGGCCCTCACGCAGGCCCGCCGCGCGCGCCAGCTGCAGGCCGTGGCTATCGCGCTGACCGTGCTGCTGGCCGCAATGCTGGCCACGTTGGCGATCCACCAGCGGCACACGACATTGAAGATGCGCGTGCTCGCAATGACGGACGAGCTGACAGGCGTGCCGAACCGGCGCGATGTGCTACGGCGCCTGGAGGAAACGCTGCAGCGGCCCGGCGAGCCGCCCTGCGCCGTGCTCATCGTCGACATCGATCATTTCAAGAGCATCAACGACCATCACGGCCACCCGATGGGCGACGAGGTGCTGAAGTTCCTTGCGCGCGAGCTGCGCACGGCGGTGCGCGAGCCGGCGTTCTTCGGCCGCCTCGGCGGCGAGGAATTCCTGATCGTGCTGCCGGATACCTCCCTCGAGAAGGCGTGCGTGGCCGCGGACCGCTTCCGCGAGCAGATCATGAACATCGACACGACGCGCTGGTTCCCCGCGCGCCGGCGCATCACGGCCAGCATCGGGTGCACCGTGTCGAAGCCGGGAGTCTGCACGTCGAGCGACATGCTGATGCGCGCGGACGGCGCGCTCTACGCCGCGAAGCGCGCGGGGCGCAATTGCGTGCGCGCCGCAACCGACAGCCCGCACAAGGGGCCGCCGGCGGAGACGGAATCGAAGATCGCCTGACCCGGCGCGGCGGCGCTCGCGTCACGACTCAGCTCGACGCCGAGTACGTGTCCTTCCAGGTCGAGTACACCTTGTCCTGCGTCGTGATGAACTCGAGCAGCGCCGGCTTGCCCTCCTTCGTCGCCGCGATACCTTCGAGCAGCGCGTGCACCACCTCCGACGGCTCGGTCACCCGCTTCGAGTAGCCGCCGAGCGCCTTCGCGAACTCCGAGTAGTTGCCCGAGATGTCCGTCGAGTGGTACTTCTCGCGCGACAGCGCCATGGCCTTGAACTCCATCGCCATCGAGAAGTTGTTGAACAGGATGGAGAGGATCGGGATCTGGCAGCGCACGGCCGTCTCGAAATCCATACCGGTCATGCCGATGGCGGCATCGCCCCACACGTTCACGCACAGCTTCTCGGGGTGGGCGAGCTTGGCGCCCATCGCGAGCCCGAGGCCGTAGCCGAGCTGCGTGGTCTTGCCCCAGCCGATGTAGCTGAGCGGCGTGACGGGGCGCCAGAACGGCGACAGCTCGTCGCGCGGGCTGCCCGCGTCGTGCGTGATGATCGTGTTCGGCACGTCCGCGACCTGCATGAGGTCCCAGATCACCCGATACGGCGAGAGCGGCTTCGACTCGCTCGTGAGGCGCGGCATCCAGTCCGCGAGCCACGGATCGTTCTGCGACCTGATGCGCGCGGCCACCTCTTTCGCAAGCCCGCGCGGCTTGCCCTTCAGACGATCCTTCACGGCCTCGACCAGCATGCCGAGGGCGAGCTTCGCATCGCCGATGAGCGGGTAGTCGGTCGGGATGTTCTTGTTGATGTCGCCCGGCTCGTTCGTGTTGTGAATGAACGTCTTGCCGGCGGTGGGAAAGCGAATGCCGAAGCCGGTTGCGGTGAAGCTGGCGCCGGCGCCGAGCACGAGGTCGGACTCCTGCACGTGCTGGAACACCGCCTTCGGCATCGAGACGCCGCCCGAACCGAGCGAGAGCGGATGGGTTTCGGGGAACGCGCTCTTGCCCTCGAGGCTCGTCGTGATCGGAATCTCGGTGAGCTCGACGAGCTGCTTGAGCTCCGGCCAGGCCCGCGCGTAGTGCACGCCCTGCCCGGCGTAGATCATCGGCCGCTTCGCCTTGAGGAGCGCCGCCGCCGCGCGATCGACGTCCGACGGATCCGGCGCATAGCGCACGCGCCGCACCGGCGTGTAATCGAGCGTGCCCGGAACTTCTTCATTCCACATGTCGCCCGGAATCTCGAGCACCACCGGCCCGGGTCGGCCGTTGCGCGCGATGGTGAACGCGCGCCGCAGCGCCGGCACGATCGCGCTCGGGGTGTTGATCTGCTCGCACTGCTTCGCGACGTGCTGGAAATTCAGTGCCGCGTTGAAACCCGGCTTCACCCACGCCTGACCGCGCGAGTACCCCGCCGGGATCACGACCATCGGCACGCCTTCGGACCATGCCTGCGCGACGCAGCCGAACGCGTTCTCGACGCCGGGACCGGACTGCATGCAGAACACGCCGACCTTGTCGCCCGAGGACATGCGCGCCATGGCATCCGCCATGTGGCCCCCGATGCGCTCCTGTCGCACGATGATGGGACGAATGCCAACGGCCGCGCAGGACTCCGTGAGCGGATTCAGCGGGTAGCACATCAAGTACTCCACGCCCTCGCGCTTGAAGATCTCGGCGGCGGTTTGCGCAACGTTCATCGGCATGAGACTGACCTCGGTCCTAACGGCGGCGGCAAGTGTACCGCCGGTTGCAACATCAATCGGGACCACGGGCCGGTTGGACCGCGAGGCAGCAATGCGTGTCCGTCAGCCGGTTCCGAAGCGTCCGGTAACCGGCCGCTACCTCGGACCGCGTGCTCACCATCAGTAGGCCGCCGGCACCGCCGACCATGACAACTCGGCCGTCCGGCACGCACACTGTCGCCATGTCATCGCGGGGGGCTCGATGGGTAGCTTTCGATTCATCGGCGTGGCGGCGCTCGTCACGGCATTCGCCATGGTCGTGAACGGCTGTAGCGGAGCAGGCGGTATCGCCACGGGCCCGGCGTCCCCGCGGGTCGCGGCGCTCCAAACCCAGCTCGCCCTGCTCGAAAAAGAGGCGGACCGGGCGCGCGATGCGCACGACATTCGCCGCCTGCAGCGCGCCTACGGCTACTACCTCGATCAAGCCCAGTGGGATGAGATCGCGGAGCTCTTCACGCCCGACGGCACGATCGAGATCGGGCTCGACGGTGTGTATGCCGGGCAGGCGCGCATTCGCGAGTATCTGTACCGGCTCGGCGGCGGGCGCCGCGGGTTGGTGCAGGGTCAGCTCAACGAGCACTTCGTGGTGCAGCCCGTCGTTCATGTCGCGCCGGACGGCATGACCGCGCTCGGCCGCTGGCGCTCCGTGATCATGGCCGGCGAGTACGGCAAGTCGGCCACGGTGGGCGACGGTGTGTACGAGGTTCGTTACGCGAAGCAGAACGGCGTGTGGAAGATCGCGCAGCTGCACTGGTACCAGACCTTCATGGTGCCGTACGCGGGCGGTTGGGCGAAGAACGAGGACGTGAACGGCGGCGTGTACGTCTCGAAGCAGCTGCCGCCGGATCGGCCGCCGACGGAGCGCTACGGCGTGTGGCCGAACGTGTACGTCCCGCCGTTTCACTACAAGAATCCGACCGCGGACTCGATGCCGGCCATCCCGCTGGACACCGCGCCGGATGCAGACCCCGCCGTGGCAGCGCTGCAGCAGGCCATCGCGCAGCTCCAGCGCCGCATCCAGGCGCTGCACGATCGTGGCGCCATCGAAAACCTCGTGTCGATGTATGGCTATTACCTCGACAAGCAGCAGTGGGACTTGCTAACCGATCTCTTCGCCGAAGACTCGACGATGGAGATCTCACAGCGCGGCGTGTACCACGGGCACAAGAGCATCCGGAAAGCGTTCGAGCTCTTCGGGCCGCAGAACATCGAGCCCGAGCACGTCCACAATCACATCCAGCTGCAGCCTCTGATCACGATTGCGCCGGATGGGCAGCGCGCCTGGATTCGCAGCCGCGCGCTGAGCGAGCTCGGCACGTTCCATCGCGTCGGCGTTTGGGGTGATGGCGTGTACGAGAACGAGGTCGTGAAGGTGAACGGCGTGTGGAAGATCAAGCACGACCACGTCTACACGACGTTCTTCACCACCTACGACGAAGGTTGGGCGTTCGGCTCGCGCCCGACGCCGAAGCCGAGCACGCAGATCCCGCCGGATTCGCCGGCAACCGTGAAGTACGAGAGCTTCCCGGAAGTCTTCACGCCGGCCTTTCACTACAAGAATCCCGTGACCGGCGGCGACAATGTCGCGCAGCCCGAGATTGCCGTCACGGCTGTGCCAGCGAGCGTGCGGCCGGCCCTCACGCGTCTCGTGCAGAAGGTCACGCAGCTCGAAGACGCAAATGCCATCGAGAATCTGCAGCGGGCGTACGGCTTCTATGCCGACAAGGCGCTGTGGAAGGACTGCGCGGACCTCTTTGCGGAGAACGGCACACTCGAAATCGGCGGGCGCGGCGTGTTCGCAGGCAGGGCCCACGTTCTGCAGCACCTGAGATCACTCGCACCCGAAGGGCTTACGTACGGCCAGTTGATGAATCATCTGCAGCTGCAGCCTATCGTCACCGTCGCACCGGACGGCAAAACGGCACGGGGCCGCTGGCATTTCCTGGCGCAGATCGGCACGTGGCAAAAATCGCAGCTCTGGGGAATCGGAACCTACGAGAATCAGTACGTGAAAGAAAACGGCGTCTGGAAAATCCAGTCGCTGCACTCGTTCTCGCGCATGTTCACGCCGTATGCGGACGGCTGGGCGAAAACCGCGCTTCCGCTCACCGCTGCCGGCAGCGAAATGCCGCCGGACCGGCCGCCGACCGTAAAGTACGAACCCTATCCGGGTACGTTCGTCCCGCCGTTCCACTACACGCATCCTGTCCGGTGAGCACCGCGCGCTCGCGCTAGCCCCCCGCGCAAGCATTCGGGCAAACTGCCCGAATGAGGACGCTACTGCTGACGTGTCTGCTGGTCGCCGTGGCCACGGCGACCAGCGCGGCCCAACCTCAGATCCCGACCACGACGCGCAAGGTCGTTCTCGAAAAGATCGACACGGGCGGGCATCGCTGGAAGCTGATTCCCGACGCGCCGGTACCTCGGCCGAGCGATCACCAGGTGCTGTTGCACGTGCGCGCGGTGTCGCTCAATCGCGGCGACCTCGAGCTGCTCGACCCCGATTCCCGCGACCTGTCGGGACGCATCGTCGCGAGCGATGCCGCCGGCGAGGTCGTCGCGGTGGGCAGACACGTGCGAGGCGTCCGTGTAGGCGATCGGGTCACCAGCACGTACTTCCGCAACTGGACGGACGGGCCGCCGAACCGCGAGAAGATGAACGAATCGCTCGGCACCTCGGTCGACGGCGTGCTCGGCGACTACATCGTCCTCGACGACACGAGCATCGTGCCGATGGCCGCAGGCCTCACGTATGAGGAAGCCTCGACGCTGCCGACGGCCGGCCTCACGGGATGGATGGCGGTCGCGGGCCATCGCGAGCTGAAGAAGGACGACGTCGTGCTCGTGCAGGGCACGGGCGGCGTATCCACCTTCGCGGCGCAATTCGCGGCCGCCGCGGGGGCACGCGTCATCGTCACGAGCAGCTCCGATGAGAAGCTGCGACGCGCGCGCGAGCTCGGCGCGCACGATGGCATCAACTACCGCACGACGCCGAGCTGGAGCGCGAGCGTGCTCGAGATCACGGGCGGGCACGGCGCCGACGTCGTCGTCGATGTCGGCGGCAAGAGCACGCTCGAAGAATCCATGAAAAGCCTTGCGTTCTGGGGGCAGCTCTCGATCGTCGGAGGGCTCACCGGCTATGACGGCCAGATTCCCGCCGGGCGTCTGCTCGGCAAATCGGCACGGGCGCAAGGCATCTACGTCGGCTCGCGCGCGGATTTTGAGCGGATGAACGCCTTCATCGTGAAGCACCGCCTGCACCCGGTCATCGACCGGGTCGTGCCGCTCGAGCAGTTCGCGGATGCCCTGAAGCAGATGGAGAACGGCAACTTCGTCGGCAAGATCGTGTTGCGGTTGTGATGCTTCCTGGAACCGCCAGGGTTGGCGGCAGCGGCGAGCCGTAGCAGCCGCGTTCGCGGCCGGCTTGCGGCGTGCCAGAACGCCGCCGCCCGGAGGTATTCCGACACGATTACGGTCCGTATCACGTTCTGAAGAAGCGTCCTTGCCGGTGCGAGACGGCGAGGTCTATATTCGGACCGCACTCGTGAGAGCGACGAGCGCCACGAAGACGGGGGGCGCATGGCAGAGGACCGTTCCAGACCGCCGACGCGCGGTAGAGTCGCCGCGCTGTGGCGCTCGTTGTGGAGCCCGCTCGCGCGGCTCGCGGGGCGCATCGGCAAGCGCCGCGACGTGGACGACATCCTGCAGGAGGCTTTCACGCGCTCCTGGGAGATCGGAGGTCCGTCGGCGCTGCGCAGCTATCGCGCTTTTCTCATGCGCACCGCCGCCCAGCCGGCCGCCAATCAGGGCCGCGGCAGCGCTCGCTTCATTGCACCGGTGGAGGGTCTGCCGCTCGCCGATGTCTACCGGCAGCTCACGGCCGAGTCTCCCGAAGCCCATCAGGAAGCCAACCAGCGCTTCATGTCGTTCTGCCGCGCGGTGGGCGGTCTGCCGGAACACGCGCGCCGCGCGTTCGTGCTCAAAAAGGTTTACGGCCTCACGCAACAGGAGATCGCCGAGCGCCTCGACATGACGCCCGCCGAGGTCGAGCGGCACATCGCGAACGGTCTGCTCCGCTGCCGTGACTATCTCGAAATGATCGGCGCGCCGGTCGGCGGCACGGATGGCGGCACCGATCCGCGCAAGAGCGCACCCAGTCCGCGGCGATGACGGCGAATCTCGTTGCGTTCCCCGACCTGCGCCGCTCCCGCGAGCAAGCGGCACTGTGGCTCACGCGACTCGATCGCGGCCTCGGCACCGACGAGCGCAACGAGATGCGCCAGTGGCTGGCCGACGCGACCAATCACAAGGCGCTGCTCGAGATGGCGCGCCTGTGGCGCGGCATGGACATCATGGCGGTGCTCGCCGAGCTGTTCCCGCTCAGCACGTCGCGGCTCAATCGTCCGCCGGCCCGCAGCTTCCAGAGCATGGCCCTCGCCGCCACGGCCGCCGCCAGCATCGTCGCGCTGCTCACGGTGTTCATGTTGGGGCAGTCGCCCTGGAATTTGTTTGCGACGCCGCGTCCGGCGCCGATGGCCGTGCCGAACGAGGGCTACACGACCGGCGTGGGCGAGACGCGCGTCGTGCATCCCGGAGACGGCAGCACCATCACGATGAACACGAACTCGGCGATGGTCGTGATCTATGCGCCGCCCGCACGTGACGTGTATCTGCTGCGCGGCGAAGCGATGTTCTCGGTGGCGCGCGACAGCACGCGCCCGTTCTACCTGCACGCCGGCAAGCGCGTGCTCGAAGCCAACAATTCCCACTTCAACGTGCGCATCGTTTCGCCCGAGCGCATCGAGCTCACGGTCAGCGATGGTCGCGTGCGTGTCGTGCCGGCGCCGGACAGCGTGCCCGAGATGCCGCACATGACGCCGCCGCTCGCGCGCCGCGAGAGCCTCGTGTACGAGCAAGAGCTAGCGATCATCGAGCCGCGCGAAGAAACCGTGCGCAGGCTCGAGACGACGGAGCTCGACAATCGCCTGGCGTGGCAGCGAGGCATGATCGTCTTCGAGAACGAGCCGCTCGAGCAGGCGCTCGCCGAGGCGGGTCGCTACACCAACACCGAGTTCGTGCTCGCCGACGAGGCATTGCACCGGGTGCTCATGACGGGCTACTTTCGCACCGGCGATGTCGATGGGCTGCTGATGTCTCTGCGACTGAACTACGGCATCGAATCGCGCCGCGAAGGTCCGAATCGCGTGATCCTCACGGCCGCGCCCATCCTGTAAGAAGAAACATCGCTGCTGCTCGATGGGACGGGCAGCCCCGGTTCGCGGAGGCTGCGATGGCGCTGTTCGAAGTCACGATCGCCCTGCTGGTGGTGGGCGCGATCCTCTCGTTGTTTGCGGACCGTATGGGTGTGCCCTACCCGGCCCTGCTGGCGCTAGCCGGCACGCTGCTCGCACTGGTGCCGGGTACGCCAACGGTCACGCTCGATCCGGAGCTGGCGCTCGCGCTGTTCGTCGCGCCGGTGCTCGTCGATGCGGCATACGATGCGTCCCCGCGCGATCTGCGCACCAACCTCGTGCCCGTCAGTACGCTGGCGATCCTTCTCGTGGGCGTGACGATTGCCGCCGTCGCCGTCGTCGTGCGAATGATCGTGCCCAGCATGCCTCTCGCGGCCGCGATCGCGCTCGGCGCGATCGTTGCGCCCCCGGACGCATCCGCCGCCGCTGCTGTTCTGAAGAAGCTGCGGCCGCCGCATCGGCTGATGATCATTCTCGAGGGCGAAAGCCTGTTCAACGACGCGAGCGCGCTGCTCGCGTATCGAGTCGCGGTCGGCGCGGCCATGACGGGGGCGTTCTCCGGCTGGTCCCTCGTTCCGACGCTGCTGCTCACCTGTGGCGGCGGGGCGATCGTCGGCATCCTGCTCGCGCGTGCGATCCTCTGGCTCACGATGCGCATCACGGATCTGCAGGTCTCGATCATCATGCAGTTCGTCGCATCCTTCGCGGTGTGGATCCTCGCCGATCGTCTCGGGCTGTCCGCGATCATCACGACGGTCGCGTTCGCCATGACTGCCGCCCGTATCGCGCCGGGACGCGTCGGCGGACGCGCGCGCATCTCCGCCTATGCCGTCTGGGACGTGGTCGTGTTCGTCATGAACGTGCTCGCGTTCGTGCTCATCGGCCTGCAACTGCGGGGCATCACGCAGCGCATCGAGGACGGCGAGTGGCGCATCTTTCTGCTCGCCGCCGGCGCGGTGTGTCTGACCGCCATCCTGGTCCGCGTCGTCTGGGTCATGTCCTCCAGCCTGTTCCTGCGGTGGAAGGTCCGCCATTTCGGCATCAAGAACCCGCTCATGAAGCCGAGCCTCCGAGGCGGGCTGCTCATCTCGTGGTCGGGCATGCGGGGCATCGTGACGCTCGCGGCCGCCCTGGCCCTGCCGGGCGCCTTCCCGCACCGGGATCTCATCGTGTTCTGCGCGTTCTGCGTCGTGCTCGCGACGCTCGTCGTCCAGGGCGCGACGCTCGGGCCGCTCATGCGCCGCCTCGGCCTGCGGGACGACGGATCGGTAGAACGCGAGCTATCGATCGCCCGGGAAGAAACCGCCAAGGCCGCCCTGGCGGCGCTCGACGGCAGCGAGCCGCGCACGGCCGCGGACATCCTGCGGCGGGAGTATCAGGCCCGTATCCGCCCCGATACATGCGCGCCCGAGGCCCTCGCGGCGCTTCAACAGCGTGCCGTCGAAGCGCAGCGGCGCGCGCTGCTCGAGCTGCGGGCGCGCGAGGTGATCGGCGACGATGCGTTCCATGCTGCGGAGGAAGAGATCGATCTGCTCGAGCTCACCGCCGATCCGCGGGTACGGCCGAATCTGCCCACGACATAAGGTGCGCATCAGGATTCGCCTACTTGCCAGCGCCTGCGGAACTCCGCTCTAATCCGGGGCGTTTTTTCCGGCACACGTCGCGACACAAGAGAGCCGGAGAAGAACGCGGTTTCTCCGGCGAGCGCAGTTTTAGGGGGCAACTGATGGTGAGCAGAGCAGGTTCGGTCCGCGCATTCGCGGGTGCCAGCCGGACATCCCGCACGCGCGGTACGCGAGTCGCACGCGGCACACGCGGCTCCACGGCGCCCGCCCCGCTGCAAGCGCATCTGGAATCGGACGAGCTGCTCGAGGAATACAAGCGTCACTACCGCGTCGGCTCGGAGATCGACCTGCAGCTGCGGCTGACGCGCGGCTTCACCATGGTGGCGCGGCGCTGGCGCAAGTATCTCGACGAGCGCCTGCGGCGCATCGGTCAGAGCCAGGCGCGCTGGGAAGCGCTCTTCGCCGTCGCCATGTCGCGCGATGGCAGCGCGCTCGGCGCCATCGCCAAGCGCGTCGGCGTCGAGGGACCGACGTTCGTGCGCATGATCGCGCAGTTCGAGCGCGAGGGGTTGGTGAAGCGCCTCGCGAGCAGCGAAGACCGCCGCGCGAGCATCATCCGCATCACGCCGAAGGGCGAGCAGGTGCTGACGCAGATGCGCGAGCTGACCACCAAGGTACGCAAGGAATTCCTCGGCGAGCTGTCGGTGGACGACGTGCGGAAGATGCTCGACATGCTCGAGCACATGTTGAGCTTCCTGAAAGACTGATCTCGCGGCGCTGCGACCGCGGCGCTGTCAGCGGGTGGCGGCGGCGAGCCGCGCGACGATGGTGCGCAGCTCGGGCAGGAGCTCGTGCGCATCCAGGATCTCGAAATCCGTCGCGGTCATGACGAGCATGGAGGCCAGCATCTCCACGCTTTCGGCGCTCACGGTGAGCGTGCACGTGCCGTCTTCGGCCGCCTCCAGCGGTCCGCACCATCGCGGCACCTTCTTCTCCAGCTCCTCGCGCGGACCCTTCAGGCGCAACCGCATCTTGTACCGGTACGAGACCTGCCGGATCGAGCGCTTCACGTACGTCTCGATGTCCTCGGGAAACTTGCGCGGCACGAACTGCGGGCCGGTGGATAGCAAGCGCTCGATGCGGTCCACGCGGAAGGTGCGCCAGTCTTCACGCTGCGTGTCCCACGCCACGAGGTACCAGCGGCTGCCCGTGTGAGCGAGCCGCAGCGGCTCGACGATGCGCGAGCTCGCCTTGCCGTCGCGATCCTTGTACGCGAGCTTGAGGCGCATGTGATCGCGGCAGCAGGACGCGATGCGCGACAGCACGTCCACCGGCGGCACGACCTGCGCGCTCGGCAGGGAGATCGTCACCGCGTGCAACGCGCTCGCGCGCTTGCGCAGCCGGTTCGGCAACACCTGGTCGAGCTTCGCGAGGAGGCCGATCGCGGTCTCCTCCATCTTGCCGACGCTGCCGGCCGCGGTGCGCAGGGCGAAGGCGACCGCCACGGCCTCGTCGTCGTTCAGCAGCACCGGCGGCATCGAGGTGCCGGGACCGAGCTGATATCCGCCGCCGAGACCGGACGAGGCGCGCACCGGGTAGCCGAGCTCGCGCAGCTTGTCGATGTCGCGACGGACGGTGCGCGCATCGATCTCCAGGCGCTCGCTCAGCTCCTTGCCGGACCACTGCCGCCGGGATTGCAGCAGGGACAGCATGCGCAGCAGGCGGGACGAGGTCTGCAACATGACGCGCAGAATATAAATGATCGCGGACAGGAACTGTCCGCAATCGATTCTATGCTTGGCGCCGTCGGTGGGACGGAGAAGTCTTCAATGAGCGTCAAGACATACAAGGGAAGCTGTCATTGCGGGCGTGTCCAGTTCGAGGCGGACATCGATCTGCGCGCGGGCACCGGCAAGTGCAACTGCTCGATCTGCACGAAGACGCGCAAGTGGGGCGCCATCGTGAAACCGCAGGCTTTCCGGCTCCTCGTAGGGGCGGAGGATCTGGCGGACTACCAGTTCGGCAGCAAGGTCGCCCATCACCGCTTCTGCAAGCACTGCGGCGTGCACGCGTTCGGTCACGGGAACATCCCCGAGATCGGGGGCGCGTTCTATTCGGTGAATCTGGCCTGCCTCGACAACGCGGAGGACGTCGAGCTCGCGACGGCGCCGGTAAATTTTTTCGACGGCCGCCACAACAACTGGGGTGCGCGGCCGGCCGAAACGAGATACCTCTAGTCGCGTAGCGTGAGTCGGCTGCAGACCGCGAGCCGCCCGGGCGCACCCCGGGCGGCTCGCGCTATGCTCGCGTCCATGAAAATCTTTTCCGACACTCTGCTGGATGCGCTCGCGGCGCAGGCGGCGGCAAGCCCGCGCAAGCGCGCGCATCAGAACATCCACGCCGCAGCGGCCGATCCGGTGCAGCGCTTCTTCGTGGCCGCGGACCGGGACACGTACTTCCGCCCGCACCGCCATTCCAGCAAGTCCGAGCTCGCGCTGGTGCTGCGGGGGCGGTTCGACATCGTGACGTTCGACGACACGGGCCGCGTCAGCGGACGCTATTCGGTCGGGGACAACACCGGCGGCTTCGGTTACGAGACGCCGAGCGGAACGTGGCACACCCTCATCGCCTGCACGGACGGCGCCGCGTTCCTCGAAGTCAAAGAAGGCCCGTACGACCCGGCGACGGCCGTGGAGTTCGCGTCGTGGGCTCCGCCGGAAGGCGACCCCTCGGTGCCGCGCTTCCTCGAGTGGCTGCGCCGCGTCGAGCCCGGTGCGGGCTCCTACCAGCCGGGCTGATCCCTCGCGAGCTCGCCGACGCGGCGTTCGCGTCAGCGCGCGACGAGGCTCGCGACGAAGTGCGCGTAGCCGGTCATGAATTGCTTCAAGCGCTCACGAATGTCCGGATCGATGAGCGTGCCCGAAGCGTCGAACACCTGATTCGCATTCGAGACATAGAGCGGCATGCCATACCACGGCCGCAGGCCGAGGGTGCGCACGATGGGAAGCCAGGCCGTCTGCGAGAGCAGTGTGCCGAAGCGGCCCGGCGAGGCGCCCATGATCGCGACCGGCCGATCGCGGAAGAGACGCGGCACGTCCGCCGGCGGCCGCGAGAGCCAGTCGATCGCGTTCTTGAATACACCGGGGATCGAGTTGTTGTACTCGGGCGTGACGAACAGCAGCCCGTCGGCGGCCGCGATCTGCTCCTTCAGCGTCGCCACCGCGGGCGGAATGCCCTGCGCCTCGACGTCCGCGTCGTAGAGCGGAATGCCGCGGATCGTGCCGACGTCGATGGTCAGAATGGCCGGCGCGACTTCGACCGCCGCGCGCAGCAGTGAGGCGTTGAACGAGGCTTTGCGCAGACTGCCGGCGACGGCAACGATTCGGGGCATGAGCGCTTTCGTCGGGAGCTCGGGAGGCGAGCGATGACCTTAAGCCGCGGCCGCGACGAACTCAATCCAGAGTCCGTCCACTGCGGGCCCGGCATCCGCATCCGCATCGACGCCGCCGCCCGCTGCTCGCAGGCGCCGCTCAACTCCTCGGTGCCGAGCTGCGTGGCCGGAGCGCCTCGCGAATCCGGCGGGCCTGTGCCTTGGCATCGTCGATCGTCGCGGACGCCTTCCGCGTCGAGGCCTCGCTGGATTCCGCGAACGCCCGGGCGAGCGCGAGATCGGCGGCGACGGTGTCGCCCGCGTCACGGTAGCACTGGGCCGCGCGCCGGTGGTCGCCGCTCTGGCGCGCCTCTTCCGCCAGCGTTCGCGCGTGCTCGGGCGAGAGAGCGTGACAGGTCGGCAGAGTCGTGTCCGCCCGCGCCGTTCCGCTGCCGGCGGCCAGCACCGTGAACGCCACCAGTGCGCTCATCGTTGCGCGGACGAAGCCCATGCCGTCATCGAGATCCATTGCGCCACCCATGACACGTATACGGCGTGTCTTACCGGGTAGACGCGTGAAGGGCGTCGCAATCGGCTCAGGCGGCTCAGAACCAGCCGTAATTGAAGCTGATGCTGATGCGTTCGCCCGCGACCGGATTCGGCGGCACCTCGTGCCGCAACCAGCTTTCGAAGAGGATCAGTCCACCGGCCTGCGCCGGCAGGACAACCCACGGCCGACTCGCGCCTGCCCGCGGCGGCGCGGCCATGAAGCGATCGAGCCGCGGATCTTCCAGCTTGATGCCCGGCACGCCCTTGGGCGTCTGCACGTAGTACGTGCCGCTGATCGTCGACAGCGGATGCAGATGCAAGCCGTGCAGCACTTGCCGCGGCATGATGTTCACCCAGCAGTCCGTCATCGCGAGCTGGCGTCCTTCGAGATCGAGATGCAACGCGCGTGCGAACGCCGCGACGTGGCGGCTGATCTTTCTCTCCAGCTCCGCGAACGTCGGAGAAAGCCGATGCATGTGGCTCGCCGAGTTGTAGGAGGTGTAGCCGCCCGGGTAATTACGCGCCGACCAGCGCCGCCCGGACTCATCGTCCAGCTGTAACTGCCGGCACTCGCGCAGCAGACGCGCGTTGAAGGGCCGCCAGCGTCCCGTCTGCAGTCGCGTCGCGTAGACGAGCGTGGGAAAGAGCTTGTGTATCGTCACGGCGGTGGCACGCTGCCGGAAAAAGTCGCTATTATCCGACATCCTTTGACGCTCTTCCGGGTTGCGGATGACGTACATCGAACTGCCGCGCGCACTCGAGGACTATTTCGCTTTTGCCGAAATCGATCCGACGCGCCACGGCCGTCGATTCACGATCAACCTCCCCTACTTCGACGGCAATCGCCTCGACCGCCTGCAGTGGTGGTATCACGTGAGCCCCGATCAGGAGGCGCGCCACGGCGACGCGATTCTCGCCACGCTGCGCGCGCAGGCGGTGCAACGTTTTCGCAAGCACATCGAGCGCTGGCTGCAGAACACCGGGCAGAAGTTGTACGGCGACGAGCCGATCCCGCGCATCGCGCCGGTCACCGCGGCGCCGGCGCAGACTGCGTGCAGCCCAGCCGAACCGCCGCCGGCTCCGGCCGAGCCCGTCGCGGAGCCCGCTACCGTCGCGGAGCCCGATGCCAACGTGCTGCCCTGGCCGGCCGAGAAAGTCGCCAACGGTTGACGCGAAATGAACGAGCGCTGCGCGGCTGACCCTGGCCGCTCGGGCCGCACTGTGCGCCGACGCGCACAGCGACTCTAGCCAACGAACACGAGGGGGCCCTTTTCATGTGGGATCAGGTTTACGTGCCCGTCGCGCAGAGCCTGCCGCTGTCCGCCGCCTGCGCGGCGATTCCGATCGTGGTGCTGCTCGTCGCGCTCGCATGGCTGCGGCTCGCGGCATGGAAAGCCGGCCTGCTCGGGCTCGCCGCGGCCATCGTCGTCGCGCTGGTCGTGTACGGCATGCCGCTGCGGCTCGTCGTCAATGCCACCGCGTACGGCGCAGCCTTCGGGCTCTTTCCCATCGCGTGGATCGTGTTCTGGGCGGTGGCGCTCTACCGGCTCACGGTCGAGACAGGTCAGTTCGAGCTGATCAAGGATTCGGTCGGGCGGCTCACGCAGGATCGGCGCATGCAGGGACTGCTGATTGCGTTCGCCTTCGGTGCGTTCATCGAAGGCGCGGCGGGCTTCGGCACACCGGTGGCGGTCGCTGCGGCGATGCTCACGGGACTGGGATTCACGCCGTTCTATGCCGCTGCGATCTGCTTGATCGCGAACACCGCGCCCGTCGCCTTCGGCGCCATCGGCACGCCGCTCGTCACGCTCGCGGGCGTGACGAATCTGCCGCTCGCCTCGCTGAGCGCGGAAGTCGGCCGCATCTGCGCGCCCGTCTCTTTTTTCATCCCGGCGTATCTGATGGTGGTGATGGGCGGGTTTGCGTCGCTGCGCACGGTGTGGCCCGGCGCGCTCGTGTGCGGCATCTGCTTCGCGCTCACCCAGTTCCTCGTCTCGCGCTTCATTGGCCCCTATCTCACGGACATTCTCGCATCGCTCGCGACGATGCTCGGCCTCGTCGCGCTGCTGCACGTCTGGCGTCCGGCGGACGCCGCGCCCATCGCCGCAACGGCGAGCAGCGCGCCCGAAGTTCCCACGGGAACGCTGCTGCGTGCATGGTCGCCGTACATCCTGCTCGTGATCTTCGTGCTGCTCTGGGGCTATGGTCCTTTCAAGGCCGTGCTCGACAAAGCGACCGTCGCGTTTGCTTGGCCCGGTCTCGATGGCGCCATTCAGCGCCTGCCGCCTGTCGTCGCCGCGCCCGCTCCGTATCCCGCGAAGTTCACGTTCAACGTGCTCTCGGCGTCCGGTTCCGCCGCGCTCTTCGCGACGTTCATCTCGGCATTCGTGCTCGGCGTGCCGCTGCGCAGGCTGTGCGGCATCATCGGGCGCACGGCCCGCGATCTCGCTCTGCCGATTCTGACCATGGCGGCGGTGCTCGCCCTCGCATACGTCATGAACTATTCGGGTAACACGGCGACGCTCGGCCTCGCGTTTGCCGCGACCGGCGCGCTGTTCCCGTTCTTCAGCGCGTTTCTCGGCTGGCTGGGCGTGTTCCTCACCGGCAGCGACACCTCGGCCAACGCGCTCTTCGGCAATCTGCAGGTGGTCACGGCGAACACGCTCGGGCTGTCTCCCGATCTGATGGCGGCAGCGAACTCGAGCGGTGGCGTCATGGGCAAGATGATCAGCCTGCAGAGCATTTCGGTCGCCGCCGCGGCCACGGGCATGGCGGCGAGCGAGGAAGCGCGGCTGTTCCGCTTCACGCTGAAGCACAGTCTTTTTCTGGCGACGGTGATCGGGCTGGTGGTCGCGGCGTATTCGTATTTTTGAGTCCGGCGGCGGAAGTAGTCGGGTAGACTCGCGTGCCCATCCATGGAGTCTCACATGCGCGCTATCTCCGCCTCCGTTCTCCTCGTTTCCGTGGCGCTGGCCGTCGTCCCGGCATGCGCCAAGGGACCGCCGAAGCTCGCCACCGATCAGGACAAGACGCTCTACGCGCTCGGCCAGGCGATCAGCAAGAGCCTCGATGCCTTCCAGCTCACCCCGCAGGAGCTGGAGATCGTGAAGTCCGGCATCGACGACGGCGTCGCCGGCAAGCCGTCCGCGGTCGACATGACGCAGTACGCCGACAAGATCCAGGAGCTGCATCGCACGCGCATCGCGGCGCTGACGCAGAAAGAAAAGAGCAGCGGCGCGGCATTCGTGACCAAGGCCGCCGCCGAACAAGGCGCGACGAAGACCGCGAGCGGCATCGTCATCAAGACCCTCACCCCGGGCACGGGCGCATCGCCCGCAGCCACGGACGAAGTGAAGGTGAACTACGAAGGCAAGCTCATCGACGGCACCGTGTTCGACAGCTCGATCGAGCGCGGCGAGCCGGCGACCTTCCCGTTGAACGGCGTGATTCCGTGCTGGACGGAAGCGGTTCAGACCATGAAGGTCGGCGGGAAGAGCCGCATCGTGTGTCCGTCGGACCTCGCCTATGGCGATCGCGGCTCCCCGCCGCAGATTCGGCCGGGCGCGACGCTGGTCTTCGAAGTGCAGCTGCTGGATATCGTGAAGCCGGGCCAGGAAGAACAGCCCGCGCCCCCGAAATAAGCCGCGGCGCGCGATCCCGCGGCCGCCGCCGGGCCGTTTGGCCGTCCTGCCCTGGGCGCTGGGCAGGACGAGCGCGGCCGGCCTGCACCGCACTCCCCATCGCCGGGCCACGTGACGCCGCGCTCAGGCGGCGCGGCTCAGGCACTTTTCCTGCGGGCAAGGCAGCGAGGCGGTACTGTGGTACAAAGCATGTCCCGCCAGAACCTCCGGCGCTGCCGCCGGAACTCAGTCGGGTCGACGCGAGTTTGTGGTGAACACCGTTGGGGATGCGCCATGCCTAAAGGCAAACCGCTAGTGAATGGGCAACGCCTGCTCTTCGCCCGCACCTTCTTCCGGCACCCCATCATGCTCGGCTCCGTCATTCCGAGCTCGCGCTTTCTGATCCGCGAAGTGCTGGACCCGATCCACTGGGGACGGGCGCAGGTGATCGTCGAATATGGCCCCGGCGTCGGCACGATCACCGGCGAGATCCTCGCGCGCATGCGGCCGAACGCCACGTTGATCGCCATCGAGACCAACCCGGATTTCGTGCGCTATTTGCGTGCCGCCTATCCGGATGAACGGCTCCACGTCGTGCAAGGCTCGGCGGCCGATGTCCGCGCGATCCTGCGCGAGCACGGCGTGGAGAGCGCGAATTACATCATCTCCGGGATTCCGTTCAGCACCCTGCCCGCAGCGGCTCGCGAGCAGATCCTGCGCGACACGCGCGCCGCGCTCGAGCCGGGCGGCTCGTTCCTCGTCTACCAGTTCTCGGCGCGCGTGCTCGCGGACCTGCGGCGCATCTTCGGGGACGTGCAGCGCGGTTTTCAGCTCCTGAACATCCTGCCGGCGCATCTGTTCTTCTGCACACCGGAGCCGCGGTCCCTTACGACCTCCTGACCCCTGTTGTTGCGAACTGTTGCCCGTGCGAGGTCACGAGCGAGTGCGTACCGCGCCCGCGCCGGCCCCGCCGCCCGAGATCCGCGAATCCGGCTGGGCGGGCAGCGTCGCCATCCACTTGCGAATCCGGCGCGCATCCGCGACGCGCGTGTACTTGCCGAATGAATTCAACAGCACCATTAGCACTTCGCGCCCGTCCACGACGGCCTGCATGACGAGGCAGCGTCCGGCTTCGGAGATGTAGCCCGTCTTCTGCACGATGACATCCCATTCCGGATTGCCGACGAGCGTGTTGGTGTTACGGAATTCGAGCATCTGTCGCCCGACTTTCACGGTGTGCGCCGGATCGGTCGAGTAGCGGCGGATCGTCTCGTTCTTGGCGGCCGCGGCCACGAGGCGCGCGAGGTCCCGCGGGCTCGCGACGTTCTCGCTCGACAGGCCGGCGGGATCGACGAATTTCGAGCGCGTCATGCCCAGCGCTTTCGCCTTGGCGTTCATCGCGCGCACGAACGCGGGCGTGCCGCCGGGATATTCGCGCCCGAGCACGTTCGCGGCACGATTCTCCGAGGACATGAGTGCAAGATGCATCAGCTCGCCGCGCGTGAGCTTCGTGCCCACCGCGAGCCGCGAGAACGTGCCCTTGCCGTGCGCCCGGTCCGCCTCGGTGACCTGCAGCGTTTCGTCGAGCGGCTGATTGGCGTCCGCGACGACGAGGGCCGTCATCAGCTTCGTGATCGAGGCGATCGGCTGCGGCGTGTCCGGGTTGCGGGAATAGAGAACTGTGGAGTGGGTGACGTCCAGCACGAGCGCGGAGCTCGAGCGCAGGTCCGGGCCGTCATGGGTGCTCTTGTGGCCGCTCGCCATGGCGAGCGGGACAGCGACGAAATACACCAGCACCCATATCGAGACCACCCGTTTCAGATTCATTCTTCGTCTCGTCGACCCCGGATTCGGACCGCGCGCAGTCTAGCAAACAGAACGTCGCTGCCGAGTGTTGCGCATCACGCTCGAATGCGGACTGCGGGAGCGGCACCGTCGCCGGAGCCGTGCTCCGCGCAATGCCGCAAGAACCGGAATGCCCGCGTGCGGCGCGCCGCGCATGCTTCCGTCACACCAAACGGAGGACTGTCCCAATGAATTTTCGAGTCTCGGGTCTGCCGCTCGGCGAATTCCAACCCCTGTTCGCGCTCTCGGATTCGCAGCTGGCAGAGCAGCACATCGTGCGGCAGGTCGCCGATCGACCCGGCGCGTTTCCGTGCCGGGTCAGCCTGCGCGACGCCGAAGTCGGCGAGCGGCTGCTGCTGCTGAACTACGAGCACCTTGCGGTGCCGACGCCGTTCCGCTCGCGGCATGCCATCTTCGTTCGGGAGAGCGCGACGGAAGCGCATCCGGAAGTGAACGAGGTGCCGGAGATGCTCGCACGTCGGCTGCTCTCGATCCGCGCCTTCGACGATGGCGGAACGATGCTCGATGCCGAGGTCGTGCCGGGAAACGAAGCCGTGCCCGTCATCCGCCGACTGCTCGGCGATGCCAAGGTCGCGTACCTGCATGCTCACAACGCGAAGCACGGGTGCTTCTTCGCTCGCATCGATCGCAGCTAGCGGTACACTTTGCGGCCATTCCGTTTTCCAACGTGCAGGAGACGCGCATGGCTCTTCGCGAACAGCTCATCGAATACCGGGACGGCGAGACGCGGTTGCAGGGGTTCTTCTGTCACGACGACTCCTATTCGGCGCCGCTGCCCGCCGTCCTCATCAGCCACACCTGGAGCGGACGGGACGAGTTCGTCGAGCGCAAGGCTCGGCGACTCGCCTGGCACGGTTACGCCACGTTCGCGCTGGACATGTATGGCGACGGCAAGCGCGGCACGACCGTCGAGGAGAATCAGGCGCTCATGATGCCGTTCATACAGGACCGCAAGCTGCTCGCGCGGCGGATCAATGCGGCGCTGACGGCGGTGCGGAGCCAATCCGCGGTCGATGCACGCCGGGTTGCGGCCATGGGCTTTTGCTTCGGCGGGTTGTGCGTGCTCGATCTGGCACGTAGCGGCGCCGACGTGCGCGGGATCGCGAGCTTTCACGGCATCCTGAAACCGAATGGATTGCCGCCCAACAAGATCTCGGCACGCGTGCTCATCATGCACGGCTACGATGATCCGATGGCACCCCCGGAAGACGTCCTCGCGATTGCAAAGGAGCTGACGCAGGCCGGGGCGGACTGGCAGCTGCACGCGTACGGCCACACGGTGCACGCGTTCACCAATCCGGAAGCGCGCAACGCCGAGGGCGGCATGGTGTACAACGACCGCGCCGATCGGCGCTCGTGGCACACCTTGCTGCAATTCCTCGAAGAGGTGTTGCGCTAGCCGGCGAGCTGCTCGAGCTGCTCCATCACGATCGGCCACGCGCGGCTCAGCGGGTCGATGACGGCGAAGTGACCAACGCCGCGCAGCTTCACGAGTCGCGCCCGCGGATGCGCGGCGACGTACGACTCGGATAGCGACACCGGCACGACATCGTCCTCCTCGCCGTGGACGAGGGTCACGGGAATCGCCGGGGACGGCATGCGCTTCGGATCGAGATCGGCACGATTCCGCGGGTCCTCGCCGAGAAACAGCCGCGTCGCACCCTCGCCGAGATCAAGCGCGTCTGCGAGCTGCAGGTCGGCGGCCGCGCCGAGCGCGAGCGCGCCCATCAGCTGCGGGTTCGGGCGCTTCGAGGCGGCCCAGAGCGCGAGGTGGCCGCCCGCCGAATGTCCCATGACGAGGACGCGGCCATCGTGCTTGCGGACTTTCGCCGGCAAGCCGGTGAGCGCCGCCGCGACATCGTCGATCGTCAGGTTCGGGTGCTGCGGAACGCGGCGATATTCGATGGCCGCGACCGTCCATCCCGCAGCGGCCATGGCGACCGCCATCGGACCGGTGTGCATGCGGTCGTAGATCGGCCGCCAGAACCCGCCGTGGATCAGCAGGACGAGCGGGCGGCGCGCGGCCTGCTCGCCGCCGAAGCGAATGTCCGCGATCCGGTCCGGGTCCGTGCCGTAGGCAACGGTTTCATCGGGTGGCGTCGCAGGACGCGTCAGAACGGAACGATCTTCGGGCACCGTCGGGCTCCTCGTGAACGAGTGCCGCGAAGATTAACGTTTTCGTTCTCGCGCGTCTGCGACGCAAGCGCTCACTTGTACGCGATGGCGGCGCTGCACGGGCCGGCGAGGTGCACCACCTCGTAGCTCTTGAAGCCCGCCTCACGGCACCAGCTCCAGAAGTCCGCGCCCGTGAAGTCGAACGCGTCGCCGAACTCGATGAGCATGTTCAGCGACATCATCATGCCGAAGGCGTTCTCGCGACGCGCGTCGTCGATGAGGTTCTCCACCGCGATGAACGCACCGCCCGGCGGCAGGGCCTCGTACGCGAGCCGCACGAGGTGCTTTTTCTTGTCGAGATTCCAGTCGTGCAGAATCATGCCCATCGTGATCACGTCCGCACGCGGCAGCGGGTCCTTCAGGAAATCGCCGGAGACGGCGGTCACGCGATCCGACATGCCGTCCTTCTCGATCCAGCGCCGCGCGATCGGCTCCACCGCGGGCAGATCGAAGGACTTGCATTGCAGATGCGGATGACGCTTCGCGACCAGCGACGCGAGCAACCCGGTCGCACCGCCGACGTCGCACAGCGTGCGGTGCTTCGTGAAGTCCACCTTGTCCGCGAGCGCCTGAAAATTCGGCGTGGAGATGCCGCGCATCGCCGCCATGAATTGCTCGAGCCGCGCGGGATCGGAGTACAGCGTCTCGAACATCGGCGCGCGGCTGTGCTTCAGCTCGTTCTGCGGCTGTCCCGTTTTCAATGCGGTGCCGAGGTCGTTCCAGTACCCGAAGAGCCGCGCGTTCAGCATCTCGAGGATGCCGCCGATGTAGCCCGGCTGGTTGCGATCGAGGAACTGCGCGGTGCTCGGGGTGTTGCGGTACTTCGCGAGCGGGCCGTTGCCGTCGCGCTCGAGGAAGCCGAGGGCCACGAGCGTATCGAAGAAGTCGAAGATGCCACGCGGGTGCAGACCGAGCACGCGGCGCAGCTCCGCGGCGGTCATCGAACGCGCGCCGAGCGTCGTGAAGACATCGAGCTCCACGGCGGTCAGCAGCACCTTCGCGGGCCAGAATGCGAACCCGGTCTCGAGAATCTTCTGCGCGGTGACGGGGGCGGGGCTCGCGGCGACTGCGTCGGTCACGGTCGCGCGGGCGAGCGCTTGCGAATTCGGGCTCATGGACGCTCCAGGAGGTTTGCAGGCTGATACCGCTCATAGCGGCAAAGCGGGCGAAACCGGCTCACGTCGGCGGGGCACCAGGTCGCAAGGCACCTACGGACTGACTTTCGATAAGGGTGTCTGCCAACCCGTGCTCCGTGTGCACCGGAGGACTACGCTTGCGTCATCGGGAGGGCCACGTCTATGGAAACTCCGCTGACGCCGCTCGAATTCGCGCGCCGCGCGCGCAAGCTGCACGCCACGCGCGAGGCCGTCGTCGATGGCGAGCTGCGCCTGACCTACGCGCAGTTCGGCGAGCGCTGCGATCGCTGGTCCGCTGCGCTCGTGAAGCTCGGTGTTCGACGCGGCGATCGCGTGGGCACCATCGCGCCCAACACGCATCGGCACCTCGAACAGTTCTACGCCGTGCCGCAAATCGGCGCGGTGATCGTGCCGATGAACTTCCGGCTGACCGGCGATGATTTCGTCTATCTGGCCAATCACAGCGGCTGCAGGGTGCTGTGCGTGCATCCCGCCTTCATGGATGTCGTGGACAACGTGCGCCAGCGCATGACCACCGTCGAGCATTTCGTTGCGCTGGAGGAACCCCGCGAGGGCTGGCTCGACTACGAAGCGCTGCTCGCGGCGAGCGACGGCGTATTCACGCGGCCCGAGATCGCCGAGAGCGATCTCCTCGCCATCAACTATACGAGCGGCACCACGGCGAATCCGAAGGGCGTGATGATCACGCACCGGAATGCGTGGGTGAACGCGGTCGGCACGCTCACCCACTGGCCGATGACGCCGTCCGATCGATACCTGTGGACGCTCCCGATGTTTCACGCGAACGGCTGGACGTTCACGTGGATCGTGACTGCCGTCGGCGGCACGCACGTCTGCCTGCGCAAGCTCGAGGCGGCGGCGATCTACGAGCACATCAACCGCGAGCGCATCACCACTCTCTGCGCCGCGCCGACCGTGCTCATCGCGATCGCGAACGGACCCGCGAATGAGCGCAGGAGATTGCGGCGCGGTTTGCGCCTGCTGACCGCAGGCGCACCGCCCGCCGCGGCCACGATCGAACGCATCGAAGGGGAGCTCGGGTGGACGGTCACGCAGGTGTATGGACTGACCGAGACGGCGCCGTTCATCTCGATCTGCGATCCGCTTCCCGAGCACGAGAGCGCGGATAACGCCGAGCGGGCGCGCATCAAGGCGCGGCAAGGCGTCGAGCTCATCACCTCGGGTGAGCTGCGCGTCGTCGATGCCGAAATGCAGGATGTGCCGCGCGATGGCAAGACGGTGGGCGAGATCGTGGCACGCGGCAATGTCGTGATGCACGGCTACTTCCGCGATCCGGATGCGACGGCGCAGGCCTTCGCCGGCGGCTGGTTCCATTCAGGAGATGCGGCCGTCGTGCATCCCGACGGCTATGTCGAGATTCGCGACCGCTTCAAGGACGTGATCATCAGCGGCGGCGAGAACATCTCGTCGATCGAAGTGGAAGGTGCGCTGCTGCGCCACCCGGCCGTGCTCGAGGTGGCCGTCGTGGGCAGACCGCACGAGAAGTGGGGCGAGTCGCCGGTGGCCTTCGTCGTGCGGCGTGCCGGGGCATCCGTCACCGAGGCGGAGCTGCGCGAGTTTGCGCGCGGCGTGTTGGCGCACTTCAAGGTGCCCACGTCGTTCGAGTTCGTGGACGCCTTGCCGAAGACCGCGACCGGCAAGATTCAAAAATACATCTTGCGCGGCGGGCGCGCGGGAATCGCGCACCAGTAGAAGCCGTTCTACCGGCCAACGGCACCGCGCCGCCGGTCAAACTCGGTGTACAGATGCGCCGTGCGCGATGAAACTACGCGCCACCGCTCGCCACATGGATTGCTACGGAAATGACTCCTCAAGCGCTGATCCCTGCTCTGCTGGTCCCACTGATCGGCTACCGCGTTTATCGCCGTTTCCGCACGAACTTTGGGCGCCAGCCCGTGCAGACGAAGCGGATGGTTCTGCGCATCGTGCTGTTGTCGGCCATCGCGACGGCGCTGCTGGTCCTCTCCTTGTCGCAGGTGCAGCTCCTCGGCGCGGCCGCAATCGGGCTCGCGCTCGGCGCAATCGTCGGCGTCGTCGGCCTGCGGCTCACCGCTTTCGAGCACACGCCGGAGGGCAGTTTCTACACGCCCAATCGGTACATCGGCGTCACCGTGACGACGATCCTCGTCGCACGCCTCGTCTACCGATTCTTCGTCGTCATGCCGGCCCTGCAAACGCCCGCCGTAGCCGGCAATCCCTATGCCGGCTATCAGCAGAGCCCGCTGACACTCGCAATCCTGATGGTGATGATCGGCTACTACGTGTGCTACTTCGCCGGCATCCTGCTGAAGGCGCGAGCCGCGCACCAGCCGCCCGGCTAGACGTCCGGGCGGATGTTCGCGTTCAGGCGGAACAGGTTGGATGGGTCGTACTGTTTCTTCAGCGCGAGCAGCCGCGAGTAGTTGTCGCCGTACGTCGCGCGCACTCGGTTAGCCGGATCGTCGTGCGCGATCTCGTTGACGTAGAAGCCGTCCGTCAGCGGCTCGATCTTCTTCCAGCCGGTCCGGACCCACTGCATGTTGCTCGCGGCGGCATTCGCGTCGTCCCAGTTGCCGATCATCATCACGCTGTGATTGGCCTCGCGATGCCAGAAAGCGGTCGCGGTCGGTTTCACGCGGCTGATCGCGCCACCCTGATGCACGAAGGTCACGATGCCGCTCGGAAACGGCGCGGCGTCGAGATAGTCCACGACGACGTCGATGATTTGCGGCGAGATCGTCGGGATGAAGCCCGACTTGATGTAGTAGCTGCGCCCGTGCGGATAGTTCGCATCCTGACTGCACTGCAGCTTCACGTACGTGGTGGGCTTCACCTCGTCTTGCACGGACTTGCCGATCTTGCGCAGCTGCGCGATCTCCTTCTCCGCCTGCGCGGGCGAGCCGCTGTGGCAGACGTCGAAGACGAGCAGGCGGCCGTTCGGCGTCGGCACGATCGCCACGTCGGTGTACATCTCGTCCGTCGCACCGCCGATGAAATCCGCGAACGAGCGCAGCAGCTCGCGGCCTTTCACGAATGGAATCGCGATCGTGCCGCCGATCATCTCCGGCTTCACATCGTGCAGCTGATACTCGAACGAGGTGACGACGCCGAAGTTGCCGCCGCCGCCCCGCAGGCCCCAGAGCAGATCCGGATTGTCCTGGGCGCTCGCCTTCACGAAACGGCCGTCGGCCGTGATGACATCGGCAGCGAGAAGATTGTCGCACGCGAGGGCGAATCGACGGCCGAGGCGCCCGAAGCCGCCGCCGAGCGTGAGACCGGCGACGCCCGTGTGCGAAACGGTGCCCGCCGTGGTTGCAAGACCGTAGGCCTGCGCTTCGCGATCGAACTGCCCGAGAAGCGTGCCGGGCTCGACGCGCGCGATCTTCGCGAGCGGATCGACCCGCACGCTCTTCATCGGCGACAGATCGATCATCAGCCCGCCATCGCAAACGGACTGGCCGGAAAGGCTGTGCCCGCCGCCCTTCACCGCGACGAGCAGGTCGTGCGAGCGCGCGAACTTCACCGCCTGGCTCACGTCCGCCGCCCCGGCGCAGCGCACGATCAGCGCAGGTTTCTTGTCGAACGCACCGTTCCACAGATGCCGGGAAGTCTCGTATCCGTCCTGACCCGGCAGGAGCAATTCGCCGCGCAGCGCGCCGCGCAGGTCATCGATATCCGACTGCTTCAGAAGGACTTGCTTTCCGCCGTTGCCGGATGCGGGCACCGAGCTTACGGCGAGTGCCCGGCGCCACGGCACCGAAGCGACAGTCAGTACGGACAGCGCGGACGCGCAGAAGGCTCTTCTTTTCATGAGGCACCTCCGGTATTACCGCTACTACGCGCATAACTGTAAAGAAGTGGCTCACCATCGCGGCGCGATGGTACACACTGCGCACAGCGGCGGCTGCAAGGATTCGTGCCGACGATGCATTATTTGAAATACAGAATTTTCTGGGACGACATGCGGCTCGCCGCAGCGGCGCTGGATTCGGCCGGCCGCGCGGGCCGCGCTCGCCCGGGGGACGACCCGTGACCATGACGACCCAGTACGCGACGACCGAACCCACGCGAGCGGAAGTGGATGCGCTCAGCGGCCCGACGCTGCTCGAGTTCGGCGCCCCATGGTGCCCGCACTGCCAGC
>DASTRY010000091.1:0-4432 GCA_035760965.1 Steroidobacteraceae bacterium | reverse complement strand
GCTCCGGCGCGTCCGCGCGCGCAAACGGCTGCGCGGCGGCAGCGGCTCCGCAGCACTCGCTCGCCCACCCGACCAGCGCCGTGATCCGCGCAGGGGCTGGTGATGCCGTGCTCGAGGAGGCTCGGCCAGCGACTGCGCACCGCGCTTCGCGCCGGGCTGGAGATCGATCGAACGCCTGACACTGATCAGCGGACGCCTCGAACGGCTGCACGAGTTATAGAGTTATGTCTGACCCTGTCCGCTGCTGTCCGCTCCTGCTCGAGGAGGCTCGGGCCAGCGACTGCGCACCGCGCTTCGCGCCGGGCTCCAGACTTCGGGAAGTTGATCTCATCGCAGGTGGGTTTCGAAGCGTAGGGGAATCCGCTTGTGGTCACTGGGTAGGATCAGGCCGCGCCGGTTGAGATACTCGAGCAGATGCTGGATCGCGTCGAGCTCGGAGCGATTTGCGGCGGGCGCCAGGCGGACAATGATGGCCTGTTCGGTGACTGCGACCTTGCCCGGGGCGGCGAAGAGGTTCGCGAGCAGCTTCTTGGCCTCGCGGGGCCGACGCATGTGCTTCGCGACGACGGCGGCGAGCTCGGACTCGGCGTTCGCGCACACGATGCGGATGACGTCGATGATCGCCTTGAGTTTGCCGGTGTGCCGCACGAGCTTGCCCGCGAGCGTGGTCTCCTCGATGGGCGCGTGCGTCGGGACCGTCGGTCGCATCGCTTCGAGATCGTGCTGCCACTGGAGCGACTCGGCGAGCTCGCGCTTCACGTCGTCGCGACGCGCAGCACCGGCAGGCAGACGCGCGAGCTTGCGCCGAGCGTCACCCTCGACCGCGCGCCACACCGTGAGCGCGCGCTCGAGCTTGCGGCGTTCCGGGTTCGGAATGATCGTCCCCGGCGGGTACGACTCGACGCGCCGGCCGTCGAGATGATTGATGCCCCAGCGCTCGTTGCCGTGCTTGAAGCCGTTCTCCTGGCGCCAGCGGTTCCACAAGATTTCGACGAGCCGCTCGGCCGGCAGCTTCGACACCGCGAGGAAGCTGACCTGTCGTCCCTCCTCGGTGCGTACGACGATGCGGCGGACCCGACCTCGACTCTTGCCGAGGTTGCGCAGCCGGCTCTCGTGCAGGCCGACGCCTTCGCCGTGGATCTTCGTCGGGTGGAAGGCGGTGGTCGGCAGCTCGGCGTACGGCTTGCGCTCGTACGTCACGAAGTCGAAGTCCGCATCGCGCAGCGCCGCGAGTTGTTCGGCGTAGGCGCCTCCGCGATCGAAGGCGAGCAGGACGGTCTCGTCGGGGCCGAGCGCTTCACGCAGTTGTTTGCCGATTGGCAGCAGCCAGTCCGTCAGATGATCGTGCGACGTCACGGCCACGCGAAACATGGGTCGGCCATCCTCATCGTGCACGTAATAGTCGGTGGTGCCGGGCAGTACGCGCTTGTCCTGCATCCGCCAGCCCTTCCGCACCACCCATTGCCCGGTGTAGGGCCGCAGGTGATTGTCGACGTAGAAGACCGCCGGACCGTGCTCGCTCATGGCGGTCGCGATCAGCCGCTTGGCCATCCGCGCTTCGAGCACGGCGCCGCCATCGGTTTGCGCGATCAGCCGCCCGAGCAGCTTGCGTACGCCGCTCGCGGTTGGCACGCGCTCGGCCCGGAGCAGCGTCGCGCCGGTCGGCGTGGCCAGACGGCGCACCCCCTCGACGCACATCTGCCCGATCGCGAGCGCGCAGATGATCGCGTCGAGCGCGATACGAAGTCCGTCGCGATGGCGGCTCTCGAATGCGCGCTGCGCTTCCTCGTAGAGGCCCAGCTCACCCGCGAGCGCGAGCACGATCCACGCGCCGACGTGCTGGACCATCTTGCCGCCCCGAACCGGTTGTGCGGTCATCGGCGCCTCGTCGCTCTTGTCGAACTCGTCCGGCGTGACCGGATCGTTGCCGAGGTCGGCATCGTCGTTCGCTGTCGCCATCGGGAGCGCGAGCTGGCCGTCGAGCATGATTGCTGCTGTCTCGTCAGACGTCGCGGCGGCCGCGGGGCTCGTCGAAGATGCAGCCTGCGCTCGCATGCGCTGCCACTCCTGATACACGCGTCCGATGGTCGCGTGGCTCAAGCGATGTTTGCGTGGCTGTTCCCGGTAGACGTCAACTGGCATTCGCCCGGCTTCGAACATCGCGACCCACGCTGTTCGCAACTCCGGCGTCACCTTCGAGGCCTTGCCCGGGCGCAGCCCGAGGATCGCCCCCAGACCCAATGTCTCCTCGCGGCGCCGCAGGCGCCGCAGGTTTTCATCCGTCATGCCGAATGCATTCGCGAGTCGGCCGAGATGGAACTGCTCAGACTTCGCCAGCGTCACCGCCAGTACGTTGCGAGGACCGCGATGATCATCGTCGGTGTCGAACACGCCGATCAGCGTCCCGCCGATGAACACGTGCGCCGTGGTTCCGCGAACGACGACCGCACCGTCCGACGAAAATCGGCGAACGTCGACTTCGGCTTCGGGCAGCGGCTCGGGCAAGGGCAAGTCGAGAGCTTCCATCGCCCTCAGAACAAGTGCCACTGCCTCCGGATTCCCAAATTTGTTGATCTCGATCTCGATCGCGTAACCGCGCGTCATTCGATCGGTTCACGAACGCCAGCCCGAACTCTGGCGCTCAGCTCCTTGAGCTCTTCATTCTCGGCGTTGGAGAGGAAGTTGAGATAATCGCGTTGCGCGTTTTTGGCGGGGTGTGACTCCGATGCTGATCATGCCGCCACCCGCACTGATCTTCGAAGCGGCTGCAGCGTGAGCTTCATCGCGTGATCCCAGCGGTCGCTCGTCGCGAGGGCTCGAAGCTGGAGCACGTGTCGGCCTGTGTTGGCTTTCCAGCGCGAGCCGGCGCGCTTCATCCTGACCTGCACGAGCGTTTTGCAACTCGCCTCCGTGTTGCCGCTACCGATCGGAAGCCCGGCGGCTCGGACCGCTGCGTAGTTCATCCGCTCGTGATGACTCTCGATATACGTGATGGCTTCGTGTATCGGTCGCTTGTCACCGACGCGGCGGTCTTGGCGTCCAGACGCCTTGAGCTCAAGCATGATCGCGCGAGCCGCATTCTCTTCGTTGAACAGGCGCATCCGCCAGGTCGCGAGCCTCCGGCCTGCATCGCCGTTGAGCAATGGCGCCGCGGCGGCGAGCTTCTCGACAAGGTGCCAGAAGTCGACGACCTGCACGAAGTCGCGCTTCACGCGACCAGCGACATCGATGGCGAGGTGCTGGACCAAGTCGTGCGCGCCGTCGCTCATCAACACGAGCTTGAGTCGAGGCCGCTTGCGCAGCAGCTCGTTCACATCGCCGGAGATACCGTGCAGCAAGCTCTCGCAGCCGTCGTCGGGCATCGCGCCATAGCGGATCGTGTGCAGCGCGTTGCCATCGCGGTCGTGCAAGGTCAGGGTGGCGACCCAGGCCATCCGCCAGGCGACCGTAATCGGCCGCTTCGGCGCATCTTCCTTCGGGCGTCCGGGCGGCAGCGTACGAGGTTCGATCATCGGCATCGAAACGCGATCAAGTCCGACACTCACGCTGCGCGCGTCGTCGGGCAGCTCGTACGCAGTGATCAGCGCGTCCTCGATCTCGTCGTTGCGATCTCCGTACAGATCGCCGACGGCGTGCGCGACACGATCGAAGCTGCTGCGCGAGTATACGAGTCGGCCTGTCTCTTCCGCGCCGGCCTCGGCCTCGCGCGCGGTGCCGCGCTGAACATGATGCGCCATAGCCCGTGCGGTCTGCGGCAACCAGCCATCGGCGACGACGCCCGCCCGCAAGCTGACGGCGTCGACCACCTTGCCGTTTCGTTCGCCGTCTCGTCGGTAGATCGATCGCTCGACCACGACGGGACCAGCCATCGTGTAGTAGGTCGCTTCGTGCCTTCCGACGCGCGTGTAGAGCGCGCTGCCGATGCGCACCTTCTGCACGTCGAGGTCGAGACCGGCGAGGAGAGTGCGGTGCGCTTCGCGCTCGATCGACGCGGCGGCAGCACCGACCTCGCGCTCGATGTTCGCGTAATCGATCGACTTTCCTCCGGAGCTCCGCTGCTCGAGGTTCATGATGAGCTCGGCGAACTGTTCCAGCGCGAGTACAAGGTCCTTGTTTCGATCCGACACTTCGATCACGATGCGAGCCACGGGGCATCCTCTGTTGAGAGAGTTCTAGACAAACCCTCGATGGCACGGCTCTGCCCCAACTCTCAAGCCGCGCGCTCGCTTACGCGGCGTTCCGGATCTCTTCCTCGCTGCTCAGGATGAGATCCACACCCTGTCGAGGAGCTTCGAATTTCATCGGCTGAAGCGCGCGAGCGATGACTAGCAGCGAGCTGGGTGTTACGGAGCGCGCCTGATGATGGGGAACGCGGCCGCCTGAATGATGGCCATCGCCAGCGCGCCGCGTAGCCGGCACGCTGGCGACTGGT
>DASTRY010000090.1:0-25554 GCA_035760965.1 Steroidobacteraceae bacterium | reverse complement strand
CCCGACGCTACGCGGCGCAGGCCGAACGAAGAGTGGCGGAGCGCCGCCGGATCAGGCCGACTCCCACAAGACCCAACCCGAACAGCGCCAGCGCGGTCGGCTCCGGCACGGCCGTGGGCTTGTAGAGCCAAATGCCCGTCGCGCTGTCCCCGAGATTCTTCGGATAGGCTGTGTCGAACGCCGCCTCGTCGGGGATCGCGAAGGGGCTGTCCTTCAGATAGGCCAGCGTCGCGTTGTCGGCGGTCGCCGAACGCGTGAGGCCGCGCACCTCGCGATACGCGCTCGAGCCGAACGGAAAGATCGACGTGGCATCGAAGAGCGTGCCGATGGCGTTCGCGATGTCCGCGTCGCTGGCGGCCGCGTAGCTGGTCGTGCCGGCGGGGAACTGCGTGCTCCCCGGCTGGATGATCGCGTCGAACAGACCGAGCACGTCGGCATTCTCGGCCCAAATCCACCCATCGACGTCTACCGAGCCGATGCTTCCGGAGCACACGCCGGTGCCGCACTGGCTCGCGATCTGCAGCCAGCTGAACCCGGTGGTGTCGGTGAGCTGCCGCCAGTCCTTGCCGTCGATGACCACGGCATTGGCGCTCTGCGCGCCGACCAGGCTCAGGGCGAGCATGGCAATGAGTCTGAAACGCATGTCCTTCCCTTCTCCGTTGTTGGTGTCACTGCAGGTATACGCGGAAAGGGCGCGCGGACCGGCTCATCGCCCATCGATAATGTGGGTAGGCCGCGGTGCAATTTGGGTAGCGTCTGCCGATTTCGGCCGACGGGGAGCGGGGGATGATCAGGCTCGCCCGGATTCCCCGGGCGATACCGGACAGCATCCCATGCCTCGCTACCTGGTAGAACGAGAGTTTCCGGAGGGCCTGAACATCCCGATGAACGCGGAGGGCGCCGCGCTCACGCGCAGGGTGTGCGACAACAATGCCGAATTCTCCGTGACCTGGGTCTTCTCCTACGTCACGCCGGACCGCAAGCGCACCTTCTGCATCTACGACGGCCCCTCGCCGGAGGCCATTCGCCGCGCGGCCGACTGCAACAAGCTGCCAGTGACCCGCATCACCGAAATCCGTGTGCTAGACCCGTACTTCTTCCTATGAACACCCTATCGAAATCGATTCAGGCCGGCCTCGCCGCGCTCATGCTGGCGACCGCCGTCGCCGTTCCCGCTCACGCTACCGACGCCGTCGTGGTCCGCTACGACGATCTGAACCTCGCGACACCCGCCGGAAACGCTGTACTGTATCGGCGCATCGAGCAAGCCGCGAAGGTCGTCTGTCCGGAATATCCGGCGGGCGACGTCAGACGGATCAGGATCTCACGTCCCTGTTATCAGGAGGCGGTAGCCCATGCCGTTGCCAGCATCCACAAGCCGTCGCTCACCGCGTTTTACATCCGCAGTAACGATGGTCCGTTCTCGATGCCGGCGCACTGAAACCGCGCCGGCGGGCAGCTCCTGAATGGAGCTGCTCGAGAGGGAGCGCCAGCTCGCCAGCTTGAGCGAGTGGCTCGACGCAGCTGTGGAGCACGGCGGCGTGCTGGCGCTGCTCGCCGGCGAAGCCGGCATCGGCAAGTCCGCTCTCATGCAGGCTTTCGCGCATCAGAAGGGCAGCGCGGTGCGTGTGCTCTGGGGTTCCTGCGATGCGCTGTTCACGCCGCGTCCGCTTGCGCCGCTGCACGACATCGCACGCCAGACGCAGAAGGCGTTGCTTGCCGCCATCACGATCGGCGACCGCGAAGCCATCTTCACGGCGGCGCTCGATGAGCTGGAGCGCGGCCCGCGGGCCCTGGTGGTTCTGGAAGACCTGCACTGGGCCGATGAGGCGACGCTCGATCTGCTGAAGTTTCTTGCGCGCCGCATTCACCGCACGCGCGCGCTGGTCGTCGCGACGTATCGCGACGATGAGATCGGGCCGCGTCACCCACTGCGGCTCGTCGTCGGCGAGCTGCCCCGCGCGAACGTGCATCGTATGTATCTCGCGCCGCTTTCCGAGGCCGCCGTCGCCAAGCTCGCGTGCAACGCTGGCCGCTCTCACGAGGGGTTGCGCGAGATGACGGGCGGCAATCCGTTCTACGTGACGGAAGTGCTCGCCGCTGCGGCTGAAGCCGTGCCGGCGACCGTGCGCGACGCCGTGCTCGCGCGAGCGCTGCGCTTGAGTCCCGCGGCGCGCGAGATCGCGGAGCTCGTCTCGATCGTCCCGGGCAAGGCCGAGTCGTGGCTGCTCGAAGAAGCCGTCGGCTGCGATGAGGCGGGCATCGAGAGCTGCCTCGCGATGGGCATGATCCGCGGCGCCGACAACTCGCTCGCATTTCGTCACGAGCTGGCGCGACGTGCGCTCGAAGACTCGCTGTCCCAGGCTCGGCAGCAAGAGCTGCACGCGCGCGTGCTGGACATTCTTGCGCGGCGGTCCGGTATTCCGCTGGCGCGGCTCGCGCATCACGCGGATCGCGCGAAGAACAAGAGCGAGGTGTTCCGCTTTGCGCGGCTCGCTGCTCAACAAGCCGCCTCGGTGGGCGCGCACCGCGAAGCGGCCTCGCACTATCGACTCGCTCTGCAGAACGCGGAGGATCTCGACGACGAGTCGCGCGCGCGTCTGCACGAGCAGCTCTCGTACGAGTGTTATCTGACGGATCAGATCGAATGCGCGGTCGAGACGCGCCAAGCCGCGCTCGTGATCTGGCGCTCGCTGCAGGATCGTACGAAAGAGGGCGATACGCTGCGCTGGCTCTCACGCCTCAGCTGGTTCGCCGGCCGGCGTGCCGATGCGGAGAGGTACGCGGCCGAGGCCGTTGCCGTGCTCGAGCCGTTGCCGCCCGGGCCCGAGCTCGCGATGGCCTTCAGCAATCGCGCGCAGCTCGACATGCTGGCGGGCAAGGCCGAGAGGGCCATCGAATGGGCGCTGCGAACCATCCGGCTCGCGGAGCCCTCCGGGTACGACGAGATCTCGAGCCATGCGCTCAACAATCTCGGCGCCGCCCGCCTCATGCTCGGCGACCCCGCGGGCGAGGCCGACTTGCATCACAGCCTCGACATTGCGCTGGCGCACGGACTGCAGGAGCACGCGGCGCGCGCGTACACGAACCTGTCTGCGACCGCCATTGCACAGCGGCGCTACGTCGATGGCGAGCGCTATCTGGCGGAGGGGCTCGCGTATTGCGAGCAGCACGATCTCGACTCGTGGCGGTTGTACATGCTCGCATGGCGCTCGCGCGGCCGCTTCGAGCTCGGTGAATGGAATCAGGCGAGCGATGATGCGGAGGCGGTGCTGCGCCATCCGCGCACCGCAGCGATCACGCGCATCCCGGCGCTGACGGTGCTTGGCCATCTGCGTATTCGGCGTGGGGACACGGACGTCACCAGTCCGCTCGAAGAAGCGCGCAAGCTGGCGAGTGTCACTCAGGAGGCGCAGCGGATCGGTCCGGTCGCCGTGGCGTATGCCGACGCCGCCTGGTTGGCCGGCGATCACGATCGCATCGTGCGTGAAGTGCAGCCGGCGTACGAGCTGGCGCTGGAAGGGCGTGATCCGTGGATCACGGGCGAGCTTGCCGTATGGCTGTGGCGTGCCGGCGCACTGCCGTGTCCGCCCTCGACGGCCGCGCATCCTCATGCTCTCGAGATGAACGGCGATTGGCGCGCAGCCGCCGATGCATGGCGTTCGCTCGGGTGCAACTACGAGTACGCCACTGTGCTCGCCTGGCATGGCGGCGAATGTGAGCAGCTCGAATCCCTTTCCGTGATGGAACAACTCGGCGCCACGGCGGCGGCTGGTGCCTTGCGTCGAATGATGCGTGCGCAGGGTGTGCGCAAGATTCCGCGCGGCCAGCGAACCTCCACCCGCAACGATCCGCACGGGCTCACGCGCCGCGAGGCCGAAGTGCTGAAGTTGCTCTCGGAAGGGCTGCGCAACTCGGCCATTGCCACGCGACTCTTCGTCTCGACGAAGACCGTCGATCATCACGTGTCCGCGATCCTGATGAAGCTCGGCGTACCCTCACGAGCCGAAGCGGTCGCCATGGTACGCAAGCAGCGCGAAGGGACCGAGGGCTGACGGCGCCGGATGGCGCTGCCGCTCGCGCGCTGGCGCGATGCGGATTGCGGGTGTCAGACTCGCGCGATGAGCCCGCTTCTGACCTTGAAGGTGCACCAAGCATTGCTCGCCGCGAGAGATGCGGGCGTGAGCGAGATCGAGTGCTCGCTCGATCTCGAGCGCACGCGCGAGCCGGTGCTCGTGCGGCCAGGCGAATGGATCTGGCAAGGCCGCAGCTTTCCGTATCTCGAAGCCGCGAAGGACCGCACGATCTACTACTGGACGGGCGCGGAGTTCGCGCCGGTTGCGCGCTTCACGACCTCGCTCATCAAGCTCGTTCCGACGGAATGGGGCCCGCCGACGTTCGAGATCGACGGCATCAAGATGCTGCCGACGGCGAACGTTTCCCCGTACGAGGATGCGGAGCGCAAGGTTGCCTCGATCCAGCCGCAAGGCAAAGTGGTGCTGGATACGTGCGGAGGACTGGGCTACTTCGCCGCGTGGTGTCTGCGCAAACAGGCGAGAAGCGTGCTGTCGTACGAGAAGAATCCGGATGTGGTCTGGCTGCGCACGCTCAACCCGTGGTCACCTCCAGCCGGCGGCGCGCTGACGCTCACGCAAGGCGACATCGCGCAGGAGATCGCGGCGTTACCGGATGCGTCCGTCGATGCCATTCTGCACGACCCGCCGCGCTTCGGTATCGCAGGCGAGCTGTATTCGCAGGCGTTCTACGATCAGCTCGCGCGCGTGTTGAAGCGCCGAGGCAGGCTGTTCCACTACACCGGCACACCCAACAAGCTCACGAGCGGACGCGATGTGCCGAACGAAGTGGCGACGCGCCTGCGGCGTGCGGGTTTCGCGACGGAGTTGAAGGGCGATGGCGTGCTAGGCATTCTGTCCGGTGGCTGAAGGAGTGCTCGCCGATGTGCCGCAATATCCGAACGCTGTTCAACTTCGAGCCGCCCGCGACGGACGAGGAGATTCGTGCGGCCTCGCTGCAGTTCGTGCGCAAGCTCAGCGGCTTCAATGTGCCGTCGAAGGCGAACAAAGCGGCGTTCGACCGGGCAGTCGAGGAAGTCGCCGCCGCGGCGCGCGTGTTGATCGACTCGCTCGTGACCACGGCCGAGCCGCGCGACCGGGAAGTCGAGGCGGCGCGCGCCAAAGCTCGTGCCGCAGCGCGCTTCGGCGCGGGCTGACCCGCCCGCACGCCGACGCGGAGGGCAGGCGAGCCTTCCGGCACCGCGAAGAGCGCGGGGACTATTGGGGAATCGGCGGTCCCCACATGCGGGCGCGACCGGACTGCAGGCGAATCGGCGCTCCCCACAAGTGAGCGCGCCCGGACTGCGGGGGAAGTCCCGCTCCCCCATGAGCGAGCGCATCCAGAGTGCAGGGAAATCTGCGCGGACTTCGAGGGAACCTGCAGTCACCACTTCAAGTCGTCGGGAACGACGAAGTCCTTGTACGGATCGTTCTCGTCGACCGGCGCCGGCTCGTCCTTCAGCGAAATCACCACTCGTGGATCGCGCTCCCGGATACGGTCCGCAATCGCCGCCGGCACGACCTCGCTCTTCCCCTCGAAACGCACGATACACAGCGTGCCGTTGTTGATGCCCTCGCGCAGAGCGGCGTCGACGAGGATGAAGCGCAGCTTGCTCCCATGCACGAAATTGAAGCGGTCCTCGCTGTCCAGCACCTTCGGCAGCTTGTGCTGCTCGATGAGCTGACGGATTTCCGCGGCGCGCGCCTTCGCCTGCGCATTGAGCTCCCGTTGGCGATTGAGCTCCGCATCGCGCGCCGCCTTCGCCGCTCGCGCCCGCTCGGCCGCGAGCTGCTGCTCGGTCTTCTGCGGCGGCTGCTTGCGGGACTGCTGCGGACGGTGCTGTCTCTGCTGTTGCTGCTCGGTCGCGCGCACCTGCTTTTCGGTGACGAGGCCGGCTTTCAACAACTGTTCGCGAAGTGTCGAGCTCACGTTCTGACCCTGGAGTCTTGGCGGCGCGCTATCTTAACGCGGGCGCCGTCCGGATCGATTGCCGGACCATTGAAGCCGCCGAGGCCGCCCTCATGTCGGGCGGATGCCTTCGCGCCGCTTCCTCACGATCCTCGGCATCCTCGCTCTCGTGCATGTGTATGTCGGCTGTCGCTTGCTGCCGGCACTCCCCATCCCCACCGGCGCGCGCGTTGCAGGAGGAATCCTGTTGACCGTCTCCTTCGTCTCGATGCCGCTCGGGTTCTTCGCCCGCTCGTTCCGCAACCGGGTGTTGGGAGATCGCGTCGCGGCCTTCGGCCTCTTCATGATGGGCTTCTTCTCGTCCCTGTTCGTCTTCACCCTCCTGCGGGATGTCGTTCTGGCCCCCACGGTGCTGCTCGTCTCGGCTTCGCAACTCCCGCAGACGCTGAGCGCCTCGGCCGTCCTCGCGGCGGCGCTCGCGCTCTTCGCGACGGGCGTCGGCTTCGTGAATGCCCGGCGGCGCGCCGCGATCGTGAAGGTGGACGTACCGATCAAGAATCTGCCCCCCGCGCTCGAAGGCTTCACGATCGCGCAGATCAGCGACGTCCACGTCGGTCCCACGATCAAGGCGCCCTATGTCGAGGCCATCGTGGATGCCGTGAACGCGCTCCAGGCCGACCTCATCGCCGTGACGGGCGACATGGTCGACGGCTCGGTGCGCGATCTCGCGGGCCACACCGCGCCCCTCGCGCGGCTCACCGCGAGGCACGGCGCGTACTTCGTCACCGGCAATCACGAGTACTACTCGGGCGAGCCCGCGTGGACCGCGGAGTTCAAGCGGCTAGGGCTGCGTGTGCTGATGAACGAGCACGTGGTGTTGACGCACGAGGGCGTGCGGATTGTCGTGGCGGGCGTCACGGACTACAGCGCGCATCATTTCAATCCCGCGCAACGAAGCGATCCGGCCGTGGCGCTCGCGAACGCGCCGGCGGATGCCGCCGCGCGCATCTTGCTCGCGCATCAGCCGCGTTCGGCCCCGGCCGCCGCCGCGGCCGGGTTCGATCTGCAGCTCTCGGGTCACACGCACGGCGGTCAGTTCTGGCCCTGGAATTTCTTCGTCCGACTGCAGCAGCCGTTCACGGCGGGCTTGCACCGGCTCAACGATCTGTGGATCTACATCAGTCGCGGCACCGGCTACTGGGGCCCGCCGAAGCGTTTCGGTTCCCCGTCGGAGATCACTCACCTGCGGCTGGTGCGCGCCAGCTAGTGCATCGGCACGCGGGCGACGCGATCGCCCTTGTAGCTGCCGATCCAGTACTCGTTGCCCACCTCGAGCACGGTCGTGCCGCCCTCGAAGCTGTCGTTGCCGGCGTACGTGAGGAGACGCGTGGTCTTCAGCGTCTTCGGGTCGATCTTCACCGCGCCTGAGCCCACATGGCAGCCGGGCGGCCGGCACTCGAACACGTCCGGCATCTTCGACGCCTGTCCGGCGGCGAGCAGTGAGCCGTCCTTCATCCAGCGCAAGTTGTCCGTGAGGATCCCCGTCGGGATCGCGTCACGCTTCGCCCAGCTCTGGCCGATCCGTTCGAAGCGCACGACCTCTTGCGCCGGCCACACGGCGACGTAGAGCCACTTGTCATCGGGCGAGAGGACGAGACCGTTCGGACCGGAAGCCGCGCTGTCCGGCAGCGTCGTCCAGCCCGACGACGGGTGCCACTCGAGCACGTTGCCCGTGATCTGGTTCGCGCCCATCTTCTTGAAGGCGTCCGCGTCCTTCGGATCGTGGAAGTTGCTCGTGATGAAGCCGCCGTCGGGCAGCCCGACGACGCCGTTGCCGGACGCGTGGTCCGGGTACACGACGCAGCCGACCCACGTCACGTGCGGCGTCTTGCCCGCCGCGTCCAGCTCGAACACTTCGATGGACTCGCGACCGCCGTGATTCACGACGAAGATCGTGCCCTTGCCGCGCCCGGTGGACCGCAGGTCGATGCCATGCCCGCCGAAGGAGCTCTTCGGCAGCGGGCCGGGACAGCTGCCATACCTCTTCTTGTCTTGTTGCTCGCGAGCGCTATCGGCCGGGTAGAGCGCAACGGGCGTATGGGTCTTCGCATCCACCGCGTAGAGGTGAGACTTGCCGACGCCCATCGTGCTGACGAGCACCCAGTCGGTGTGGGGTACGTCGATCAAGTCCTCGGGTGCGTTCAAACCGCAAATGAACTCGGCGCCGCCGGCGGGCTCGCAACCGGCCGCGTGGGCCGAGCGCGCGCCGAGCGCGGCTGCCGCGCACACGAGCCCCACCAATAGCCATGATTTCGTGTTCATCCGACCCCCCTATGTTCCTGCCGCGGATGATGCCGCACTAGGGCGCGTCGCGCCGCTGAAAGATCTGCTCTGACCGCACCAGAGGCTCGAAGGCGTGCGCATGCGCCGAGAAGCGCAGCGATTCTTTCGAGCCGATGCCCAGGAAGCCCCGGCGGCAGAGCGCATCCCGGAACAGTCCGATCGCGCGGCTCTGCAGCTCCGGGTTGAAATAGATCAGCACATTCCGGCACGAGACGAGCTGCACTTCCGCGAACACGCTGTCGCTCGCGAGACTGTGATCGGAGAACACGATGTGCTGCTTGAGCGACTTGTCCATGACCGCGCGCCCGTATGCAGCCGTGTAATAGTCCGAGAGGGACGAGTGCCCACCGGATTTACGATGGTTCTCCGTGAAGCCCGCCATTCGGTTCGCGTCGTAGATCCCGGCCTGCGCCGTGCGCAACACGTGCGGATTGATGTCGGTGCCGTAGATGAGCGTGCGCGAGAGCAGACCTTCTTCGCGCAGGAGGATGGCGAACGAATACACCTCTTCGCCGGTGCTGCAGCCCGCCATCCATACCTTCACCGACGGATAGGTCCGCAGCACCGGCACGACGTGCTCGCGCAGCGCACGGAAGTAACTCGGGTCGCGGAACATCTCGCTCACGGGCACGGTGAGAAAGTCGAGGAGCTGCGGGAACATCGCCGGGTCGTGCAGCACCCGATCCTGCAGCTGGGAGAGCGTCGTGCACGAGAAGTGCGTCATCGCGGAGAGGATCCGGCGCTTCAGCGAAGCGCGCGCATACTGCCTGAAGTCGTAGTGGTACTTCAGGTAGATCGCCTCGATGAGCAGCTGCAGCTCGATGTCGACGTCGTGGGAAGCGCCGCTCACGTCGGCTCACCGCGGCATCCAGATCCGGATCAGCGACAGGAGCTTCTCGATGTCCAGCGGCTTCACGATGTAGTCGTTGGCGCCGGCCGCGAGGCACTTCTCCTGATCGTCTTTGCGCGCCTTCGCCGTGAGCGCAATGATCGGCAGCTTGCTCCACTCGGGCTGCTTGCGGATTTCCTGCATCGCCGTGATGCCGTCCATCTCGGGCATCATGATGTCCATGAGCACGAGGTCGACGGCGTTGTCGCTGTCGCGCCGGGCGCGCTCGAGCGCCGCGAGCGCCTCGCGCCCGTTACGCGCCACCTCGAGCCGCACACCCTTCGGCTCGAGCAGGCTCGTGAGTGCGAAGATGTTGCGCGCATCGTCCTCGACGATCAGCACGCGACGGCCGTCGAGCAGCGACTCGCGGTGGCGCGCCGCCTGCAGCATCCGCTGGCGATCCGTTGGCAGCTTCGATTCTACCTGGTGCAGGAACAGGGTGACTTCATCGAGCAGGCGCTCCGGCGAGCGCGCATCCTTGATGATGATGGAGCGCGAGAAGCGGCGCAGCCGCTGTTCTTGCTCGCGCGTGAGCGTGCGCCCCGTGTACACGATCACCGGTGGGAACGAGACGTCGTCGCGCTGTGCCATCTTTTCGAGCAGCTCGTAGCCGCTCAGGTCCGGCAGGTTCAAGTCGACGACCATGCAATCGAACGTCACGCTCTGCAGTTGCACGAACGCTTCGCCGGCGGTCGCCACCGCGGTGATCTGCACGTCCTCGCTGGCCAGCAGGTGCCGGATGCTCTCGCGCTGGCTCGGATCGTCCTCGACCACGAGCACGCGTCGCAGGGTCTGCGACGATTTCGCTTCGAGCCGGCGCAGCGCTTCGATGAGCCGGTCGCGGTTCACCGGCTTCATCGCATAGCCCACGGCGCCGAGCTCGAGCGCTTCCTGCGCGACGGTCGCGACGGAGGCGACGTGCACCGGGATGTGGCGGGTCTGCGGGTCGCGTTTCAGCTGGTCGAGCACGCCGAGCCCGGAGTGATCGGGAAGCTGGATGTCGAGCAGGATGCCGCTCGGGCGGTACAGGTGCGCGGCGAGCAGCGCATCGGCTGCCGTATGCGTCACGACGCATTGAAAGCCCTGCTCGCGGACGAGGTCGCGCAGGATGGCGGCGAAGCGGGTGTCGTCCTCGACGATGAGGATGACGCGCGCGCCGGGTTTGATGCGCTCGCGATCGTCTTCCATGGCGATCGGCGTCAGGCGCTCGCTGGGCCGCGGTTGGGAGACGGCGGGCGAGAGGTGCGCGGCCGCTGTCGATGAGCTCGCCGGCGAGGTGGCGCCGGGCACGCCGCTCGACGCACTGCCGTTCGACCCTGCGAGGCTCGAAGCCGAGCTGCTCGACCCAGTGCCGCTCGATCCGCTGCGACTCCACCCCGCGCCGCTCGACCCGAGAGCGCTCGATGTCGTGCTGCTCGACTCGCTGCCGCTCCACTGCGCGCCGCTCGACCCGACGGGGCTCGATCTCGTGCTGCTCGACTCGTCGCCGCTCCAGCGCGCGCCGCCCGACTCAGCAGGGCTCGACCGCGCGCGACTCGCGTCGGTGCCGCTCCACTGCGCGCCGCTGGATCCATTGCCGCTCGACACGGTGCCACCCGATGCGAAGCCGATCGAGGCCGCGCCGCTCGCGATTGCGCTTTCGCTGCCCAATGCCGAGCGCCTCGTGTACACCGCAGGCAGCGTCGCGGTGAAGGTGCTGCCCTGACCCGGGACGCTGTGCAAGGTCACGTCGCCGCCGAGCATCCGCGCGAGGTCCCGCGAGATCGACAGCCCGAGGCCGCTGCCACCGTAGCGCCGGTGCGTGCCGCCGTCGGCCTGTCGAAAGGCCTCGAAAATGACGTTCTGCTGCTCGGGCGCGATTCCGATTCCCGTGTCCCGCACCGCGAAGGCGACCCCGCCGTTCGCAGCTGCAGAGGCGTGCAGGGTCACTTCCCCGCGCTCGGTGAACTTCAGCGCGTTGGCGAGCAGGTTGCGCAGGATCTGCCCGAGCCGCTGCGGGTCCGTCACGATCTTCTCCGGCGTGCCCGGCGCGATGCTCACCGCGAAGCGCAGCCCCTTGTCGCGCGCGATCGCCTCGAAATTCAGCGCCAGCGCGTGCACGGTGTTCGCGACGATCACCTCTTCCGGCTGCACCTCCATCTTGCCGGCTTCGATCCGCGAGAGGTCGAGGATGTCGTTGATGAGCGCGAGCAGCTCCTTGCCCGCCGAGGTGATGGTGTTCGCGAACTTGACCTGCTCCTCCGTGAGGTTCCCCGAGCGATTGTCGGCGAGCAGCTTCGCGAGGATCAGCGTCGAGTTGAGCGGCGTGCGCAGCTCATGGCTCATGTTCGCGAGGAACTCGCTCTTGTACGCGTTCGAGCGCTCGAGCTCCGCGGCCTTCTCGGTGAGCGACGTCTGCGCGCGCGCCAGCTCTTCCTTCTGCTGCTCGAGGAGCCGCGTCTGCTCCTCGAGCCGCGCGTTGGTCTGCTGGAGCTCGGTCTGCTGTTCTTCGAGGCGCAGCTGCGACTCCTTCAGCGCGCGCGTCTGCACTTCGAGCTCCTCGTTGCTGACGCGCAGCTCTTCCTGCTGGGTCTGGAGCTCTTCGGACTGCCGTTGCGTCTCGGCGAGCAGGTCTTCGAGGCGGGTGCGGTCGCGCGCGGAGCGCACGGCAACGCCGAGCGCTTCGGTCACGCGCGAGAGCAGCTCGAGATATTCAGGCTTCACCGGCCGAAAGAAGCCGAGCTCGACGACGGCGTACACGACGCCATCGGCGCTCGCAGGCGCGACCAGCACTTCGCGCGTCTTGCCTTGGCCGACGCTGGAGGACACGTCGAGATACGCTTCCGGCACGTCGCGCACGTGCAGAGCGCGATTCTCCTTCGCGGCCTGGCCGAGCAGACCGTCTCCCGTGCGCAAAACCTCATCCCGATGCGACGGCGGGATCGCGTATCCGGCCACGCGCCGCAACTGCTCGTGGCTCTCCAGTACGTAGAGCGCCCCGACCGCCGCATCCAGATGTTCGGCGAGGAACTCGAGCACGCGATCGCCGAGCTGTTCGAGGCGCTGCTCGCCCTGAACGCGCAGCGCGAACGCCGTCTGGCGCGAGCGAATCCAGGCTTGCGCCTCGCGCTGGCGGTAGTCGCGCGACGTCATGGTTCCCGCGGCCGCGATCAGCAGCAGGAGAAGGGCGGAACCCAGGATGGACACAAGCGCTGTCACGCGCGTCGAGGCGCGCCAATTCGCTTGGCGAGCGGCGAGCAGCTGTTGTTCGGTGCGCTCGATTTCCGTCGCGAGATCACGAATGCGGTTCATCAGCTCGCGACCGGCATCCGTGCGCACGACCGCTTGCGCTGCCGTGACGTTGCCGGCGCGTGCGAGCTCGATGGTGCGATCGAGCTCGCTCATCTTTTGCGTGGCAACGGCCTCCAAGGCATCGATGCGCGAGCGCTGCTGGGGACTATCGCCGGTGAGCTCGCGTATCGCCCGGATCTCGGCGGGCAGCGCACGCTTGGCATCCTCGTACGGCGCAAGGTAGGTCTCTTCGCGCGTGAGCAGGAATCCGCGCTGGCCTGTTTCGGCATCCTTCAATGAAGACAGCACGGCTTGCGTTTGCGCGATGACTTCTTGGGTGTGCGCGACGAGCGCCGCGCTCGCTGCATTGGCTTGCAGCGCGCGATGCGTGAACAGTGCGATGAGAACGACGGCGGCAATCGCGACGACGAATCCGACGAACGGGCCAGGCGGGAGCGGCAGGCGAGAACGAATGGCGGACGCGGCGGTGAGGCTCGACGAGGCGGGCGGCATAGCACGGGTTTAGTTGAATCGGGGCACAGATGCAAAGCTCATGCCGTGACGTGGTCCGAAGCGGAGGGGTTGCCCGACGGTCCGGTGTCCGCTCTGGAGGCTCCAGGGCGTCTAATCCAGTGTGCCCAGGCCGCGTGCGGACCGTGATGTATCGGCTCGCGTGCAACTTCGACAAAGGACCGTGTGGTTCATGGCCCGTTCCGCGCTAGGCACGCTACTTGCGGTGTTCGACAGAATTCCACCCGGTGAAAGGCAGGACCGTGTTCGATCGCGAAGCTGCGTCTGTAACCCTCGTGAATACTTTCGTCGTGCGGCCCGAGCGTCAGGTCGAGCTGCTCGATCTTCTCGGGGAAGCCGCGAGGCGCAACCTGTGCACTCACCCGGGATTCATGAGCGCGGTCGTTCATCGCAGCGTCGACGGTAAGCGCGTGTTGAGCTACTCGCAGTGGCGTTCACGCGCGGATGTCGAGGCGCTCCAAAAGGATCCGGCATACCGCCAGCACACGGCGCAGGCGGCCGAGCTCGCGGAGCGATTCGAGCCGGCGCTCTACGACGTTGCGTCAGTCCACGAGCGCCGGTCCCATGCGTCGTTGCCCTATAGCCCCGACATCTTCATCAACCTGTAAGGCCCGGCGCTCACGCCGTGACCTCATCGGCCTCGGCGTTCGCCTTGTTGTAGCCGGCCGCGCGCTCGGCCGAGGTGATGGTGTTCACCAGCAGCATGGTCACGGTCATCGGCCCGACGCCTCCCGGCACGGGCGTGATGTACGAAGCCTTCTGACGGACGCCCTCGAAATCGACGTCGCCCACGAGCCTGCCGTTCGGCAGCCGATTGATGCCCACGTCGATGACCACCGCTCCGGTCTTCACCATCTGCGGCAGGATCAGGTTCGGCTTGCCGGCTGCCACCACGAGAATGTCCGCGATGATCGTGTATTGCGCGAGATCACGGGTTTTCACGTGACAGATGCTCACCGTGGCCTCGCGCTGCATGAGCATGAGCGCCATGGGCTTGCCGACGATATTGCTCGCGCCCACCACGACGACGTTGCGGCCTTCGACCTGAATGTCCTCGTGTTCCAGCAAGCGTACGACGCCGTACGGCGTACACGGCGGGAACACGGTGTTGCCCACGACGAGCCCGCCGACGTTGTACAAGTGAAAGCCGTCGACGTCCTTTTCAGCCGGAATCGCGCTCAGGACCCGGCGCATGTCGATGTGCGGGGGCAGGGGCAGCTGCACCAGGATGCCGTGGATGCCGGGGTCCCGGCTCAGGCCCTCGATCGTTGCGAGCAGCGCCTCGGTGTCGATGCTGGCCGGCAGCTCCTTTCTGAAGGACTGGATGCCGACTTCGGCGCAAGCGCGAACCTTGTTCGCGACATAAACCTGCGAGGCGGGGTTGTCGCCGACCAGGATGACGGCGAGGCCGGGGACGACACCGGTTTTGCGGCGGAGGGACTCGACCCGGACTCGGCATTCTTGACGGATACTCGCGGCGACTTTCCGGCCGTCGATGATTTTGGCGACCATGCGCTCCTCTGTTGCGTATTCTTGGGTCCCCCTCGTGGCGGAAACAATACCATGAGCCGGGCCTGAGTCTTGCGAGGGGGCGGCTGGAGCCTATAGTACGGCTGCAGCCGCGGCACCCCCGATCAACCGCCGAGAGAGCGTGACCTACCCACCGACCACACCCGCGCTGCCTGCGCTTCCCACTCTGGGCCTCGACAGCGAGACCATGCTGCGCCTGGCGGTCCAGGGCGCGCGCGTGGGCGCGTGGGCGCGCGACCTGGAAAGCGGCGCGGTGTACTGGAGCCCCGAGCTCGAGCAGATTTTCGGCCTGGAGCCGGGCACTTTCGAAGGCACGCGCGACGCGTTCGTGCAGCGGGTCCACAGCGAAGATCGCGACGTCGTACGCGAGGCGGTCGACCGCGCGATCGAGAAGCACACCGACTATTCGGTCGAGTTTCGCTTCCGGCACGCGAGCGGCGAGTGGCGCTGGATGGACGGCCGCGGGCGGGCCGTGTACGACGAGGATGGCCGCGGCGTCAGCGTCTACGGCGTCGGGATCGATATCACCGACCGCAAGCGCGCCGAGCAAGCGCGCGCGCATCTCGCGTCGATCGTGGAGTCCTCGGACGACGCGATCATCAGCAAGACGCTCGACGGCATCATTACATCCTGGAACGGCGCGGCGACCCGGCTCTTCGGCTACGCGCCCGAGGAGATCATCGGCAAACCGATCTTGACGATCATTCCGCGCGAGCTGCATCACGAGGAGGATCACATCCTCGCGCGGCTCCGTCGCGGCGAGCGCGTTGAGCACTACGAGACCACTCGCTGCACGCGGGACGGCCAGCCACTGCGCGTGTCGCTGACGGTCTCGCCCGTGCGCGACAGCAGCGGGCGCATCGTCGGCGCGTCCAAGGTCGCGCGCAACATCAGTGAGCGCGAGCGCCTGCTCGAATCCGAGCGCGCGGCGCGCTCGCACGCGGAGCGCCTGAGCCGTATCAAGGACGAGTTCCTCGCGACGCTCTCGCACGAGTTGCGCACGCCGCTCAATGCGATCCTCGGCTGGTCCGCGCTCCTGCGCCAGCACACCGTGCCGCCGAAAGAGCGCACGCGCGGGCTCGAGACGATCGAGCGCAACGCGCGGGTGCAGGCGCAGATCATCAACGACCTGCTCGACATGAGCCGCATCGTGTCGGGCAAGCTGCACCTCGACGTGCAGCCGATCTATCTGCAGGATGTGATCGCGGCCGCGATCGAAACGGTGCGGCCCTCCGCCGAAGCGCGCCACATCCGCCTGACGACGCTGCTCGACTCGACCATCGGCCGCACGCGCGGCGATCCGAATCGCCTGCAGCAGGTGCTGTGGAACCTGCTGACGAACGCAGTGAAGTTCACTCCGCAAGGCGGCCGCATCCAGGTCGTCCTCGAGCGTGTGAACTCGCACGTCGAGATCACCGTGGCGGACTCGGGCGTCGGCATCAAGCCCGAGTTCTTGCCGTATGTGTTCGATCGCTTCCGCCAGGCCGACGCATCCACAACGCGCCAGTTCGGCGGGCTCGGGCTCGGCCTTTCGATCGTGCGCAATCTCGTCGAGATGCACGGCGGCACGGTCAGCGTGCGCAGCCCGGGTGAGAACCAAGGCACGACGTTCACCATCGCGCTGCCGCTCCTGGCGGTGGACAGTGAGCCGGCGCGCCGCAATCAGGCGGCGCCGTCCGCAGACGTCATGGCCCTGGAAGACATCGAGCTGCCGATGCTGAACAAGGCGACGATTCTGCTGGTGGACGATGAAGCGGACACGCGACTGCTGATTCAGCGCATCCTCGAGGATCGCGGCGCGCGCGTGCTGACGGCGGCAAGCGCATCGGAAGCGCTCGCGATCATCGCCGGCCGCGACGTCGATCTCCTGGTGAGCGACATCGGCATGCCGGGCATGGATGGCTATCAGCTCATCGGGCAGGTGCGCGCGCTCGACGGACGGCGCACCGGTTCGCTACCCGCCATTGCCGTCACGGCATACGCCCGGCCGGAAGATCGCCAGCGTTCGCTGCTCGCCGGCTATCAGACGCACATCTCGAAACCGCTCGAAGCGCGCGAGCTGATCGCCGCAATCGCAAGCCTCCTGAGGATCGCGCACTAGAGATCGGGCGGCGGGAGGTTCGGGCCCTGGCGATCCGATTTCGGGTTGCGCGGCACGACGCGGCTCAGGATGCGCTCGAGAAAGCGCTCGCACGGCCCGCCGATCAGGAGCAGCAGCATGCCGAAGAGCAGTCCGAGTCCCGCGAGCTTCAGCTGACCCGCGCCGGCCGCCATTCCGAGGCCTGCGGTGAGCCACACGGCGGCGGCGGTCGTGAGCCCAGCGACTTTCCGCGGCTGCGCGGCGCGCTGAAAGATCATTCCCGCACCGAGGAAACCGATGCCCGTGAGCACGCCTTGCACGACGCGGCTGACCGCATCGGGTCCGCTGCCCGCCATCTGATGCATGAGCAGGACGACGAGCCCCGAGCCGAGGCCGACGAGACCGAACGTGCGGAAGCCCGCGGGCTTTTTGTGGAAATCGCGATTGACGCCGATGATCGCGCCGCAGGCGAGCGCGACCAGGAGCCGCAGCGCGATCTCGTGCAGCGGCAGGACGGGTTCCGGCGGGAACGCGGGCATCGGCGCCTCAGCGGCGGAAGAGCATCGTGAACGCGAACCACGCGTTCTTGAGGCCGAGCAGCTTCAGGGCGCGGCGCGCTTCGGCGGGGCGCAGCTTCGCCGTCATCGGCATCGTGCCGAAGATCTTGCCCCGGATCACGAGCTCGTTCCCCTCACGCTGGATCGCGGTGACCGTCATCAGCTCCTTGTTGTCGGGTCCGAAGAGCTTCATGGCAGCGCGAGGCCGACATCTTCGCAGGCTTTGACGGCCGCCGCGCGGCCCGCGCCGAACACGCCGCCGCCCGGATGCTGAAACGGCCCAACGAGATAGAGCCGCTCGACGCCGGGCACCGTCATCTGGCCGAGATCGGGCGTCGGGCGGTGCGCGCCGAGCTGGTAGCTGGTCGTCGCGATGCCGTGCAGATCGCCGCGCAGGAAGCTCGAGGACGTGCGCTCCATGTCGACCGGGCTGTCGCAGTGGTACTGGATGATGTTCTCCGGCAGACCGTCGATGAACTTGCCCATGTGCTGAATCATGCGTTCCGCGTACTCGCGCTTGCTCTCGTCCCACGAGCGGCCGTCGGCGCGGGCGTAGGGCACGTAATCCCACGCATGCATCGTCGCCTTGCCGGCGGGGACGCGCGAGGGGTCGAACATCGTCAGCGAGCCGAGGCCCACGAGCGGGTATTGCGAGAAGCCGCCGTAGCGCATGTCGTCGAAGGACCGGCGCAGCGTCTCGTAGCGATTCGGCAGGAGCTCGATCATCACGGCGCGCACGTGGTCGCCGGCTTTGAATTTGAGCGGGCCGTTCAGTGCGGCGTGGACGGTGATGCACGCGACCGGCGAGATCTCCGTGGCTTCCGCGTCGCGCACGACGAGCGGATCGAGCCCTTCGACCATGCGGCCGAGGTGATGCGGATGGATGGCGCCGATCACGCCGTCCTTCGCGATGAAGTCGCGCCCATCCTGCGCGTGCGCGCCCTGCGCGCGGCCGTTCTTCACGATGACCCGCTCCACGTCGACGTTCGCGAGCACTTCACCGCCCTTGTCGCGAATGCAGGCGATGAGCGCGTCCGTGAGCTTGCCGCTGCCGCCGATCGGCACGCCGATGCCGTACGCTTCCAGGAAGCCGACGAAGACGAATGTGCCGATGCCGGTCGCCTTTTCATCCGGCGATACGAGGTTCTCACCGGCGACCCGCGCGAAATGCATGCGCACCTTGTCATGCTCGAAGTAGTGGCGCAGCACGTCGTGGCTGCTCATCTGTGTGATGCGCCAGAGCTCGCGGCCTTCGCGGCTCTGATCCATCATTGCGGCGGACGCGCCCTGCGGCATCGGCGGGCTGTAGAGCGTCGCTGCGATCATCGGCAGCCAGGCAGCGGCCTGATCGGCGAGGCGCCGGTAGCTCTCCGCATCCTTCTTCGAGAACTTCGCGATCTCCGCGCAGGTCCGCTCGCGATCGCGATACAGGCCGAGCGTCGTGCCGTCTTCGAAGACGGACATCATCGGCAGCTCGGGGAAGGTGTACTTCAAGCCGTACTTGCTCTTCAGGCCGAGCTCGTCGTTCGCGAGCAGCGGATTGGCCTGGATGAAGATGTGCGCCATCGAGTGCTGGTCGTGTCGGAAGCCCGGCACGGTGAGCTCGCGCGTGACCACGCCGCCGCCGAACCAGGCGTTGCGCTCGAGCACGACCACTTTCTTGCCGGCGGCCGCGAGATACGCCGCGGCCACGAGGCCGTTGTGGCCGGACCCGATGACGACGATATCGGCGGTGGTGCTTGCCATGATCTCTTTCTCCGAGTGGACTGCGCTCGCGGCGGCCGCAGCCTAGCATTCGGCGCGGCCGTGGCGGCGTTCGCGTGACGGCCGCCACGCCCGCAAGTGGGCCGTACGGCGACGGCACTGCGAGCAAAGCGCTAGAGTACCGTACGAGGCAAGCCTGGAGACCGCGATGGTACGGCCGGACAACGAGAACGAACGTATCGTGCTGGAGTTTTTCGAGGTGCTGAGCACGGGAGACCTCGAGCGTCTGCGACCGCTGCTGCACACGGACGTCACCTGGATTCCGCAGGTGAAGGACATCCCCGGCGCGGGCACCTACAGCGGTCACAAGGGGGTCATCGACGATTTCCTCGCACCGGTGCGCGGCATGTTCGCGCCCGGCGATCCGAAGACGACCGTCAAGTCGATCGTCTCCAAGGGGCCGCTCGTCATGTGCGAGTCCGAAGGACGCGGCAAGCTCGCGGACGGACGGCCGTACGAAAACCGATACGCCTGGGCCGTGGAAGTACGCGACGGCAAGGTGTTCGCGATTCGCGAGTACATGGACAGTCACTACGTCGCGAAGCTGTTCGGTATGGAGTGAGCGCCCATGCTGCCGGATCTCTCGTCACAGTACGTTTTCATTTCCGGAGCGGGCCGCGGGCTCGGCCGCTCGCTGGCGCAACATCTTGCGCGCTGTGGTGCCGTCGTGGGCCTGGGCGACATCGACGGCGCGGCGTGCGAGGAGACGGCGCGGCTCGTGCGTGAAGCGGGCGGTCAGGCGCACGCATATGTCGCGGATCTCGGCGATCGCGCGGCGTTCCTCGAGGTGGGCACCGCCTTTGCGAAGGTTGGGTTGCGCATCGATGCCGTCGTCAACAACGCGGCGCTTCTTAAATACGAGAAGGTCGAAGACGTCACGGCCGAGACGTTCGATAAGATGGTGAGCATCGGGCTGGGCGGGGTCGTGTGGGGCACGCAGGTGCTGCTCGCTCACTACGATGTGAACCGGGGCGGCGCGATTATCAATATGGCGTCGCCGGTGGCGTACAAGGGATATCCCACGACGTCAATCTACAGCTCGATCAAGGGCGCGATTGTCGCGATCACGCACACGCTGGCGGCGGAGCTCGGACCGCGGAACGTGCGCGTGAACGCGGTGGCGCCGGGGTCGGTGCCGACGCCGGGCGCCGTGCAGCTGAACGATCGCGCCGAGTACGAGCGGCGCGCGCGCACGATCCCACTGCGGCGGCTCGGCCGCGAAGAGGACAACGCGAACGCGATTGCGTTTCTGCTGAGCCGCGAAGCGTCGTTCATCAACGGCACGGTGCTGCACGTCGACGGCGGGATCACGGCGTCGATGTGAGTCTCGCCAGCGCCGCGCGCGCAGTGCCGCGTGATGAGCTGCTGAGCCTAGTTCGGCGGCGGGCCGTATGCACCGCCGCCCGGCGTCTCGATGACGAACGTGTCTCCAGGCGCCATTGAAAGGCTCGCCCGCGCGCCGAGCGCGACGCACGAGCCGTCCGCGCGAATCACGTAGTTGCGGCCGACCTTGCCGTCACCGCCGCCCGCGAGCCCGAACGGCGCCACACGCCGGCGGTTCGAGAGAATCGACGCCGTCATCGCTTCGAGAAACCGAATCCGCCGGACGACGCCGTCGCCGCCGCGTCGAGCGCCCGCTCCGCCCGATCCGCGACGGATCGCAAACTGCTCGACGAGCACGGGGAAGCGCCACTCGAGCACCTCTGGATCCGTCAATCGACTGTTCGTCATGTGAGTCTGCACGGCATCCGTGCCGTCGAAATCCGGCCCCGCACCGGAGCCGCCGCAAATCGTCTCGTAATACTGGTGGCGCTCGTTGCCGAACGTGAAGTTGTTCATCGTCCCCTGAGACGCGGCGAGCTGGCGCGTGGCGCCGTACAGCGCATCGGTGACGAGCTGGCTCGTCTCGACATTGCCGGCGACCACCGCGGCAGGCGGACGCGGCGAAAGTAGCGATCCCTGCGGCACGATCAGATCGATCGGCTCGAGACAGCCCTCGTTCATGGGAATGTCGTCGTCGACCAGCGTGCGCACGACGTACAGAACCGCCGCGCGTGTGATGGAAGAGGGCGCGTTGAAGTTCGTCACCTGCTGCGGGCTCGTACCGGTGAAATCGATGCGCGCGCGCCGCGCCGCGCGATCGACCTTGATCGCCACCGAGATGACGGAGCCGTCGTCGGACTCGCACTGAAACGTGCCGTCATCGAGCCGATCGAGCACGCGGCGCACGGACTCGGCCGCGTTGTCGCGCACGTGATGCATGTACGCGAGGACGACCTCGCGCCCATACTCGGCGATAATCCGGCGCAGCTCCTGCGCGCCGCGCGCACACGCGGCGACCTGCGCTTTGATGTCGCCGATGTTCTGTTCGACGTTCCGGGCGGGAAAGCGCTCGGTCGCCAGCAGTTGCCGGAACTCGCGCTCGCGAAACGAGCCAGCCGCGACGAGGAGGAAGTTGTCGATGAGCACGCCTTCCTCGTCGAGCCTCGTGCTATTGGGCGGCATCGAGCCGGGCGTCATGCCGCCGATGTCGGCGTGATGTCCGCGCGCGGCCACGTAGAACAAGACGGTGTCCTCGCGCTCATCGAAGACGGGCATCACGACCGTGACGTCGGGCAGATGCGTGCCGCCGTTGTAAGGATTGTTCAGCGCGTACACGTCGCCGCGGACGATGCCGCGGCCATCGCGCGCATCGGCGCGCGCCGCGATGATCGAGCGCACGCTTTCGCCCATGGAGCCGAGGTGCACGGGCATGTGCGGGGCGTTGGCGATGAGCGCTCCCCGCGCGTCGAACAGTGCACACGAGAAATCGAGTCGCTCCTTGATGTTCACGGAGTACGCCGTGCTTTGGAGCGCGACGCCCATCTGCTCGGCGATGGCCATGAAAAGGTTGTTGAAGATCTCGAGCTGAACAGGGTCGGCGTGCGTCCCGATGGCGACCCGTGCAGGCAATGCCTCGATGCGCTCGAGCACGAGATCGCCGCGCGCGCTGACCGTTGCGCCCCAACCCGGCTCGACGACCGTCGTCGACGTGCGCTCGAAGATGATGGCCGGCCCGGCGATGCGCCGGTCCGTGGGAAGCCGATCGCGTTCATAGACGGGCGTGTCCCACTCGCGTTGCGCCATGAAGACGCGGGCGCGAAAGGACTCCGTGGGTTCGCTTGCTCGCGGTACCTCTGCGCCAACCGGTGCGAACGCCTCGCCGGCCGCGGAACCCGCGATCCCTTCGACCGACACCGATTCGACGATCATGGGCGTTCCGGGCATCGCGAACGTGAACCGCTGCCGATATGCCTCCTCGAACCGTTCCCGAATCGCCGCGCAAGTCCAATGCGGAACTTCGATAGCCGTATCCGTGCCGCGATACTTCACGTGCAAGCGGCGCTCGACGCGAATCGCAGCATCCTCCGCGCCCTGGTTCAGAAGCGCCTCGCGCGCCTCGCTTTCGAGCTCGGCGAGCACACGCTCGATATCGGGCATGAGCGCGTCGCTCAATTCCGCCTCGAGAGCCCGCTGCCGCAGGACCCGGTCCTCGGCCAGCCCGATCCCAAAGGCCGACAGGACGCCTGCGAGCGGATGAATCAACACGCGCGACATTCCCAGCGCATCAGCAACGAGACACGCGTGTTGCCCACCGGCTCCACCGAAGCAGACCAGCGTGTACGCGGTGACGTCATAGCCGCGCGCGATAGAAATGCGCTTGATGGCATTCGCGACGCTCTCGACCGCGATCGCGAGGAAGCCGCCGGCAATCTCGCGCGGCGCGCGGCGCAGGCCCGTGGCCCGCTCGATCTGCTCCGCGAGCTCGGCGAACTTGCGAGCAACGATGTCCGCGTCCAAGGGCTCGTTACCGTGCAGGCCGAATACGGCGGGAAAGAACTTGGGTTGCAGCTTGCCCACCATGACATTGCAGTCGGTGATGGTGAGCGGCCCGCCGCGCCGATAGCACGCAGGGCCCGGATCGGCACCGGCCGACTCCGGACCCACGCGAAACCGCGCACCGTCGAACCGGCAAATGGACCCCCCGCCCGCAGCGATGGTGTGGATGTTCATCATCGGCGCGCGCAGGCGAACGCCTGCCACGACGCTCTCGAAGTTGCGCTCGTAAGCGCCCGCGTAATGGGACACATCGGTCGACGTGCCGCCCATGTCGAAACCGATTGCGCGGTCGAACCCCGCCGCGTTCGCGGCGCGCGCCATGCCGACGATGCCGCCGGCCGGGCCCGAGAGAATCGCGTCTTTACCCTGAAATGCGCTCGCCGCCGCGAGCCCGCCGTTCGACTGCATGAACGAGAGGCGGACGCTCGGTCCAAGCGCCGCGCCGATCTGCTCGACGTAGCGGCGCAAGATAGGTGAGACGTAGGCATCGACGACCGTCGTGTCACCGCGCCCGACCAGCTTCATCAGGCGGCTCGTTTCGTGGCTCGTCGAGACGCGCGTGAAGCCGACCTCCCGCGCGAGCGCCGCCACTCGTCGTTCATGCTCGGGATAGCGATATCCGTGCATGAAGACGATGGCGATCGAGCGAATGCCATCCTCGAACGCTCTCTGAAGTGCCGCGCGGGCCGCAGACTCGTCGACCGAACGCAGAACTTCGCCGTGTGCCGTCACGCGCTCGTCGATCTCGACCACGCGCTCGTACAACTGGCTCGGCAGCACGATATGCCGGGCAAAGATGTGCGGCCGCTTCTGATCGCCGATGCGTAGCGCGTCCGCAAAGCCGCGCGTGATCGCCAGAAGCGTGCGGTCACCTTTGCGTTCGAGCAATGCGTTCGTCGCGACCGTCGTGCCCATCTTGACGGCTTCGATGTCGCGGCTGGGCAGCGGCTCGTCGGGACCGATGCCCATGAGGTCGCGGATGCCCTGCAGGGCCGCGTCGCGATAGCGCTCGGGATTCTCGGAGAGGAGCTTGTGAGTGCGCAGCGTTCCGTCCGGAAGCCGCGCGATGACGTCCGTGAAGGTGCCGCCGCGATCGATCCAGAACTGCCAGCCGCGATGCCGGTTTCCCATGCGAAGAGAGTGTAGCGGCACCGTCAGCGCGAGTGGCGCTCGGCTGCATCCAAGCCACCGAATCGTGTGTAGGTGTCGCGTGTCGGAGGGGCCAGCTTGCCGGCAAGCGTCTCGGCCGTCGCGGAGATGTGCTCCTCCGCGGCCGCGAACACGCGGCGGTAGAGATCGCGGCAGAGCTCGTACGCCTGTGCCCCGATCCAGTCGGCCGGCAGAAGAGAGTGGGGCAGCAGCGGGTCGCGCAGATGGATCTTGCGGTACTGGTGAATGAGCAGGGTGCGAATGACGAAGGCCGTTTCAGGCGTCGCGACGGTGCGGCCGTTCAGAAGCGCTTGCACCGGCTGAAAGCTTGCGACGAACCGCTGGTAGCTGCGCGCGAGCTCGCCGAGGTCCCAGCCGGCCTGCAGCAGGGCTTGATCGGCGTCCGGGCCTTCGCTGGCGGCGCGCAAGATGACCGCAGCGCCATCGAGCCGGAGCTCCGTGAGCTGGCTGCGCGTGTCGGCAACGCTGCGGCTCGGATGCGCGAGCATATCTGCGGTGATCTGCCCGAACCCGAGCCACGCCATCTCCTCGCGAATGCGTTCGCGCCGCGCACGCGGGCCGGGCGATACGAAGATGAGCGTCCAGTGGCCGTCCCAGTCCGCCGGGCCTGCGGCGTAGATGCGCTGCGTGGCCTCGGCAAAACGGCTGCGGCCGTGCTCGGTGAGAAAGTACTCGCTCTGCCGGCCGGAACGCCGGAACTCCAGCCAGCCCTCCTGCGCGAGCCTGCCGACGGAGGTGCGCACGAGCCGCTCCGGAATGCCGAAGGGTTGGGCGAGCCGGATGAGGCTCCCGAGCGTCACGGTGCCGCCGCGAGGCGCGATGGCATCGCCGAACACGGTGATCAGCAGCGAGCCGCTGCGCACCGGCCGCTGGCGTTGAAACCTCGCAACCAGCGTATGCGTGGCCTGAGTCAAGCGCTCGGACATGGCTCCGTATTCTGACACAGAAAAACTTGTGACCGTATGATTTCTGTGTCACATTACCCGAGCTTGATCAACTCGGAGAGCTCCGTGTACACCCAGGGCCTCGACTCGCTCGGCAAAGACGCCCTCCACGTCGCGCAGGCGGATACCGCCGCTCTCGAGGCGCGCTTTCAGGCGCGCATCGATGCCGAAGAGAAGATCGAGCCCAAGGATTGGATGCCGGACGCCTATCGCCACACGCTGATCCGTCAGATCTCGCAGCACGCGCACTCGGAGATCGTGGGCATGCTGCCCGAGGGCAACTGGATCACGCGCGCGCCGACGCTCCGTCGCAAGGCCGTGCTCATCGCCAAGGTGCAGGACGAAGGCGGGCACGGCATGTATCTCTACAGCGCCGCGGAGACGCTCGGCATCTCGCGCGATCAGATGATGGCGCAGCTGCTCTCGGGCGCCGCCAAGTACTCGAGCATCTTCAACTACCCGACACCCACCTGGGCGGATGTGGGCGCGATCGGCTGGCTGGTCGATGGCGCGGCGATCATGAACCAGATTCCGATCTGCCGCTGCTCGTACGGGCCGTACGCGCGCGCGATGGTGCGCATCTGTCGCGAGGAGAGCTTCCATCAGCGGCAGGGC
>DASTRY010000089.1:0-90361 GCA_035760965.1 Steroidobacteraceae bacterium | reverse complement strand
ATCGCCGCCCGCCCTTCTTCCTGCTCGATGCCGTTCTCGGCGGCGTTGCTGTTCGAGCCCACCGTAACGTAGAGCCGCGTGCCATCCGGGCTCGCCAGAATGTTCTTGGTCCAGTGGTGATTGATCGGCCCGGCCGGCAGGTCGAGCACCTTCACCGCGGGCGCCGTGATTTCCGTGCTGCCCGGGCGGTACGGAAAACGAAGCACCGCATCCGTGTCCGCGACGTACAGATCGTTGCCTACGAGCGCCATCCCGAACGGCGAATTCACGCCGCTGATGAACACGGTGCGCGTCTCGGCCACGCCGTCGCCGTGCGCATCGCGCAGGAGCACGATGCGGTTCGGGCTCGGCTCGCCCGCACCCGCCCGCTTCATCAGCATCTTCATGATCCGGCCCTTGATGCCTTTGCCGTCTTCGGGCTTCGGCGGCGCGTTCGTCTCGGCCACCAGCACGTCGCCGTTCGGCAGCACGTAGAGCCAGCGCGGGTGATCGAGGTGTGTCGCGAATGCGCCGACCTTCAGTCCGGGGGCCGCGATCGGCCGCGCGCCTTCGGGCCAACCCACCGCGCGCGCGATCTCCACCGTGGGAATGAGCGAGGTGCGCGGCTCGCCCAGTACGGGGTTCGGACCCATGCCGGCCTCGACCGGCAGCCGGGCCATATCTCCGCAGCCCGTCATCGCAAGGCCCGCGGCGAGCGCGACGGCCATCCGTAGAGGACGCGCGGAACGGTTTGCCATACGGTGCAAACGCTTGGACTTGCTGGGAGGTTCTCGGCCCGATAGCCTCTGCGCCCCCGTGACCTGCTCCCGGCCGCGCCGGGCTCCGCCATGCTGAATTTCACCGACGTCGCGATCCGTCGCGGCACCCGCCTCCTGTTCTCCGGCGCCACGTTCGGGCTGTTCCGGGGCGAGAAGGTGGGGATCACCGGTGAGAACGGCAGCGGCAAGTCCAGCCTGCTCGCCCTCGTGCGCGGCGAGCTACAGCCGGACGCCGGCTCGTTCGACATGCCGTCCAACCTCGAGATCGCGCACGTGTCGCAGGAGCTCGAGGCGACCGATCAGCCCGCCATCGAGTTCGTGCTCGACGGCGATGCGGAGCTGCGCGCCATCGAGCGCCGGATCGCGGACGCCGAGGCGCGGAATGACGGCCACCAGCTCGGCGAGCTCTACGCGACGTACGCCTCGATCGGCGGGTACGACGCGCGCAGCCGCGCGGGCAAGCTGCTGCACGGTCTCGGGTTCTCCGCGGCGGACGAGACGCGCGCGGTGCGCGCGTTCTCGGGCGGCTGGCGCGTGCGACTGAACGTGGCGCAGGCGCTGATGTGTCGCTCGGACCTGCTGCTGCTCGATGAGCCGACGAACCACCTCGATCTCGACGCGATCCTCTGGCTCGAGACCTGGCTGAAGGAGTATCCGGGCACGCTCCTGCTCATCGCGCACGATCGCGAGTTCCTCGATCGCGTCACGAATCGCATCGTGAACATCGAGCACGGCAAGGCACGCGCCTATCGCGGTAACTACTCGCAGTTCGAGGAGCAGCGCGCCGCCGAGATGGCCGAGCAGAGCGCGATGTACGCGCGCCAGCAGCGCGAGATCAAGCACATGGAGTCCTTCATCGAGCGCTTCCGGGCGAAGGCGAGCAAGGCGCGCCAGGCGCAGAGCCGCATGAAGGCCCTCGAGCGCATGGTGCGCATCGCTCCGGCGCACGTCGACTCACCCTTCGAGTTCTCGTTCGCCGAGCCCGAGAAGCTGCCGAAGCCGCTGCTCGCGATCGAGAAGCAGTCCGTCGGCTACGACGGCCGCGCGGTGCTCGAGAACGTGAATCTCACGCTCGCGCCGGGCGATCGCGTCGCGCTGCTCGGGCGCAACGGCGCGGGCAAGTCGACCTGCATGAAGATGCTCGCCGGAGAGTTGCCGCCGCTCGCCGGCACGCGTACGGAAGCGCGCGATCTGAAGATCGGCTACTTCGCGCAGCATCAGCTCGAGCAGCTGTCGCCGCAGGACTCCGCGCTCATGAATCTCAAGCGCTTCGGCGGGCAGCGCGCGGCGCGCGCCACCGAGCAGGAGCTGCGGGACTATCTCGCGAGCTTCGGCTTTCGCGGCGATCGGGTGTTCGAGCCGGTCGGACCGTTCTCCGGCGGCGAGAAGGCACGACTCGTGCTGGCGCTCGTCGCGTACTTGCGGCCGAACCTGATGCTGCTCGACGAGCCGACGAACCATCTCGATCTGGAAATGCGCCAGGCGCTGACCGTCGCCCTGCAGGAGTACACGGGCGCGGTGGTGCTCGTTTCACACGATCGCCACCTGCTGCGCACGGTCGCCGACGACTTTTACATCGTCCACGCCGGCAAGGTGGCGCCGTTCGATGGCGACCTCGAAGACTACGCGAAGTGGCTGAGCGAGACGGACAGCACGGCGTCCGCACCTGCTGCGACTCCTGCGACCAAGGCGCCCGCCGCTGCGACACCCGCCGAATCCGCGGAAGCGCGCAAGCAGCGCAAGCGCGAAGAAGCCGAGCGGCGCAATCGCCTGAGCCCGCTGCGCGCAGCCATCGAGAAATGCGAGCGCGACCTCGATCGGCTCACGCGAGAACGCAACGAGCTGCAGGCCGCGCTCGAAGCGCCGGACCTCTACACCGACGGCGCGAAGGAGCGTCTGCGACAGCTCATGGAGCGACAGGCGCAGCTCGCGCGCGAGATCGAGCGCACGGAAGCGTCGTGGCTCGAGCACAGCGAGCGGCTCGAAGCCGAGACTCACAAGCTTTGACGACACTCACCGGAGATTCTGCGCCCATGTCGACGCCCGCCCCCATCGGCCCGATCGTCTCCCTGCAAGCTCACATCCTCAATCAGCAGGCGAGCTTTCCCGAAGCGACCGGCACGCTCTCGTGGATCCTGTCCGCCCTCTCGATCTCCGCCAAGATCATCGCGGCGAAGGTGCGCCGCGCGCGCCTCGAGAACGTGCTCGGCGCGGCGGGCGCGGAGAACGTGCAGGGCGAGCAGCAACAGAAGCTCGATGTGATCGCGAACGAGGTGCTGCTCGGCACGCTCGGCGGGCGCGAGGGGGTGGCCATCGTGGCGTCCGAAGAGAACGAAGAGCCCGTCATCATTCGCGACGATTCGAGCGGCGAGCGCCGCTACTGCGTGCTCTTCGATCCGCTCGACGGCTCGTCGAACCTCGACGTGTGCGGCGGCGTCGGCACGATCTTCAGCATCCTGCGGCACGACCGCCGCGCGCGCGATGCGCAGAGCTCACTCTTGCAGCCCGGCTCACAGCAGGTGGCGGCGGGCTACGTGCTCTACGGGTCCTCGACGGTCTTCACGCTCACGATCGGTCAGGGCGTGGACATGTTCGTGCTCGATCCGGCGGTCGGCGCCTTCATGCTCGTCGAACGCGGGCTGCGCACCCCGCAGGCGGCGAAGAGCTACTCCGTGAACGAGGGCAATCGCCGCACCTTCCCGGAGGGCTACCAGCGCTATCTCGACTGGGCGCAGAGCGAGACGTACTCGAGCCGCTACGTGGGCTCGATGGTCGCCGACGTACATCGCATCCTCTTGAAAGGCGGCGTCTTCATGTATCCGCCGACGAAGAAGGCGCCGCAGGGCAAGCTGCGCCTCATGTACGAAGCCAATCCGATGGCGATGATCATGGAACAGGCGGGCGGCAAGGCGCTCGCCGCGCCGGGGCAGCGCATCCTCGACGTGCAACCGAGCGACATCCACCAGCGTGTGCCCGTCGTGCTGGGCAGCGCCGCCGAGGTGGATCACGTCATGGCGCATCTGTGACGAAAGTGAGCACTGCGGCTCTCTAGCCGTGGTGTCGCGGCGGGTAGAGTTGTGCTGCTTGCCGTGGGGAAACGTGTCATGAAGATTGCCGTCCTGTTCGGGGGAACGAGCGAGGAGCGCGACGTTTCGATCGCGAGCGCCGCTCAGATCGTTCCGGTGCTGCGCCGTCTCGGTCACGACGTGTTCGCCGTCGATACGGCCACGGGCCGGTTGCCGCCGGCCGACGAACAGAAGCTGCTGGCCGCAGGGGTCGCGCCCGAGCCGCCCTCGAGCACGGCCATTGCCGATATGCGCGGGCGGGCGACACGCCTCGCGACCGGCGCGTTCGACATCCGCGACGCCGACGTCGTCTTCCTCGCGCTTCACGGTGGTGCAGGCGAAGACGGGCGCATCCAATCGATGCTCGAGCTTGCCGGGCTTGCGTACACCGGCAGCAATCACATCGCGAGCGCCGCTGCGATGGACAAGGACATGAGCAAGCGGCTCTTCCGCTCCGTCGACGTGCCCACCGCGGACTGGCTGATGGCGCCCACCGATTCCGCGGCTGTCGGCGCGAAGCTCGGCTGGCCCGTCGTGGTGAAGCCCAACAAGCAGGGCTCGACGGTCGGGCTCACCGTGGTGCGCGAGCCGGCGCAGCTCGCCGAGGCCATCGAGCGCGCCCAGCGCTTCGATGCCGAAGTGATGATCGAGAAGTTCATCCCGGGCCGCGAATTCACGGTCGGGATTCTCGATGGGGTCGCGTTGCCGGTCGGCGAGATCATCGCCCCGGGCGAAGTGTTCGACTATCAAGCGAAGTATCAGAAGGGCGGCGCGCGCGAGGTGTTCCCGGCGGACATCCCGAGCGCGGAGTCGCGGACCATGCAGGAGTACGCGTTGCGCGCCCATGCGGTGCTGAAGCTCGGCTCGTATAGCCGCATCGATTTCCGCCGCGACGACGCAGGCCGCTTCTGGTGTCTCGAAGCGAACTCGCTTCCCGGCATGACGGCGACGAGCCTGCTGCCGCAAGCGGCCAAGGCCGCGGGCATCGAGTTCCCCGATCTGCTCGAGCGCATCTGCAAGGGCGCGGTGCAGCCGCGCTAGCGCACGCGCAGGGCCTACGCGCACGGCGCACGCGACACGACTCTTACGCCCGCCGAGCCCTTTGGGGCATGGCGGCCGCGTAGTCGGATGCGGATAATCGCGCGCGTTCAAGAACTATAAAGCGGCGGACCGGCATGGATCGCACGAAAATCACTCCCGAACGCTGGCAGCGAATGCAGGATCTGTTCGGCCGCGCCGCGTCGCTGCCGGCGGCCGATCGCGCGCGCTTGCTGGTCGAAGAATGCGGCGAAGACGTAGCGCTGCGCGAGCAGGTGCTGGCACTGCTCCTCACCACGGGTGACGACGGCGAGCTCGAAGAGCGCGTCGAGCAGGCAATGAGCGGCACGACGCCGGCTCCCGAGATCCTCCCGGGCCAACGCATCGGACGGTATCGGATCGAGCGGCTGATCGGCCGCGGCGGCATGGGCACCGTCTATCGGGCCGAGCGCGCCGACGACCAATATCACCAGATCGTCGCGCTGAAACTGATGGCGCGCGGGCTCTTCCGCGGCGACGTCACGAGCCGCTTCCGCAGGGAACGCCAGATTCTCGCGCGGCTGAATCATCCGAACATCGCGCGGCTGCTCGACGGCGGGCAGATGCCGGACGGCACGCCGTATCTCGTCATGGAATACGTCGATGGCATGCGCATCGACGAGTACTGCAAGCAGCACGACCTGCCGATCGCCCAACGAATACCGTTGATTCAGCAGGTGTGCGCGGCCGTTCAGTACGCGCACCAGAACCTCGTCGTCCATCGCGACCTGAAGCCCTCGAACATCCTCGTGACGGCGGACGGCACGCCGAAGCTCCTCGACTTCGGCATCGCGAAGCTCCTGCAGCCGCAGGGTGCAGACACGGTCGCACCGCTGACGCGGCTGCGCGATCGCGTGCTCACCCCCGAGCACGCGAGCCCGGAACAGTTTCGCGGCGAGCCGATCGGTACCGCGTCCGACATCTACAGCCTCGGCACCCTTTCTTACGGCTTGCTGAGCGGTCTGCATCCGTACGACATCCAGGGTCGCCCGCTCCGCGAGGTCGAGAAGATCGTCTGCGAGTCGACGCCGCCGCCACCCAGCGAGCGCCTGCGGGCCGCGGCGAACTCGAGCTCGCCGCGGCCGCGGCAGCTCGCACGCGAGCTCGAAGGCGATCTCGACAACATCGTTCTGAAGGCGATGCATGCAGACCCGGCGCGCCGCTACGCATCGGCCGCGGCGCTCTCGCAGGACCTGCAGAACTATCTGACGGGTCGGCCCGTTCAGGCACGGCCTGATAGCTGGGCCTATCGCACGGGCAAGTTCTTGCGCCGAAACGCCATCGCAGTCGGCAGCACGACCGTCGTCGTGCTGTTGATCGCCTCGCTGGTCGCGTTCTACACGACGCGGCTCGCGCGCGAGCGCGATGTCGCCGAGCGCGAGCGGCAAACGGCCGCAAGCGTTTCGGACTTCATGATCGATGTCTTCCGTCGCGCGAACCCGAACGAGACGGACGGCGCGACGGTCACCGTGCGCGCAGCGCTCGATGCGGCCGCGCGCCGCATCGACAGCACGCTCGCAGATCAGCCGCTGTTGCGGCTCGCGCTGATGCACAAGATGAGCGAGGCCTATAACGGCCTCGGGCTCTGGGTGGAAGCCCGCGTCCTACAGGAAAAGGCGCTCGCGCAAGAGCGACGCACCTTCGGCGATCGCAGCATCGAGGTGGCCGGCACACTCAAGACGCTCGGCGACATCCAGCACAACAGCGGGCAGTTCGCAGCGGCGGCGCGCTCCTTCGACGAGGCGCTCGCGATTCGTGCGGCGCTCGGCCGCGATCGCGACGCTGTTGCCGTCGAGTTGCTGAGCGGCAGTGCCAAGAATCTGCGCGCGCAGCTGCAATTCGCCGCCGCGCTCGAGCGCCATCGCCGCGCGGAAGCGCTGGCGCGCGCGCTCGATCCGCCGAAACCGCGCGTGCTCGGCATCGTGCTGGTCGATTATTCCGTGACCGCAACCGCCAGCGGAGACGCGCGTACCGGCGAGCGCTATGCGCGTGAAGCCTTGCCGCTGCTCGAAGGCGAGGTGAACGAAGGGTACGACCTCTACGGCAACGCGCTCGACGCGCTGGCTCAGGCCCTGCGCAAGCAGTTCAAGCTCGAAGAGTCGGAGCAGATCTATCGCGCGTTCGTGGAGCGCCAGAGCCGGCGGCTCGGCCCCGATCATCTGCTGGTGGCGCGCGCGCAGAACAACTACGCGAACCTGCTGCGCGCCAAAGGCGACTACCCCGCCGCGGCGTCCCGCTTCGCGGAAGCGCTGCGCATCTTCGCGCTCCAGCAGGGCGAATACGACGTGGACAAGGGCGTGTCGTGGCACAACCTCGGTGCGCTCCATCACGAGGCGGGCGACCTCAGCGCCGCGCTCCGCGAGATCGATCAGGCGATCGCGATCAAGCGGCGCGGCGGCGCACGCAGCCCGCTGCTGATCAGCTCGCTCATCGAGCGCGCCGGCATTCTGCGCGGGATGGGGCAGCTCGCGGCGGCCGACGCCGCGCTCACCGATGCGGAATCCATCGCGCGCGAGAAGCTCGATCGCGACGATCCGCGGCAGCGTCTGCTCGAGCTCGAACGCGGTCGGCTCCTGCTCGCGAGCGGCCGATCGGCCGAGGCCGAACAGCGGTTGCAGGACGCGGTGCTCGGGCTGCGCAAGCAGGACGATCCGATGCGACTTGCCGATGCGCTGCTCAGCCTTTCCGAGGCGCTCGAGAAAAATGTCAAACCGACCGAAGCGCGCGCCGCCGCCGCCGAAGCCCTGAAGCTTCGCGAGCGATTGCTACCTGCTTCACATCCCGCGCTCGCCCGCGCTCGCGCGCGCGTCGCTGCCCTCCAGTAGGACAGTGACGCAGGCCCGGATTTCGCCATTTCCTGACAGTGGCGCGCGCCTTGGTGCGCTACCCTCCGGCGCCTATGGGAATCGAGACCCTGCGCCCCGTTGCAGATAGGAAGCCCGCGCCGCCGCACGGCGAGCGCGCCGAAGGTGAATCACTCGCGCTCGTCGCGCGGCAGCCGATCTACGATGCCGGCATCGCGGTGACCGCGTACGAGCTGCTGTATCGCGAATCCGCGTCGGCGTTGAAGGCGATGGTGTTCGACGCGAAGCGCGCGACGCTGCGCGTCATCGCGAACGCGGCGCTCGAGATCGGCCTCGATCGGCTCGCTAACGGCCTGCCGGTGCACATCAATTTCCCGCGCGAGCTGCTGGTCGGCGACCCGATGTTGCCGCTGCAGCCCGAAGCGGTGGTGATCGAGGTGCTCGAGGATGTGCCCGCCGATGCGGACGTGCTGGCGGGCATCCGTGCGCTGCGCAAGCGCGGCCACCGCATCGCGCTCGACGACTACACCGCGCGCGAGAGCGATCGCGCGCTGCTCGATGTGGCGGACATCGTGAAGATCGCGCTCTCGCGCGAGAACCCCGACGAGCTCGAGCGCACGGTGCGCGAGCTGAAGGCGCGCGGCCTGAAGCTCATCGCGGAGGAAGTGGAAACGGTCGAGCAGTTCGACCGCTGTCTCGAGCTCGGTTTCGACGGCTTCCAGGGCTATTTCCTGCAGCACCCGCAGACGTTCCAGGCGCAGCGGCTGCCCTCGAACAAGATCGGCACGCTGCGGCTTCTCACGGAGCTCACACGCGAGGACGTGAGCATCGGCGACATCGAGAAGATCCTGTCGCAGGACATGTCGATGTCGTATCGCGTGCTCCGCTGCATCAATTCCAGCTTCTACAATCTGCCGCGCAAGGTGGATTCGATCCGCCAGGCGATCGTGATTCTCGGCCTCGATCCGCTGCGGCAGCTCTGCTCGCTCGTCGCGCTGCAAGGTTTCGACGATCGGCCGCCGAGCCTGCTCATTACGGCGATGGCGCGGGCGCGTATGTGCGAGCAGCTCGGGCGGCTCGCCGGCGCGAACGACACCGGGCCGTACTTCATCACCGGCCTCTTCTCGATGCTGAACGTGCTGACGGGCATGCCCATCGACAAGCTGGTGGAAGAGCTGCCGCTCGCGAAGCCCGTGGAGCTGGCGCTGGTGAAGGAGAACGGCGAGCTCGGTGCCGCACTTCACTGCGTCCGCGCATACGAGCGAGGCCATTGGCAGGAAGTATCCTTCCATGGTTTGCCGCACCCCGTGATTCGTGCGGCGTACGTCGACGCGGTGTTCTGGGCGGAGCAGGCACGCGCGCTGATGCGCGCGTAACAGGTGTTCAGATCGTGAACGGCGCCTGCGCCTCGAAGCGCGCGTCGGGCATCCCGACCCAGTAGTACGTCGGCCGCTGATAGGCGGGCATCTCCGCGGCAACTTTTTCGTAGAAGCGCCGATGGTCGAGCGCGCGGCCGCCGTCGTGCCACGCGCGCAAGAGTGCGGTCGTGAAATGCGCTGGCATTCCGGGCCCATCGGCGAATCGCTCCGGCGAGCACGCGGACAAAACGAGAACCGATGCGGCAATGCGCGCATGGTGCGCGCGCTCCGGCACGGCGTCGATCGCTTGCCCCGGAACGCCGCCGTTGCAACTGTCCGAGATCACCAGGATCCGTACGCCCGGCCGAAACGCGGCGAGCTCTGCGTGCATCGCCGCATCATCGAGCGAGCCGTCGTACAGCACCCACACGCCGCGCAAGGTGCTGCTCGAAGCACCGTCCGCGCCGGGCCTCGGAGCGTGCACAGGCTTGCGGCCGCCATGGCCGGAAAACGCGATCAGGAACAGATCGCCGGCTTGGCTTTCGGCTGCAGCTGCGCGCAGTCGGGAACGTACGCGGTCGATCGTGGCTTCGGGCCCAAGCAGCAAGGTCGACGAACAGAAGCCCTGCTGCCGTGCCACGTCCGCGAGCGCGCACGCATCCGCCTCCGCGAGGCCGCCTGGACTCGCCGCAGTATCCACACCGATGCACAGAGCACGTCCCGTGGGCAATCAACGCTCCGGTGGACCCCCACCGGCACCGTTCTGCATCACCTTGTAGCCGTCGAGGTACGAGAACACGAGCAGCACGAAGTTCGGGTTGGGCGCGTCGACGACGTCTTCGAGAAACACCATCCGCACGCGATCGATCGTGAGCTGCCGGCGGCTCTCGGGGCTGTGATCGAGGAAGAGCGGGATGTTGGCGTCGAGGCGCTGCAGGTTCGTGTCGTTGCGATACAGCTCGACGATGAGCGGGTCGAGCATCTTCGAGTAGATGGGCGCGTTCTCCGGGTTCCACGGCGGCAGCTTCCCACTGAGAGTCGGCGGCACGGATCCCAGGGGTGTGAACAGCAGCTCCTCCCAGTTCGGTAGCATGCGTCCGTCTTCGAAGGTGAGATTGAACTGGACGACGACCTCCTCCCCGTCGCCGTTCACCAGATACTTCGGCATTAGCTTGAACTGCGGACGGCCGCCGTACGGCGCAGCCAGCAGGTCGAGGCCATAGCTCTCGCGGAAATCGATGGATACGCGTGGGCTGCGCACCCACTTCGAAAGATCGGGTGTGATCGTTTGGGTCGCTTGCATCGGCTACTCCTGGAGCAGATCGTTGTTTTCAGTGGCCGGCGACATAGACGGCGAACGGGCCCCACAACGCAGGGTCGAGCGCTGGGGTGCGTGCCAGCGCCGCGCGAACGGCCGCGCCCAGCGCGGCCGCCACGGGGTAGTGCTCAACCGTGATGTACCGATACATATCGGTCATGAGATCGGCGGCTATCGCATCGGAGACCGGCCAGAGCGAGGCGACCACCGATCGTGCGCCGCGTGCGAGCGCCGCATACCGCAGGCCGACCAGCCCCTCGCCCGATACCTGCCGGCCGAGCGCCGTATCGCACGCGCTGAGCACCACCACCTCCGCGTCGAACGTGCGCGCGAGCAGGTCGCCGGCGCGCACATATTGGTCGGCGACCCGGCCGTTCCGATCCCAGGCACCGAGGATGAGCGCCGAGAGCTGCGGGATCTCGGAGTCGATGAAGCCGTGCGACGCAATATGGATGAACCGGTACTGCGAGAGATCCTGCGCCAGCACGTTCGCACGCGTCGCGTCGAATCCTTCGAGCAGATCGATGCGCGGCAGGCCGGACAGTGAACGGATCTGCTCGGACTCGCGCGCGCTCGCGACCAGTCGTTCGAGCTTCGCCGGGTCGGCCCCGGTGCGCATGCGCAGCAAATCGGACAGCTTGTCGCTCGGACGCTGGGTGGAGGAGCTGCGCGCGAGCCGCGGATCGTCGGCGCTGTACACCGGATCGGCGACCAGCAGCATGCGCGAGCTCGCCCAGCTGGCAGGCGCCGGAGCGCGGTCGCTCACGGCCAGCCGCAGGGCGGGCGCGAGCTCGATCGAGAAGCGCTGTGCGACGAATGACTTTTCGGGCAGCGACGGGTCGCGCATCGTGCCGAACGGCACGTAATGCAGCGGCCCATCTGGCACGATGGTGAGCGCGCGTCGACCGGCCAGCTGCGCGCGGATAGGCGCGAACAGCAGCCGGTAAAGCTCGGCGCCTGCCTCCAGGCGCGCCCGCACCGGCGTGGTCGCGTACGAGCGCATCGTCTCGTGCAGATTGCGCGCTGCCTTATCGATTTGGGCGGTGGATGCGAGGCGCATCCAGGTGAGATCGCCGCCCGCGATGGTCCAAGCGTACGATGCCGTACTTCCGACCCAGTACTCGATCAGGGCGCGGTCGGCCGGCTCGGCCAATGCTCGCGCGATCCAATCTCGCGCCACGCCAGTCGGGCGCTTCGAGGCGGGTATCGTGCGCGCCGCGAGGTCGCCCTCGACGACACCCAGCCGCGCTCGCAGCCGGGAGATGTCTTCGCGCAGCTTCCGCGCGGTGATCTCGTCCGTCCCGAAGCGATCCTCGCGGGAGGCCAGCTGATAGCGGCGCTCGGCGATATCGCGGTAGAGCGCCGCGATCGTCCTTTGCAGCTCACCGATTTTCGGATCGCTTGCATCGTCGAGTCGTTGCGAGCGCAGCTCCTCGAACGCCAGCGCGCGCGAGTTGTCCGCCGTCCGCAGGCTCTCCAGCATGGCTTCGCGCGCTGCCGCCGTGTCGCGCGAGTCGGTCAGCCGCTGATAGCGCTTCCAGAGCAGATCGATCTTCAGATCGAGCGCCGGACGCACGGACTGCGCGATGGAGGCGCGGTACTCCGGGTTCGCGGTCTGGGAGGTGATTTCGCCGGTGTGACCGAGGGCTTCGTTCAGCGCGCGCAGGGCGGCAGCGTCGTTGCCGGCGTCCCGCTCGATGCGAGCGAGCTCGACGTACGCCTCGAACTCGTCGGTCACGGCGTCGAACCGGCGCAACGTGCGCAGCGCCTGAGTCACGTCGCGCCGCGCCGGCTCGAGCGCCCCCGCGGCGCGATGCAGCTTCGCGCGTTGCGCGAGCGCCAGCGCTTGCACCAGCGCGTCGCCGTTCGGCGGAAACTTCGCGAGCGAATCGAGGACGGTGAACGCGGCGTTCACATCGCCTTGCGCGGCGTAGTCCGCCGCGAGCCGCAGCAGGATGCGCGAGCGCGCCGAGGGCGCCGTCGCAAGTCGCAGCGCCTCCGAATCGTGCGCGGCCGCCTGCTTGTAGTCGCCCGTTTCCCATTCGATCACCGCCAACGCGCGCAGCGAGGCGACGCGCGTGCGCGCATCGACGTCGGGCGTCAGTATTTCGAGTGCGCTGCGCAGGAAACGCGTCGCAAGCTCGCGATCGCCGATCGCGTAGTAGGTGATGCCCATGCCGTAGTAGCCGCGCGCGCGGATGCGGTCCATCTGCAGGCGTGTCGCCAGATCGATCACCTGGCCGTTGAGCCGCAGCGAATCGTCGAAGCGCCCGGCGCCGTGGTGGGCGAGCGCGCTGCTCGACAGCGTGAGCAGGTAAAGATCGGGATACGGTTGCGGCGACATGAGCGAGAGCGCGCGATCGAACATCGGCAGCGCCGCCGACAGTCGGCCGAGACCCCACTCGCAGAGCGCCATGTTCTCGATCGCGACGGCGGCGCGTTGCATCTCGCCGAGCTTTTCGAACTCGACGCGCGCGTGCTCGAAGTGCGGCAGTGCGGCCTCGAAGCGCGCTTCGTAGAGATACGCGAGCCCGATGTTGTTGATCTGGAGCGCGCGGTCGTACGGCTCGCGCCGTGCCCCGTGAAAGGCTTCGAGCTGGGCGAGCAGCGCGCGGCTCTTCTCGAACAGCGCGTGGGACTCCGCGGGAATCGCCGAGCTCTGACCGGACGCCGAGGACTTCGTCGCCTGCTCCATCCACGCGGCCGCCAGGATCGCCTGCGCGCGTGCGCGGCGATACGGCGAGATGCCGCGGAACGTCGTGGCGGCCGCATCGGCCCAGCGTGCACTCCGCGCCCAATCCTGCAGGTCGTAGTAATAAAGAGCGGCGAGCGTGAGCTGGATTTCGCCGCGATCGTCGCTCCGCGGCTGAGCGCTGATCGTCTGCGCAATGTTCTCGTACAGGACCGCCGCGGCCTCGAGCAGTGAACGCGAGTTGGCACGCGCCTGCGCGTACGCCTGATCGGCGGCCGCGAGCGAGCGTTCGATGCCCGTGCAATCGGCGCCCTCGGCGGACGCACCGACTCGTACCATCGTCACCGTCACCGCGCCCGCCACGCCGGCGTGCTCACGGCCACGGACGATCGCGAAGGCCGGCGCTTTGCCCGATGCCGGCAGGAAGGCACGCTGCCGCCCGATACGCGCTACCGGGCTGTCGGCGCGCGCGAGCACGCCGCCGGCCGCATCGTGGATTTCGAGCTCGACGTCGACGCCCTGCTCGACCGCGTAGACCAATGTGTCCTGGGGACTCGCGGCGGGCAGGTCGACGCGCGTCTCGCCATCGCCCTTGAGGGTGACCCGCATTCGGCTCAGTTGGGCGGCGGCATCGAACGATTCGCCGCAGACCGCGGCGGCGGCGGAATGCGCCCCGAGCAGCGCCAGCACGGCGACCGGCGCAACCCAAGCTCCGAACCGGCCCCCCACTGACACCGAATCTCTCCTGCGACTGGCGATCCGTTCCCGCTTTGATTATCCGTATACTGCCCCGCCCAATGAAGGACAGGGGGCTAAGCGCGCCTTGACTGCGGAACCTGATGGACCCCTAAGCGACCGCCGTCATGCGGGCGACGAAGAGCATAAAACGCTTCTTCGCGACATGTCTGGATTGAAGGCCCAACTGACGCGCGTCACCCGTGACGCGGACGTGGCCGAAGACCTGTTGCAAGACGCCATCGTGACCGCACTCAACAAGCTCCGGACGGGCGAGATCGAGCACCGCAGACAGCTCGATGGTTATGTCTATCGAGTCGCGCTCAATCACTTCCGCAATTACCGGCGGAAGGACAAGTCGGCCGTCTCCGACCCGGATGGCGCGGTGCTGCTCGAGGACGCCGCCGCGGAAGCCCGCCCAACGCTCACCGTCCAGACGGAGCAGTGGGCCGGCGTGGTACGCCGGATCCTGCGCGAGCTCTCGTCGCCCCGGGATCGCGAGGTGCTGGTGCGGTTTTATCTGAGGGAGGAGGAGCGCAGCGTCCTCTGCCGCTCGCTCGGGCTCACGGATCTGCAGTTCAACCGCGTCATCTTTCGGGCGCGGGCGCGCTTCCGCGAGCTGCTCGAGCACAAGGGGCTCGGCAAGTCCGACCTGCTGTCCCTGGTGCTCAGTCTGTATCTATTCGCAGTCGCCATCACACTATGGGTTGCCTGAGTCATGGACCGACACACTATCGATGACCAACACATCATCGCGCGCTACCTCGCCGGCCAGCTCGATGCCGTGAGCAGCGCGGAATTCGAGGCTTACTACGCGGAGCATCCCGAAATCGTCCGCGACATCGAGCACACGCTGCGCCTCAAGGAAGGGCTCGCCGTGCTCGCGGAAAAGGGAGAGCTGGATGCGCTGCTGCACAGGCGCTCGTACTGGCGGCCGGCGCTCGGGCTCGCCGCCGGAATCGCGGTGCTCATGGTCGGAGTGTGGCTGTGGATGGGCCAGACGACGGCCTCACCCATGGCCGCCACGATCGCCGCGCTGACGGACGCGCAAGGGCAGCCCCTGCGCGTCGCGAGCACGCACATGCTCGTCCGCACGCGCGGGTCGGCGCAGGGGGTCGCAATCGCGCTGCCTCGGGAGCGCGGTGCCATCGAGCTGCAGATGATTCCCTCGTCGCGCTCCGAGAACGGCCGCTATCACGTGCGGCTCGCACAGCTCGATGGCGCAAACGCGATTGCACCCGTCGCGGAAACCTCTGCCACCGCGAATCCGGCCGACGGCCTCGTGACCACCTACGTCGATTCGGGTCGGCTCACGCCCGGACGTTACGCGATCGAGCTGGTGCCCGAGGCGCCGCCCGACAGTTCCGGCGACCGTTTCGTCCTCGACGTGCGCTGAGGACTACTGCGCCGGCTTCGCCGGCTCAGGGTTCGGACTTTCAAAAGTCGTCGTCGTGCCCACGCCCTGATCCTGCGGAACACCCAACTGCGTGTCCGACGACGCCTTGGGTTCGGGATTCGTGGGGGTCGATGGCTCGTTCGGCTTGTTGCAGGCCGCGAGCAGCATGAGCGTCGGCAGCGCCGCGGCCAGCACTCGCATGGAGCGGGATTTCATCTGAGCGCCTCCTCCCGAGATGAAAGACGGGCGAAATCGTAGCGGCAGCGGGCCCGCATCGCCACTGCACCAACCCTGGCACAGCTCCCGCGTGCGCTCGCTTGTATTGCAATCGATACAGAGTTGGACGCAGCTGTCGCCGACAGGCCACGCCGGCGCAAGCGTTCCGCCGCCCCGGAAGGCTGGGAACCCGGTCGGCGCTTCCGCGTGGCACCGTACGGGCTCGCCCGCGGCTGCTTCCGCGAGCCGGCGCAATCGCTCGTGTAGACTCGTCGATCGTCGAATCTACGGCCGCTCCGGGGCGCCATGAGCTTCGTCAGGGCGGGACCCATTTCGGATTGTCATGTCGACCGAGCCTGCCCAGCTGCCCGTTGCCCTTACGCGCGAGACCCGCGATAGCGCCCTGCTGGACCGGGCATTCACCCGCGCCGCCGGCGCGCCACTCGTCGCCGGCAACGGCGTGCGACTCCTGCGCAACGCGGCGGAAAACTATCCGGCGTGGCTGGAAGCCATCCACAGCGCCCGCGAGAAGATCTACTTCGAGAGCTACTTCATCGTCGACGACGCGAGCGGACGCGAATTCGCGGCCGCGCTCGCGGAGAAGGCGCGCGCCGGGGTGCGCGTGCGGCTCGTGTACGACTGGATGGGGGCCTTCGCCAAGGCGCCGCGCAAGTTCTGGCGCGGGCTGAGCGATGCCGGCGTGCAGGTGCGGTGCTTCAATCCGTTTCGGTTCGCCACACCCTTTCAGGTTCTGCACCGCGACCATCGCAAGATGCTGGCGGTCGACGGACGCGTCGGCTTCGTCACGGGACTGTGTGTCGGCGACATGTGGGTCGGTGACCCCGCGCGCGGCATCGAGCCCTGGCGCGACACGGGCATCGAAGTGCGCGGGCCTGCGGTGTGCGATATTGAGCGCGCGTTCGCGCAGATCTGGGCGGCGTGCGGCGGGCAGCCGATTCATCCGCAGGAGCTATCGATTCGTGAGTTGCTGCCCGAAGCGGGCGATGTGCCCCTTCGCATCGTCGCCAATGCGCCGGGGACGACCGGGATCTTTCGCGTCGATCAGCTGATCGCGGCGGCAGCGCGGCGGACGCTGTGGCTGACCGATGCGTACTTCGCCGGCGTTCCACCTTACGTACAGGCCTTGCGGGCCGCTGCGCTCGATGGCGTGGACGTTCGCCTGCTCGTACCCGGCGCCAGCGACATTCCGTTGCTGAGGCCGCTCACGCAGGCGGGCTTCCGGCCGTTGCTCGAGGCGGGCATTCGCGTCTTCGAGTGGAAGGGCTCGATGCTGCATGCGAAGACAGCCGTCGCGGATGGGCGCTGGGCGCGCGTCGGCTCGAGCAATCTGAACATCGCGAGCTGGGTCGGCAACTACGAGCTCGATGCGGTGATCGAGCACGAACCCACCGCGCTCGCCATGGAGCAGATGTATCTCGCCGATCTCGAGAACTCGCGCGAGATCGTGCTGCAGCCGCGGCGCCGCCGCTACTATCTGGATCGGATCGGTGAGCCGGGTCGGGGCACCGCCGAACGTGCGGAAGGCGGCGAGCGGGCCGATGGCGAGCGGCGCGATCCGTTTCGCGTTCACGGCGGCAGCGCCTCGCGCGCCGCGGCGGGCGCGCTGCGCATCGGACGCGCCGTCGGGGCCGCACTCACCGAACAGCGCGTGCTTGCGCAAACCGAAGCGCGCACCGTGGCGATCGTGGGCGTGCTGCTCGTCGGTGTTGCGGCGGTCGGTTTCATCTGGCCGCTGGCGATCGCGGTTCCCATTGCAATCCTTGCGCTCTGGATGGCGATCTCGTTGTTCATCCGAGCGCACACGCTGCGCATGCAACGCAAGTCGCGCGGCCTGCCGCCGATGCGCGTCGGGCACGCCGAGTCGCAAAAGGACCCGCGCCAGCCCAACTGACCGGGCTCGATCGGGTGCGAGAGGAGTGGCGCCGCCGCTCGGCTCATCGGATCGCCGCCTGACTCGGCGCATCGATGGTTAGCTCAGCGCATCACCGCGGGCTCGTCAGCGTGCCGGCAGTGCCTCGTTAGCGATCCGCCAGTGGCTCGCCAGCGCACTGCTGCGGGCTCAGCGCACCGCCGCCCGCTCGTGCATCGCCGCGGGCTCGTCAGCGCGCCAACGGCTGATTGGCTTCGATGCCGGCTTCGTTACCGTATTCGCCCGGGGGAACGAGCGTGTAGAAGCCGCTGATCTTCAGGTGCACCACGACGGGCTTCTCCGACTGGTTCTGCAGGTACCAGCCAAACACACCGTCGAACGGCGCGACCAGCGTGCCGTGGGATTGAGTACCGGTCGCCTGGCGATATTCCACGACGGTCGCTTCGCTGGCGGCGTCCTTCGCGGGCGCTTCGCCGTGAAAATCGTAGTAGAACTCCTCGGGATTCGAGATGCCCTCGACGGCCCACGAGTACGCGAGCGTGTCGCCGGCCCGCATGTGAACCTTGTACTCGAGCTCTTCGCCGCGCGTCGCCGAGCCGGCCACGGCAAGTGGAATCTCCACGAAATCGGACCGATAGCCGCCTGCGTAGTAGCGGGCGGAAGGGCCGAGCGTCTTGCCGGCGCCGCCTACACCGGGCGCGCGAGCCTGCCCTTCGTTGGACGCGACCGCACCGGTATTCACTTGCGGTCCGCCGAATGCCGCGGAGATCGCCGCTTCCGCCTCGGACGTCGCGCTTGCGCCGGCGAGCGCATCGGCGTCACTTGCGGCCAACCTCTTCGGCCCGGCGAGCCGGATCAGACCGGTGGCGCGGCCCACGCCGGTTGGGTCGATGCGAAACTCCGCGGGTAGCACGAAACAGAATGTGATCACGCTCGCGACGACCACGGCCGCGCCGATCATCGTGAGCAACTGGGTCCGAGGTATCGCCAGCGTCGCCGACTCGACAGCCGCCATCTCAACCACCCCGTGCAAGGAAATACCCGGCGAGCTGGTACTCCATCAGCACCAGTCCCGCCGTCATGATCAGGCCGTTCGCCAGGGCAGCATGACGCGCAAATCCCGCTGTGCGCCGCCACGACAGGATCACGAGCAGCATGAGGCTCAACGCGATGAGCTGCCCGATCTCCACGCCGACGTTGAACGACACCATGTTCGCGACCAGCCCCTCCTTCGCGGGGTTGAGATCCTGCAGCTTGGTCGCAAGTCCGAAGCCGTGCACCAGGCCGAACACCAGCACGGCGGTTTTGGCATTCGGCTCGACGCCGAACAGCGTCTTGAACGCGCCGAGATTGTCGAGCGCCTTGTATACGACCGACAGGCCGATGACCGCGTCGACCAGATACGGATTCACGTGCAACCCACCGAGTACGCCTGCCAACAGCGTGATGCTGTGGCCGACACTGAAGAGCGTCACGTACAGCGCAACGTGACTCAGCCGATAGAGAAAGAAGATCACGCCAAGGATGAAGAGCAGATGATCGTAGCCGGTGACCATGTGCTTGGCGCCCAAATAAAGGAACGGAAAGATCTGCGTCCCCTGACTCTGCGCGACGAACTCCGCGTCTTTTCCGGCAATACCGTGCGCCTGGGCGACTCCGCAGCTCGCCGCAAGAGAGAGGACGGCCAGCAGCAGCGCTGCGATACTGCGTGTGTCGAATCGCACGATATCGAGGGCACCATGACCAGAGGATGGCCAAACCGTACTCGAAAGCTGCGCCTTGCGCGAGCGTCACTGGCGGCCCTGTCCGCCGCGACATTGGCTTGCGCCGTGCAGGCGAGCACCGACCTCGCCGCGGAGCGTGCCGAGGTGGAGCAGTGGCGCGCTCAGCGTCTTGCCAGGCTGACCAGCGAAACGGGTTGGCTCACTCTCGCGGGACTGTTCTGGCTGAAGGATGGCGAGAACACGTTCGGACGTGGCAAGTCGAACGCGCTCCGCCTCGACAATCCCGCGCTCGCCGCGAACGCGGGCTCGTTCATCAAGGCCGGGAACAAGGTCCGCTTCGTCGCACGCGAGGGCTCGGGGATCACGCACGACGGGCAACCCGTTGCACAGATCGAGCTCGTGCCCGACACGGCGGGCGAGCCGACCGTGCTCGAGAGCGGACCGCTGTCGTTCTTCGTCATCGAGCGCGCCGGCCGGTACGGCATCCGTCTGCGCGACAAGGCGAATCCGCACCGCACCCAGTTCCGCGGCCTCGAGTACTTTCCGATCAGCACGGACTGGGTGTTCGACGCGCGCTTCGAGCCGTACGAGCCGCACCGGCAGATCAAGATCACGAACATCCTCGGCATGGAAGAGAACATGGATGCGCCGGGCGCGATCGTCTTCGAGAAGGACGGCCGCGAATGGCGCCTCGACGCCGTCCTCGAAGAGCCCGATGCGGACGAGCTCTTCGTCATGTTCGCGGACGCGACGAGCGGCAAGGAAACCTACGGCGCCGGCCGCTTCATGTACCTGAAGCTGCCGCAAAACGGCCGCGTGCACCTCGATTTCAACGAAGCCTACAACCCACCCTGCGCGTTCAATGATTTCGCCACCTGTCCGCTGCCGCCCTTCCAGAATCGGCTGGCGCTGCGCGTGGAGGCCGGTGAGAAGAAGTACGCCGGGGGGCACACGAAATAGAGCGTCGTGCCGGACCTCATCGTCCAATACGGTCTTGCGCTGATCTTCGCCAACGTTCTCGCGGAACGCGTCGGCCTGCCGCTGCCCGTGACGCCGACGCTCGTTCTGGGCGGCGCGCTCGCTGCGGTGGGGCAACTCTCCGCCGGCGATGTGTTCTTGCTTGCGTTCGTCGCATGCGTGATCGGCGACACGCTCTGGTACGCCGCCGGCGCCGTCTACGGGCGTCGCGTGATCAACTTGCTCTGCCGCATCTCCGTGTCACCCGACTCCTGCGTCCGGCAGACCGAGACTCGCTTCACGGAATGGGGACCCCTCACGCTCGTGTGCGCGAAGTTCGTGCCGGGATTGTCGACGGTCGTGCGACCGCTCGCCGGCACCATTCATCTCGGCTGGTGGCGCTTCCAGCTCTACAACGGCATCGGGACGGCGCTGTGGGTCGGCGCGTCCGTCGCGGCGGGCTGGATCTTTCACGACGAGCTGAACGGGCTAATGACCGGGCTGCGGGACTTCGGCGTCGTCGCGTTCGGCATCGTCGCCGTGCTCGCTGCCGCCTTCATCGCGGTGAAATGGTGGCACCGGAGGCGCTTCGCCAAGATGCTGCGCGGCGCGCGCATCACGGTGCAGGAGCTACGCAACCTGATGAGCGGCGAGCCGGCGCCCATCATCGTCGACCTGCGCTCGCAGATGACGCGCGAGCAAGACGGCCGGCGCATTCCCGGTGCGCGCATACTGCGGCTCGATGAGCTGGCGAAGCGCGTCGACGAGTTTCCGCTGGATCGCGATGTGGTTTTCTACTGCAGCTGTCCGAACGAGGCGTCGGCGGCGTACGCCGCGCGACAGCTCATCAATCTCGGATTCACGCGCGTGCGGCCTCTGCTCGGGGGTCTCGATGCGTGGGTCGCCGCGGGCTACGAAGTGGAAACGGAATATTCCGCGCCGCTGAACAAAGCGGCCGCCTAGCGCCGCCAAACGAGCGTGCGATTGTTCGCAGGCATTTCACAGTCCTCGATCAAGCGCAGACCGATCGCGCTCGCGAGCGCATCCACTGCCTCGAAATCGCGGATACCGCTCACGACCGAGCGGGCCTTGAGCCACCCGTCGAAGGCGCGATTGCTCTCGCTCGTGAACTGACCGCCGTAGTTGAAGGGGCCGTACACGACGACGGTCGCCTCCGGCTCGAGCACCTCCCCCAGTCCGCGGAAAAAGCTCTGCACCTCCGGCCAGCTCATGATGTGCAGCGTATTCGCCGTGAACACGGCGTCGTAGCGATCCTTGGGCCATGGTCCCCGGACGTCCAGCGCGATGGGCGGAGGGGTGTTCGGCAGGGCCGCTTCGTCCAGCCACATCCGGATGCCGGGCAGGTTCTCCTCGAGGTCTGACGTCTGCCAGAGCGCACGGGGGAACGCGGGAGCGAAATACACCGCGTGCTGGCCCGTGCCGCTGCCGATTTCGAGAATCCGGCGGCGTTCTGTCAGGTGGCGCAGCAGCACCTCCAGGATCGGCGCCCGATTGCGCTCGCAGGACGGGGCGTTGGGCTTGGTCATGAGCTGATTCCGGACGGCTTCCCGCTAGAGAGGTTAAACGGCCCGCAAGGGTCGACCTCACCACTTTAAGTCACGGGAGACTCGTCATGCTCACGCGCCTCGCGCTGCCCCTCGCGCTCTGTCTGGCGGCCATGGCCGCGCCCTCGCACGGCGCGCCGCTGCCGGCACCCACGGTGTCCTATTCCGCGGATCGGATCATCGAGACCGAGGCCGGCACCATCACCGGCAAGGTCTACGCGGCTCGCGGCATGGAACGGCAGGAGAGCACCATGAGCGGCATGAGCACCATCCTGATCCTGCGCCACGACAAGCAAGTCGGCTACATGCTCATGCCGGCGCAGCACATGTACCAGCAGCTCGATTTCGCGCAGGCGAAGAAGCAGGCCGGCGCGCAGGCGGCCGATCAGGTCGACATCACCGAGGTGGGCCACGAGACGATCGAGGGTCTGCCGACCACGAAGTACAAGGCCGTGATGAAGGACGGCAGCGGCGGCGGCTTCATGTGGATCACGAGCGACGGCATCGCGATCAAGATGGACATGCTGAGCAAGAGCGAGCGCGCCAAGACGCGCATGACGCTCACGCTGAAGAACGTGCAGATCGGGGCGCAGGACCCGCAGCTCTTCGAAGTGCCGGCCGACTACAAGGCGCTGCCGAAATTCAGCGGTGTCGCGGGTCTGGGCGCGTTCGGCGCGGGCCGGGCGGCAGGAGCGAGCAGCAGCGCAGCACCGAATGCGTCCGATGCGACGCATGCGAATGGCGCCGCGGACACAGCGGATACGGGCGGCGCGAGCTCTCGTCAGACGGAGCAGCCGAGCGTTGCCGGCGCGGCCGCGAAGTCCGGCATCTCTGCGCTCGGTAGCGCGGCGCGCGGGCTCTTTCATCGGCATTGAAATGCGAACGCAGCGAGTTGCAGCCGGCCGCTGTGACGCGCCGGCTGCCACCGCGCTCGCGATCGCTGGGTGAATTCTGGCATCGGCGCCGGGAGAGCTCGGCGCGTTTCAACTCGGAATCCTCGCTATGAGACTGAAACTTTCCATTGCCGCAGTGCTTTTCGGGTCTTTGATGGTCGGGCAGGCGCTCGCGGATTGCCCGGGGCCTTTCGTCGCCGACAAGAAGCGCAGCTACCAGGCGGCGCTGACGTTCGAGAAACAGGGCAAGCTCGAGCAGGCGCTCCGCGCGTACCGTGCCGCGGAAGGCTACGCGTGCGAGCCCGTGAATCCGGTGGAAGCGGATGCCGCCGCGCGCGCCGCGCCTCTGGGTCTCACGCTCGGCAGCGCCGCCGAGAAGAGCGGCAACACGAAACTGGCATTCGAGCTCTATGAGGCCGGCGGGCACTTCGCGCACGCCGATCGCATGTTCATGGAGCTCACCCGAGCCAAGGCCGACGAGCCGGCGGCGTTCCAGGCGGCGCGCGAGCACTTCGACACGCGCAGCCTCGAGTCCTTCCAGACCAACAACGCCGCCGCGATCAAAGCCGCCGGCGCGTACCGGCCGGACCCGAAGCTCATTGCCGAAGTCATGGCGATGCCGGCAAAGGGCTTCGAGCGCGCCGCGCAGCGCGAAGCTGCGGCGTTCAGCGAAACCTATCTGCGCGAGTACGTGCAGCTCGTGCAGAGCCGCGCGGACGATCCGACGGATGCGGCCGCCGTGCAGCGCACGATGAGCGCGCATCAGGCGTTCGCGCAGAAGTGGCGGCAGGAGGATCCGCTCGAGACCTCGCGCAGAGAGCTGCAAACGATGCGCATGTGGGGCTTGAACGGCGGCGACGAGCGACTCGCAAAACAGGCGGAAGCGGCGTTCACGCAGCGCGCGGACCAGCACGCGCAGCTGCTCGTCCAGAAGTACAGCGGCGCGCCGAAGCTGCTCGATGCGGCGATGTCGTTCATCACCATGCAGAGCCTCGAGCCGTCGAAGACGGATGCGCGCGTCGCGGCCATCAAGGCGCAGGCGGCCAAGCTCGGCGATGAAGCGAGCGCGAAGAAGCGCTACGCGCTCGCCGCGGAGTATTACGACGTCGCGGGCGACGCCGCCAAGGCGGACGCGGCTCGGCAGAAGCAGAACCAGCTCGCCATGCAGAAGATGCAACCGCAGATCGACGCCGCTCAGCGGCAGGCCGCCGAGCTGCAAAAGGAATTCAGCGATCCGGCGAAAGTGCAGGCGATGCGCGAGCAGGCCGAGGCCGCGCGCAAGGCCCTGCAACAGCAGCAGGCGTCCGCAAAAGCCGCCAACAAGAAGGCGGCGGACGAGCTGGAGAAGGAACTGGGGCTCTAGAGAGCATAGCAATGATGCCCGACGACGCTGCGCAACGTCGTCGGGCTCGCCTGCGAGGGTGTCGTACGCTGTCGCGAGCGTGCTCGAACCCCGCACTTTCGGCGCACCGGCGCGCACGACGCGTACCGACTGATTCGACCGCCGGCCACGGCGAGCACGGGCGGGCCGGGTGCCGGCATCGCGAGCAGCGCCTCGCCGACGTTCGCGACAATTCCGACCAGCGCGAACTGCCTGGCCGGTGCTCGCATCGCGAGCAGCGCCTCGCCGACGCCCGCGACGATCCCGACTAGCGCGACCGGATGAGCCCCTTCACTTCGTTGCTTCGGCGGCCGCGCGGCGCGCCGCCTCCTCCTCGCGTTTCTCGCGGCGAACCGTAGCGACGATCGAACCGATTGCCACGCCGATGACGCTCATCAATGCGATCATCAGGAACACCAGGCCGCCGGCGAAATGCCACGCCTCGTAGAGGCCGAGCCCGATGCCGAGAGTGGTCGTGGTGAGGATGAGAGGCTTGCCGATTCGCATGGGCGGCATTGTAGGAGTGAACGGCCGATGCATGACAGCTCCGGACCCCTGGTGGGCATACGCGTGCTCGATCTGAGCCGTATCCTGGCCGGCCCGTGGTGCACGCAAGTGCTCGCCGACCTCGGCGCGGAAGTCATCAAGATCGAGAAACCGGGCACGGGCGACGACACCCGCCACTGGGGCCCGCCTTGGCTGCGCGATGGTGCCGGTCGCGAGACGCACGAGTCTGCGTACTACCTCAGCACGAATCGGGGCAAGCAGTCCGTCTCGCTCGACATCGCCACGCCGGAGGGACGCGCGGTCATCGAGCGTCTGGCCGCGCAGAGCGATGTCTTCATCGAGAACTTCAAGACCGGCGACCTCGCGCGCAAGGGTCTCGGGTACGAGCAGATCCGCGCGCTGAATCGGCGGATCATCTATCTCTCGATCACCGGCTTCGGCCAGACGGGGCCGCGCGCGCAGCAGGCCGGTTACGACTATCTGGTGCAAGGCATGGGCGGCCTCATGAGCATCACGGGCATTCCGGACGGCGAGCCCGGTGCGGGGCCGTTGCGAGTCGGCGTCGCGGTTGGCGATCTGACCACGGGGTTGTACGCGACCATCGGTATTCTCGCGGCGCTTCATCATCGCGACGCGACCGGCGAGGGGCAGCACATCGATCTCGCGCTGCTCGATACCGTCGTCAGCATGATGGCCAACCAAGGGCAGAACTACTTCGTCGGCGGCACGCCTCCGGGTCGTACGGGCGTCGAGCATCCGAATCTTGCGCCCTACCGCACGTTCGCCACACGCGACGGGCACATCATCATCGCCGTCGGAAACGATGCGCAGTTCCGCAAGCTGTGCGCCGTGCTCGGGCTCGACGCGCTCGCTGACGATCCGCGCTTCGTCACCAATGCCGATCGCGTGCGCAACCGGCGCGCGCTCGCGGAATTGATCGAGTCGCAGACCCGCCAATGGCCGATGGCGCGACTCGTCGATGCGATGAGCGCCGTCGACGTGCCGAGCGGCCCCATCAACTCGCTCGATCAGGTGTTCGATGATCCGCAAGTGAAGCACCGCGAGCTGCGGATCACGCTCCCGCACCCGCTCGGCGGCGAAGTCGCGGGCATTCGCAATCCGCTGCGCTTCTCGGCAACGCCCGCGCGCTACGAGCGCCCGCCGCCGTTGCTCGGCCAAGATACCGACGAAGTCTTGCAGCGCGTCGCCGGTCTCTCGCCTGCGGAGATCGCTCGTCTGCGGGAGGCGAAGGTCGTCTAGTCGTGCAGCGGCTGCCAAGGCTCCGCGGCTCGCTATGGAGGCAGACCGAGCGCTACGATGCGCGCCATGAAATTGCCCACTCTCTTCATCTCTCACGGCGGCGGGCCCTGGCCGTGGATCGACGAGCGGCGCGCGGACTTCGCGGGCACGTTCGGATTTCTACAGCGCTTGCCCGCGAGCCTGCCCGCGAAGCCGCGCGCCATTCTCTCCGTCTCCGGGCACTGGGAAGAAGCGGAGTTCACCGTGGCGACGTCATCGCAACCGCCTATGGTGTACGACTACTACGGCTTCCCCGAGCACACGTATCACATCCGATACGCGGCACCGGGCTCGCCGGAGCTGGCGCAACACGTGCGTGGGCTGCTGGAGAGTGCCGGCATCCGCGTGGCCGAAGATGCCGAGCGCGGGTTCGATCACGGGACGTTCGTGCCGCTCGCGGTGATGTATCCGAATGCGGACGTGCCCATCGTGTCGCTGTCGCTGCGATCGAGTCTGGATGCGAGCGAGCACATTCGCATGGGCGCGGCCTTGCAGCCGTTGCGAGATGAAGGCGTGCTGATCGTCGGCAGTGGGCTGAGCTACCACAATCTGCGCGCGCTCCGCATGAGCCCCACCGCCGGCCCCGTCTCGGAAACGTTCGAAGCGTGGCTCACGCGCGCCGTCGAAGAGCGCGATACCGAGACGCGTAATGCGCTGCTCTCACGTTGGAGCGAAGCGCCGGCTGCACGGCAGGCGCATCCGCGTGAGGAGCACTTGATCCCGCTGATGGTCGCCGCCGGCGCGGCGGGCACGAGTCAAGGGCACCTCGCGTTTCGCGATCACGTGTGGGGCGTGTCCATGGCGTCGTATCGGTTCGACGCCTGACTCGCTCGGCGACTGCCTTCGGGTTCGCGGCGAACGCGAGCCTGTGCGCGCGGGGATTTCCCGTGGAATGGTCGACGCGATCGTTCCCGCACGTGACCTGTCGGCCGCACCGCGCGCGCGGCGCACATCTCACGGCACCGCGCGGGACCCACCTTTCACAGCGCGCAGATGCAGGCGATCTCCACCGCGTACTCGGGCGAGGCCAACTTCGCCTCCACGGTGGCCCGCGCCGGCGGATTGCCGGGCGACACCCACGCATCCCACACGGCGTTCATCTCGCTGAAGTTCGCCATGCTCGTGAGCCAAATGGTCGCCGACAGCAGCTTCGACTTGTCGGTGCCGGCTTGCTTCAGCAGCGCATCGATCTGCTTCAGCACCTGTGTCGTTTGCTCGCGCACCGTCGCGCCCTTCGCCACCTGCCCGGCGAGATACACCGTGCCGTTGTGAACCACCGCCTGACTCATGCGCGGGCCTGCGTCGAATCGATTGATCGTCATGGGGTCCTCTTGCTTGCAGAGCGTAGGGTCGGCTCGAGCGCGGCGAGCGTGGACTTCTTGGCGAAGTGCCGATAACTGTCGAGCGCGAGCGCGCGGATCTCGTCCCAGTCCGCGGACTCGTGCACGTCGAGCTCGATCCAACCGATGTGAGCCGTGTACTTGGGGAGCGTATACCGCTCGTCGAGCGTGAGCAGGGGCTGCCGCTCCACACCCACCCAGAAACCGAGCTTCAGCCGCTTCGCGTTGTAGTACGCCTGCGCGAAGGTCTTTTGCCCCACCTTCAGCACCGGCGCGCCGAACTGCCGGGCGTCGGCCACCTCCGGCCACGCCCCTGCGATCTTTCGCAGCCTCTTCAGCACCGCCTGCGCGCGCTTCGATTGCATCGGATCGATGTCGGTCGGAGCGAGCTTCGCGGTCGGCGGCGCGATCTCGATCGTCTTGCCGATCTTCGCGATGAGCGGCTTGGGCGCAACTTTCTCGTACGCTTCGCGCACCAGCACGGCGATGCGCTTCCACGAGAGCCCCTTGTCGAGGTTCACGCCGAGCCAGCCGCGCGGCCCGACGTACGGCGGGACGAAGAAGTGCTTCGGCTCGCCGCGCGTGTGCACCTCTTGCGCGCCGGGCGGCGAGGCGAGCCACAAGGCGATGCGGCCGTCGCCGTGATGATTCACGCAGTACGCGGCGAAGGTCTTGCCGCGCACCCGATAGTTCGGGGAGCCGTGCGAGACAAACTCCTCGGCCTCGGGGAAAAAGAGGCAGACCTCGCGCACCGCGGCGGTGATGTCTTTCGCCATGGGGCCGCAAGCTTCCGCGTTTGCGGCCCGCGAGTCGAGAGCGCCGCTCGCCGCAGCGGCGGCGGCGCGTAGGGCTAGTCGATGCCGAACGCCAGCAGCACGTTCCCAGGCACGCCGATCAAGCCGCCGTAGCCCGAATTCACGTACATCATGCCGTCGACGACCACGGGCCCCGCCCCGTCCATGCTGCCGCCCCGCGCGCGCACACCGTTCACCGTCGTGAACTCCTTGTTGGTGTCGTAGAGCCAGAGGATGGAGCCGTCCTTCGTCGAGTACGCGCGCAGGCCGCCATCCATCCCGCTGCTCAGCACCGCGCCGGGGATGACGGTCGTCGCGCTCCCCTGACCCGCGCTACATCCGGGCTTGTCGCCGCACAGCTTGGCCTGCGGCGGCACTTTCCACGCGAGGCTGCCATCGGCGATGCGCACCGCGTGCATGCCGCCCGGAGTGGGCGTGAGCATGTCCGCGGTGCCAAAGAAGGCGAGCTCGCCGTCGCTGCTCGTGCCCCATTGACCGCCGAGCCCGCTGCCCTGCCCGAAGCGGTACTGCCACAGCACCTTCCCGCCCGCGTCCGGATCGAGCGCGAAGCCGAGGCCGGATTTCTGCGGCAGCACGAGCCGATCGCCGCTCGCCGTGTGAACGAGCGCGGGCGGCGCGGAGAAATCGAAGTCCGGACCGAGTGTCTCCGGGCACGCCGGGTTGTCGGGGTTCTTCGCCTTGCAGCCCATCGCCCACGAGTCGTTCGGCAGGATCTGGTTGAACCACTTGACCGCGCCGGTATCGAGGTCCATCGCGATGACCGCGTCGGTCATCTTCTGGGGCGGGTCGGCAAAACCATTGCCCGTCCCGACGTAGACGAGGCGACGCTTCGCGTCGATGGTCGGCGGCGACCAGATGCTGCCGCCGGCCGGGCCGTACATCTGCACACCCGTCTTGCTCTTGCCGGTCGGACGCGTCTCATCCACCGTGTACGTCTTCCAGACGATGGCGCCGGTGTTGCCGTCGAGCGCGGTCAAGTTGCCGCGGAACGTGCAGCACGCATAATTGTTGAAGGACCCGGTGCCCTCTTCGCTGATGCCCTGCACGGGCACGTACAGCTTGCCGTCGAAGAACACCGGCGCGCCGGTGACTCCCGCCATCGGATGCTGATCGACTTTCGTCTTCCAGATCAGCTTGCCGGTGTTCGCATCGAGCGCGTACGCGTTGGCGCGCGTGTCGGCGAAATAGACGGCGGTGCCGCCTCGATAGTGACCGACGCTGAGCGCGACGCGCACACCGAAATCCGCCTTGTAGGTCCAGTACGTGCACCCGGTCTTCGGATCGAGCGCGTGCACCTCTGCGTTCTCGCTCGCCGCGAACAAGCGATTCCCCACGACCGTAGGCGCCGCGCGCGCCGAGCCGATGTTCGCGTAGCCGAAGGCCCACTTCAGCTCGAGTTTGGGCAGGTCCGCCGCGGTGAGCTTGCCTTGCTCCTGCGGTTGATAGCGCACGTTCTCGACGCCGTTGCCCCATCCGAGCCAGCGCGGGCCGTGGTCGATGTCCGTCATCGGCCGGACGGACTTGCACAGGCTGTTCTTCTTGGCCGCTGCGGACGCGCTGAACGTCTGCCCGCTCGCGAATTCGGAAACCGCGCGGCGTTCGGCTGGACTCAGGCTTGCGGCCTGCGCCTGCATCTTGCCGTTCGTGAGCGCATTCAGGATCGCCTCGGGCGTGAAGAGCTTGAGGCGATCCGGCGGAACTGCGCGCGGCGCCAGGGCCGAGGGATCCGGCGGGGGCTCTCCGAGCTTACGGGCCGGCGGTGGCGTATTCGTGTGGCAGCCCGCGCACGCGCGCTGGAACACTTCCTCGCCCTTCGGCGTCGCGGCCTGTGCGATCGACAATCCCAGCCACCCCGCGACCATGAGAGCCGCAGTCCCCGCAAAACGCCTCGTTTGCATCGATCCCCCGACGGACATTGGATTTCTCGAAGATACTAGAACAGCACGAGGCGCTCACGCTCGGCGTGAGCGCCTCGCTTCATACGATCGTATGGCGCGGGACAGTCGTACGGCGCGGGATGCGCCCGCGGCTCACGCCGCCGGCTTGCCGTTCTTCAGGTTCTGCACCACTTCGAGCGCCTTCGCGACGTTGTCCGCCGGCGCCATGTTGCCGATGGTCGCCGCGACCTTGCCGTCGGGCGTCACGACGAAGGTGGTGCGTTCGGTGAAGCCGTGGTCGATCTCGTCGCCCCGCGTGTTCTTGATGCCGGGCTTGCCTTCACGCACCTGCAGGTCGTAGCTCTTCGCGATCTTGCCGTCCGCGTCCGAAGCGACCGGGATCTTGCCGGCGCAGTACTGCGGGTCCGCGGAGAACTCGTTCAGCGTCGCGATCTTGTCGAGCGAGACGCCGATGATGCTGGCGCCCGCTGCCTTGAACTCCCCGCTCTTCTCCGAGAAGGTGTGCGCCTGGATGTTGCAGCCGCCGGTGAACGCGGCCGGATAGAAGTAGACGACGACCGGGCCCTTCTTCAGAGCGTCCTTCAGATCGAAGGTGAACTCCTTGCCGGCGAGCGAGGCCGGCGCCTTGAACTGCGGCGCCTCGTCGCCTTCCTTGAGCGCTGCAAACGCCGGCAGCGCGACGGCGCCGGACAGGATCAATCCCACGAGAACGCGTTTCATGGCCTTCCCCTTGTGACGATGCGGGTACTGGAGGGAGGGCACTCTGCTCCCGGCGCGGCCGCCCGTCAAAAGCGCGGCGGCACCCCGTCCGCGTGCCAAACTGCCGTACTATTCGCGTTTTTGGCCACCTTGCACCCAGCATGCCCTGGAAGCGCCGCCCGCCCTACGAGCCCCATCTCGCCCGCACACTGTGCATTGCCGACCTGCGCGAGCTCGCGCGCCGGCGCGTCCCGCACTTTGCGTTCGAATACGTCGAAGGCGGCGCGGAAGACGAGGCGACCCTGCGGGCCAATCGTACGGCCTTCGAGCAGTGGCGCTTCATCCCGCAGACGCTCGTCGACACCTCCGCGCGGCATCATCGCGTCAGCGTGTTCGGTCGGGAGATCGCGGCGCCGCTCGTCATCGCGCCGACCGGCATGAACGGCATCCTGCGTGCCGACGGCGACGTGGCGCTCGCGAGCGCGGCCGCTAAAGCAGGCATTCCTTTCACGCTGAGCACGGTCTCGACCGTGAAGCTCGAGGACGTCGCCGCGCGCGCCGGCGGCCGGCTCTGGATGCAGCTCTATGTGATGCGCGACCGGCGCCCGGCCGAGAACATCGTGCGGCGCGCGGCAGCGGCCGGTTACGAAGCGCTCGTGTTCACCACCGACGCGAACGTCTTCGGCTACCGCGAATGGGATCGGCGCAATTACGTGCGGCCGGGCAAGCTCAAATTCCGCAACAAGCTCGACGTGCTGCGCCATCCGGCGTGGCTGTACGACGTGATCCTGCGGCATGGCATGCCCTCGTTCGTGAACTTCTCCGAATTCCTGCCGCCGGGTGCGGCTTCGGCGGTGGGCGGCAGCACGGTCATTCCCACCCTTTTCGGGCCGACGATCACGTGGCAGGACATCGATTGGCTGCGATCCTTGTGGAAAGGAAAGCTGCTCATTAAAGGAGTGCTCAGCGTGCGCGATGCGGAGCGCGCGGCGAGCCTCGGGTGCGACGGCATCGTGCTCACGAATCACGGCGGGCGCCAGCTCGACAGCTGCGTCGCGCCCATCGAAGTGCTGCCCGACATCGTGGCGGCCGTCGGCAAGCGGCTGACGGTGATCATCGACAGCGGCTTCCGTCGCGGGACGGACATCGTCAAGGCGCTCGCGCTCGGCGCGCACGCCGTGATGCTTGGGCGAGCGACGTTGTATGGGCTCGCGGCCGCCGGCGAACCGGGCGTGCAGCGCGCGCTGGAGATCTTGACCGCCGAGATCGATCGAACGCTCGGGCATCTCGGCGTGAATTCCGTGAGCGAGCTCGGCCCGCACCTCCTCAAACGCGTGAACAGTTAGGCGATGGAACGCCCCGTTCCACGGGCAACAACTTGCACCGCTCACCGGACAATCGCAGCGTCGCGAATTGATGCCGCCGCAGCTCGCACCCTACGCTCGAAACGAACAACTTTGCTGAAGCTGGCGCGCGAATCGCAGTGACGCAGCTGCGACTTCGCTCGGGGAGGGACGGCGATGAAGCAGCACCAGAATGGCACGCGCAGGCACGCATCGGCGCTATGCGCACTTTCACTGACGACTCTTGGCGCGGCCGGTGCCGCGCATGCGCAAGCGACCGACGATAGCACGCAGACAACGAAGGACGATCCGCTCGAGCAGGTGGTCGTCACGGGCTCGCGCATCGCGCGGACGGGATTCGATACGCCCTCGCCGGTGACGGTGATGGGCGGGGACGAGCTGCGCGCGCTCTCCGTCACCAACATCGGCGCGGCGGTGAGCCAGCTGCCGGCGTTCCGGGCGAGCAACAATCCGACGACGAACGGCTTCGGCAGCTTCAACGTCGGCGCGCAGATCGTGAACCTGCGCGCGCTCGGCGTGACGCGCAATCTCATCCTCGTCGACGGCCGGCGCTTCGCGCCGACGACGCGCGAGGGCTCTGCCGATCTGAATCTCATTCCCAGCATGCTGATCGAGCGGACGGAAATCGTGACGGGCGGTGCGTCCGCCGCGTACGGCTCCGACGCGGTCGCGGGCGTAGTGAACGTCATCCTCGACAAGAAGCTCTCCGGGCTGCGCGCGCAAGTCGATTACGGCGTCAGCGACGAGAGCGACGGCGACAATTATCACGCGACGCTCGCCGGCGGTTCCGACTATCTCGGGGGTCGTGGGCACTTCGTCCTTGGCGGCGAGTACGAGAAGCAGGACGGTATCGGCAACTGCTTCGTGCGCGACTGGTGCCGCCCCGGCGCGATCGTCACGAACAACGGCTTCAACACGCCTGCGGGTGCCGGCAACGGGTTGCCGAACTTCGTGCGCAGCGATTCCAACGCCGGGTATTGGATGACGACCGGCGGTGTCGTCTCCGGAGCCGGCAACGCGCTGCTCCTCAGCAAACTGAACGAGGCCGGCGTCATCCCGAGCGCAGCCGGCATGCAGTTCGACGGCAGCGGCAAGCCCGTCGCCTACACGCCGGGCTCGCTGGTCAGCGGCATCACGCAGATCGGCGGCGATATCGTGCCGGCCTACAGCGACACGAACCTCATCGTGCCCGTGAAGCGTTACACGCTGTACGGTCACACCGACGTCGATCTCACGGACAACGTGAAGGGCTTCTTCGAGGCCTCGTACGGATACGTCACGGGCTCGGTGCTGCAATCCGCATTCTTCGATACGGCCATCACGATCCGCAGCGGCAATCCTTTCATTCCCGCGGAAATCCAGTCGGTGATGACCCAGAACAACATCGCCAGCTTCACGATGGGCCGGCTCGGCGACGATCTCGCGCGCGGCTTCAGCACCTCGACGGCCGACGTGTATCGCGCCACGACCGGGCTCAACGGCAAGTTCGGCGATACGACGTGGACGTGGGACGCGTACTACCAGTACGGCAAGACAAAGCGTCTGCAAACGGTCGAGGGCAACCGTATACAGGGCAACCCGGACCCGGCGCTCGCCAATAGTCCCGCGAATCCGCTGAACTTCGCGCGCGCGGTCGATGCCGTGCTGGACACCGAGACGGTGATCACGCCGGAGACCGGCTCCATCGTCTGTCGCGCGACGCTGAGTCCGGATCCGGCGCTGCGTGCCGCGGCTGCCGGGTGCGTGCCGCTCAATCTCTTCGGAACCGGCCGCTTCGATCCGGCCGCGCGCGACTACGTGTACGGCACGCTGCGCGAGGACATCGACATCGATCAGAACGTCGTCGCCGCAAACACGCAGGGCAACGTCGCGGAGCTGTGGGCCGGACCGCTCGTGCTCGCGGGCGGCCTCGAGTTTCGGCGCGATCGCATCGATGTCGCGCACGATCCGCTCTCCAACCTGTTCGCGTACTTCCAGAACTTCGGCGCGGACTACAACGGCACGACCAAAGTCGTGGAGGGCTACCTCGAAGCCGAGCTGCCCCTGCTGCGCGATCGGCCCGGCGCGCACCGGCTCGATCTCAACGTCGCCGGGCGTCATGCGCACTACGACATCGACGGCTTCGGCAGCTACCTGCGCACGCAGGTGAGCAACACGATCGATGCGAATACGTGGAAGGCGAGCCTGTCGTGGGAGCCGCTGGAGGGCCTGCGCTTCCGCGGCACGCGATCGCGCGACATCCGCGCGCCGAACTTCGCGGACCTCTTCCTCGCGAGCGCGAGCAGCTTCGCGCCCGTGGTCAATCGCTTCGCGAACAACGCACCGCAGTTTCCGACGACCTTGAGCGGCGGCAGCCCGACGCTCGATGCCGAGCGCGCGGACACGACGACGTTCGGCGTCGTCGTGCAGCCGCCGTGGGACTGGAGTCGCGGGTTGCAGCTCTCCGTCGACTATTTCGACATCGAGGTCGACGGCTACATTGCGGCGCCGGGCGCGCAGCTCATCGTCGACCGGTGCTTCGCCGGCAACCAGCAGGCGTGCGGGCTCATCACATTCGGCGCCGGACAGTCCATCACGCAGGTGCGCAACGTGTCGGTGAACCTCGATCAGCTCGCGACACGCGGTGAGGACATCGAGCTCTCGTATCGCGTGCCGTTTGCGAGCGGTGCGGGCGGCGAGCTGTCGATGCGCCTGCTTGCATCGCATGTCGAAGAGTCGACGACGAAGACGTTCGGCATCGCGATCGATCGCGCCGGCCAGACCGGCAGCCTGCTTTCGAGCGGGGTACCGGATTGGCTGCTGAATGCATACGTCACCTACTCGCGCAAGCCGTTCTCGGTGACGCTGCAAGGTCGCTTCATCGACAGTGGCGTCATCGACGCGACGCGCATCGATCCGAGCGATCCCGGATACCGCCCGACCCTTCCGAACAGCACCAACGACAATCACGTCGCCAGCGCGTTCTACGCGAATCTGTTCGGCACGCTGGACATCCCTGCGTTCAAGGATCAGCAGGTGCAGGTCTTCGCCGTGATCAACAATCTGTTCGACAAGGTTCCGCCCTTCGCGCCCGAAGGGCAGTACCCGACGAATCCCACGTACTTCGATCAGATCGGGCGGACGTATCGGCTGGGGGCGCGCGTGCAGTTCTGACGAGCGGGAGAGGCCCGCCGCCGCTCCCGGCGCGTTTCCGCGGGAACGTGTGTGTGTGGTGTGTGTGTCGAGCGCGCTTGCTCGCCGCGCGTCATGGGAGCGCGCGGAGTCACGGTGAGTGCTCGACGCATGGCGCACGGCGTGACGATGAGTTCTCGACGCACACCGCACGGCGTCACGATGAGTGCTCGATGCACGGCGCACGCCGACGCGCCGCTAGCGTTTCTAGCCGAGCGCTGCGATCACGACTGCGCCAATTGCGGTCAGGATCACGACGACCACGGGTGGCGCTCGCCAGACGACCAGCAGAATGAACCCTGCGAGCGCGAGCAGGAAATCGGTGACCGTTCTCACGGAGCTGGTCCACACCGGGTTGTAGAGCGCGGCGCCGAGCAACCCGACGACCGCGGCGTTGACGCCCGCCACGAACGCGCGCGCATCGGATCGCTGTCGGAAGGCATCCCAGAACGGCAGCGTTCCCGTCAAGATAAGGAGGCCCGGAAGGAAGATGCCGAGCAATCCGATCACCGCGCCGGGCACGCCATGAAGCGGAGTGTTCGCGATGGCGCCGAGGTACGCGGCGAAGGTGAACAGCGGACCGGGCACGGCTTGCGCCGCTCCATAGCCGGCGAGGAAGGCGTCGTCCATCACCCATCCCGGCGTGACGACGGCTTCGCGCAAGAGCGGCAGCACGACGTGACCTCCGCCGAAGACCAGCGCACCCGAGCGATAGAACGCGTCGAACAACGCGACGCTATTCGGAGCGCCGAAACTCCGAATCAGCGGCAGCAGCACGAGCAGAAGAAAGAACGCCGCCAACGCTGCGATCGCTGCGCGATGTGACACGGGGACGCGCAGATGAGATGTCGGCGCGGGCGGTTGAGTGGAACGGCAGAGTCGGAAGCCAACGAGTCCACCTACGACGATCACGCCGATCTGCGCGACGGCGGACGAATGCGCGAACAGCAGCACTGTCGCGGCCGCGATTGCGATGGCGGCGCGCTGGAGATCCGGACACAGCGTGCGCGCCATGCCCCACACGGCTTGCGCGACGATTGCGACGGCAACGAGCTTCAGACCGTGAAGCAGGCCGACACCCATTGGGCCGGATAGAAACCGCGCGCCGTACGCGAAGAGGACGAGCAGGACCGCCGAGGGCAGCGTGAATCCCACCCACGCCGCGAGCGCGCCGAGGTAGCCCGCGCGCACGAGCCCGAGTGAGAAACCCACCTGACTGCTCGCGGGGCCGGGCAGGAATTGGCAGAGGCTCACGATGTCCGCGTAGGCGCTCTCGTCGAGCCAGCGACGTCGCAGGACCAGCTCGTTGCGGAAATAGCCGAGATGCGCGATCGGACCGCCGAAGGACGTGAGGCCCAGCATGAGGAACGCGCGCAGAACCTCCGACGCGGTACCGGTCGTCGCGCGCTCTGCGCCTGTGTGTTCCGGGCCGACGATTCGCACGGCGAAGTCCGCCTTCGCGTCAGGCCGCGCGCGGCGTGCGCGGGAAGTGCGCGGCGCTGGGCGCCGCGGTCTCAGCCGAGATTCCGATGCCGCTATCGCGCGCGCCGATGTGAAGGAACCTCATGCGTACACCTTGACTCCGAAGTGGACGAGAGTATGTACGTTCACGACTGCGTCGTCCGCAATGCGTACGCGCCCCGATCTCGCCGCGCTTCGCGCTGGCCGCTTCGGACGCGATCGGCAAGGCGGAAGGAGAAGGGCCATGCCGACAGTGTGGGTGCGTTACATCGTGAACGACGTCGATGCGTCGATCGACTTCTACTCGCGGCTCGGATTCAAGGTCGACATGCACCCGGCGCCGTCGTTCGCGGCGGTCTCGCGCGGCGACCTGCAGCTGCTGTTCAGCACGCCGACCGGGCCCGGAGGCGCGTCGCAAGCGATGCCCGACGGGCGCCGACCGGAACCGGGCGGCTGGAACCGCATCCAGCTCCGCGTGCAAGATCTTGCTCACGAGGTCGACACGCTGAAGCGCGCGGGCGCGCGGTTTCGCAACGACATCGTCACGGGCATCGGCGGCAAGCAGGTCCTGCTCGAGGACCCGTCGGGGAATCTGGTCGAGCTGTTCGAGCTCGCTGCGCGCTGAGGGCGGGAGCCGCTCACGACAGCGGCAACCTTGGTGCGCATCGACGACAGCGACAAGCGGCAGCGCATCGGTCACGGAAGCAGCGGAATCCAACCGCCCCCGCCAGATTGCTCGCGGCACTATCGGCTTTCTAACTCCGCACGAGCCGCGGGCGCGCGCTCAGTCGCGGTACTCAGCCGTGTTCACGAAGCCAATTCTCTTCATGTGATTGCGCTGCGCCGACGCCAACACGCGCGCCACAACGTCATACTTCGCGCGACGATCGGGGCGCAAATGAATCTCCGCCTGCGGGTCCTTGTGAGACTCTGAGCGGAAATAGTGGTCCAGCGCCTGCATGCTGGGAACCCGCGAGCCGTTCCAGTACACCGCGCCGTCGAAATCTATCTCGAGGTCCAGTACTTCCGGCGTTGGTTGCCGCTCCGCCGGAGGCGAGTGAGGCAAGTCGAGCTTGACCGCATGTGTCATCACCGGAATGGTGAGGATGAACATGATCAGTAGCACCAGCATGACGTCGATCAACGACGTCGTGTTCACATCGCATACCGGCTGGCACTCGGCATCTGCAACGCTCTTCTTTCCCATGGTGGCAACTCCCAGGCGATTCGGTCTGAACGTCTGCTGCCCGTCGCGACGGCGCTTTGCATCGCGATGGCATGCGAGGTCCAACGTCGGGCGCGACAGGAAAGGGTTAGCGACGCGCGCTGGAATCAGTGGCCGCAGCAGGTGGGCCAACCTTGGCGTCGAGATCGCGGGAGCGCTTTGGATTCTCGCTCCACGACTCGATGATCCTTGCCTCAGCCCTTTTGGCGGGATGCGGCGATCTCGTTGAATCCGCGCCCGCTCAAGATCATCGGCACACACCTCTCCGCCCGCGCTTCCCGCGTCTTCGCCTGCTTCGCCGCCGCGACATGAAAGATGTAGGACTTCCTCCGGCCCGGCGTGAGCGCGTCGAACGCCGCACGCAGTGCCGGAGCGGCAGCGAGCCTGGCCTGCAACTCCTCGGGAACCGCATACTCTGAAGCCTTCTTCAAGGCCACCTTCTTCCCCGACGCCTCGTTCTTGATGGCTTCGGAGAGATAGCTCTTCAGAGTCGACTGCACCGCTTCAATTTCTTTTATCGAGGTGAATTTGATCCAGCGGCCTGCCTGCGTATGCTCACCGACCTTCTGGAGAAGGTGTTTCGGGTCCTTAAGCAGCGCGCCTTTGAAGAACGACAACGCGCACGTCTCCTTCAGCGGGATGACGATGGCTACGTTCTTCTTCTGGTACGTGAAGCAGGGCTTCCCCCACTTCTTCTCCTCGCTCAGGCCACAGTCGAGCGCAATCTTCCTGAGCTTGTCGGCTTCCTTCTGCCATTTTTTTGCGTAAGGCACTTTCAACGGCACATCCTCGGCTCGATTGCATCGACGGGAAGATCCATTTCATTGACGATCTCGCGCCCGGAGCGCTCTCTTCGGCAGGCTCTCGTGAAGCTGGCATTCCAGCCTAGCCGAAGAAGCATGCATGCCGATCTTCGGCTACCAACGAAACGAACTCCTCTATCGATGTCACCTCTGGCGCCGGATCATATCCGTGCCACTTGAGATCACCGCGCTTCCAGAAGACCCGCCAAACGCCGCGCGTGCGCACAAACGTGGCCTTTGCCACCGCGTACTCACGCCGCTCACCAGGTGAGCCTCGCCAGACAGGTCGAATCTCGAAAATCTCGACACTATGGCCCGATACGCGCGAACCGAGATCGAGTTTCGGTCGGATGTGCGCTGGCGGTCTCCGTGTTTGCATGAACGAATCGAGCGCCTTCTTCACTCGCGCGAGCTCGAACTCCGAAAGCGCCATCAGTGCGGATCCCGTCTTGACGACATCATGGTCGCGGCGTGCCAGCGCGCGTCGGCCTCGGACGTATTGTCACGCGATTCGCGCATCGATAGCGACCCCAAACAAAATGAAGAGTGCAAACAGCTCTAAGAAATTGATCGTGAGCCCAACGAACAGCACCCGAACGATGCCTGCAAGCCTCACCGTCTGATTGTCGGCGAGATCCAGGAACTCCTTGCGCCACAGCCACCGAAGCACTCGAAATCCGTTCTGGATCGAGTTGTTCAGGAACAGAGTCGGACTGCCCAGAGACTCGTAGGCGGCCATGTGGTGCGACAGGAGTCGACGGAACAAGAAGTGCATCAGTACCAAGTAGACGCAGGTGCCGACGAAACCCGCGGCGAATAGAACGAAGAAGGTCAATGCTGCGAGCGTCGCCATTGCGAGCTAACCGGCCGCGCGCGATGAATGCACGCTCATCGGCGCCGCTTCGTCAGAACCATCGCGCCGGCCGTCCAGATGGTCAGCGCGGACCTGCATCATGCTCTTCCGTTCGGACATACGAGTCACCCGATTGTAGGCGGCGCGGAGCATTGCGCTCATCGTGCGCGAGCTGCATGTCGATCACATCGCCCGAAAATCCCGTTTCGTTGAGGCGGGTCTCGCCAGCAGCGGAGCGCAATGCGAGAGCTACCTGACACACGGGCCGGTATGAACGGTCACCTATGTGACCGGAATAGACCGAGTCGAAATGGTGGCCAGGGGCGGAATCGAACCACCGACACGCGGATTTTCAGTCCGCTGCTCTACCAACTGAGCTACCTGGCCGTCGGAGGGGCGCGTATTAGAACCGTGGGATGCGGGAGCGTCAAGCCGAGAGGGCCAATAAGCCTTTGATTTAAGGGCGCGGGAAGTGAGCTGGGCGGGAAGTGAGCTCAGCGGGAGATCGGGGCGCACAAGGATCAGGCGCATGCGCTCCCGTCTACCGCACGCGACGATTCCGGCGACACGCCGGCGGCGCGCCACCGGAACCACCGAACTGTCGAGCTAGTTGGAGCCACATCCGCCGGACGCGTCCCCATCGGCACGGCCCAATCGTCGGGTCGTAGGGCGGCCGTGCTATGCCAACAACGTATCGCGCGTAAAGGTCGGCCTGTCGCGCGACACGCCACCCGCCGCCCCGGCGCACCGCCCGCCCCCGCATTCACCTGACATATCCACACCCGCCGCCCCGCCGACGCGTCCGCGCTACGCGCGCCGTTTCGCGCGCCGTCAAACATTTCACTCTGGGATGAGCACCAAGTGGTCACGCGAGTACACTTCGCGTATGACCGAAACTCACCGCCGTCCGCTCCGGCTCTACGACGTCACGCTCGAAAACGGCTGCACGTTGAGCCCGTTCGTTTGGCGCGTCCGTTACGCGCTCGCTCACAAGGAGCTCGAGTACGAGCTCGTACCGGTCGCGTTCACCGGCATCAGCAAGATTCTCGATGGGCGCTACCAGCAGGTGCCGATCATCGACGACAACGGCCAGATCGTGCCGGACAGCTGGGCCATCGCGCAGTACCTCGACCGCACGTACTCCAATGCCGCCCCGCTCTTTCGCACGCAGGGCGAGTACGTGGCCGCGCGATTCTTCGATCGCTGGCTGTTCCGCGACGTCGTGCCGCACATGTATCACTGCTACGTGCTCGACAATTACAACTTCGCGCGGCCCGAGGATCGGGAGTACCTACGCGAGAGCCGCGAGCGCACCTTCCTCGGCGGACGCAAGCTCGAGGACGTCGTGAAGGGACGCGAGAAACGCCTGCCGCTCATTCGAGACTCGTTGCAGCCCCTGCGGGTCGCGCTTGCCGAGACGCCGTGGCTCGGCGGTTTGCGGCCCAACTACATGGACTTCTGCGCCCTCAGCGTGTTTCTGTGGGCCGCCGCGATCAACACCATGCCGCCGCTCGACAAGAGCGATTCGCTGTTCGATTGGCTGAATCGCGGGTTCGATCTTTACGACGGACTCGGGCGCGACGAGCGGCTGCATCCGCTGGCGCCGGGATCCCCGACCGCGCGGCCGCCGGAGCAGCGGCTTTCCGCGTGAGCTTGCGGTAAACGCAGCGAAACTCGCGCAAGTCCCCGCGGCCGCGAGCGCACGCAGGAGAACGCGTCGCGTACCGCGCGCTTTTCTGCCGCTTTCTTCAGCGCTCAACGCGCCGCGCGCACCGCTCCCTCGCTGGGCGCACCGTTTCCTCGCCGCGCGCACCGCTCCCTCGCTGCGCGCACCCTGCCTCAGTAGCTGCGCTCGAAATTGATCCCGGCCCAGATCAGGCTGCGCTCGCCCGGCTCGACGCGCAGCTCCGGCGTCGCGAAGTGGACGGCATAGGTCACGCGGCTGTCGTTCCATGTCGTCGCGATACCGACCCACGCCTCGGCGAGCAGATGCTCGACGTCATCGCCCTGCATGCGGACATCGCTGTGTCTGAACTGCCCTTGCAGCAGCGCGTTGTACGCACGCGCCTTCACGCGAATGCCGGCAAAGAAGAATCGTTCTGCCGGATTGTGTGAGCTGAAGCTCTCGAGCGGCGCCACCGGCGCAGCGGTGTAGTCGCCGAGCTCCGGCGCGAAGCTCCACCACGGCGACTGGATCCGGCCCCAACGCGCCGACAACGCAAGGCTGCCTTCGGTGAGAAACCCCGCGCTGCCCGCGGCGGTGAGCTTCAGTTCGGGCATGTCCGCATCCCATGAGTCCGGCTCGCCGAGCAGCCACTGCTGTGCCGCCACGTAGCGCGCGGTCGGTTCGCCGCCCGCCGACACTTGGTGATCCCAGCCTTCCGGAATCCGATCGCCGATCGCCCGATGCACCGTGCGATGAAGCGTTCCGGCCGCATGCAGTCCCAGCATGCCGAACGTGAAGCTCGAGAATCGCGCGCGCTCGCCGCCTTCCAGCACGCGAAGCTCGGAGCTCGTCGCGAACATCAGATTCGCATAGGGGCGGTCGTCGTGCTGCGGTTCGGCCAGATCGATCGCGCGCGGCGTCATCGCGATGATGCCGAGCTGGGTCGCTTGCTGCTCGGGCTGCCAACGCAGCCCCGTGGACTCATCCGGGGACAGCAACGCGTCGAGCTTGCGCCGACTCCAGTGCAACGGTCGCGTGAGCGCGCCCGGATGCGGCGAGGCCCAAGTCCCCGCGCCACCCCAGCTATAGTCCTGATCGCGATGCGCGCCGGAGAAGAGATCGTTGTCGATGCGAATCGCGTAGCCGCCGTCGCGATACTCGGCTGCAGCCGCTGCGCTCGTCAGCACGACGAGCGTCAACGTCAACACAGACACCTGCAATCTGCTCATTTCCCGTGATGCTCTCGATGCGAGCACGCGCGCTACGAAGGTGCGCGTCATGCCCCGTGACAGTTATGGAAATGCTGCTCGCAGCGCTGTTGTTGCCCCATCCGCAGAAGCTCGAACACGTGCTCTCCCCAATGAGGGAGCGCCCCGCCTCTCCGCGGGTGCCGTTGCCGCTACCCGCCGGATGAATGTTCGGTGTGCGTGCGCACGACCACACTTCGCTTCCCAAATCGCGCACGGACGTGCGCCTCCATCAGACGACTCGGGAAAGGTTGAGGTCTCATGCAACGCTCGTTAGCAATCCTCGTTCCGGTTTTCGCCGCTGCGCTTTTCGTGCTCGCGGGCTGTGCACGCAACGAAGCCGCACCGGCCGCGGCCGCTCAGCAGCAAACGCCGCACGTCACCGTGGCCCAAGTCATCAAGCGCCAGGTCACGGACTTCGATGAGTTCACCGGCAAGTTCGTCGCCGTCGAGCGCGTCGAGCTGCGGCCGCGCGTCACCGGCTACATCTCCAAGGTGTCCCTGGTCGCCGGCCAGGAAGTGAAGAAGGGGGATGTGCTCTTCACGATCGATCAGCGTCCGTATCAGGCCGAGTTCAAGCGGGCGCAAGCGGAGCTTGCGCGAGCGCGCACGCAGCTGGCACTGAGCAAATCCGAGCGCGAGCGCGCGGTGAAGCTGCTCGAGCAGCATGCGATCTCGCGCGAGGAGTTCGACTCGCGCGTCGCCGGCAACGAGCAGGCGGAAGCCAATGTCGAGGCTGCGTCTGCCGCGCTCGATCAGGCGGCGCTGAACCTCGCCTTCACACAGGTTAGGTCGCCCATCGACGGCGTGGTGAGCCGCGAGGAAGTGACCGAAGGCAATCTGGTGATGGCCGGGCAAACGCTGCTCACCCGGGTGGTGTCGGTCGACAAAATCTATGTCGAGTTCGAAGGCGACGAGCAGGTGTATCTCAAACACGCCGCGCTCGCGCGCAAGGGGGACATCGAGAGCGGAGCAAAGGATACGCCCGTGTGGGTCGGGCTCGCGGACGAGCAAGGCACGCCGCACGAAGGCAAGCTGGTCTTCATCGACAATGCGCTCGATCCGCAGACCGGCACCATCCGAGCCCGCGCGCTCCTCGACAACAAGGATCGGCTCTTCACGCCGGGTCTGTTCGCACGCGTGAAGCTCGTCGGCAGCGCCGAATACCCGGCCTTGCTCGTGAACGACAGCGCGATCGGCACCGACCAGAACGTGCGCTTCGTGTTCGCGCTGGATAAGGACAACAAGGTGGAGTACCGGCCGGTGAAGCTCGGGCCGCTCGTCAACGGACTGCGCGTCGTGCGCGAGGGGCTGAACGTCGGCGACCTCGTGGTCGTGAATGGTCTGCAGCGCGTGCGTCCCGGCGTTCAGGTCGCGCCCGAGCAAGTCGCAATGGGTGAAAAGCGCGCGGTGGGCGGCCTCCTGGCCGTCAACGCGGCGGAGTCAATACGGTGAAACTTTCTCACTTCTTCATAGAACGGCCGGTGTTCGCGGCCGTTCTGTCCGCCTTCATCACGATCGCGGGCGCGATCGCGCTCTTCCAACTCCCGATCAGCGAGTATCCGGAAGTCGTGCCGCCCTCGGTGGTGGTGCGCGCGCAGTATCCCGGCGCGAATCCGCAAGTGATTGCGGAGACGGTCGCGTCGCCGCTCGAGCAGGCGATCGTCGGTGTCGAGGACATGATGTACATGTCCTCGCAGGCCGCGATGGACGGTACGCTCGTGCTCACGGTGACCTTCAAGATCGGCGCGGACATCGATCGCGCGCAGGTGCAGGTCCAAAACCGCGTGTCGCAGGCGCTGCCGCGCCTGCCGCAGGAAGTGCGCGATCTCGGCGTGACCACCATCAAGAGCTCGCCGAACCTGATGATGGCCATCAACATCACCTCGCCCGATGGCCGATACGACACTCTGTATCTGCGCAACTACGCGGTGCTGAACATCCGCGACGTGCTGTCCCGTCTGCCGGGCATGGGCGAAGTGCGCATCTTCGGTGCGGGCGACTACTCGATGCGCGTGTGGCTCGATCCGGAGAAGCTCGCGGTCCGCAATCTCACGACTGGCGACGTCGTGAACGCGATCCGCGAGCAGAACGTGCAGGTCGCGGCCGGTCAGATCGGCGCGCCTCCAGGCCACACTGCCGACTTCCAGGTGGCGCTCAACTCGATGGGCCGCCTCGAGGACGAAGATCAGTTCCGCGACATCGTCATCAAGACGGGCGAGAACGGGCAGATCGTGCACCTCGGCGATGTCGCGCGCGTCGAGCTCGGCGCCGCGGACTACGCGCTGCGCGGCCTGCTCAACAACAAGAACGCCGTCACGCTGCCCATCTCGCAGGCGCCCGGCTCGAATGCCCTCGAGCTTGCGAAGAACGTGCGCAAGACAATGGAGGAGCTGAAGAAGAATTTCCCGGAGGGTGTCGAGTACACGATCATCTACGACACCACCGAATTCGTGCAGCAGTCGATCGAAGCGGTGCTGCACACCCTGCTCGAAGCGATCGCGCTCGTCGTGCTCGTCGTCATCCTGTTCCTGCAGACGTGGCGCGCATCGATCATTCCGCTGGTCGCAGTGCCCGTGTCGGTGATCGGCACGTTCGCCGTGCTGCTCGCCTTCGGGTTCTCGATCAACACGCTGTCGTTGTTCGGGCTGGTGTTAGCGATCGGTATCGTCGTTGACGATGCGATCGTCGTCGTGGAGAACGTCGAGCGGCACATCGCCGAAGGGCTGTCGCCCGTCGAAGCCACCAAGGTGGCGATGAACGAGGTGAGCCGCCCGATCATCGCGATCACACTCGTGCTGTGCGCGGTGTTCGTGCCGGTGGCCTTCGTCAGCGGTCTGACCGGTGAGTTCTATCGCCAGTTCGCGCTGACCATCGCGATCTCGTCGGTGATCTCGGCCTTCAATTCGCTGACGCTGAGCCCAGCGCTCGCGGCCGCGCTGTTGAAGCCGCACGATCAGCATACCGACCGGCTGTCGCGCGTGATGCACAAGGTGCTGCACCGTCCGTTCGGTGCATTCAACCGCGGCTTCACGAGAACCGGTAACGCGTACTCGCGCGGGCTGGTGACGGTGCTTCGACGTGGCGGCATCGCGCTGGCCGTGTACGGCGGGCTCATCGTGCTCACGTACTTCGGCTTCCAGGCCGTTCCCGGCGGATTCATTCCACTGCAGGACAAGCAGTACGTCGTCGCTGTAGCCCAGCTGCCCCCGGCCTCCTCTCTGGATCGCACGGAAGAAGTGACGCGCGCCATCGGGTCGATCGGCCTGGCTCAGCCGGGCATCACGGGCGTCGTGCAATTCGCCGGCATGTCGACGAGCACGCTGAACGCCAGTCCCTCGAGCGGCATGTCGTTCTTCAAGCTCGACGACTTCGACAAGCGCACGACGCCGGAAACATCCGAGATGGGCATCGTGGCTGCGCTGAACCAGAAGTTCGGCGCGATCCAGGAAGCCTTCGTCGGCGTGTTCCCCGCGCCTTCGGTGCAAGGCATGGGCACCTTCGGCGGCTTCAAGCTGCACATCGAAGACCGCGCCTCGCTCGGCCCGAATGCGCTGTACCAGGCGACGCAGGAGGTCATCAACAAGGCATACCAGAACCCCGCGCTCGCCGGCGTGTTCAGCTCGTATCAGGTGAACGTGCCGCAGCTCAAGGTGAACATCGATCGCATCAAGGCGAAGCAGCAGGACGTGAAGCTGTCCGACATCTTCCAGACGATGCAGGTGTACCTCGGCTCGCTGTACGTGAACGACTTCAACCGCTTCGGTCGCACCTATCAGGTCGTCGCCCAGGCGGACGCGCGCTTCCGCGCGCAGAAGGAGGACATCCTGAAGCTGAAGACGCGGAATGCGCACGGCGACATGGTGCCCCTCGGCGCCCTCGTGACGATCGAGGAAACGTTCGGACCCGACGTCGTCTCGCACTACAACGGCTTCGCGTCCGCCGACATCAACGGCGGTCCGGCGCCGGGGTACAGCTCCGGTCAGGCGGAGGCGGCGATCACGAAGATCCTCAACGAGACGTTGCCGCGTGGCATGGCGTACGAGTGGACCGACCTGTCGTATCAGCAGAAGGTCGCGGGAGACACGTCGACGCTGGTGTTCGGGCTGTGCGTCGTGTTCGTGTTCCTCGTGCTCGCGGCCCAGTACGAAAGCCTGAGCCTGCCGCTCGCGATCGTGCTCATCGTGCCGATGACGCTGCTCGCCGCCATCACCGGTGTGCTGCTCACGCACGGCGACAACAACATCTTCACGCAGATCGGTCTCGTCGTGCTGGTGGGGCTCGCGTCGAAGAACGCGATCCTGATCGTCGAGTTCGCAAAACATCTGGAGGAAGACCGCGGGATGGATCCGAAGCAGGCCGTGCTCGAAGCGGCGCGCCTGCGGTTGCGGCCGATCTTGATGACCTCCATAGCGTTCATCGCAGGCGTCGTACCGCTCGTGTTGGCGCGCGGCGCCGGAGCGGAGATTCGCCACGCGCTCGGTGTCGTCGTGTTCTTCGGAATGATCGGCGTCACCCTGTTCGGGCTGCTCCTCACGCCGGTGTTCTACGTGCTGGTGCGCCGGTTCGGGAAGCACAAGACAGCGAAGCAGGCCGAGTCGCAGCCCGCGCCGCCTGCACTCTCGGAGTCGACGACCCATGCGTAAGTTGCCAACTCATCCGGGCGCACTGCGCTCGCGCGAGTGGCGCGTCGGGCTGACGCGCGGGCTCGCGATTCTGTTCGGCTCGCTGTGGCTCGCGAGCTGCGCCGTCGGGCCGGACTATCACCGTCCCGACGTGAAGGTCGCGGAGAAGTTCGAGGGCGCCGCGCAGCCGGCGCCCGCGCAGCCGAGCACCGCGAACACGCAGCCCGCCGTGTACTCGCAAGAAGAGGCGGTCGCGCAGTTCTGGACGCAGTTCAACGATCCCACGTTGAACGCGCTGATCACGGACGCCTTGCAGGCGAATCACGATCTGCGCATCGCGTACGCGCGCTTCACGGAGGCGCGTGCCGAGCGGCGACTGTCGCAGTTCGATCTCGCGCCCACGGTCACCGCATCGGGCACCTACTCCGAGCAGAAGTATGCGAACGATCAGGGCGCCGCCCTGTTCGGCGGCACGCTGAAGCTCTACGAGGCGAGCTTCGACGCGGCCTGGGAGCTCGACTTCTTCGGCCAGATCCGCCGCAACATCGAAGCCAACCGCGCGGAGGCGCAGAGCGCGGAAGCGAACCTGCGCGATGCCCAGGTCGTCGTGACGGCCGAAGTCGCGCGCACCTACTTCGAGCTGCGCGGGCAGCAGAGCCAGCTCGATGTCGCGCGCCGGAATGCGGAGAACCAACGGGCCACGCTGAATCTCACGAAGGCGCGGCTCGACGCGGGCCGCGGCACGGAGCTCGATACTTCGCGCGCGCAGGCGCAGCTCTCCGCGACGCTCGCCACCATCGGCCCTCTTGAAGCGGCGGTGGCGCGCTCCATTCATCGTCTCAGTGTGCTGACAGGCCGGGAGCCGACGGCGTTGACGACTTCTCTGAGCAGTCCCCAAGACCTCCCCCCACTGCCTCAGGTCATCGCCGTCGGTAATCCCGCCGATCTGCTGCGCAGGCGGCCGGACATCCAGGCTGCCGAGCGCGGGCTCGCCGCGGACACGGCGCGCATCGGCGTCGCGGTCGCGGACCTCTTTCCGCATGTGACCTTCACCGGGAGTGTCGGCTATGCCGCCTCGGATGCAGGCTCGCTGGGCGACAAAGGCACCGGCACACGACTCATCGCTCCGGGCATCTCCTGGGCGGCTTTCGACATCGGTCGCGTACGCGCCCGCATTGCCGGCGCCCGCGCCCGCGCTGACGCTTCCCTCGCTCAATACGAAAAGACGGTGCTCGGCGCCCTCGAAGAAACCGAGGATGCGCTCGTGACCCACGCCCGCGCCCGCGAGCGCCTCGAGCACGTGGCGGACAGCGCTCGCGCTAGCGCCGTGGCCGCGCGCCTGGCACGCGCCCGATTCGACGGGGGCATCGTGGATTTCCTGGAAGTGCTGGACAGCGAGCGCACGCAGCTCGAGGCCGAAGACGCGCTGGCGCAGAGCCGGACCGAGACGGCCACCAGCCTGATCGCAGTTTACAAAGCGTTGGGTGGGGGCTGGCAGCAGGCGCCCCTGCCGAGGATGACCCCCGTTGCGGCCGTTACGCCCACTTCGCGCTAGACTCGCGGGCCGGATGGCTCGGGAGAATCGGGTGAACGCGAACGTACTCACAGCCCTGGATCGCGAAGCGGCCGACCTGGAGGCCGAGGCCCAGCGTCTGCGCGGGGACGGCGCCGTGCGCGAGCACCCCGCAGGCGGGCTCGACACGCCCGCCGACAACCTGGCCGAAGAAACCGACTGTCAGCGCCTGGCCACGGCCCGTGCGGCCGAGCTGGCGCAGATGTACGAATCGCTGCAGCGGCGCGAGCGCTTGCTGGCCGCATCGGCCAATGCGAGCCGCATCCTGCTCGAAGCGCCGGACGTCATGGCCGCGGTTCCGCACGTGCTTCGCCAGCTCGGCGAGGCGGCGGCGGTGGATCGCGTGAACCTCATGCTGACCCAGACCGGCCCGCGCGGCGAGCGCCTGCTCGTCGTCGCGAGCGAATGGGTCGCGGAGGGCGTAGTACCGCATCTCGGGCACCCGACCATGGGCACGCTCGAAGAGCGGGACTTCGCGCGCGAGTGCGCGGAGCTGCGTGCCGGCCGGTCCGTCTGCATCATCAAAGAGGGTGCTCGCGAAGAGGCCTGCGGCTGCGCTCTCGAAGGCGTGGGCACGAAGACGAAGGCGATCGTGCCGATGTTCATCGACGGCGAGTACGTCGGCGTCGTCGGCTTCGACAGCACGCGGCAGCTGCGCTCGATCGATTCCGCCGAGCTCTCGGCGCTCGAGATGGCGGCGGGCATCATCGGCGCCGCGCTCCATCGCGAGCGGCTGGTCGATGCCGTCCGGCGCGAGCGCGAGCGTGCCGCGGAAGAGCGCGTTGCGGAGCTCGCGAGATCGAACGCCTCCATTCGCAGCAATCTCGAGCGGCTCGCGAAGGAGCCGGACCTGCAGAGCTTCTTGCGTGCCCTGCTGCTCGAAGCGACGCGCCAGGTCGATGCGGCCGGCGGCTCCGTCGTTCTCTGGAAAGAGGCGCTGCAGGAGTGGCGCATCCTCGCGTACGCGCGCAACGGCGAGATCACCGAGCCCACGTTCCCGGTGAGCTTGACGCGGGAGCAAGCCAAGTTCGACGAGCGGCTGCGCGCCTTGCGCGAGCCGCAGTATCTCGATCTCAGCGTGCCGGCCGATCTCGAGTGCGTCTGGCCGGGCACGATCGACATGAAACGGCTCGACCAGGTGCAGCGCCTCTTCGTGCTGCCGCTGCTCTTCGGCGAGCGCACGATGGGATGCATCGCGCTGACCTTCCGTCATCGCGAGCCCATCAGTCCGCAGGCGTGTGAGTCGCTGCTCGCGCTCTCGTATCAGGCGACGCTGGCCATCGAGCTCACGGTGCGTGCGCATGCGTCCAAGACGGCGGCGGTGCTCGTCGAGCGCAATCGCATCGGGCAGGAGATTCACGACGGTCTCGCGCAGGCGTTCACCGGCATTCTGATGCAGCTCGGCGCCGCGGAAGAGCTGAAGGGCTCCTCCAAGCAGCTGAACGTCGTGCTCGGGCGCATTCGCGATCTCGCGAAAGAAGGTCTGACGGAGGCGCGTCGCTCGGTGCTGGCGCTGCGTCCGGAGGAAACGCGCCGCGGCTCGCTCACGGTGGCGCTCACGCAGCTCGCCGAGCGCTCGACGGTGCCGGGGCGCGTCACGTCCACCTTCGAGGGCGGCGCCATCGCAACCGGGCTGCCGCCCGAGCACGAGCACGCGCTCCTGCGCATCGCGCAGGAGGCGGTGGCGAATGCGGTTCGCCACGCGAATCCGAAAAACGTACGCATCGTCTTGAAAGAAGAAGCCGCGAATTGGGAGCTGTCGATCAGCGACGACGGGGTCGGCATGGAGGGGGGACCGGAGCTCTGCGCGAAGATGGGCTTCGGACTCGAGAACATGCGCGACCGCGCGCGCGCGATCGGCGGTGAGTGGCGTCTCGACAGCAAACCCGGCGAGGGGACGCGCATCAGCGTCCGCGTGCCGAAGCGGGCGAGCGCCGAAACCATCCGGTCGAAGCAACCGGCTCAAGTCCAAGTCAACTGAACATGGCCGCTAATCCGAAGATCCGTGTCATTCTGGCTGACGATCATCCGGTAGTCCGCGACGGGCTCGCCGCAATCGTCAATCAACAGTCCGACATGCAGGTGGTCGCCGAAGCCGGCGACGGCGAAGAGGCCGTGCGTCTCTTCGATCAGCACCTGCCCGACGTCATGGTCCTCGACCTGCGCATGCCGAAGCAGGACGGCGTCTCCGTCGTGCAGACCGTGCTGGAAAAGCATCCGAAGGCGCGGCTGCTCATCATGACGACCTTCGACGGCGACGAGGACATCTTCCGCAGCCTGAGTCAGGGCGCGAAGGGCTATCTGCTGAAGGATGCGCCGCGCACCGAAATCCTGTCGGCGATTCGCGCGGTCAGCGAGGACCGGCCGTACACCTCATCGACGGTCGCCGCCAAAGCGCTGCAGCGCATGGCGAAGCCGAGCCTCACGCAGCGCGAGATGAGCGTGCTGCAGGAGATCGCTCAGGGCCGCAGCAACAAGGACATCGCGCGGCGACTGAACATCACCGAAGGCACGGCGAAGACGCACGTGAAATCGATCCTGACGAAGCTCGATGCGATCAGCCGCACGGAAGCGGTCGCCGTCGCGCACAAGCGGGGGCTGATTCACCTGTAGTCAGGTGGGCTTGTATCCTTCAGGAGCCTGCGAGCCGGGGCCGAAGAAGAACTTCTCCATCTCGCCTTCGAGGAACTTGCGGGCCTTCGGCTCGATGGGCGTGAGGCGATACTCGTTGATCAGCATCGTCTGGTGCGCAACCCACCGTTGCCAGGCTTCCTTCGAGACGTTCTCGTAGATGCGCTTGCCGAGCTCGCCTGGATAAGGCGGGCGGTCGAGCCCGGGCGCTTCGCGCTTCAGGAGCACGCATTGAACCATCCGGGTCACGTCGAAATCTCCGCGAGGCTCGCCTCACGCACGCGGCTCGTCGAAGAGCGTGCGCTCGGTGAGGCCGATGAGCAAAGTCTTGATCGGCGCCGGCAGCCCGATGCGCGCCGGCTGCCGAGGGTTATACCAGAGGCTCCGCGGAGCATCCATGACACCGGCGGGGCCGGCGCAGCGCGTGAGCAGAGGCGTGACGACGAGATCGAAGTGTGTGAACGCATGCTCGATCAAGCTCAGATGCGTGGGCTCGGTCTGCGGCGCGCGCAGAGTCTGCATCGCGAAGGCGCGCGCCGCGGTCTCCGTGTCGAACTCCGGTAGGCACCACAACCCGCCCCACACGCCGGATTCCGGGCGGCGTTCGAGCAGCACGCTGCTGTCCTCGTCGCGCAGCGCCACCAGCATAAAGACATGCTTCAAATGCCGCGCGCGCGTGCGCTTCGGCGCCGGGATCTCGTTCTGCTTGCCTGTGCGCCGCGCATAACACCACTCGCGCAGCGGGCAATACGTGCACAGCGGCTTGCGACGCGTACACACGGTGGCGCCGACGTCCATGATCGCCTGCGTGTAGACGTCGACGTTCTCGCTCGGAGTGCACTCATCCGCGAGTCGCCACAGCTTCTCGATGGCCGACCGCTCGGACAGATCGCCCTGAACGCCGAAGAAGCGCGAGAGCACGCGGCGCACGTTGCCATCGAGGATCGGAAAGCGCTCGCCGCGACTCAGCGCGAGAATCGCGCCGGCCGTCGAGCGCCCGACGCCCGGCAGCTCAGCGACTTCGTCGAAGGTGCGCGGAAATTCACCGCCGAACTGATCGCGAATGCGAACGGCCGCGCGATGCAGATTCCGAGCGCGTGCGTAGTATCCGAGCCCGGTCCAGAGATGCAGCACGTCGTCGATCGGCGCATCCGCCAGCGCACGCACATCGGGGAAGCGCTGCATGAAGCGCTCGTAGTACGGCAGGACGGTCGCGACCTGCGTCTGCTGCAGCATGATCTCGGAGACCCAGACGCGATAGGGCGTGCGATCGTGCTGCCACGGCAAGTCGTGACGGCCGTGCTGTGCATGCCACTGCACGAGCACCTCGGCGATCGGCGATTCGCTGTTCGACTGGCGCGTCGTCAATTCATCGGCCCCCCGGCGCCGCCGCTCAATGGGCTTCTTCAGAGCTGTCTTCAACCGGCCGCCGTCACCGGCCCGCGTCACTGGGCCTGCTTCACCGTCCCGTCCGCCAGCTCGACTCGCAAGCGGACATTCTTCATCTGCGCATCCGCGAGCCACGCCTGGTCGAACGTGAGCTCGCCCTGCATCTTCAGCGCTCGCAACGTCGCGAGCGGCAGCTCGAAGGGCTCCTTGCTGGTCTCCTCGAGCGGGACGTACCGGGACAGGCCGATCTTGTCGCCGTGGAGCGCGAACGTCCAGACCGGATCGGCGCCGGACGCGCGATTCAGGTCGCCGCTGAAATGCGTCTCGTCGAGCTGCAAGTCGATGCTGTTCACGGTGATCGCGCCGTCCTTCCACTCCCACATGCTCGAGAGGCTGAGCGGTCCGATCGTGCTCTTGTCCACCGGCAGCGGCGCCTTCTTCACGCCGACCTGGGTCAGGAAATCGCGCACGGAATGCATCTCGACCGTGACCGGCCCGCGCACGTAGAGCATCCGCTCCGGCCCGGTTTCGCCCGCCTGAATCGACGCGGTCAGCTTCGCCTCGCCGACGCGCGCGCTCACTTCGGAAATCGCGATATCGAGCGGCCGCAGACGCGCCGCGAGGCGCGAGAGCTGCAGCGTGATCGGCAGCCCGCGCGCGGGGAACGGGCCGCCGATGAGCTGATTCGAGGACTCGAGCCCGAACAAATCGATGTCGTTCGCATCGTCCGAGATGTGCAGGCGAGCGGTCGCCTCCACCTTCGCGACGATCGGCGCGGGAGGCGAACCGCCTGCCCCCTGGCCCGCGGCGCGCGTCGCACCGCCAACGGGTGTCGCGGCGCGTTTCGAGGCACCGCCGGCCGCCGGCGCGTTGGCCGTCGCGGTCCGCGTATTGGCGGCGGCCGTGTCGCCGTCGAACGTATACGTGAACGCGGTCTCGACGGGGAACGTCGCGCCCGAGTGCCATTCGCCGACCGTGAGCTGCCAGTGCTCGATCGCGAAGCGCTGCTGCTTCCCCTCGTCGATGTATTCCAGCGTGCCGTCGCGCACTTCGAACCCGCCGATCTGCGGGCCCGGCGTGCTCTCGGTCGCCGGGACGGGACGCGGCGCCGGCTGCGCGCGCGCTCGGATCGAGTCGATGACGTCGTCCCAATTCGAGCGCCCGTCCGCGCGCCGGATCAGGTGGAACTTCGGCCCTTCGAGCCGGATGCGATCGATGATGAGCTGCCCCTGCGTGAGCGGAATCAACTTCGCGCCGACGCGGGCGTGCTGCCACTCGACGATCGGCGGCTCGCTCGAGCCCACCGCCTTGCCGAATTGCGCCGGTCCCATGCGTAGCGCGAGCCACGGGTACCAGGAAATCTCGAGGTCGCCGACGATCTTGAACGGCTGGCCCGTGACGCGCGCGACGGCCGACTCGACCTGTCCTCGGAATCGATTCGGGTCGACGAACATCGTGACCGCGACCACCGTGAGCACGGCCAGCAGCACGAGCGCCGCCACGATGCCGAGAATCCACCGTCCTATGCGCACTGACTCATCCGCGTTCTTCTTGGGCGCCCTTGCTGCCGGGCGCGGATTCTAGCAATGCGCGTGCGCGCACCGTTCGCGGGCGATGGCTGCACCTCGACGAGGCAGCGCCGCGCGCGCGTCGCGTAACTCGTTGACGCCGCTACCCGGCGCGGCTGGCATGGTGTCTGCATTTGTCAGCCGCAAGAGGCAAGGGTGTGCAGAGGTGCCGGGTCCGGCCGTTTCGGCCCGACCCGGGACCGCCGGGATTCGCTGATCCGAAATCCCCTGACCCGGCACCTCTGCGCATCCATTTCCACCGGGGCGTCATGCCGAGCCGCGAAAGCGCACAGCCTTACGACGAGATGCTGGAAACGGGCGGCGCACCGCGCGCGCATTGCCGGCGCTACTGGGCCTGGCTCGACGAGCAGCCGCGTGAGCGTCTCGCGCAAAAGCGGGCGGAAGCCGACGCGCTCTTTCACCGCGTGGGCATCACGTTCGCGGTGTACGGAGAGAACGCCGGAACCGAGCGCCTCATCCCGTTCGACATCGTGCCGCGCATCCTGCCGCTCGACGAGTGGCGCACGCTCGAAGCCGGGCTGCGACAGCGCGTGCGCGCGCTCAATGAGTTCATCCGAGACGTGTATCACAAGCAGGAGATCCTGCAGGCCGGCAGGATCCCGGCCGACCAGGTCCTGACCAATGCCCAGTATCGCCCGGAGATGCAGAACATCGACGTGCCGGGCGGCATCTACACGCACATCGCGGGAATCGACGTGGTCCGCGACGACAGCGGCCGGTTCTGCGTGCTGGAAGACAACCTGCGCGTCCCGTCCGGCGTGTCGTACATGCTCGAAAACCGCAAGATGATGACGCGGCTCTTCCCCGAGCTCTTCGCGCGCCATCCGGTGGAGCCGGTCGAGCATTATCCGGACGTGCTGCTCGAGAACCTGAAGAGCGTCGCGCCATCCGGTGTGACCGATCCGCGCGTCGTGCTCCTGACACCCGGCGCCTACAACAGCGCGTACTTCGAGCACGCATTCCTCGCGCAGCAGATGGGGATCGAGCTGGTCGAGGGGCAGGACCTGTTCGTTCGCGACGACGTGCTGTACATGCGGACCACCCGCGGGCCCGAGCGCGTCGACGTCATCTACCGGCGTATCGACGACGACTTTCTCGACCCGCTGGCCTTCCGGCCCGAGTCCGTGCTCGGCGTACCCGGCCTCCTCACCGTCTACCGCGCGGGGCGGGTCACCATCGCGAATGCCATCGGCACAGGCGTCGCCGACGACAAATCGATCTATCCGTACGTGCCCGAGATGGTGCGGTTCTATCTCGGCGAGGAGCCGCTGCTCGCGAACGTGCCCACCTGGATACTGCGGCGGCCCGACGATCTGAAGTACGTGCTCGATCGATTGCCCGAGCTGGTCGTCAAGGAAGTGCACGGCGCCGGCGGTTACGGCATGTTGATCGGCCCGGCAGCGACGCGCCCGCAGATCGAGGATTTCAGGAAGCGCATCATCGCCCATCCGGAGCGCTACATCGCGCAGCCGACGCTTGCGCTCTCCACGTCGCCGACGTTCGTCGCGACGGGCCTGGCGCCGCGCCACATCGACCTGCGCCCGTTCGTGCTGTCCGGAAAAGAAGTCACGGTCGTGCCGGGCGGACTCACCCGCGTCGCGTTGCGCGAGGGCTCGCTCGTCGTGAATTCCTCGCAGGGCGGCGGCACCAAGGACACCTGGGTGCTGGGGAGCTGATGTGCTGAGCCGCACGGCCGATCACCTCTATTGGATGTCGCGCTACCTCGAGCGCGCGGAGAGTCTCGCGCGCATGCTGGACGCGCATCACCGCCTGTCGTTGCTGCCTCGCCCGCAAGAGGCGGTCCTGCAAGGCTGGTCGGCCACGCTCGTCTCGCTCGGCATGGAGCAGGAATTCCTCGCCAAGCACGGCGCCATCGCGCCGCGCGCGGCTTTCGATTTCATCGCCTTCGATCGCGAACACGCTGGCAGCATCCTCTCGTGCCTGCGTGCCGCGCGCGAGAACGCCCGCGCCGTTCGCGGCACGATCCCGTCGGACATGTGGGAAACGCTGAACTCGACCTATCTCGAGTCGCGCTCCTTCAACGCCGCCATGCCCGAAGCCGGGCGAGGCGAGTTCCTCGAATGGGTGAAGTACCGCGCTCACCTGACGCGCGGCGTGCAGTCGGGAACGATGGTTCGCGACGAAGCGCTGTGCTTCGTGCGCATCGGCACGTTTCTCGAACGGGCGGACAGCACGACGCGGCTGCTCGAAGCGCGCTGGCGCGATCCCGGCGGGCGCGGCGAGCGTCTCGCGACGGAAGCCTCCGAATGGGCAGTGTTGCTGCGTGCGATGAGTGCGTTCGAGACGTATCGGCGCGTCACGCGCGACGCGGTGACACCGAGGCGCGTCACGGAGTTGCTGCTCATGCGAGAGGACTTGCCGCAATCGGTGCATCGCTGCATGTCGGAGCTGTACTCGAATCTCACCGCGGTCGCGAACGACCAGTCCGCGGAGACGCTGCGGCGCGCGGGTGAGCTGCGCGCGCAGTTCCTTTTCGGCCGCTTCGACGATCTGTGCGCGGCCGGCGTCACCACCTTCCTCGACACGTTTCAGGCGCGTCTGCGCGATCTCGGGGCGCGCATCGCAGACGACTTCCTCGTCCCCCTGGGAGCGTGAGCACGGCCATGCAATTGCGGATCCTGCATCGAACCGCATATCGCTACGATGAGCCCGTGAAATACAGCGCGCAGGCGCTGCGTCTCACGCCTCGGCGCGAAGGGCAGCAGCGCGTGCTGAGCTGGGCGATCCACGCGCCCGGTCGGCGCATCGAGCAACTCGATGCGCACGGCAACGTCACTCATCTGCTCACGCTCGAAGAGCCGCACAAGGCCATCGAGATCGTCGTCGCGGGTGCCATCGAGATCTCGCGCGACGGCGCATTGCTGCCGCACGAAGGGCCGCTCTCGCCGCTCGCCTATCTCGCGAGCACGCCGCTCACCGCCGCGGACGCGGCGATCACCTCGCTCGCGCAGCAATACATACAAAAGAACGGCTCGGTGCGTGACCGCTTCCTTGCGCTCGCCGCCGGCGTTCAGGAATGCGTGAGCTATCAGAAGGGTTCGACGACGGTCGAGGACACGGCGGCCGCCGCGCTCGCGCGCGGCAAAGGCGTTTGTCAGGATCAGGCGCACGTTTTCATTGCGGCCTGCCGGGCGAGCGGCATTCCGGCGCGCTACGTGAGCGGCTATCTCTACGACGATGCGGCCGTCGAGGATAGCAGCGCGGCCGCGAGTCACGCGTGGGTCGACGCATGGCTAGGCGATGCGAACGCGTGGCTCGGCGTCGACGTGACCCATTGCGAGCCGACCGGCGCGCGCCACTGCCGGCTCGCCGTGGGACGCGATTACCTCGATGCGGCGCCGGTGCGCGGTGTCCGCCGCGGCGGCGGCCGTGAGATGATGGACGTCGACGTCACAGTCGCGAAAGCTTCCGATCAATGACCTATTGCGTGGCCATGTTGCTGGACACCGGCCTGGTGTTCCTGTCGGATTCGCGTACCAACGCGGGCATCGATCAGATCAGCACGTTCCGCAAGACCACGGTGTTCCAGAAGCCGGGCGATCGCGTGCTCGTGCTGCAGAGCGCGGGAAATCTCGCGATCACGCAGACGGTCGTGAGCATTCTGCGCGACGACATCGAGGCCGGCGGCGGCAAGCCGAGCTTGCTGAACGTGCCGAATCTCTTCGAAGCCGCGCGCATGGTCGGCGACGCGCTGCGTGAGCTGCATCGGCGGGACGCGGCGGCCTTGAAGGAATTCGGCGTCGATTTCAATGCCAGCCTGACGCTCGGCGGCCAGATCAAAGGCGAGCCGCCGCGCCTCTTCAGCATCTACAGTGCCGGCAACTTCATCGAGGCGACGAGCGACACGACGTACTTCCAGATCGGCGAATCGAAGTACGGCAAGCCGATCATCGATCGCGTGCTGCGCCGGACGAGCAGCCTGAACGAGGCCGTGAAGTGCGCGCTCGTGTCGATGGATTCGACGATCCGCTCGAATCTGTCCGTGGGATTGCCACTCGACCTGGTGGTCGTGCGGCGCGATCGCTTCGGGGTGGCGCGGCACATCAGCATCGACGTGGACAACCCGTACTTCCACGGCATTCGCTCGCGGTGGAGCGAGGCCTTGCGCGAGGCGTTCTCGCAGCTCCCCGATCCGGACTGGCTGAGCGCGCGGCGCGAGCCGACCGACTGAGCTTCCGCGCACCGCAACCGACCGGTTAGTGGGCGCGCCCTCGCCTGCGCGCGTGCGCACCCAGTCCGCATCGCTATGATCCGGCTCACCTCCATGCCGATCAGGGGGCTCCGATGGCCAGGTCGAAAACGCGCGCCAGCGCCAGATCCGCGAAGACATCCGCACGCGCCGCCGCCCGCAGCTCGAGCACGAAGCGATCCGCTCCCGCAAGCGGCGGCAAGCGCGGGGCCACGGGCCGCAGTGCAACTCGGAGCCGCGCACCCTCTCGCAGCACCGGCGACTCGGCGCTCGCGCGTGAGATCGCGGAGCTGCGCCGCCAGGTCACCCGTCTCGAAGACATCCACGCCGTCCGCACGCTTCACTTCAAGTACGGCTACTACATCGACATGTGCCTCTACGACGAAGCGACGGACCTCTTCGCGGAAGATGGCGAAGTGCGCTTCCTGAACGGCGTCTACAAAGGCAAGGCCGGCGTGCGCCGGCTGTACTGCGAGTGGTTCCGCAACCTCTTCACGCAGGGCCACAACGGCCCGGTGCGCGGCTTTCTGCTGGATCACCTGCAGCTGCAGGACATCGTCGACATCGCGCCGGACGGCAAGACCGCCCAGGGCCGGTTCCGCGCCGTGATGATGGCGGGCCAGCACGAGAGCAAGACGCCGCGCATCGAGCACTTCCCGGACCAGTGCTGGGAAGCCGGCATCTACGAGAATCTGTACGTGAAAGAGAACGGCGTGTGGAAGATCAAACGCCTGAACTACAACATGCTGTGGCAGGCGGACTACGAGCCGGGCTGGGCGAAGAGCGGCGTGCACCTGCCGCCCATCGACAAGACGTTCCCCGAAAATCCGATCGGGCCGGACGAGCTCCTGCCGATCACGCCGAAGGTGTGGCCCGAGACGCGCGTAGTGCCCTTTCACTACGCGCATCCCGTGACCGGAAAGATGTGGAAGTAGGAGCGCTCGCGCCTCAGCGGATGACGTTGCCGTCGGCGTCGAGCACCTTCACCTCACCGAAACCGAGCTTGCGCACGTCGGCTTCGATCTTCGCGAGATCGCCTACGACCACCCACGTCACCGCGTTCGGCTGAATCAGCTTCTGCGCGGCGGCGTTCACTTTTTCCGGCGTCATCGCGTTGACCTCGCCGACGTAGTCGTTCCAGTACGTGTCGGGCAACCCGTAGGTGAGGATGTCCGCGTACGAGCCGGCCACTTCACTGGCGGTCTCGTTGCTGCCGGGTAGCTGCAGCACGAGACTATCGCGCGCGAACTTGATCTCCGCCTCCGTCGGCGGACGGCCCGCGAGCACCTCGCGCAGCTCGCGCGCCGTCTCTTGCATGGCCTCCGCCGTCTTGTCCGTCTGCACCGGCGCGCGCACGAGGAATGGGCCCTGCCCTGCCGCATCCAGCAGCCGCGACGACACGCCGTACGACCAGTGCTTGTCCTCACGCAGATTCATGTTGAGACGCGACACGAAATTGCCGCCCATGATCGTGTTCAGCGTCTCGAGCGCGATGTGATCCGGATCGGAACGCGGCGGCCCAACGTAACCGGCGAGGATCACCGACTGCTCGGCACCCGTGCGATTGACGAGGAACACGCGCGGCTTCGTCTGCTGCGGCACCGTGGCGATGTTCTTCTTCGGCAGCGGCTCGGAGGGCGCCTTCCACGCCGCGAAGTTGCGCTCGAGCAGCGGCACAAGGGTCGCAAGCGTCGTGTCGCCCACGACGAGCAGTGTCCCATTGTCCGGCCGGATCCAGCGGCGATGGAACGCCTCCATGTCCGCTCGTGTCAGCTTCGTCACGCTCTCCGTCGTGCCGCTTCCTGAGAACGGGTTCGAGTACGCGTGATCCTTGCCATAGATGAGCTGCGGCAGGAGCCGCATCGCGATGCCGGCCGGCTGCGTCTTCTCCTGCTGAATCGCGGCGAGCGACTGCGCTTTGAGCCGCTCGAAATCCGCTTCGGGAAAGGTCGGATTGACGACGATGTCGCTGAAGAGCTCGAGCGAATCCGCGAGCTTGCTGGTGATGGCGTTCACGCCCAGGTACGAGGTGTCGAGCGAAGAGCCCGCGCCGAGCCGCGCGCCGAGCAGCTCCGCCCGTTCCGCGATCTGCAGCGCGTTGCGCTTCTTCGTGCCCTCGTCGAGCATGCTGATCGCGAGCCGCGCCGTGCCCGGCGTCGCGAGACTATCCGCCGCATAGCCCGCATCGAGGATGAGCGTGAGATCAACGACGGGCGCGTTGTGGCGCTCGGCAAGCACGACCTTCAGGCCGTTCGAGAGCGTCGCCCGCTGCAGCGGCGGCAGCTTCAGATCGGGCGGCGTGCCGATCTCCGGCAGCTTGCTGCGATCCGCGCCGGTCGCGGCCACGCGATACTCCGGCGTCGGCTGCACTTCCAGCACGAAGACGCCGTCCGAGAGCCATTGCCGCGCAACGTTCTGCACTTCCTTCGGCGTCGCCTCACGGACCCACTTCAGATGCTGCTTGTAGAAATCCGGCGAGCCGCCGAACACCTGGCTCTGCGCCAGGATGTACGACTTGCCCGATGAGCCGTCGATGCGCTCGATGCCGCGCACGAAGTTCGCGTACCCGGCTGTCACGACGCGCTGGATCTCCGCCGCCGTCGGCCCTTTCGCAAGGAATGTCGCCAGCTCCTCGTCGATCGCCTTCTCGACTGCGTGAATGTCGCCGCCCGGCTTCACCGTGGCGACGATCTGCAGCTGCGAACCGAGCTCGAAGGGGCCGACGCCGACGTTGACCGAGGTTGCGATCTGATCGGTGTACACGAGGCGCTTGTACAAGCGGCTGTTCTTGCCGCTGCCGAGAATGTCGGAGGTCAGATCGAGCAGCGCAAAATCCTTGGTCGCATATCCCGGGATGTTCCACGTCTTGTAGATGCGGGCCTGCGGCACGCGATCCTGCATCATGGCGCGCTTCTCGCCGCTCATCTTCGCGATCCATTGCTGCTGGCGCTTGATGGTCGGACCCGAGGGAATGTCGCCGAAGTAATGCTCGACCTTCTTCTTCGCCTCATCGGGCGTGATGTCGCCCGCGATGACGAGGGTGGCGTTCGCCGCACCGTAGTACTGCCGGAACCAGTCCTTCACGTCCTCGAGGGAGGCGGCGTTCAGGTCCTCCATCGAGCCGATGGTTTCCCACGAGTAGGGATGCCCCGCCGGATAGGTGCTCGCGGCGATGAGCTCGTCGACCTTGCCGTACGGCTGGTTCTCGCCTTGCCGCTTCTCGTTCTGGACGACGCCGCGCTGCTCGTCGAGCTTCGCCTGATCGATCGCGCCGAGCAGGTGGCCCATGCGATCGGACTCGAGCCACAGCGCACGATCGAGCGCGCTCGTCGGCACGTTCTCGAAGTACACGGTGCGATCGAGCCACGTGTTGCCGTTCATCTTGGTCGCGCCCGCCGGCTCGAGCGGCTTGAAGAAGTCGTCGTTGAAATGCTCCGAGCCGTTGAACATCAGATGCTCGAACAGGTGCGCGAAACCGGTGCGGCCCGGCCGCTCATCCTTGCTGCCCACGTGATACCAGACGTTCACCGCAACAATCGGCGCCTTGTGATCCTCGTGAACGATGAGCGTGAGGCCGTTCGGCAGCACGTACTTGGTGTACGGGATGTCGATATCCGGAAGGTCGGGGGCCGCGAGAGCGGCGGACGAAATGAGAAGGAGCGCCAGAGCGGCGAATACACGTGTCACGGATTGGGTTTCCTCTGCAGAGGCGCGCGAGGATACACGCGGCAACCTTAGAAGAGTCTTAAGTGACGGTAAGTGGCCGCGCAGTCGTCTTGATGTGCGCTCGATTCGGCGCAGATTGCGTCGTCGCACGAACGAGCGTAAAAAGACGCCGCCGGCCGCAAATGTTCGCGAGGGGGTCACGAGTTGCGACCGGCGGCGTGCCTGGTTGACCCTTCATGGGGGTCCACCCTTAGCGGACGTAGAGGCGACGTCCGCAGCGAGTAGAGTGCAATGCCCGTGCCAACGCCTGCAGTGTGAGCTTTCAACAAGAAGAACAAGAACTTAGCGAGGTCTCACCCTTTCGGCACCCGCACGCTCCCGCGAGCTCGTGAGCTCGCGTGGGGCGTGCTGTTGCGTACTGCACACGAACCGTGCGCGCCTCTCGGACATCCGCGCTCAGCGATCGCAGATTTCGATGTCACCGCTCATCGTCTTCACGCGGACGCGTCCCTTCCCCTCGCCCGTGGAACCATTGAGTCGGCTGCCGGGGCCGTGCCGGCTCGTCGCCATGGCCTCCTTGCCGAAGCAGTTGCCGATATCCCCGCTGAAGCTCGTCGCTTCGTAATCGAAGCCGCCGGGTGCACGCGAGCGCAGCGTCACATCGCCGCTCACCGTTTCCGCTTCGATGGAGCCCCCCTCGGTCAACGCCCCGCGGAACGTGAGATCGCCGGAGGTGGAATGCAGGCGCACGCTGCTGGCCGCTTGCATCTCCAGGCGCACATCGCCGCTGACGGAAGTCGCTTCGATCTCGCCGGCGCCGCCGTCGAGGGTGATGTCGCCGCTGACCGTACCGAGTCGGATCGTTGCCGGCTGCGCGGCGCCGCGCAGCCGCATGTCACCGCTCACCGTTTTCGCCTCGAAGTCCCCGCCGCCGGCGAAAGACGCGCGCAGCTCGCCGCTCACCGTCTTCAGCCGCTGCTCGCCGAGAAGGTTCGAGGTTTCCAGGTCCGCGCTGACCGCGGTCGCCTGCACCTCGCTCTGCTTCGGCACGCGCACTTCGAGGTCGGCCTCGCCGTCGCGGAACGACATGCTCGGCAGCACCACCTTGACGATCGTGCGGCCTCCGCTCGCGCTCACATCCACGCGGTCGACGCCGGAACCGAGCCTTGCATGGACGGCGACCTCGGACTTGTCCCACCCGGTGATCACGAGCTTGCCGGCGACATTGGAGATTTCGACGGTGCCGCGCGGATCCGCCGTGATCGTGCGATCGAAGGTGCCCTCCGCCGCTGCGCTCGTCGTCGCTGCCGCCAGGAGCAGTGCCGCGGCAGCGAGCTGCGGAACGCCGATGAAAGAGAGGGTCATCTTCATGTCAAATCTCCGAGCCGTTGGCCGCTTGCACGGCGGTGAGCACGCGCATCTCGTCCTGGTACGAATTGACGAGCAGCTCCTGCAGCAGCGCATTGCCCGGGTCCTTGCCCAGGGCGGTCTGAATGTCGGCGATGGACTTGCGAATGGTCTCGAGGCTCGCCGTGACCTTGCGCTGGGTCTCCGGCGGCAGCGTCTTCATCTTCTCGTCGAGCGAGCGGACGAGCTCGGCACGATCGCGCAGATAGCGCGGGTCCTTGACGTACGCAGCGGTGATCACATCCTCGGCTCCGCCGATCTCGGCGACCTGCGAAGGCGAGCCGCCAACGGGAATCACGTTGCGTCCGACCCAGACGCCGACGGCGAGCGCGGCAATGACCGCGGCAAGCGCCACCCATTGCAAGCGCGTGACGGGATTGGTGCCCGGGTCGCGACGCCGCGCACCCTTGGCGTTCGCGTCCTTCTCGATCGCAGCAGCGATTCCCGGCCACAGGTCGCGCGGCGGCGGAATGTCCTGCGCGAGCTGATCGAGCGAGCGGACGCTCTTCTTGTCGTCGCCGTGGTTCGTGCTCATATCAATTCAACTCCTCCAGCCGCTCCTTCAGGAGCTTGCGCGCCCGGTGCAGCTGCGCCTTGGATGTGCCCTCGGCCACACCCAGCATCTGGGCCGCCTCGACGTGCGAGTAGCCGTAGATGCCCGTCAACACGAGCACATCGCGCGCGCCCTCCGGCAGCCCGGCGATGGCATCCTCCAGGTCGCTCTCCTCGACCGGCCCGTCGAGTGCCCAGTCGCTCTGCTCGAGGTGCTCGGCTTCGAGCGGCGTCTCGAGTCCGAACGACGGTCGCCGCCGCTTGCCCAGCACGACATTCACCGCGATCCGATGCAGCCACGTGCCGAAGGAGCTGCGGATCTCGAACCGATCGAGCGCGCGCCAGGCATTGATGAACGCCTCCTGCACGCAGTCCTCGGCCGCCGCCGGATCGCGGGTCATGCGCAAACATAATCCGTACACGCGCCCGGAGAACTCGCGATACAGCCGCTCGAAGGCGTGCGTATCGCCTTTGCGTGCCCGCTGGATGAGGCCGCTGACCCAATCGATCTGCTCGCCGGGGGGACTTGCCATAGCCGTCATCATGCGCGGGTTAGAGACCCGAGCCGGGCGGTACGTTTAACGAGCCTCACAACGAGGCCGTCTTGTCGCGGTTCGCGTACCAGTTGATGGCGTATTGCAGGAGCTGGGCGTTGGTCGCCAGATTGAGCTTGCGCTTCAAGCTTTGCCGGTGGGTTTCCACCGTCTTGACGGACAGGCCGAGCCCTTGGGCCGCTTCGCGCGAGGACTGGCCGCGGCCGATGAGGCTCAGGACCTGGAGCTCGCGGTTGCTCAGGCGCTTCACCGGGTCGACGCTCGCGCCGCCGGCGTGTGCGCCCGCCCGGCCGGAGCGCTCGAGGCTCTGGGCGAGCGACTCGCTGAGATACGTGCCGCCGGCGAGCACGCGGCGCAGTGCGACCAGCAGCTGATCGGAGGCGGCCTGCTTCATGATGTAGCCGCTCGCCCCCGCCGCCAGCAGCCGTTCGGCGTAGATGAGCTCGTCGTGCATCGACAAGACCAGCATGGGCAGCCCGGCATGCTGGGCGTGCACGTCGCGCACCAGCTCGAGACCGTCCCCCTGGGCGAGCGAGATATCGACGATCACGACATCCGGCTCGAGCTCGCGAATGGCGGCGCGCGCCTCGCGCTCGCTCTGCGCCTCCCCGACCACCCGCAGGTCGGGCTCCTCGTTGATCATGAGCCGCAGGCCCTGCCGCACGATCGGATGGTCGTCGACGATCAGCACCTTGCGTTTCTCGGTACCGTTTTTCATCGCGCGATCCTGGACGGATTCGTTGTTGCCTATCGTTCTAGCGGACACGAGCAGCGCACCGAGGCGCCGCCGTTCGCGGACGTTTCGAGCATGAGGTCGCCGCCGAGCATTTGCGCCCGGTAGCGCATCAATTTCAAGCCCAGCCCCCCGGCCGCGCCGGGCGGCTGGTGCGTGAAGCCGCGGCCGTTGTCGTCGACGCGCAGCTGCAGCTCATCGCCCACGATCTCGAGGCCGATCACGACCTCGGAGGCGAGGCTGTGACGCACGACGTTCGTCAGCGCCTCCTGTGCGATCCGATAGAGGTGCGTCGCGTACGCCTCGTTCAGCTCGAGCGGCACGCTCACGTGGTTGCGAAACTCGACGCGCAGGCCGTAGCGCTCGCTCGCGCGCGCCGCCAGCGCGTGCAGCGCCGCCGCGAGTCCGCCGCTCTGCGGGCTGACGGGCGAGAGGCCCCGCGCGATGGAGCGCGTGTTCTCGATGGCGTGGTTGACGAGGCCGATGACATCCTCGATGTCGAGGCGCGCGCTCGATTTCTCCTTGGCGAGCTGCGCGGCCACGCGTCTCAGCATGAGCGCGATGCCGGTCAGCTCCTGGCCGAGACCGTCGTGCAGGTCGCTGCCGATGCGCTGTTGCTCGCGATTCGCGATCTCGATGATGCCGCGCTCGAGGCGCTTGCGCTCCGTCACATCGTTGATGACGGCGAGCCAGTGATCCGTGCCGCCCATACTGAGCGGGGACAGCACGCACGAGGCGGTGAAGCGCGAGCCGTCCTGCCGGATGCATTCGAACTCGATCGGCGCGGCGCCCATGCGATGGTGGTCGCGCAGCCCGCGCTCGAAGCGCTTGCGCTGCGTGCCGGGCAGGCTGATGAGCGGCTCGACCGAGTGTCCGATCAGCTCGCCCGTGCGATACCCGAAGAGCCTGTCGAAGGTCGGGTTCGTCAGGCGAATGATCATGTTCGCGGCGTCGACGAGCACGACGCCCTCGCGCATCGTTTCGAGGATGCGGGCCTGCGTGCGCAGCGTGTCCCGCTGCGCCCGCTGCTCGGTGACTTCCGTGATGTTCACCACCGCGCCGAGCACGCGGTCGCCGGATTGCACGGCGCGCACGCGCATCTCGAGACAGCGCACGCGGCGGTTCGCGTCGGTGAACACCTGCTCGAAGTCGTGGGCGACGCCCGTATTGATCACGCGCTCGAAGATCTCGTGGACGCGCGCGCGATCCTCGGGCGGCGCGAAGTCCTCGACCGGCGCGCCGAGCCACGCATCGGGCGTCAGCCCCTGAATCGGGCGGTTGAGGAAGACGCACTTGCGCTCGCGGTCGAAGAGCGCGAGCACGTCCGCCGAGCTCTCCGCCACCGTCAGCAGCGTGCTGCGCGACTCGTGCACCGCGATCTCGGCGAGCTTGCTCTCCGTGATGTCGTATACGGAGCCGATGGCGCCGATGACCTCGCCCGAGCGCGGATCGCGCACCGGGACCGCACTGGCCTGCAGCCACTTCGTGTGACCGGTGATCGTGTGTGCTTTGAGCTCACCCTTGCGCGCCTCGCCGCGCCGGATGGCCGCGCGCCATTCCGCGAGGAGCGGCCGCCACTCCGGATCGACGAAGGAGTCGCGGCTGCCGAGCCGCAGAATCTCCTCCTGGCTCACGCCGTAGACCGCTTGCACCCCCTCGCTCACCCAGAGCTGTTGGATGCCGCCATCCGCGAGGAAGCGGTACTCGAAGATATATCCCGGCGCCATCGAAGCGACGCTGCGATAACGGAATTCGCTCGTCCGCAGCGCCTCCTCCGCCTGCTTGTGCGCGCCGATCTCGCGGCACACGACGACGAGCCGCAGCGGCAGACCGTCGGGCCCGCGCGCGATCACGCTGCCGCGCTCGGCGATCCACAGCCATTCGCCCGAGCGGTCCGCAATTCGATACTCGGCTGCGTAGTGCGGCTCGCGCCCCGCGAGCATCGCGCCGAAGCTCGCGACCTTCGCGTCGCGATCGTCGGGGTGGATGCCGGCGTCCCAGCGCGCGACGTGATTGCGGCCTTCGCAGGGATCCACATCGAAGCGCGCGCACCAGTCGTTGAACCAGCGCGTCGTGTCCGTGACGACGTCGATCTCCCACATGCCCATGTCCGAGCCCCACAGCACGGCCTGCAGGCGCGCTTCGCTGTAGTCGCGGTGAGTGTCGGGCGGATTCGATTCCGATACGGGCGGCGGTGCCTCGGGCAACGGTGTCGCGCGCGCGAGGGGTGCGCGGCCGAGCCCCGTCAATGAAGCGGCGGTGGATCGTCCATCGCTGAAGGGATACTTCAGAAAGCGCATTCCACGGGTAGTTTGCTCGATTCGCGGCCGCGCGGCGCGGCCCGCGCGGGACAGCTCGACTCACGCTTCCGCCTGCGGGCCCGCCCGCCGCGCAGGGAGCAGCGGATTTAACAGAATTGCGGGCGACGCTCAACCGCCGCGGGCCGCGAGCCACGCGGCGCCGGCCATGGCGGCACCGATGGACGCGACCGGCATGAAGCGCCACGCGTAGAACAGCGAGTGACGGGCGCGGAGCAGAAAGGGCAGCACGAGGATGACGAGCGACACCTGCGCCAGCTCGACGCCCACGTTGAACCCCGCGAGCGTGGGGACAAGCCGCGTACCGTGGGTGCCAAGCTCCGCGAGCGCATTCGCGAAGCCGAAGCCGTGAATGAGGCCGAAGCCGAACGCCAGGGCGAGCCGGGCCCGTGCGGCGGCCGGAAAGAGGTTCAGCAGCCCGGCAACGACTATCGAGAGCGCGATGGAAATCTCGACCGGACGGACCGGGACGTGCACCGTCCCCGTCGCGGCGAGCGCAAGTGTGACGGAGTGTGCGACGGTGAACGCGGTGACGATGCGCAGGAGGTCGCGGGCGGTTTCACCGAAGTTGCGGGTTCCGCGCCAATCCGTACCCGTGCTCCGGAGCACGCCCGGGAGCAGCAGCAGGAGCAGAAATGCGAGATGGTCGTAGCCGATCCAGACGTGCCAGAGACCCTGCCCGATGAACGTGCCGAAGGTTGCAAAAAGAGACGGCGCGGCGGGCTCGCGCCACTCGGGCGCGCCTGGGGACAGGATGCCGGTGAACTGGCCCGCGGGCGTCGTGACGTCGATCAACGTGCGTTGCGTGGCGTCTTTGTCGAAGAACAAAGTGGCCGAGAGGGCGAGTGGGCCGGTGGCATCGCACGCCGTGGTGAAGGTGAGTGAGAGGTGAGGCTCGCCGGCGTGCTCGGTGAGGAGCATGTCTTCGAGACGCGGCGTGCAGAGCTGGGATTGGCGAGTGTGTGAGGTGCGAGTGTCCGCGCGCTCCGCCTCGGTCGCCGCGCGGCCGATGCGGAGGTGACTCGCGGCGAGCGACGCGATGTCGTCGCGGCGCGCTTCGATTTCCCGCCAGGTGATGGCGCCGTCGCCATCGGCGTCGAGGTCCAAGGACCAGTGAACGTCGGGGACGGCGACGTCCCAGGTGAGCGTGACGGTGCCATCGCCGGTGTCGTGGGCGATGAGATAGCTCGTGCTCGTTGCGTGAGATTGGGCGGTGATCGGAGCGACGAGCGACAGGAACGCCAGTACGAAGCCGATTGCGAGGCGCGCGCGAGTGCGGGCGTCGACTGGCGCGTCGCTCATGATCGGATCTCCGTGATGGCTTTGTCTTCGAAACCGGTGGCTCGCATCCAGCGCGTCACGAGCTCGAAGGCCTCGCGGTCGCCTTGCGCGCGGGCGGCGCGCACGAGCAGGCGCGCATCGATGGTCTCGCGTTGGGTGGCGAAGTTTTGCGTGGCGAGTTGGAGCGCGCGAGCGGCATCGCCGTCGACATCCAGCGCGACGAGCGCCTCTTCGCGGAGGTGCGGGATCTCGCCGCGCCGGCGCGCGAGCGTCACGACATCGTCGAGCTGGGCTCGCGTCGCGCTGAGGCCCGGATCTCGCAGGAGTTGCTGAGCGCGAGCGCGGCGTGCGAGCAAGCCGGTCGAAGGAGCCGGCAGATCGACAACCGCGAGGGCCTCACGGAACGCACCCCGTGCGATGAGCAAGTCCGCGAGCGCGGACCGTACGCCTTCGTTGGTCGGCGTCGCCTTCATCGCTTCGCGCAGTTGCGCTTCGGCGGCGTGCGCGTCGCCGCGCCGATCGGCGAAATCCGCGCTCAACCACAACGCCCAACCGAGAACGTCGGCGGAGATTCCGAGGGGACTGGCGCTGGGCGCACGGGCCGCGCCGGAACTCGCAATTCTCGTAAGCAACGTGTTGAGCAGAGCCTCCGCCTGCGCGAGGTGGCCGGTGCTGCCGAGCACCTGGGCGAAGCACACCGTGCCGGCCGCCGATTCGCCGCTTGCCAGCACGGCCGCGCAGTCTGCGCGCGCATCGACAGCATGCCCCTGAACGACTTTCACCGACGCGCGCATCAACCGCGCGCCCGCATCGCGCGGGTCACGCGCGATCGCATCGTCCAACAAGCGCAGCGCGCCCGCGAAATCGTGCCGGTTCTGCAGAATGTCCGCCTGCACGCGCAACGTGGCGGCGGACACGTCCGGCTTGGCGAGCCACGGCTGCAGAAGCATCTCCGCTCGCCCGAAGTAGCGCGCCTCGCGCTGCGATCGCGCTCGCTCCACGTACAGCGCGGCGAGTGCCGCGGCAGTGCCCGCGTCGGGGGCCTGTGCGTAGCGCTGTTCCAGCGACGCAATCGGATCGTGCGCCGCCCGCGCCGGCACATGCATCACCACATAGTCGGGAGCGGCCGGACGAAACCGTTCGGCCGCTCCCGCCCAACCGACGCTCATCGCGGACGCGACACACGCAATGAGCGCCGGGATCTTCATCGCAGCACCGTCCTCACTGCAGCAGTGGAGCGAAGGTGCCCTCGTCGTCCGCGTCCTGCACGAACGTGAAGCCGCTCACCTGCACTGGCGTGTCGTTCGCGCTCTTCGCGAACGTCATGCTCGTGTAGCTCGCGATCGACTGGTTCACGGCGTTCACCGTCAGCGGCAGGATGCTGACCCCAACGTTCCCCTGCGCATCCTTGGCAGCTATCTGGATGTTCACGCGACCGGTGGCATCCTCCGCCGGCAAGAGGCTGACGGTCCGATTCGTGCCGCTGCCCGAGAGCGTGATGGCCCCGACGGGCACGATCGATGGATCCGACGACGACACGCTCAGCATCAGCGCATCGGCACCCCCGTCATCCGTCACCGTGAAGTCCGCCGTCACCGGTGTATCTTGATTGACGCTCTGAGTCGCAAACGCGCTCACGGTAGGCGCCGCGTTCTGCGCGGCCGGTGCCGCGCCGGAACCACCGCCCCCGCACGCGGTGATCACCGACGCCGTCACTGCGAGCGCGACCATCGCGCGCGTGCGCGCCACGACCCCTCGTTTCCAGGTTTTCATGCGCGCGCCCTCACATGCCCGCGCCGGGAACCGGCGTGCGCAGATACGGGAACTCGGTGTCGAAATCCCGCGCGCTGACCGGCGCACCGTCCGTGAATGGCGCGTTGCCCACCGGCGCATCCGACGGCTTGCACAGCCCGAGATCGGTCTGCTGGCCGTTGACCGGGATCGGATAGCACAGCCGACCCATCACGACGCGCAGCGCGATGTCCGTCACGTCGTCGCCAGGTCGGCGGCCGTTCGGAAAGCCCGCGAGATCGCCGCCGGCCACACCGAACGGGCTCTGCTGAGCAGCCGCAGTCGGCGCGATGCCGGTGTTCAGGCGGATCATCTCGGAAGGCGTCACCTTCGCGAGCTGATTGACACCGGGAAAGCCCGTGAGGAACGCCGTGACGAGATCGTTGCGCGGAATGTTCGTCGGCGCGAGCGTCGCGAAGCTCGTCTTCAGCGTCTGATTCACGGCGCTCCGGAACAGCGCGTCGAGAAGCGCCGGCAGCGTCGGATTCGTCACGTACGTGGCGAACTGCGCGTCGTCCTTCGGCTGGCTCGCGTTGAAGCGATCCTTGTCCGGCAGCCCGATCACGACCTCGTTCACGAGCGGCGTCGCAAGCCGCGACACCTGCGTCCACGGGCCTCCGCTCACTTCCGCTTTCGAAAACGTCGGCTTCGGATTCAGGATGCGCGCCTGCCGCAAGCTCGCGCTGGTCCAGCCGCCGATCACGCCGTTGCCCGAGCCCTTGAGGCAGCTCGCCGGCACCTCGAGCGCGAGCGTCGTGATGTTCTTGTCCGCGATCTGGTTGTTGGCCGGGTCCTGCGTGATGCCGCCCGGAAACGCGCTGCCGTCGACCGGCACGAGATTCACGAGATCGAACACCTTGCCGAGATTCACCGCGAACGGCTCTCGGCGCTGGCCGACGAACACGCGGCCGGGCTTGTCGCACGAGGGAATGGTCACGTCGTAGACGAACTTCCGCGCGTAGTCGGCGTAACCCTGCACGCTCGTGAAGCTCTTGGTGCCGACGAAATCGTACGGCTTGCCGAAGCTCGTGCTGCCGTCCTTGGCGCTGGTGATCGGCGCCGCCTGTCCCTTGCGACGATCGCCGCGCACGAGCGTGAGCGTGTAGCTCTCGTTGAAATTCAGCAGCGAGGAGTCGTTCGCGCTGATCGGTCCCACATTCTTCAGCGGCACGGCCACCTGGCTTCCCGCGATGCCAAGCTTGATGCCCTGGTTGTCGTTCGCGAGCCGGTTCGTGAACCGAAACTGAAACGTCAGGTCTTCCTTCGCATCGCCGTCGTTGTCGATGTGAATCTCGTAGAGCGCCGTCGGATCGAGCGCGAAGTAGTTCGGTCCGCCGTACGCGTCCTGCAGCGGCACGTAATCCGCGAGCAGCGTGACGTAGCCCGCACGGCTCGGCTCGTAGCTGCTGAACATGTAGAAATCCGTCGAGTCGACGGCGGGAAGCCGCGTGATGTTCGGCGCTTCGCGGTGACTCGATGCCTGACCTGTTAGCGGAATCAGCGCAGCAGCCAGGGTCAGCCCGACCGCCTGCCTCGCTTGGGTCGCCATGAAATTCCCCTAGAGTTGATGTGGAAATTGCTCGACTTCGACAGAGTGGCCCTACGGTGCGACACCAAAGCCGGATGCAGTACGCGCGCGTTCCGAGCTTCAAAAAAGAAACAGCGCATCCAAACGGCGACAGGCTACGTATAGGCGCGCCGGCGACGGGGACCCACCGCGCGATGCGTCGACCGAGCAGTTTCGGACACGAAAAAAGTAGCGAAAGTCGCCGGAGTGCGACGCTTTTTGCCGGAACTAGGGGACGCGCGGTGCGCTCAACTCCTTACAAATAGTACGCAGGGGAAGGAGGCAGATTCATGACATCCAGAGCAGCAACCCAAGTGGGTTTCTGGACGCCCGCGACCAAAGACACGGTCGCCGCGATCGGCGCCGCGCTCTGCGCGCACTGGGCTGCCGCCAAAGCCGCGGCACAGGCCCAGTTCTGGGGTCCGACGCAGCAGACTTGGCTGGACGTGCCGCGCCGTTACTTGAACCGCGTCACCAGCGGACGATAGGCGGAAGACTCATCAGGTACGCCTCGGGGTCCGCATCGGTACCGAAGCCGAACCGCGTGCCCCGGTCGTAGACCAGGTTGAACTCGACGTAGCGGCCGCGCTTGTAGAAGAGCTTCTCGCGAGCCGCGTCGTCGAACGGTAGATCCTTCCGGCGCGCCACGATCCGCGGGTACACCGCGAGGAAGGCCTCGCCCACGGCACGCACGAACGCGAAATCCGCGGCGCGATTCCCGCTCGCCAGATCGTCGAAGAAGATGCCGCCCACACCGCGCGGCTCCTTCCGATGCGGCAAGTAGAAATACCGGTCGCACCACGCTTTGAATTCGGCGTAGGCATCGGGTCGGTAGCTGTCGCAGGCGGCTTGCAGCGCGGCGTGGAAATCCGCGGTGTCCTCGTCGAACGGGAAAGTAGGCGTGAGATCGGCGCCGCCGCCGAACCATGAGCGGCTCGTCTCGAGGAAGCGCAGGTTCATGTGTACGGCAGGCACGTACGGGTTGTACATGTGCGCGACGAGCGAAATGCCGGTCGCGACGAAGCGGCCTTCGGAAGCGTCCGCGCCCGGGATCTGGCCGCGGAATTTCGGGTCGAGCACGCCCCACACGTGGCTCACGTTCACGCCGACCTTTTCGAACACGTCGCCCCGCATGAGGCGCGACCAGCCGCCGCCTTTCAGGCGGTGTTCGGGAGGGCGCGACCAGTCGCGGTGCTCGAAGCGCTTCGTCGACTCGAAGGATTCGAACGCCGCGCAGATGCGCGCTTGCAGGTCGCGGAAGTACGCGCACGCCACGTCTGCGTCAACGCACGGGACAGTGCTCGCCGTATCGCGCGACTCCGCGACGCCGCTCGCGCGGGCCGGTCCATTCGCCGCGCTCTGCTCGGTGGCTGCGCCGTGCAGGCGTGAAGAATCGCTACTCATTTCTGACCTCCGCGGCGCGCGCTCGCCTCGTGCACGTAGTCGACCAGGCGCGCGACGGCATCGGGATCGGTCTCCTGCCAGATGCCGTGACCGAGATTGAAGATGTGCCCCGCCTCGGGTCCGGCCTCGAGCAGCACCGTATCGACATGACGCTTCAGCTCGTCCGGCGCCGCGAACAATGCCGCCGGGTCGAGGTTGCCCTGCACGGCCTTCGTGGGCCCGAGCGTCCGTCGCGCCCAGCTCAAGGGCGTGCGCCAATCGATACCCGCGACATCGATGTCGAGCTGACCGACGAGATCGAGCACCGTGCCTCCGTTGTTCGCGTAGTAAATCATTGGCACACCCACGCTCTTCAGTCCCGCGAGCGTACGGATCACCGCACGCAGAGCGAAGCGCCGAAACTCGCGCGGCCCGAGCAGTCCCGCCCACGATTCGAAGATCATCAGCGCCTGCGCACCCGCCTCGGCTTGGGCGCGCAAGTACACGGCCATCGCATCCGCCAGCTTGTCGAGCAGGCGCTCGGCCGATTCGGGTTGGGCGTACAGAAACGCGCGTGCCGGCCCGAACTCCTTCGATGGCCGCCCGCACACGAGATAGCAGAACAGCGTGAACGGTCCGCCGGCGAATCCGATGAGCGGCGCGCCGCGCGGCACGTTCGCACGCACGAGCTTGATGGTGTCCATCACGAACGGCACATCGCGCGCCGGCTGCAGCTCGGGAAGCGCATCGATCTGCGCGGCGGTGCGGATGGGATCGCGCACGATCGGTCCCGGCGCGAAATCGAGCGCGATGCCCATGCCCTGCAGCGGCGTCATGATGTCGCTGAAGAGGATCGCGGCGTCGAGCTCGAAGCGGCGCAGGGGCTGCAGCGTGACTTCCGCGGCCAGCTCGGGCGTGCGCGTGAGCGCCACGAAATCCGTCTTCGCGCGCAGCTCGCGATACTCCGGCAAGTAGCGGCCGGCCTGCCGCATGATCCAGATGGGCGTGTACGGTACCGGCTTGCGTCGTGCGGCCGCGAGAAGCACGGGCTCCGACGTTGCGTTCGGCGTGCTCAACTGCGCAACCATCTGGCCATGTCCGGCGCGAAGTACGTGATGATGAGGTCCGCACCGGCGCGCTTGATGCCGGTGAGCGTTTCGAGCGCGGCGGCGCGCTCATCGATCCAGCCCCGCTCCGCAGCCGCTTTGATGAGGCTGAACTCGCCCGACACCTGATACGCGACGACGGGTACGTGCACCGCATCGCGCACCTGCCGGATGACGTCGAGATACGGCCCGGCAGGTTTCACCATCACCATGTCCGCACCTTCGTCCAAGTCGAGCAGCACCTCGCGCAAGGCCTCGCGCCCGTTTGCAGGGTCCATCTGATACGAGCGGCGGTCGCCGAACGCCGGCGCCGACTCCGCAGCTTCACGGAAGGGACCGTAGAACGACGACGCGTACTTCGCCGCATACGAGATGATCGGCGTGTTGCTGAAGCCGCTGCGATCGAGGAGCTGACGCATAGCGAGGACGCGGCCGTCCATCATGTCGCTCGGCGCGACCGCATCTGCGCCCGCGCGCGTGTACGTCAGCGCCACTTGCGCGAGCGTCTCGATGGACGAATCGTTGTCGATGACGCCGTCCTGCGTGACGTGACCGCAGTGCCCGTGATCCGTCGCGCCGCACAGGCAGACGTCGCACCACACGAGCAGCTTGGGCGCCGCTTTCTTGATCGCGGCGATCGCCTGCGGCACGAGGCCGTTCGGGTCCGTGGCCGCGCTCGCCTTCGCGTCCTTCACGTCGGGCGCGGCGAACAGGAGCACCGCGGGCACGCCGAGGTCCGCAACGCGCTGCGCCTCCTTCGCGATCTCATCGACGGAGAGCTGGAACACGCTCGGCATGCTCGACACGGGATCGCGCACACCCTTGCCGGGCACGATGAAGAGCGGATAGATGAACGCGTCCATCGTCAGGCGCGTTTCCTGAACCATGCGGCGCCAGACATCGGACTGACGCAGGCGCCGCGGTCTGTGCAATGGAAATCCCATGGTCAGTGCCTCGTCTGCAGAAAACGGTAGGTGGCGTCCGCGAGCCCGCGCAGTGTCGCGGACTCGGCGAGAACGGGTGTGCGGCCGAGCTCCGTGAGCACGCGCGCGGTGGTCGGGCCGATGGCAACCGCCGCGGCGGTCGCGAAGAGCTTCTCGAAGTGCTCGTGACCGAGCGCGCGTTCGAGCTCGATGACCGCAGACGGGCTCGCAAACGTGACCGCGCCGATCTCGTTGCGGTCGATCTGCGCGCGGCACGCGTCGACATCGAGCGTCGCGGCCGCCTCGGTTCGATACGCCTCGACCTGCGTGACGGTTGCGCCGAGCTGCGCCAGGCCCTTCGCGATCATGGGCAGCGCGCGCGAGCTGGCGGGATAGAGCACGCGCATGCCGTCCATCCCCACCTTCGCGAAGGCTTCGACGAGCGCGCCGGCATTCGCTTCATCGGGGACGATGTCGACATCCCAGCCGCGCTGGCGCAGGACTTGCGCGGTGGCCTTGCCGACCGCGGCGACCTTGAGCGACGGTGGCTTCATGGCGATGCGCTCGAGCACGGGCGTCACGGCATTGCGGCTCGCGAACACGATCCAGTCGAAATCGGCGATGCGGCCGAGCGCGTCCACGAGATCAGTGGTATCCGAACGCGTGACCTCGATGGCGGGCCACAGAATGACGCGGAGGCCCCGGCTCTTGAGCTCGGAGCTGAGCGGCCCGTCTGCCGGCTCGGCGCGCGTCACGACGACGGGCGGCAGCTCGGTGTTCGTCAATGCGCCTTCGGCCATCACGGCTCACTCACCGGTGCGCGAGGGCCGCGCACGCTCGCGATGATCCGCGACGCCCCTTGCGCGATCAGTTGCTCGGCAAGTCGCATGCCGAGTGCTTCCGCGGCCGGGAGCGTCGGCTCGCAAGTGCCCTCGGCGGTCACGTGAACGGCGCCATCGGTCGAGCACACCGCCGCGAACAACGTGAGCCTGTCTGCTTGCAGACGGCCGATTGCGCCGAGCGGCACCTGACATCCGCCTTCGATTCGCCGAAGCAGCGCGCGCTCGGCGGTCGTCTCGAGACGTGCGGCGGCGTTGTCGAGCGGCGCCATCCACTGCAACGCCTCGGCGTCATCGGCGCGCGTGCAGCAGCCGATCGCACCCTGCGAGACGGCCGGGGTGAACTGATCGAGCGGCAGGAATGCGGTGATGCGATCCGCGAGCCCGAGTCGCGTGAGCCCGGCCGTCGCGAGAATGATGGCGTCGTACTCGCCACGCTCCAGCTTCTCGATGCGCGTCGGCACGTTCCCGCGCAGCTCCATCGCCTTGATATCCGGACGGACGCGTGCGAGGAACGCGCGCCGCCGCAAGCTGCTCGTGCCGACACGCGCGTGCGGCGGCAGGTCACCGAGAAGCGCGCCGGTGCGTGTCAGCAGCGCATCGCGCGGGTCCTGTCGCTCGACCACCGCGGCGAGCGTGATGCCGCTTTCGATCGCGGTGGTCAAATCCTTGAGGCTGTGCACGGCGATGTCGATCTCGTTCGCGAGCAGCGCGCGATCGATCTCCTTCGTGAAGAACGCCCGGCCGTCGACGGCCCAGAGCGGCACGTCCGTGCGCACGTCGCCTTCGGTCTTGATGTGCACCAGCTCGACCGGCGGTGCGCCCGGCAACGCGCCGATGAGGTCCTTGACGCGATTCGCCTGCCACAGCGCGAGCGCCGAGGCGCGCGTACCGATTCTGAGTGCGCGCGCCATCATGGCTCTCCTTCGATCAGGAAGCGGTAGCCGACGCCCCACACTGTAAGAAAGTGCTTCGGCTGCGCCGGGTCGCGCTCGAACCGCTTGCGCAAGCGGAGAATGAAATTGTCCACGGTGCGCGTCGAGGGGAAGACGTCGTAGCCCCAGACGCGCTCGAGCAGGTCCTCGCGCGAGACGATCTCGCCGGGCTTCTCGGCCAGCACCTTCAGGATCATCGCTTCCTTTTCCGTGAGCTCCTGCGGCGTGCCGTTGAACGAGCGCGCCTTGAAGGCGCGGAAGTCCACTTCGTTGCCGCCGAAGCGCAGCACCGCGGTGGCGGGCGACGCAGAGGCGTTCTGATACCACTCCCAGCGTCGCAGGATGGCGCGTACGCGGAGCAGGAACTCGTGCAGGTGAAAGGGCTTCGCGAGGTAGTCGTCGCCGCCCGCTTCGAGGCCGTAGATGCGGTCCTGCGGATCGCCGCGCGCCGTGAGAAAGAGCACGGGCGTGTTGTTACCTTCGGCGCGCAGCGTGCGGCACACGGTGAGGCCATCCATGCTCGGGAGCATCACGTCGAGCACGATGAGCTCACAGTGATTCGCGCGCAGCCAGTCGAGCGCCTCGCGTCCATCGGCCACGTGAAACACCGTATAGCCTTCGGCACGCAGATTCTCGGCCACGCCGGCGGCAAGGTGTGGATCGTCTTCGACGACGAGAATCGTCGGCGGGCTGTGCGGGAGCGCGTTCATTGGGTCTCCACCGGTGCGACAGGCCACGCGAGCACGAACTGCGCGCCTTGCCCGACGCCGTCGCTGTGCGCGCTCACGCGCCCGCCCGCGAGCTGCATCATGCGCCGGACGATGAAGAGACCGAGGCCCGTGCCGTAGTAGCCGCTGCCACCGGCGGGATGCAGGCGGGAAAACTTCTTGAAGAGCTGTGCGCCGTCGTCCGGACGGAAGCCGACTCCCGTATCGCGCACGGCGAGCTCGATCTCGCCATTCACGCGGCGCGCGCTCAACGTGATCGTGCCGCCGCCCACGGGCGCAACCGCGGCGATCGCATTCTCGACGAGGTTGCGGATCACGACATCGACGGCGAGCGGATCGGCGAGCACGGTGAGCCCGCGCGCGACGTCCGTCTCGAAGCTGATGCGCTCCTTGCGCGCGCGCTCGCCCACCTGGCCGACGACGCGACTGACCGCGGCGGCGAGATCGATGGGCTCGGGCTTCAGGTCCACGCGGCCGCGCTCGAGTCGCACGGTGTCGAGGATGCGCGTGACCAGCGTTTCCATGCGCGACAGATCGGAGAGCATGCGATCGATGAGCGGCCGCTGCTCGGCAGGCGACAGCGTGCGCATCGACATCGTTTCGAGCGAGAGCTGCAGGCTCGCGAGCGGCGTCTTGAACTGGTGCGACACGAGCGCGAGGAAGTGATCCTGCTCGGCGAGCACCTTCGCTTCCGCGCGCAGTGCGCGCCAGATGACCGCGATGCACACGCCGAGCGCGACGAGAAAGAAGGCGCTCTCCCACGAGTAGCGCCGCAGCCGGCTCACGCGCTCCGCTTCGAGCTGGCTCACGATCGGTTCGGACACTCCCGCCTTGCCGCCGCTGATCGTCACGCGCGGCAACAGCTCTTTGACTCTCTGCTCCGGCGTGCCGGCGTCGAGCAGCGCCTGCGCGGCCGCCACTTCCTGCAGGTAGAGCTGCCGCTCCTCCCGCGCCTTCTCGACGGTGAAATTGCGTTGATCGATCACCCACCAGCCCACTTGCACGACCGAAACGACGACGAGGACCAGCGCCGTGATCTGGAACACTCGGGTCGTTCTCGGCTGCGCGCTCATACCGTCACTTCACACGCTGTGCAGTGAGCTCGAGCGATTCGGCGAGCGCCGTGGTGAAGCGCTCCATGTCCGCCGTCGTGTGCGCGAGCGAGAGGAAGCACACCTCGTACGCCGACGGCGGCAGATAGATGCCGCGCGCGAGCATCGCGTGAAAGATCGAGGCATAGCGCTCGGTATCGAGCTCGCTCAAAGTGACCGCTGCGCGAGGCGCTGGGCCTTCGTGCAAAGCCAGCCAGAAGAGCGACCCCGCGCGCACGAAGCGTACCGGGAATTTTGCCTTCGCAAGCACGGGCTGCAGCATGCGCTCCAGCGCCGCGCCGAGCGCTTCGAGCTTCTCCCAGCCCTGGTCACGCACGAGCACGTCGAGCGCGGCAATGCCCGCGGACATCGCCACGGGATTGCCGGATAGCGTGCCGGCCTGATACGTGTCGCCCTCGGGTGCGAGGCGCGCCATGATCTGCCGCAAGCCGCCGAACGCGCCCACGGGCATCCCGCCACCGATGATCTTGCCGAACGTCGCGAGGTCCGGCGTGATGCCCGAGAGCTGCGCGACACCGCCGCGCGCGACGCGAAAGCCCGAGATCACCTCGTCGAAGATCAGCAGCGCGCCGTGCTTGCGAGTGATCTCGCGCAGCGCGCGCAAGTACTCCGGACGCTGAGGCAGCAGCCCATGATTGGCCGGAATGGGCTCGATGACCACGGCCGCGATGCGCGAGCCTTCGCGCTGGAACAGCTGCTCGAGCGCCTTCTCGTCGTCGAGCGGCAGGACGCGTGTGCACTCGACGAACGCCGCCGGCACGCCTGCCGAGGAAGGCTTGCCGAACGTCGCGAGCCCCGATCCGGCCGACACCAGGAGGTGATCCGCGTGGCCGTGATAGCAGCCCGCGTACTTCACGATGAGATCGCGCCCGGTGAAGGCGCGCGCGAGCCGAATCGCGCTCATGACCGCTTCGGTTCCGGACGAGACGAAGCGCACCTGCTCGAGTCCCGGATACGACGCAACGACGCGCTCCGCGAGCTCGACTTCCGCCGGGCAGGGTGCGCCGAACGTCGTGCCGAGCGCGCTCGATTCGACGATCGCCTTCACCACTTCGGGATGGGCGTGCCCGAGGATCAGCGCACCCCACGAATTCACGAGGTCGAGATAGCGCCGGCCGTCCGCGTCGTACAGCTGCGAGCCGGCGCCGCGCACGATGAATCGCGGCACGCCGCCGACGGCGTAGAACGCGCGCACCGGCGAGTTCACCCCGCCAGGAATGACTTTCTCAGCGCGATCGAACAATGCGATGGACTGGGTCGGCGCTTCGGCCGGTACTGGATTTCCCCTCGGTGCGCGCATCTACGAGCTCTTCTCGATGTGAACGGATGGTTGCGATGTGGCCTTTTCCGGCTGCGCGGCCTGCGCGGATTTTGCGGCCGGTGAGGCCGGCGCGGGCTGCCAAGCCGCGGCTGGCGGCGAAGTATGCGCCGGAGCGGTGCGCAATGCGCGCTGCAGCCGCGCCTCGCGGAAGAAGGCGTCGACAGTCTCCGGGCTGGCATGCGCGGCGGCCGCGCGAATCCCGGCGAGCGGCAGGTGCGCGAGCCGTTGCGCGATGGTCGTGGCGACGCGGCGCACGTGTTCCTGCTGCTCGACGCTCAGCTTCTGCAGCTCCTCGTTGAGCGCGCGATCCGCTTCGGCCGCGGCGATGCGGACGAACTCGTTGCGCAGATCCGCGAGCTGCTTGCCGATGGCGCGCGTCGCGAGCTGCGTGCGCAGTTGCGCGAGGCGCTCGTCGATGGCCGCTCGCATCGGTGCGAGGCGCAGGAGCTGTGCGACGCGACGGTCCTGGGTGGCCCGGATCATCTCGTCCATGCCGATGCGGGAGAAGCCGGCGGCGGCCGCGGCTTTCGGATCGACGTTCGGTGGCAGACCGAAGTCGATGATCAGCACCGGTGGCGTGGCCACCGCGGCGAGACGGCCGAGCGCATCGGCGTTGAGGACCGGCTCGTTGCCGCCGGTTGCGATGATCAAACCGGCGACATTGCGCGGCTGCGCGCGGAATTCCGCGAGCGAGACCGCGCTCGCGCCGATGGTGCGCGCGAATTCTTCGCCCGTGTCGGCCGTGCGATTCACGACGAGCACGGCGATGCCGGCGTCATGGAGCAGCTCGCCGCAGCGCTTGGTCATGGGGGACACGCCAACGAGCGCCACGGTGCTCTGGCGCTCGGCGACGTGCAGGAGCATGCGGTCGGCGGCGAGATCCGCAAGCGAAGGCGGGCGCGAGTCCGCGGCGAGACGCTGGAGGCGGCCGGAAAGGCTGAGCGCATCCCCGATCACGCGATCGAGCAGCGGGCCGGAGACACCGGCTTCGCGCGCCGTATCCCACGCACCACGGAGCTGCGCGACGATGTCGCGCTCGCCGGCCAGAGCGGAATCGAGGCCGCAGGCGATCAGGAACAGATGCTCGACCGCGGCCTCGCCGGTCCACGCGCGCAGCCGGGCGCGCGCCTCATTGGGGCGTGGCGCGTGGCCGGTGAGCGCCTGGAGCACTTCCGGGCGCAGGTCGCGGGCGTCCTCGCCCTCGGACATGGCGAACGCCACTTCGACGCGGTTGCAGGTCGCGAGGTATACGACTTCCGCCGTACCGATGGCGTCGCGAAGCGCGGCCAGGCGGGCCGCGATTTCCTCCTTCGGGAGGGTGAACGCGGCGATTTCGTCTGCAGTGGCGTGGCGATAGGAGAGGCCGACTACCCCTATTTGATCCATCCCCCAATGGAACCATGGACGGGGCGGGGAAGTGTCATCGAATGGTCACCGAACCACTGGGGGGCCCGGCGCGACGGTGCTAGGGGGGCACGAAGCCACCAGCCACGGTGCTCTGGTTCTGCTCGAATCGCCGAGATATGTCCGGCGCTGCGCGATGCGCGACGCTACCGCAGGCCACTCGATCGGTGCCTGTCGCGGCGCTGGCTTGTTCGTCGAGACTTAGCAGGACGACGCGTGGACGCAGTTCGACCTGCCGCCTGGGCGGCGGCTCGTCTCCCTGGGCGGCTCGTCTCGTCAGCCCCGGTCTTTACTCGCGCGTCAGCGGCGGCCCGCCTGCGCCAACGTCGTGATGAGCACGCCGGCGATGAACCCGATCCCCAACGCCCACGCTGCCGCCTTGTAGGGCTCGGCCTCGACTCGCTCCTGCAGTTGCGAGTACTGCGCTCTCGTCCAGCTGCGCGCCTGCTGCGTGGTGCTGCGGACGGTATCGGTGGCCGCATCTTTCGCCGCCCGCAGATGGTCCTTCACCTCGCTCGCGCGATTGCGCGCATCCGCAGTGGCTTCACCGTTTCGGCTCGTAGCAGTCCCGACATTCTCGTTCATGTTGCGCTCCTCGATTCGGACCCACCGCGAACTCCGCCGGCGGAATACCGGAGAACGACGGGGGCCACGTAAGGTTCCAGAGCTCACATTGCTGCCAGAGTACCGCGGATGCAATTCGTATAAAGCCGCTCGAACTGATTCGTATCCATGCGCACTGGATTGCCGCCCGTGCACAGATCGGCGAACGCCTGAGGCGCGAACGCTGCCGCGTGCTCGCTGCGCACGCCGATCTCCGCAAGCGTGTGGGGAATGCCGATCGCGCGGCGCAGCTCGAGCACCCACTCGAGCACGCCGTCGAACGACGGCTTCGCGAGCCCCAGGTACGCGGCGAGGCGCGCCATCTTCGCGTCGATCGCGTTGCGGTTCCACACGAGCACGTACGGCATCACCACCGCATTCGTCAGGCCGTGATGCGTGTTGAGATTGGCGCCGCACGGGTGACTCAGGCTGTGCATCGCGCCGAGCCCTTTTTGAAACGCCGTCGCGCCCATCGAGGAGGCGACGAGCATGTGCGAGCGCGCCTCGATATTGCTGCCCTCACGAACGGCGACCGGCAGCCACTCCTTGATGAGGCGCGTGCCTTCGAGCGCAATGCCGTCGGCCATCGGGTGATAGAACGGCGCGCAGTAGGCCTCGAGACAATGCGAGAGCGCATCCATGCCCGTGGCGGCAGTGAGCTGCGGCGGCAGTCCGACTGTGAGCTCCGGATCGCTGATTACGAGGCCCGGCATCATGCGAGCGTGAAAGATGATCTTCTTCGTGTGGTCGCGCGGATCGGTGATCACCGACGAGCGCCCGACCTCCGATCCGGTGCCTGCGGTCGTCGGCACGGCGACCACGGGTGCCATGCCGCTCACGTTGACGCGTGTGTACCAGTCCTCCCGGTCCTCGAAGTCGAAGAGCGGCCGCGTCTGACCCACCATCAGGGCCACCGCTTTGCCCACATCGAGCGCGCTGCCGCCGCCGAACGCGATCACGCCGTCGTGTCCGCCCTTGCGAAACACGTCGACGCCATCGGTGACGTTCTTCTCGACCGGATTGCCTTGGATATCCGCGAACACGGCGTTCGGCATCGCGGCTGCGTTCAGCACCCGCACGGCCTCCGCAATGACGGGGAGCTTGGCGAGACCCGGGTCCGTGACGATCAGCGGCCGCGAGATCCCGAGCGTCTTGCACGCATCCGGCAGCTCGCGGATGCGGCCCGCGCCGAAGCGCATGAGCGTCGGATAGTTCCAGTTGCCTTTGAGCTTCATGGTGCGCCCTTCAGGTGCGCGTGCGCAGATGGAAAGACTTCGGGCGCGTGAGGTGCTCGTAACCGACGCGCGAGAGCGTGCAGCCGCGGCCCGAATCCTTCACGCCCACCCACGCGAGCGCGGGGTCGAGATAATCGCAGCGGTTCATGAACCAGGTGCCGGTCTCGATGCGATCGCCGAGCGCGAGCGCCGCATCGGTGTCTTCGGTCCAGATCGCGGCGGTGAGACCGAACGCGCTGTCGTTCATGAGCCGCACGGCCTCATCGTCGCTGTGAACCTTCATGATGCCGGCGACGGGACCGAAGATCTCCTCGCGCATGACGCTCATGCGGTGATCGACGTTCAGCAGCAGCTGTGGCGCCAGATACGGCGTGCCCGCGCGACTCGCCGGGAAGCCGCGCTCGTCGATCGCAGGTTGCGCGCCGGACGCGACGCTCGCGGCGATCTGCTTGCGAATCTGCTCGGCCGCCGCCGTGCGCACGACCGGGCCGAGCGTCGTCGCCGGATCCGTCGGTGTGCCGAGGACGTATTGCTTCGTCAACGCCACTGCGCCATCGACGAAGTCGTCGTACACCGTCTCGTGCACGTAGATGCGTTGCAGGCCGCAGCACGACTGGCCGCTGTTGAAGAACGCGCCGTCCACGATGTTCTCGATCGCATGCGCAAGGTTCGCATCGTGCCGGACGTATGCCGGATCGCAGCCGCCCAACTCGAGACCGGTGCCGACGAAGCGATCGGCCACCGCGCGCTGGATCGCGTGGCCACCCGCGACGGAACCCGTGAACGCGATGAAGGCGACGCGCGAGTCCCTCGCGACGCGCTCGGTATCCTCGTGCGAGAGATGCAGGAACTGGAAGACGCCTTCCGGCAATCCCGCTTCGTGGAAGCATTCCGCGAAGCGCTCCGCGCAACGCGGTGTCTGCGCCGAATGCTTCAGCACCACCGCGTTGCCCGCCATGATCGCCGGCACCACGCTGTTCACGGCGATGAGATACGGGTAGTTCCACGCGGCCACCGTGAACACGATGCCGAGCGGCTCGCGCCGCACGAATCGCAGGAAGCCCTCCTTCGGACCCGCCTCGAGATCGCCGAGCGCCTCGGGCGCGATGTCGATCATGTAGCGCGCGCGCTCGAGCGTGCCGCCTACTTCGTTCGCCGCGTACCGGATCGGCCTACCCATCTGCCAGGTGAGCTCGAGCGCGATGGCGTCGCGGCGCTTTTCGAAGGCCTCGCAAAAGCGATGGCAGAAGGCTGCCCGCTCGCTCACGGCGACCGCACGCCACTTGCGCTGCGCGTCGACCGCGCGTGCCAACGCCGCCTCGATCGCGGCCGCGTTCGCGAGCTCGCGCTCGACATAGACGGAGCCGTCGACGGGACTCACGGTTCGTTGCAGCGACATGAAAGAACCTTGTTCGGCAGCCGCGCGACGCGAGCCTGCTCACGCCTCAGATGATCTCGAAGTACCGCGCCAGCTCCCAGTCCGTGATGTGCTTGCGGAACTCGCGCTCCTCCCATTCGCGGGACGCGGCGAAGTGGTACACGAAGTCGTCGCCGAACCACTCGGCCGCCATCTCCGACGCGCGCAATCGTTGCGCGGCATCCCATAGCGTGCGCGGCAGGACCAGATCCGCGGGAAACTTGCGCTCGTACGCATTGCCTTCGACGAAGGGCTCGGGCTCGATCTTGCGCTCGATGCCCGCCAGCCCCGAGGCCAACGCCGCGGCGAGAATCACGTACGGATTCGCATCGGCGGCGGCGACCCGATACTCCACGCGCTGCGACTTCGCGCTACCCGGAATGACCCGCAGCGCGCACGTGCGATTGTCGATACTCCACGCCGAGTCCGTCGGCGCCCAGAAGCCGGGGATCAGGCGCGTGTAGGAATTCACCGTCGGCGCCACCATCGCGAGCAGCTCGGGCATGTACCTCTGCTGGCCGCCGATGAACCAGCGCATCGTGTCGCTCATCGTGAAGGGCTTGGCGGCATCGTGGAAGACGGGCTTGCCGCTCGCCGCATCCCGCAGCGAGATGTGGATGTGACCGCTCTGCCCCGGCCAGTCCTTCGACCACTTCGCCATGAAGGTGGCCATCAGGCCCTGCCGCTGAGCGTGCACCTTCGCGAAGGTCTTGAAGAGCGCGGCCTTGTCGGCCGCATTCAGCGCGGTGTCAACGCCGATCGCGGCCTCGATGACGCCCGCGCCGGTTTCTTCGTGCAGGCCTTCGAACGGGAAATCCATCTTCTCGCCGAGCTCGAGCAGCGAGCGATAGAAGTCGCTCCACACGCTGTTGCGGATCACGCTGTAGCCGAAGTAGTCCGGCGCGATGGGTTTCAGGTCGCGAAAGTGCTTCTCGCGCACCGAGTCCGGCGTTTCCTTGAACACGAAGAACTCGTATTCGAAGCCGGCATACGCTTCGTACCCGAGCGTCTTCCCGCGCTCGAGCACGCGCCGCAGCGCCGCCCGCGGACACACCTTCTCGGCCGCGCCGGTGAACTCGCCGAGGAAGAACACGATGGGGTCTTCCCACGGCAGCGCGCGGCACGTTTCGGGCAGCAGCCGCACGCACGCATCCGGGTAGCCCGTGTGCCAGCCGGTATAGCGCGCGTTGTCGTAGAGCTGGTCCTTGCTATCCCAGCCGAGCACGACGTCGCAGAAGCCGAATCCGCTCTCGAGCGCGGATTCGAACTTCGCCCGCGACATGTACTTGCCGCGCAGGATGCCGTCGATGTCGAACGCGCCGACCTTGACGTGCGTGAGGCCTCGTTCGGCAACGAGCGCCTTGGCATCCGCGACCGTGCGAACCTTGCGCGGATCCATCACGCGTGGCCTTTTTCGCCTCTGCTCAGCGCGAACTCTTCCTCCGGCGAGAGGATGAGGTGATTGCGGCCGATGAGCGCGAAATACAGCAGGCCCAGCACATAGAAGACGGCGACGGCATATACGCCGACGCGATACACGGGGTCCTGCAGTTGAAAGTAGAGCGTGACCAGCGCGATCACGATGGTCACCGCCGCTCCCGGAATGCCGAGCGGGCTGCGATACGGCCGCACGATGTTCGGCATGTTCCGCCGCAGCAGGATGAACGACAGCCCTTGCATCGCGTACGAGATCATCGCGCCGAACACGGCCATGTTGAGCAGCGTCCCGCCGATGACCGCGCCGCCCTTCTCAGCACCCGCGATGAACCACACGGCCAGCATCGTGCTGAAGCCCAGCGCGGTGCCGGTGTAGAGCGCCATGTGCGGCACCTTGTTGGTCGCGTGTGTGAGGGACATGAAGCCGAGGTAGTACCCCGCCCGTGAGAGCGAGTAGATCTGGCGGCCGTACGCATAGATGATCGTATGGAAGCTCGCGATGAGGCCGATGACGGCCAGGAACGCGAGCAGCTTCGCAAGCCCCGTGCCGTAGATGACCCGGAACCCATCGAGCAGCGGTTCGGCGGAGGCGCCGAGCGAGAACGCGCCGTGCATCTTGTCCGGGTCCGTCGAGCCGATGCCGGAGTTGAGGAAGGTGATGAGGAGCGCCGAGACCATCAGGGTGGACATGCCGTAGATGAGCCCCTTGGGCATGTCCGTCTTCGGGTCCGACGATTCCTCCGCGGCGAGCGGCAGCTGCTCGATGGCGAGGAACAGCCACACCGCGAAGGGCAGCGTCGCGAGCACGCCGCCGAAGCCGAACGGCAGCCACGACCCGCCGCCCTGCGGCAGCTCGATCTTCGAGCCATCCGGGCCGATGCCGATGTTCAGCGCCCAGCGCGTGAGATCGAAGTGCGGAATCGCGCTCACCCAGAACACGGCGAGCACGGCCAGCGCGCCGAGCGTGACGATGACCGAAACACGGAACGAGAGCTCGACCCCGAGCAGGTTCAGCAGCAGGAAGACGATGTACGAGAAGGCCCACCACAGCGGCTGATACTGCGGCCCTGTCTCGAAGATGGCGCTCATGTACGAGCCGATGAAGAAGACGATGACGGCGGGCGTGAGAATGTACTCGATGCTCTCTGCGAGCCCCGTCACCATTCCGCCCCACGGCCCCATCGCGCTGCGTGCGAACGAATAGGCCGCGCCCGTGTGCGGCAACGCCGGCGACATCTCCGCGAGGCTGAAGATGAGCCCCCAGTACATCGCGGCGATCACGAACAGCGCGATCACCATCGAGCCGAAGCCGTTCGCCAAGCCGAGGTTCCAACCCGAGTAGTGCCCCGAGATCACCGCGCCCACGCCGAGCGCCCACAGGGACCACACTTTTGCGTAACGCCTGAGCCCGCGCTTCGCGAAATATTCGGCGCCGACCTGCCGATAGGTCACGCCTCCGACACTGTGCTTCTCCGACATGACATCACTCCCTCGTCGTCGCGTGAAAGTTGTTGTTATCGATTGCTTCGAGCGGAGACGCGCCGAGTATAGGCCCGAGTCAGGCCTCGACGGCAATTGCACAAATTTCACGCGTCCGGCGCGTTTCGCCAGGCGACGCACCGTCCCGCTGTTGCCAAATGTGTGCCCGCCCACGCGCGGGGAACTTCACGGCAATTTCAGGGTTTAGCAGTCCGCGCGCGGGCCCTTGCCGCGCGCGTTTTGTCCCTTCGCAACAAGAATCGGGAGCTGCAATGATCAAGCGATTGGCCTTGCTCTGTGCGTTGACCGTGCCTGCGGTCGGCGCGGCGAGCGATGTAGACCGCTCGTACGTGACGCCGCAAGTCGGCGTGCTGCGCGCGGATTCGGATCGACAAACGGACCGCTGGAATGTCCTGGGAGGGCTCGCGCTCGGCAGACACCTGAGCGATGCGTGGTCCTTCGAGGTCGCACTGAACGGCGCAGCTCTCGATTCCACGGTCGACACGCTTCCCGACCTGTCCGTCTACGGCGCCTCACTGGATTTCCTGCGCGTGTTCGGGCGCGAGAACGTGTTCGCGCCCTATGTCGGGCTCGGCGTGGGCATGCTCGAAAACCAACTGACCCCGGGGCGGGGCAACGACGACTTCATGGGACAGGTGAGCCTCGGTGCCTTCGTGCGTCTGTGGGAGGGTCGCGCGAGCAGCCTTGCGCTGCGGCCGGACTTCAAGGCGCGCTACGACGATGCGCGCGGCCCCGGGCACTTCGTGGATTACATCGGCACGTTGGGCTTGCAGTACTCATGGGGCGCCGAGCCGCCGCCGCCACCTCCGCCTCCTCCTCCGCCGCCGCCTCCACCCCCGCCGCCGCCGCAAGCGGCTGCGCCGCCGCCGCCCATGGACTCCGACAACGACGGCGTGACAGACGATCGCGATCAATGCCCCGGCACTCCGGCCGGCGTGGCCGTCGATGCGAACGGCTGTCCGCAAAAGGGCTCGATCACTCTCGAAGGCGTGACGTTCGACTACAACTCCGCGACGCTCACTCCCAGCTCATTGAGCGTGCTGGACGACGTTGCAGATGGCCTGAAGAAGCATCCGCGCCTGAAGGTGGAGTTGCAGGGGCATACGGACAGCAGGGGCCCGGATGCGTACAACCTGACGCTGTCGCAGAAGCGCGCGGATGCCGTGCGAGACTATCTGGTGCAGGCCGGCGTGCCGCCGACGCAGATCACCGCCAAGGGATACGGCGAGGGCCAGCCCATCGCGGACAACTCGACGGAAGAAGGGCGGGCGAAGAATCGCCGCGTCGTGATGTTCGTGATCTCGAATCCGGGTGATGTGGACGTGAAGGGCGAAGGCGAAGTGAAGTAGCGCCGCGCTGGAGAAACGGCTCGGCCGCAGGAGATGCGGCCGAGCCCGCGGAGTGCGCACTCGCACGGAGCACGCACGTTCCGGCGCGACGAGCGAGGGCGCGCTAACGAAGCGGCCGCAGCCTCTTGTTTGCGGGCAATCGCGTGAACGGCAACTTCGCCGGATCGGCGACATTCGGCCCCGGCGCCTCGACGAGCACCACTCGCGACGCCATCTCGCCGAAGTCCGCGCGAAAGTGCACCGAGCTCTTCAGCACCAGCACTCTGGAATCCGCCGGCTCAGCGGCGACGTGCCGAAACATCGCGGCATCCGCCGCTTGCTGCTTGCGAGAAGCGACGACGACACGCATCGACCCAGTGCGCAGCAACGCCATCGGCCCCAGGTCGAAGCGCCCACCGCGATAGAACGGACCCGTTCCGATGAAGCGTCCGTCCCCGAGTCGCTCGACGGCGAAGCGCGCGACGAGCGGCGTCTCGCCCTCGAAGCCGGAATGCGCGCCCAGTGCCATCTCGAGCACCGCGGCCTGGCCGGCCTCGTGCGCGCGTGCTGCGCACGACGGATCCCACATCACGCCGGCGAGCACGCCGTCGACGTTCTGCGCGAGAAGCGCCTTCAACAGCGATGTCGTGTCGGCATTGCCCCCAGCACCCGGATTGTCCTGCGTATCCGCCAGCACAATCGGCCGTCCACGCGGCACGTCCGCATCACGTGCGAGGCGCGTCGCTTCTTCCACACCGACGAGCTCGAGCGAAAAGTCGCGCTCACACGCGAGTGTCGACTCGAAGAGCTCGGTCGTCGCGCGTTCCAGCGTTTGCTCGTCGTGCGCGTAGCCGAACACCGCCGGCCCGCATTCCGGAACATCCGCTGCGGGAAAACCCGGCGTCAGACACAGCGAAGCAATCGGCGAACGCTCCAAGCGCTGCGCAAGCTCGATCAACGATCGCAGTGGCTCGACGAGGGTACATTGCGACGTGAGCGGCATGAGAAACGGCAGCGCCCGATGGC
>DASTRY010000088.1:0-36359 GCA_035760965.1 Steroidobacteraceae bacterium | reverse complement strand
AACTGAAACGGCAATGACGATGGCTGCAAGCCCGCTGAAACTGATTTCCTCGATGGCAACGCGTGAAGTGCTGGCGGAGCTCGCCGCGCGCTTCCGGGAGCAGACCGGCCGCGCCGTGGTGACGGAAGCGGCGGGGGGCGTCGACGTGGCGAAGCGCGTGCAAGCCGGGGAGGCGGTCGATGTCGTCGTGCTCGCGAACAACGTCATCGACAAGCTGATCGCGGAGGGCAAGTTGCAGGCCGGCAGCCGCGTCGATCTCGTGAAGTCCGGCATCGCCGTCGCGGTGCGCGCGGGCGCTCCGCAACCGGCTATCGCTACGGAGGATGACGTGAAGCGCGCGGTGCTGGCCGCGCAGACGCTCAGCTACTCGACCGGGCCGAGCGGCGTATATCTCGAAAAGATGTTCGAGCGCTGGGGGATTCTCGCCGACATCAAGAGCCGCATCGTCGTGCCGCCGCCGGGTGTGCCGGTCGGCTCGCTGGTGGCCAGCGGCAAAGTAGAGCTGGGATTCCAGCAGTTGAGCGAGCTACAGAACCTCGCGGGCATCCAGGTCGTCGGGCCCTTGCCGCCCGCCATTCAGAGCATGACGGTGTTTTCGGGCGGCGTCTCCGCCGCGAGCACCGATCCCGCGGCGGCGCGCGCGCTGCTGCAGTTCATGGCCGCTCCGGCGACGAGCGACGTGAAACAGAAGTACGGAATGACCGCGCCCTAGCCTCAGGCACGGTTCCTGCTGGCCGAGCTCGAGAGCCAGGTTCGAACCAACAATCCGAATGGCCGGCCTCGCCACCAGCGGCGTCCGTGTGCGCCGTGGGTGGCTTTCACGATTCGGCTCGTACCCGGGATCTCGGGACAAGGATCGGTAGTACACATGGTAGGCGCGCCTCCCTCAGTGCTCGTCGTCCGGTCACGGCGGGGCGGGGCGCTCGTTTTCGCGATTGCGCTCCTGCTCGTCCTCGCTGCGCCGGTCACCTTGCCTCAGGTCCGCTGGCGCCTGCAGGCCGTGTGGTTGGTGGCGACCGGGCGCGTCCCCGACATCGAGATGCGCGAGCTGCTGCTGTTCATGCGGCCCGGTTCGGAGCAGAACGACCTCGACCGCATCGTCACCACCCGCAATCCCTACGCTGCGATCGGCATTCCCACGAGTGCCCGGGCGGAAAAAGATGCAGGGGCGAGGCTCTTCCACACGCTGTGCGCCGCCTGCCACGGGCCCGACGGCAGCGGCGGCGAGGCCCCCGCGCTCTTCGGCCGGGAATTCAAGCACGGCAACAGCGACTGGGCGCTCTATCGAACGATTCATCTCGGCGTGCCGGACTCGACGATGCCGCCGCACGACTTGCCCCCGCAGCAGCTCTGGCAACTCGTTGCGCACGTTCGTTCGCTCGACATCCAGCGCGGCCCCGAGCGCGCGACTGTCGAGCGGCTCGCGAAGGCAAGCCGCGTGAACGTGTCCGCAGAGGACCTGGCTGCGACCGCCTTGCCCGCGGACGACTGGCTCACGTATTCGGGTTCCTACTCGTCGGTCCGACACAGCGCGCTTGCGCAGATCGACGCAAGCAATGTGGACCGCCTCGCGGTGCGGTGGATCCATCAGTTCGAGGACGTCTCGGGGCGCATCGAATGCTCGCCGCTCGTCCGCGACGGTGTGATGTACGTGACGCTTCCGCGCGGGCGCCTGCTCGCGCTCGATGCCGCCACGGGCCGAACCATCTGGACGCACGCGGAGAACGTCGAGGTCGCACCCGGGGGCGAGGGGCCGGGCGGGCAGAACCGCGGCGTCGCGTTGCTCGATGACAAAGTCTTCTACAGCACCTGGGACGGCCATCTGCTCGCCTTGTCGGCCGCGAACGGCGAGGTGCTCTGGCGCACGCAGGTCGTCGCCGACTATCCGCGCATGTACATCAGCGGCGCGCCACTCGCTTTTGGACATCTCGTCGTCACGGGCGTGGGGACGTCGAAGTCGGGCGGGCGGGGCTTCATCGTTGCGTACGATGCGGACACTGGACGCGAGCGCTGGCGCTTCTGGGCCATTCCCGCGCCGGGCGAGCCCGGGAGCGAATCGTGGCACGGTGATTCGTGGCAGAACGGCGGTGGTGGTACATGGATGAGCGGCGCATACGATCCGCGCGCCGATCTTCTCTACTGGGGTGTCGGCAATCCCAAGCCCGATTTCGAAAGCTCGCGGCGCAAGGGGGACAACCTCTACACGAACTCCGTGGTGGCGCTGCGCGGGACGACCGGCGAGCTCGTCTGGCATTTCCAGTTCACGCCGCACGACACGCACGACTGGGACTCGAACCAGGTGCCGATCATTGCCGACACGCCGCGCGAGCGGCGCCTGCTCTGGGCGAATCGCAACGGCTTCTACTACGTGCTCAATCGCGACACCGGCAAATTCCTGCACGGCGTACCGTTCGTGCACCAGAACTGGGCGGAGCGGCTCGACGCGAACGGCCGGCCCGTGCTGTTGAACGTCTCCGCAGGCATGGACGGTCGGCTCATGTTCCCCGGATCGCGGGGCGGGACGAACTGGTGGCCGGCGAGCTTCGATCCGCAGCTCGAGCTGGTCTTCGTGCCGGTTCTCGAGCAAGGCATGGTGTTCTTTCCGACCCCTCATAGCCGACCAACCGACGCGGGGCGCGCGTTTTACACGGCCGTGCGCGCGCTCGATGCGAGCACGGGGCGCCTCGTCTGGGAGCACCGGTACGCTTCGCGCGTTCTCGGCGCTGCCGGCAGCGGCGTGCTCTCGACGCGTGGCGGAGTCGTCTTTGCCGGGGATCAGACGATGTTCGGCGCCCTGGATGCGAAAACGGGGCGGGAGCTGTGGTCTATCGAGACCGGTGGCGTCGTGGGCGGCGCACCCGTGACGTATGCCGTGAACGGCGAGCAATTCGTCAGCGTGCCGGCCGGCGCATCGCTGCTGACGTTTGCGTTACCTGCGTCGCTGTCGCGCTGAAGGTTTTGCCTCGCGTGCGCTTACACGCGGCGGCTATCCGTTGCCAGTCCGAGCCAGCTCGTGACCTTCAAGCGGCGGATTCTGCGAGAATCGCCGCCATGAGCCACGTCCTGCATTACTTCTACGACCCTCTGTGCGGCTGGTGTTACGCCAGCCACCCATTGATGGAGGCCATCCGCACGGTGCCGGGACTCACCATCCGCATGCATCCCGGCGGCATGCTGGCCGGAATGAATCGGCAGATGACCTCGGCCGCGCTGCGCGAATTCGTTCTCGGGCACGTCCGGCGGATCACCGCCATGTCCGGGCAGCGCTTCACGGAGGCGTACACCGATCAGCTCCTCGGCGATCCAACGGTGATTCTCGATTCCGAGCCGCCCACGGGTGCGATCCTCGCGGCGGTCGAGCTCGGGTGTGATGGTCTGGACGTGCTCGCGCACATTCAGCGCGCGCAGTACCTCGACGGACGGCGCGTGTCCGAGCCGGCGACACTCACGGAGTTGGCCGTCGAGCTCGGACTCGATCGCACTGCATTCAGCGAACGGCTGCACTACTTGCGCGGCACGGCCGTGCGCGATCACATCGAGCGCAGCCGGCGCTTCATGCACGAAGTCGGCGGACAGGGCTTTCCGACCTTCGCGCTCGAAACGGGTGGACAGCGCGAGCTGCTCGACATCGCGCAGTGGCTCGGCCGCCCGGACGCGTGGCGCGCGGAAATCGAACGGCGCGTGCGGCGAGCGAGTCATTGACTCGCGACGCTCTGCGCGGTCTCGGGTGCAGCGAGACATGGACTTGCGACGACCGCCTGCACAGGCGCGAGTGTAGCGAGGTGTCGACTCGCGACGACGCACCGCGCGGGCTCGGGTGCGATCGCGGGTAGACTGCCACCGATGAAGCCTCGTGATCCAATCATCGCGCTGGTCTCCGCGCGTGCCGCTCGCAATCTCGACGATGATCAGGCGCCGCTCGAACGAGCGCTGCGCGAGCAGGGTGCTGAGGTTCGCATCGCGGACTGGGACGATCACGAGGTCGAGTGGCAAGCGTTCGACGTTGCAGTGCTACGGTCGACCTGGGACTACACGGCGCGGCTCGATGAGTTTCGCGCCTGGCTCACGCGCGCATCGGCGCTCACGCGGCTGATCAATCCCGAGCCCGTCGTTCGCTGGAACATCGACAAACACTACCTCCTGGATCTGGAGGCCGCCGGTGTACCGACGATTCCCGCGACGTTTGTTGAGCCGGGGCAGGACCCGCGTGCGGCCATCGCAGAGATGCTCGCGCGCACGAGCTCCGCAGAGATCGTCGTGAAGCCGGCAGTCGGTGCCGGCTCGAAGGATGCGCAACGTCACGCGCGCGCGAACGTGGACGCGATGTGCGATCACGTGAGCCGGCTGATCGGCGCGGGCCGCTGCGCGATGCTGCAGCCCTATCTGGCGTCCGTCGATGAGCGCGGCGAGACGGCGCTGCTCTTCTACGACGAGCAGTTCAGCCACGCGATCCGCAAAGGCCCCATGCTCCGAGCGCACGAAGAGCAGGAGCCAGGGTTGTTCGTGAAGGAGGACATCACTCCGCGCGTGACCACCGCCGCGGAGCTGCGCGTCGCCGAGCGTGTGCTGGCAGCGATTCCGAGCGGTGTGCCGCTGTACGCGCGCGTCGACTTGCTGCTCGACGACCGAGGCGAGCCGCGGCTGCTCGAGCTCGAGCTGACCGAGCCGTCGATGTTCTTCGCGCACGCGCCGGGCTCGGCTGCGCGCTTCGCGCAAGCCATTCTGAAGCGGGTGCGCTAGCACCGGCCGCACCTAGCGCTCAGCACGCAGCCAGCGGCGCTATGCACCGTGAAGTACGTGGCCCGAGTTCCAGCAGGGGGCGCAGGGCTGGCGCTCGATAGCCTGAGTACGTCAGGCGACCGCTGCTGGCTGGGTAAATTCACTTCGCATGCCGACCTGTGAAGGTCTGTTGGCGGCGGAATGTCGTTTGCTGCACGCTAGGCGCATTGTGACCACGTACGACCACGACGATCCCAGCCGTCCCATCCCCGAGAGCCGTCCCGACGCGCTCGCGCTCTATCATCTGCTCGCAAGGCTTCTGGACGAGGCCTTTCGCTTGCCGGGCACCAAGTGGCGCTTCGGCCTCGATCCGCTGCTTGGGCTCGTGCCGGTCGTCGGCGATCTCCTCAGTGCCGCCCTCGGTACGTTCGGGGTCATGCTGGCTGGCCAGCTCGGCGCGCCGCCGTCGCTGATCACGCGCATGCTGCTGAACCTGCTCGTCGACACGGTGATCGGCAGCGTGCCGTTCGCCGGCGACTTGTTCGATTTCGGGTTCAAGGCCAACACGCGCAATCGCTTGCTTCTCGAGCGGTGGCTGGCGGAGCCGCGCCGCACGCAGCGCACGAGCCGCATTGTGCTCATCCTCCTCGTCGTGGGGGCGCTCGCCGCAATTGCCGGCATCGTCTGGCTGGTCGCCGTCGGGGTGGCGGCGCTGATCGGTCTCTTTCGCTGAGACTTTGTGTACTGTAGCGACTTCCATGCGGGGAGGTCGCCCATGGACGAGACAACACGAAGGAACGCGTTCGAGGCCCTGATGACGCGCGGGCACGCGCTGTGGTGCCGTATCCGCGACATCACCGCGGTGCTGAAGATCATCCGCTTCAGCTTGCTCGTGCCGACCGTGCTCATCATCGTGCTGGTCGCGAGCGATCAGCTTACCGACATCCTGCGAGCCGTGGGCGAAGACGCGCGCCGCGGGCAGATCGCGAGCCTGTTGCTCGCGGCAGCCTTCGAGGCGCTCATCGTCTGGTACACGGCGCGCACGATGCTGCGGTTCAGGTTCGACAGCATTCCGGCATCGCAGGCGTCGGTGCTGCCGGGGCTCAAGCGTCATCTCCCGCGATGGCTCGCGGTGCTCGTGCCTACAGCGATCGGTGTGCGAGTCCTGCTGCTGGCGAAGGGCTCGGCATACCCGGCCGCGGTGTACACACTGGCGGCCGCGCTGCTCGCGATCGCGGTCGTCGTGGGCCTCTATGTGCACGGGCGCCGCGTTCTCGCGCGCATGCCGCGCCTCGACGCATTGGCGGAGCAGGAGACCACGGAGCGACGCGACCTTCGGTCCTGGAGAGAGCTGCCCCGGATGACGCGGGTCATCATCGTGCTGCTGCTCCTCGCGAACGCGGCACTGATGCTCCTTTATGTCGTTCGGCCGATCGCGGCGATCGGTGCGCCGGCAATACTGGTGCTGGCGCTGGGGTTGATCGCCGTCGTGGGCAGCACCTTCGTCTACATGGGCAACCACTACGACGTGCCGGTGCTGGTGCTGCTGCTCATCTGGGTCGTGATCATCAGTCCGTTCAACGACAACCACGCCGTTCGCGCCACTCCGACGATGCGTTCGCACGGCTTTCTCAGCCGCGCCTCGCAGCCGGTGGCCGACTCGCTGCCGCGCTCGCCGCTGGCCGATCGCACACTCGATCAATACTTCGCCGAATGGTGGAGCGAGCTGGCCGCGAAGACGCCCGGCACGGGACCGGTTCCCGTCGTGCTGGTCGCCGCGGAAGGCGGCGGCATTCGTGCGGCGTACTGGAGTGCTTCGGTTCTCGCACGTCTCGAAGACGAGACGGCGGGACAGCCGGTGCCGTTCTCGCGTCACGTGTTCGCAATCAGCGGGGTATCGGGCGGGGCGCTCGGCGGTGCCACGTTTGCGGCCATCGTTGCGCGCCGCGTGCAGCATCCGGAGACGAGCGGCCGCACGCGCGTCGCCGAAGTCGACGACACGCTAGGTCGGGACTTCCTGTCTCCGACGCTCGCGACGATGCTGTTCCCGGACCTGCTGCAGCGATTCATTCCGCTGCCGGTCTTCAACGATCGGGCGATTGCGCTCGAGAAATCCTGGGAGCGCGCGTGGGCACGGGCGCATCCCGACGACGCAGCACGCTTCCGCCATTCTTTTCACGATCTCTGGGGCATCGAGCCGCACGCCGTGCCGCTGCTGTTTCTGAACAGCACGGTCGTCGAGACCGGCCAGCGCGCGGTGATTCATCCGCTCGGCTCATACCCGGAAGGGCAGGTCGGCCCGCTCGGCGACGCATTGGACGTGAGCCGCATTCTCGGCACCGAGCTGCCGCTGAGCACGGCGGCGCATTTGAGCGCACGCTTCACGTATGTGAGCCCGGCCGGACTCGTCGACACGCATCGCGCCGGCCGGGACCGATGGATCCGCCTCGTCGACGGCGGCTACTTCGACAACTCGGGCACAGCGACGCTGCAGGAGATCGCGCGGGCGATCCGTCGTGCCCGCGCGCGGTTGCCCGAGGGGCAGCGGCCGATGCGCATCATCGTACTGCACATCCCGAACGATCCGCCGAACGCACCGGTGCCGCGCGGTAGCGTGCTGAACGGGCGTGAGCTCCTCTCCGAATCGCTGTCGCCGGTGCGCGCGCTGCTCGCGACGCGCAGCGCGCACGCGAGGCAATCGATCGAATTCATGAAGAACGGGGCAGACGACAACCGCTTCACGTTCGTCGCCGCCACGCTGTATCGCTCGAAGTCCGACTTGCCTCTCGGCTGGGTGCTCTCGGAGCACGTGCAAGACCAGATTCGCGATCAGCTCACGACGTGCGCGCCGGCGACGGACTGCGCCGCCCGTGCGATCGAGCGCATCGCAGAGGCGCTACGGTGAGGCGTCGCGGTGAAAGGCTTTGCGCAGCTCGGGCTTCGCGCGCTCGAGAATCGCCTTGCGGCTCTTCGAGAGATTGCGGCCGCCGCGATTGATGTAGAAGTTCAGCATCGACATCGCGGACTGATACGGCGTCCCTTTGCGGCGTGTGCTCGCCTCGGCGGAGCGCTTGAGCGACAGCGCAATGTGTCGCGGGCTCGACGACTTGAACACCGATTGCTCGAGATCGAGCGCGTCGCTGCGCTCCATCACCTTCGCCGACCACTTCTTGCCGCGCGTCTTGCCGCGCGCGTGGGCGCGCGATCGAGCCGACGTATGGGCCCGCTTGGCGCGGGAATTTTTGCGATGGGCTGCCATGGGCTCTGTCGAGCAAACTGCATACCTGCACCGAAGCAGGGCGCGGGAGCCAGCGCGGCAGGTCGAAGCCCGCCGCGGCGTGGCCATTGCTGCGAAGCAGGCCGCATCCCACAGCAGGCCATCGAGCGCGGCACGTCGACCGCCCGTCAGACGTGGCCACTGCTCTGCGGTCCGCAAAGGCCGAGGCATGTGCGGGACCCGGTGCTGCTCGGGTCCGTCGGTACCCTGCCTGACGTTCTCGCGGCGGCGATTGGCTGGGGCTGCGGCGCGCGCGTAAAGTCGGGTCACGCAAGCAGCGCGTGACGGGAAGATCGATGAAGGAGCTGCTCGGAATTCTCCTGGCGGCGTGCATGGGCTATATCGGCGCTGCGCCGGCGGCCGAGCTTGGGGTGCTCATGCCCGAGCTGTCCGGCGGCAAGGCCGAGCAGAAGGCCGATCCGCACGGCGCCATGGTGCCCGTGGTGACGCGCTTGCGAAGCGGCCCGCTCTACGAGCAGCTCCAGAAAGAAGCCGTGCACGGGTTCACGGCCACCATGCTCGCGCTGGACGAGATCGCCCAGCACAAAGCGGGTGCGGTCACGCCATCGCCGACGTGGCTATATCTGTCCACGGAAGAGGGTGGATTCGCGCGGAGGGGATTCTGGCTGCGCGAGAAACACGATGGGCGCGATCGCCGCGAGAGCCGCGATCGTCCCGAGCGTGGCGAGGTACGTGAGCCGGACAGCGAGCGCTTCGTCGACGAGCCGTTCGTCGATCTGGTGGTCGATGCGGAGACCGTGGCGAACGGCGCTTTCGAAGAGATCTTCGCGCACGAGCTGGGCCACGTGTTCCTGCGGCGGCTGCTGCCGAAGCTGCCACAGGGCTATTCACGCACGCCGCACGGCAGTCTCGCCGTCACGGACAATCCGACCGCGTTCGACGAAGGCTTCGCGATCCACTTCCAGGGCCTCGCGCGGCGGTTGACGCACAACGCGGCCCTGCGCAACCACGATCTCGGTCTCGACAGCAAGCCGTTCGTGGGGTACTGGCTCAGCAATCTCGACCGCGCGAGCCGCGTCGACGGCATGCGCCGCAATTGGTTCGTGCAAGCGCAGATCACCTTGCCCGGCCCCGGCGATCCGGTGGCCCGCCGCGACCAGAGCACGCTCTTCGACACGGCACGCCTGAAAAACGGCAATCAGATGATGGCATCCGAAGGCGTGCTCGCGACGATTTTCTATCGCTGGCTCGTGCCCGGCTCGGCCGAGCAGTCGGCGGTCCTGCAGCGCTACTCGGCGGTCTTCGATGCGCTCGCGGTGCTCAACAAGCAGCCGCGGCTCGATCCGGAGGCGCCGCTCGTTCTGGATCTGATCGAGGCGCGCCGCTCGCTCGATGCGAAAGAGGGCGCGCGCGTCCTCGCCTTGTTCATCGACACGACGTACGGCGCGACGGCAGACGCCTCGTTGACCGCGAGCTTCGAAGCGGTGGCCCTGCACGGCCGCAGCGGCGACATGGCGGCGTTCGTCGGTGATCTGAAGACGGCGCGCGCGGCGCTGGCGCGCTTACAGGAGACCGTTGCGCACTCGCCTTCGATGGCACGCGCGGCGTTGGCGCCCGGGATCTGGCTCTTCAAGGAGCAGCCGAATGCGCTCGCGGTGAATCTCAACACCGCCGAGCGAGAACATTTGATGCAATTGCCCGGCATCGACGGCGCGACGGCGGATCGCGCGCTCGAGAGCCGGCGCACCAAGGGACCTTTCAAGAACCTGACCGATTTCACGAAGCGCAGCGGTGTGAACGCGGCGACGGCGGCACAGCTCACCGATCTCTTCAATGCGATGACGAAAGCGGGAACCTACGCCCGTCAATGACCTCGCAGCAGGCGTGGGCGACCTGCAACTGAGCGGCCCTGCAGGGAACTGGAGCGCACACTCGCGCGTCATAGGGGCATACTTTTCGAGAGCTAGAGGCCTGTCATGAGAGTTGCGATTGCCCTGACCTTGCTCGTCGCGGCTGCGCTGTCGGCCTGCTCCGGAATTCCCCGGCGCGAGTCGGATCAGCAGTACCTCGCGCGCATCAAGCAATACACAGGTGACCCCGTCACCGAGTTCCACGTCTACGGGGCGTTCAACAGCTGGACTCCGGTGGACGACCAGCATGTCCTCGTGCAGACGAACCTGAACGAGGCGTACCTCATCAAGGTGTTCGGGCCCTGTATCGACCTGCCGTTCGCCACGCGCATCGCGATCACCTCGCACTTCCCGCACCAGGTGCAGAGCGGGTTCGATTCGATTCGCGTGGGCCGCGAATCCTGTCGCATCAGCGAGATTCGCCCCGTGAACTATCGGCAGATGCGCGCCGACCTCGCGGAGGAACGCAAGGCGCAAGGCTAGCTGCGCACCGCGCGTCAAGCGCATTCCGGCACCTTCTCGAAACCCGGCCACGGCCGCTCCAGTCCCGGAGCGGCCGTTTGCGTTTCGGGTCGACTGTTCTCCCGACTTCCGGCCCGGCTCCGGGCTTGCTTTCGGGTAGGCAGCAGGTTACCGTAAGTCATGACTTACGAAGCGGCCCTCCTGGCGCTGGCGGACCCGACGCGCCGACGAGTGTTCGAGCAGCTGCGCGACGGCCCGCGCGCGGTCGGCGAGCTCGCTGCGGAAATGCCGGTGAGCCGTCCGGCCGTTTCCCAGCACTTAAAGGTTCTGAAGGAAGCGGGCCTCGTGACCGATCAGGCCGAGGGCACGCGTCGCGTGTACTACATCGACCCCCAGGGGCTCGGTGCGTTGCGGAGCTGGCTCGACCAGTTCTGGGATACCGCGCTCGAGGCCTTCAAAGCCGAAGTGGAACGACAACCGAAAGGCAGCCCGAATGAATCGGCCGAATCCTCGCGTAGTCACCGTCGCGCCCGTCCGCAAGAGCGTCCGCGTCAACGCCGACGCCGCACGCGCCTTTGAAGTCTTCACGGCGGGCTTCGCCCGCTGGTGGCCGCGCTCGCATCACATCGGCGCGGCGCCGATGAAGGAGGCGTTCATCGAGCCGCGGGTCGGCGGCCGCTGGTACGAGCGCGGCGAGGACGGCTCGGAGTGCGAGTGGGGCAAGGTGCTGGCGTGGGAGCCACCGCTGCGCGTGCTGCTCGCCTGGCAGATCAACCACCGGTTCAAGTACGACCCCACGGCGATCAGCGAAGTGGAGATTCGCTTCATCGCCGAGAGCGAGGGCGTCACGCTCGTCGAGCTCGAGCATCGCCACCTCGAACGGCTCGGCGGCGATGCGTCGGAGCTGCGACAGAAAGTGGATGCCCCGAACGGCTGGGGCCTCATCCTGCAAACCTACGCCGCCGCCGTTGCGGCCAGGGAGTGATCGTTTATGGCCCTCAAGCTACACGTCTTTCCGCCCTCGCCACGCGCTTTCAAGGTGGTCGCGCTGGCGGCGTACCTGGGCATCGACTACGAGACCTGCATCGTCGATTTCGCGCAAGGCACGCACAAGACGGCCGAGTACACGCGCCTCAATCCGAACCAGAAGATGCCCGTGCTCGAGGACGACGGCTTCGTGCTCTGGGAGGCGAATGCGATCCTTCAGTATCTCGCCGGGAAGCGGCCGGAGAGCGGAGTATTTCCGGCGGACCCGCAGAAGCGCGCGCTCGTGACGCAGTGGCAGTTCTGGGACCTCGCGCACTGGGAGCCCGCCTGCGCGCTGGTCATCTTCGAGCGACTCGTGAAGCCGCTGTTCCGGATCGGCCCCGAAGACCCGGCGAAGGTGGCGGAAGGAATGGAGAAGCTCGCACGCGTCGCTCCCGTGCTCGACGGCCAGCTGGCGCGGATGCGCTTCATCGTCGGCGAGGAGCCCACGGTCGCGGACTTCTCGCTCGGCGCGCCGCTCAGCACGCAGCCGTTCTCGCGGTTCCCGCTCGATCAGTATCCGAACATCATGCGGTGGTACAAATCGCTGACCGAGCTACCCGGCTGGAGTAAATCGATCGTGCAGCCTCGGATACCGGCCGCGGCGTGAGTTGACCGCTGCGCGCCGGCTTTCGAGTGACCTCGAGTCGCAGGCGGCGACGACGCACATCTCGCCGCTTGCGCCGCACCGGCAAAGCGCGGCGCAGGCAGACGATGCCGGTGCTCGCGAACGTGCTGCTGCCGGGACGTGGGCGCGTGAGCGACACGCCGCAGCGAAGCGGCGTCTCACCGCGGGCGGCGCGCGTCCTCTTACGCACACACCTCGCGCAGAATCGGCGCAAGTCGCTGCGCCCAGCGCTCGGCTGCGTCAGCCGTCTCGATGAGGTCCTGACGGATCTCGATCAGCATCGCCGGGTTGCCGATGTTGTCGCCGTGCACGAGCAGACCGTAGTCGTCCTCGATGGTCACGCTGTACGGCACGTTTGCGCCCACGTTCAGCTCAGGATCCAGAGCACGCAAGCGCTCAATCGTCGCCTCGGCGAGCGCTTTGCCTTTCTCGAACAGCACGCCGAAGTGCCATCGGCGCGCCTCGCCGAGATACACCGGCGTGAAGCTGTGGATCGCCACGACGAACGTCTTGCGTCCCGCGCGCGCCCGCAAGTGCGCTTCGATGGCGGCGTGATGAGGTCGGAAGATGAGCCGCTCACGCCGCTCGCGCTCCGCCGGCGAGAGCGCAACGTTCCCCGGGATGTCGGTGGATTCTGAGCGGGCCACGATGCTCGAGCGCGCCCCGGGCGGGCGATTCAGGTCGATCATGAGACGCGAATACGTGCCGAGGAACGCGGCCGCGCCGAGCAGATGCGACAGCTGGCGCGTGACATCCGCAGCGCCGATGTCCCATGCGATGTGTCGCTGCAGCTCCGCAGGCGGCACTCCCAGCCCGCCGTATTCCGGCGGAATGTAGTTCGAAGCGTGCTCGCACAGGAGCACGATGGGCGAGGGCCCGTCTGGATTCACGATCTCGATGGGGGCGGGCCAACCCCGATCACTGGTCCTCATCGCGCATAGGCTATATAAAGGTGGACGTTATGTCGCGTCGTCGTCAGGCGGAGGCAGCGCAGTGAGTCGGATCGAATCGCGTGCGGATCTGTTGAAATATCTGGGTCATTTCAACAACAAGGAATACGAGCAGCAGATTGCGTACTACGCGCCGGACGTCGTCTACAAGGTGGGCTCCCTCACGCTCACGAGCCCGCAGCAGATCGCGGACTTCTATGCGGATTTCCACCAGTACGTGAAGGAGCACGTCGAGCTCGTCGATTGCGCCATCGACGGGGACACCGTCGCGGTCGCCCTGCATGCGATCTTCGAGCCGTTCCGCGATTACGTCCGCAACGGGCTCACGTTCACGGTCGGCACGACGACCGACATCATGAGCTTCGTGTTCTATCGCTTGCAGAATGGCAAAATTCGCCGCATCCGCATGACCCGCTACGGCGGCACGATCGCGGACTTCGCGTCCTGAAGTCACGAGGCTTGCATCTGGTGAAATATTTGTTACGCGCGTTCGCGCTGCTCGCGATCGCGGCCGCGGCGCAAGCCGCTCCAACTCGTCCCGCGCCCAAGCTCGTTCTGCAGATCACCGTCGACCAGCTCCGTGGCGACCTGCTACCGCGCTATCGCAGCCGTTTCGGCGATGGCGGGTTCAATCTGCTGATGGATCGCGGCCTGTACTACGCCAATGCGCACTATGAGACCGCAAACACGATCACGTGCGCGGGCCACGCGGTGCTGGCAACCGGAGCGGACGTCGCCCAGCACGGCATCGTCGGCAACAACTGGGTGGACCGCGACACGGGCAAGGAAGTCTATTGCGTCGACGACGACCGCTATCCGGTCGTGGGCGAGCCGGGCAAGATCGGCATGTCGCCCGCCAAGCTGACCTCGAGCACGATCGGCGACGAGATCGTCATCGCCTCGGGTCATCGTGCGCGCGCGTTTGCGGTCTCGGGCAAGGACCGCAGCGCCATCGTGCCCGGAGGGCATCTCGGTAAATCGTTCTGGATGTCCGATGTGACGGCGGGGGCGGCGACGAGCACGTACTACTACAAGGAGCTGCCGGACTGGGTCACGGCGTGGAACGAGCGCAAGCTGTTCACCATGTACCGTCAGGGCGGATGGACGCTGAAGTATCCGCTGAGCACGTACGTCAATGCATCGCACTCCGCGAACCCGTATGCGCACGTCAAAGCGAAGATGACTCGCAGCTTTCCGCATTCGCTGAGCAATTTGTCGGATGCGGACCTGGCGAAGACGCTGCGCTTCACGCCGTTTCTCGACGAGCTGACGGCGGACTTCGCGCGTGAGCTCATCGCGCACGAAAAGCTCGGCACTCATGGTGTGACCGACTATCTCTCCATCAGCTTCTCCGCGACGGATTACATCGGACATTCGTTCGGCGCCAACAGCGTCGAGTCCGAGGACAACTTGCTGCGCCTCGACGCGACGCTCGCGAAGCTCTTCGCGTACATCGACAAGACGATCGGGCTCGGCAACACCCTCATCGTGCTCTCCGCCGATCACGGCGGCGATGATGCGCCGGAAGAGCGCAAGGCGCTGGGCTACGACGCCGACCGCCTCGGGGGCGAGCCTTTCCGTGCACATCTGAACGAGCTGTTGAAGAAGCGCTTCAGCGGCGCCGACGGCTGGGTGTCGGCCGTCGTGCCGCCCAACGTGTACCTCGATCGAGCGAAGATCGCCGCGGCTCACGTCGACGCGGCAGCCGTCGAGTCCGCGCTGGCTCAGGTGCTGCGCGAGGAGCCCGGCGTCGCCTTTGCGTTCACGCGCTCCGATCTGCTCGCGGGTCGCATCGGGCACACGGCGCTGTTCGATCGCGTGCAGCGCGCGTTTCATCCGACGCGCTCGGGCGATGTCGTCGTGATCCAGAAGCAGTTCTGGTATTTCGACGACTACCCGGACTACTACGCCACCATGCACGGCTCGCCGTACTCGTACGACACGTACGTGCCGATACTCGTGCTCGCGCCGGGCGCCAAGCCGATGACGGTGCGGACGCCGACCGCGCCGGCGCAGATCGCGCCGACGATCGCGTCGCTGCTCGGAATCCGGCCGCCTTCGGGATGCGTCTGCGATCCGGTGCTGCCCGGTCTGTAGCTACAGAATCTGAAAGAAGTGGATGATCGCTTTGTCCGGCTCGCGCTCCGCCTTGCCGGCGAACATCGCGCGATTCATCCACTCGTACGGGCTGCCGAGCGGCGCCTCGAATTGCGCGCTCGTGCGGAAGTAGTACGAGTCGAGCGGCACCGGCTCCCCGCGCATCAGCTTTGTCATCACGTCCGGCGGCGCGTGCCGGATGCCGCGATTGCGGCACGCGATGAGCACGCCGTCATGGGTCTCGAACGTGTACCGCGCGTCGGCACTCAACACGCCGTCGGGACGCACGACTTGCCAGTCGCCGCTGCCCGGAATGACCCTGCCGTTCAGCAACGGACCCGCAACTGGGCCGCCGTTGATCGCGACGAAGCGCCGCAACCCGTCCGGCCCATTGCCGATGGTGACCGGCTCCGCGACGGAGACGCGCGCGGTGAATGCAAATCGAGTCTCGAGTGCTGGTGTGTTCATGAGGGCGCAGTTTACCCGGTCAGGGAATAAGTAGCCTAACGCTCACCTGACGCACAAAGGCGACGCATTTCGCGTGCTTGCGAAGCCGATGGTAATGTCGCGCGGATGATCACGAGGCTTGCAGGCGTGTTGGGCGCTTTGCTGCTCGCGGTGCCCGGGTTCGCCCGGCCGCTGGCCGCCGAGGACTTCTATCGAGTGCAGCGGGTGAGCGACCCACACATCTCGCCCGATGGCGCGTGGGTCGTGTACACCCTGAATCGTGCGCTGCGCGAGGAAGACAAGTCGGACTCGGACATCTGGCTGGCGAGCTGGAACGGCACGGAGAGCATTCAACTCACGAACACGACCTTCGCCGAGCACAGCCCGCGGTGGAGCCCCGATGGCAAGTGGATTGCGTTCCTGACCGATCGCGGCGACGCGAAGGCGGGCGATCAGATCTGGGTCTTGAATCGAGCCGGCGGTGAGGCGAAGCAGCTCACGCACTTCGGCAGCGAGATCACCTCGTTCGCGTGGGCGCCGGACGGCAAGCGCATCGCGTTCACGGCCGTCGTGACGCCGGAGGAACAGGCCGATTCGGATAAGCCGCAACCGATCGTGCTGGATCGCCTGCAGTTCAAGTCGGACGATGACGGCTACTTGCGCGGCGAGCGCACCCATCTCTTTCTGCTCGACGTGACGTCGGGCGAAACGACGCAACTCACCGACGGGCCTTACGACGAGCTGCAGCCGTCATGGTCCCCCGACGGCACGCAAATCGCGTTTCTGTCGAAGCGCGGCGACGACCCCGACTCGCACAACAACTGGGACCTCTACATCGTCGTGGCGCATCCGGAGGCGACGCCGCGCCAGCTCACGACGAATCCGGGTACAGATGGCGATCCCACGGAAGACTGGGGCAGCCGTCCGCCCACGTTCAGCGGCGACGGTACGCAGGTCGCGTATGTCGCAGCCGGCAAGCCCGAAGACCTCTGGTACAGCCTCGTGCAAGTGAGCGTCACGCCTGCGACCGGGGGCGAGGCGACCCTGCCGTTGGCGAAGCTCGATCGGCAGTCGTTCGATCCGCTATGGTCGGCGGACGGGAAATGGCTGTATTTCCGGCTCGAAGACGACGGCAGCATCACGCTGGCCCGCATCCGTCTGCGCGACGGCAAGCTGGAGCAGCTCACGCAACCAGGCGCGGTGGTCAGCGAGTTCGATGTGCGCGCGTCCGCATCTGCAGGGCGCCGCGCGCGCAACCGCTTCGGCGCTCCGCACATCGTCACGGTCTGGGAGTCCGTGGACCACCCGGCGGAGCTGGTTGCTGTCGAGCGCGATGGCCGCCTCCGCCAGATCACGCATCACAACGATGAATGGCTGGCGGAGGTATCGCTCGCGCCGGCGCGTGCGATCCAGTTCAAGAGCGCCGACGACACGGTGATTCACGGCTTGCTGATGATCCCGGTGGACGGCTCGATGGCGGGGCGCGCGCCGACGCTCGTGCGTCTGCACGGCGGACCGGTGTCGCAGCACCAGTTCGACTTCGACTTCGAGTGGCAGTTGCTCGCGGCCAACGGCTACGTGATCGTCGGGCCCAATCCGCGCGGGAGCTCCGGACGCGGCTACGAGTTCCAGAAGGCGCTCTTCGGCAACTTCGGCACGGTGGACGTTCCGGACGTGCTCGCGGCCGCGGACTACGTCGTGACGGTGGGAATCGCAGACCCGCAACGGCTCGGCATCGGCGGATGGAGCTACGGCGCCATTCTGACCAACTACGTGATCGCGGCCGACACGCGCTTCAAAGCGGCGACGAGCGGCGCCGGGATGGGCAACATGCTCGCCGGCTACGGCGATGATCAGTACGTACGCGAGTGGGAGCTCGAGCTCGGGCTGCCGTGGGAGAAGACCGAGAGCTGGCTGCGCGTTTCGTCCCCGTTCCTGCATGCCGATCGGATCACGACGCCCACGCTGTTCCTCGTCGGCTCGGAGGACCGGAACGTGCCGCCGATCGGCGCCGAGCAGATGTACCAGGCATTGCGCCGGTTGCACGTGCCGACGCAGCTCGTCATCTATCCCGGTGAGCGTCACGGCTTTTCACGCCCGAGCTTTCGCGTGGATCGGGTGGAACGCTACGTGGAGTGGTATGGTCGGTACCTGAAGTCCAACTGAGGGCCGACCGCGTTGACTTCCTCCGACCGCTCCGCCGGCACGCACGCCGGCGGTGGCATGCAGTGCTTCTGGGCTTCCCCGGGGGACGCGCCGCTCGAGCGCGTGAGCCGCGCGCAGGGTGTGCACGTATGGGACACAGCGGGGCGGCGCTACATCGACGTCACTTCCGGGCCGGTCGCCGTGAATCTCGGGCACGGCAATCCGCGCGTGTTGCGCGCGATGCAGGAACAAGCCGCGCGCGTGTGCTTCGCATATCCGACCGCCTTCGAGAGCGACAGCAACATTCGCTTGACGGAGCGACTGACCGCGCAGGCGGGCATGCGCCTCGAGCGCGCGTTCTTCGTGTCCGGCGGATCGGAGGCGGTGGAGAAGGCACTGCAATTCGCGCGACGTTACGCACTGGCCATCGGCCGCGGCTCTCGATACAAGGTGATCAGCCGCAACCCGTCGTATCACGGGAGCACGCGCGCGACGATGGCGCTTTCGGCAGACCCAGGCTACGCGCCGTATCTCGTCGGCGGGGAGACTGGGTTCCACGTGCCGGCGCCGTGGAGTTATCGAGTTCCGGACGACACGAACGCCGCGGCGTACGCGCAAGCATGCGCCGAAGCGCTGCGCGAGAAGATTGTCGCAGAGGGCCCGGAGACGGTGCTCGCCTTCATTCTCGAGCCGGTAATGGGATTCAGTGGAGGTGCCACCTACGCCCCGCCCGAGTACTACCGCCGCGTCCGCGAGATTTGCGATGAGCTCGATGTCCTGCTGATCTTCGACGAGACGATCAGCGGGGCAGGGCGTACCGGCAAGTTTCTCGCCGCGCACTGGTGGCCCGAGGCGCGGCCCGACATGGTGACGCTCGCGAAGGGCATCGGCGGCGGGTACTACCCGCTCGCGGCGTTTCTCGCGCCGGCGCGGATGGTCGACGCGGTGGTGCACGCGGGTGGGTTTCACCTGGGGCATACGCACAAAGGACAGCCACTCGCGTGTGCTGTTGGGCTCGCGGTGCTCGAAGAGACTCTGGAGCAGAAGTTGATCGAGCGCGCGTACGAGGCCGGCGTATATCTGCGCTCACGGCTGAATACGCTCAAGCGCGACATTCCCGTCGTCGGCGACGTGCGCGGGCTCGGCTTGCTGAACGCTATCGAGATCGTCGCGGATCAGGATTCGAAGGAGATGCTGCCGCGAAGTCTCGATGTGATCGGCCGCGTTCAAGCGCTCGCGCGCGAGCGCGGCCTGCTGATCTATGGACGCCGGACGCACGGCGGTCGCTTCGGCGACTGGATCATGGTGACCCCGCCTCTGATCGCGACGAACGCGGAGCTCGACGAGATCGTCGACGGGCTCGGCGCGACGCTGCGGGCGTTTGCCGCCGAGGTTCTGGAAGCGCGTTGACGCGCTTGCGCCGCGTCCACCGCACGCGCGTCTCCGCGCGGCTACCGCACGCCTCTCCCGCGCGGCCGCCGTACCGCACACGTTGATCAGCGGCTCGCGGGCGAGGGCGGACTAGGGCGTCTCAGCCAGCACTTCGTTGATCAGCGGTTCGTGGCCGAGGATGGGCTAGGGCGCTTCGGCCAGCGCTTCGTCGAGCGACTTCTCGAGGATCGCGAGACCTTCGTCGGCGAGGGCCGCGTCGATCATCAGCGGCGGAATGAGCCGAATGCCGCTCGCGCCGCACTCGAGCAGCAAGAGCCCATTCTGATACGCGCGATGCACCACCTTGGTCGCGAGCGCCTTCGCAGGCGCCTTGCTCGTCCGGTCGGTGACGAGCTCGACACCGATCATGAGACCGCGGCCGCGAATATCGCCGATGCGCTCGTGTTTCTTCGCGAGCGCGCGCAGGCGTTCCATCATCCGCTGCCCGATGCGCGCGGCGTTCTCCGCGTACTCGTTCTTCACCAGCTCCAGCGTCGCGAGCGCCGCGGCACAGCAGACCGGGTTGCCGCCAAACGTGTTGGCATGCGCGCCCGGCGACCACTTCTGCATGATCGGCTTCGAGGCCACGCAGAGCCCGAGCGGTAAGCCCGACGCGATGCCTTTCGCGAGCGTGATGATGTCCGGCTGCACGCCCCAGTGTTGCCAGGCGAACATCTTGCCGGTGCGCCCGATGCCGGTCTGCACTTCATCGAAGATCAGCAGGACGCCGTGCCGATCGCACAGCTCGCGCAATCCCGCGAGGAATCCTTCGGGCGGCACGATGTAGCCGCCTTCGCCCTGAATGGGCTCGACCAGAATCGCCGCCACTTCGTCCGCAGGCACGTTCCGCTCGAAGAGCTGTTCGATATACGCGAGGGTCGCGCGTCCCTGATCGTCGCCGGCGAACAGCGGCCGGTATGGATTGGGATACGGCACGTGAGTCACGCCCGGTAGTGTTGGGAAGTACCGCTTTTGCTGCGTGTACTTGCTCGCGGTGAACGCGAGCGCACCCATCGTGCGCCCGTGAAAGCCGCCGAGAAATGCGATGTAGCGTCCGCGCCCCGTCGCGTAGCGCGCCAGTTTCAGCGCGGCCTCCACGGCCTCCGCTCCCGAATTGGCGAAGAATGAAACCGCCTCGCCCTTCACCGGAGCGAGATCGTGGATGACTTCGGCGAGGCGCACCTGTCCCTCGTGCCAGAAGTCCGAGGAGATGTGCAGGAACTTCGCCGCGGCCTGCCGAATCGCCTCGACCACCGCGGGATGCGAGTGGCCCGTCGAGCACACGGCAATGCCTGCGGCGAAGTCGATGAAGCGATTGCCATCGACGTCCCACACTTCCGCGCCGCGACCGTGGCTCATCACGAGCTCGTAGTCGCGGACGTAGCTCGGCGCAACGACCTTGCGATCCCGCTCGATCAGCGCGCGCGCCTTCGGGCCGGGCAGAGGAGTGCGATGTGTATCGTTCATGTGTCCGATCTCCGCAATCATTCGACGAGCGTCTGCGATTGCTCGCGTTGATACAGCGCCAGGTAATACGCCGACGCAATTCCCTTGCCGGAGGTGCCGGAGCCCTTCCAGCCCCCGAACGGTTGGTAGCCGGGCCAGGCTCCCGTCGTCGCGCCCTGCGGTCGGTTGGCGTACGTGACCCCGGCTTCGATGCGATCGAAGAACCACTCGACTTCCTCGGGCGCGCCGTAGAAACCTGCGGTGAGGCCGAGCGAGCTGTCGTTCGCCAGCGCCATCGCCGCGTCGAGGTCTGCAACGCGCGCGATCATCGCAATGGGAAGGAACATCTCCTGTTGCCATAGAGGATGCGCGAGCGGGGCTTCGGCGAACGTCGGCGCACAGTAGAAGCCGTTCGCGAGCTCGCCGTCGGTGAGCCATCTGCCGCCGCTCAAGATGCGTGCCCCACCGCCGCGCAGCTCCTCGATGTAGCGGGAATAGTTGCGCCAGGCGCGCTCGTTGATCACCGGTCCCATCCAGTTCTCGCGCCGAGTCGGATCGCCGACGCGAATACGCTCGGCCTGCGCGACGAGCCGCTCGATCAGCTCGTCGGCGACGGCTTCGTGTACGTACACGCGCGAGGCCGCGGAGCATTTCTGTCCACTGAGTCCGAAGGCCGAGCGCACGATGCCGAGCGTCGCGCGCTCGAGATCCGCAGCCGCGCTGACGATGACCGGATTCTTGCCGCCCATCTCGGCGATGCACGGCCGCGGCCACGTTCCGGCCGCCATGCGCCGGTAGATGTGCATGCCGACCGCATGCGATCCGGTGAACGTGATACCGGCCGTATCCGGATGATTCACGAGCGCCTCGCCGGCCACGGGCCCGCTGCCCGAGACGTAATTGAACACGCCGGGCGGAATGCCCGCGTCGCGCAGACAGTCCGCGAGCATGCGGCCGGCCCACGGCGTGTCCGTCGCTCCCTTGAGCACGACGGTGTTGCCGGTCACGAGCGCTGCGGCCACGGGGCCGCCCGCAAGCGCGAACGGGAAATTGAAAGGCGTGATCACGACCCACACGCCGTACGGCTTCATCACGGAGCGGTTGTGACTGCGATAGTCGGGGAGCGGATCGTCCGGCAGCGCGTGCTCGAAGCGCCCGCGCTCGTAGTCGTCGCAGTACACGCGGAAGAAGTCCGCGGTTTCCTGCACCTCACCGAGCGCCTCCATGCGGTTCTTGCCCACTTCGAGCGCAACGGCGGCACCGATTTCGTACACGCGCTCCTCGATCAACTCGGCCGCGCGTCGCAGGATGCGATTGCGCTCGGCGGGCGACGTGCGCCGCCAGGCGGGAAAAGCGCGCTTGGCGGCGGCCATCGCGCGGTCGACTTCTGCCGGCGTGGCATCGGGAAATCGCCCGAGCACGCAGGTCCGATCGATGGGCGTGCGCAGGTCGAAGGCGACTTCGAGTGCGTGGTCCGCACCATCGATGAAGCTCGCGTGGCTCGCGCCGAGCGCGTTCCGCACTCGCGTGAGCGCCGTCTCGAACCGCTCGTGCAACGCCGCGGGCGGGTCGAACATGGTCGAGTAGGTGAGCTTGAAGTCCATGGGCACTCGCTCCAGAGGGTCGCGCCCGGAGGTCGGCGGCTGCGAGGGCGGGCGGGCTGTCCCCTTGTTGAACGGTCGTATAGTATGGGCAGCGGGTCATTCGGAACAATCGGGCGGTGACTTGAAACACGACGTCATCGTGGCCGGCGCCGGCCTCCATGGCGCGCTCGCTCCGGGATGGCGCGCCGGCACGCTTCGGGCCGCGCGCCGAGGCACAATGGCGCGCAGATGATCACCCCCGATCGCCGCAGACGCCCGGAGGCCGCGTGAATTCCGATGTTGAGCTCAATGGCCTGCCGGCCGCGGCGCGCGCCGCGTCGATCCCGGTGCGCTTCCGCATCCTCGGCCTGCTCTTCGTACTGAGCTTCGTAAACTATTTCCTGCGCAACAACCTGTCGGTGGCGCTGCCGGCGATCAAGCAGGAATTCCATTTCTCGAACGAGGAGATCGGCTGGATCCTCGGCAGCTTCAACTTCGCGTACGCGCTCTTCAACATCCCTGGCGGCGTCTTCGGCGATGTATTCGGCTCGCGCCGCGCGTTGACGATCATCGCGGTGAGCTGGGGCGTGCTCACCGCGTTCACGGGATTCTTGCCGGGGCTCATGGCGGCTTCCGCGGGTGGAGCGCTCATCGCCTTCATGATCGTGCGGTTTCTCATGGGCATCGCCAATGCGCCGATGTTCCCGGTCGCGGCCGGCACTTTCGCCAACTGGTTTCCGCCGGCGCGCTGGGCGTTGCCGAATGCGGTGCTGAGCTCGGGGCTCACGCTCGGGCAGGCCGCGCTCGGCCCGATCGTCACGCTCTTGATCGTGCAATACGGCTGGCGCGAATCGTTCTACATCCTCGCACCGGTCGGGCTCATCGCGGGTGCGTGGTGGTGGTGGTACGGGCGCGATACGCCGGCCGAGCACCGAGCGGTCTCGCGCGAGGAGCTGGAGCTCATCAACGCCGGGCGCACAGCGCCGGAGGTGATTGCGCCCGGCGTGAGCGGTTGGCGCAAGGTCATCGTCCATCGGGACGTGCTGCTGCTCTCGGCCGCGTACTTCTGCGACAACTATGTTTTCTACATCTTCTCGCAGTGGCTGTTCACGTATCTGGTCGAGGAGCGCGGCTTCGCCTTACTCGAGAGCGGGTTTCTGTACGCGCTGCCGTTCATCGTCGGCGCTGTGCTCGCGGCAGTCGGCGGCGGTGTCTGTGATGCGCTCTGCAAGCGGATCGGGCCGCGCTGGGGTTGTCGTTTGCCGGCGGTCGTCGGCTTGGGTCTCGTCGCGATCCTGCTGCTCGCGGGCGCGCAGTCGCCGCATGCGTATGTGGCCGTTGCGCTCCTCTCGCTCTGTTTCGGATTCACGCAATTCATCGAGGGACCGTTCTGGGCCGCGACGACTTATGTCGCCGGGCCGCACACGGCTTCCGCAACGGGCGTGTTGAACACCGGAGGCAACATCGCCGGCTTTCTCGCGCCCGTCGTTGGCATCATGCTGGATCACTTCGGATGGCTCCCGACGCTCGCCAGCGGCTCAGTGTTCGCCGTCGTCGGCGCGATCTTGTGGCTCTTCGTCCGGGTGCAAGGGGATTGAGGGGCATGCGCGCGCTCGTGGCGTTTGTGCTTTGTGCACTCGTTGCGGTCGCGCATGCGGCCGATGGGCAGAAGCCTCGCGCGCGCGATCTCGGCGTACCGTTCCACGGAACGCCCGGCCGTCTGAATGCGATCACGGATGTGGCCGGCGTCGAAGTCGGACACGTGACGCTCATATCCGGCAACGGCGCATTGAAGCGTGGCACCGGTCCGGTGCGCACGGGCGTGACGGCGATTCTGCCGCGAGGCAAGTCGAAGCCGGGCGACCCGGTGTTCGCCGGCTGGTTCACACAGAACGGCAACGGCGAGATGACCGGCACGACGTGGGTGGACGAGTCCGGCCAGCTCTGGGGGCCGGTGATGATCACCAACACACACAGCGTCGGTGTCGTGCGTGATGCCGTGATCGCGTGGTCGCTGAAGCACTACCCGGACATCGATCTCGACGACTGGTGGTCGCTGCCCGTGGTTGCGGAAACATGGGACGGCTGGCTCAACGACATCAACGGTTTTCACGTGACGGCCGAGCACGCGCAGGCCGCGCTCGATGGTGCGAAGGGTGGGCCGGTCGCCGAGGGCAACGTGGGCGGCGGCACCGGCATGATCTGCTACGAGTTCAAGGGCGGCATCGGCACCTCGTCTCGACGCGTCGCGGACGAGTCGGGTGAGTACACCGTCGGCGTGCTGGTGCAGGCGAACTTCGGCAGGCGCCCGCAGTTGACGATCGCAGGTGTACCCGTCGGTCGGGAGATTCCAGAGAGCCCGGCTTACGCGTCGTTGCAGCCGAAGCGGGCGGACTCGGCGACGGACATGGGCTCGATCATCGTGGTCATCGGCACCGATGCGCCGCTGCTCCCGCATCAACTGAAACGGATCGCCCGCCGCGCGAGCATGGGCATCGCGCGCACGGGCGGCATCGCCGGCAACTCCTCCGGCGACATCTTCATCGCCTTTTCCACGGCCAATCAGAACATCGGAACGGACAACGGTGTGCCCACAGTGCGCATGCTGCCGAACGAGCGCGTCACGCCGCTGTTCGAGGCCACCGTGGATGCGACGGAAGAGGCCATCGTCAACGCACTGGTGGCCGCCGAGACGATGGTCGGGGTTGACGATCGCCGCGTCGTCGCACTTCCGCACGACCGATTGAGGGAGCTGCTCCGCAAGTACAACCGCCTGCAAGGAGCGGGCGCGGCACAGTAAGAGGCAAGCTGGATGACCATGGCAACGCAGATCGATTCGAGCATTCGCGCCGCACTCGCGCGCACGCTGCAGCCTTTCGCAGAGGCGCGCACGCTGCCGGGCGCCGTCTACACGTCGGAGGAGGTGTTCCGACTCGAACAGAGCGGCATCTTCGCGCGGCAGTGGTTGTGCGTCGGCCGAGAATCGGACATTCCGTCGGCCGGCGATTATTTTCTGAGGGACATCGGGGGCAACTCCGTCATCTTCATTCGGGGTCGCGACGGCGGCGTGCGCGCCTTCTACAACGTGTGCCGCCACCGCGGTTCGAAGCTGCTCGATGCGCCCTGTGGCAATGGACTCTCGCGAGTCGTGTGCCCGTATCATGCGTGGAGCTACAACATCGACGGCACGCTGCAGAACGCGCCGCAAATGGGCGCGGATTTCCGCAAGGAAGAGTTTCCGCTCGTGTCCGTGCGGGTCGAGCCGTTTCACGGCTTCCTCTTCGCCAACCTCGACGCGGAGGCGGAGCCGCTGGCCGTGCACTTCAGGGAACTGCCCGATCTCAGCCGGTTTCGCATGGCAGATCTCGTTTGCGGCAAGCGCATCGAGTACGACGTGGCGGCGAACTGGAAGCTCATCTGCGAGAACTACAGCGAGTGCTATCACTGCGCGGGCGCGCATCCCCAGCTCCATCGCATCAGCGAGGCGCTGCCACGGAGCGCGCGCAAGAGCGAGACGGGCGACTGCTTCAACGGTGGCCCGATGATGCTTCGGGAGGGCGTCGCCACGATGTCGATGAGCGGCAAGAGCGACCTCCCGACGATCCCCGGCCTGACGCACGAGGACTGCCGGCTGGTGCACTACTACGTCGTGTATCCGAATCTGTTGCTGAGCCCGCATCCGGATTACGTGCTGACTCACACCGCCTGGCCGGTGTCGCCCGACCGCACGCACATCGTGTGCGAGTGGCTGGTGACGGAGGAGGCCGTCGAGAAGCACGCGGACACGTCGGACATCGTCGAATTCTGGGACGTGACCAATCGCCAGGACTGGGCGTTGTGCGAGCGTACGCAGGCGGGCGTCGCATCGCGCGGCTATCGCCCGGGCCCGTATCAGCCGACGGAGGACTGCGTGCATACCTTCGACCGCTGGTATGCGACGCATTTGAGCCGGCTCCTCTGAGCGCGAGCGGCGCCGGATGGTATTGCCTTGTGGGCGGCGCGCTCTACACTCCCGCGCGCCGCTCGGCACAAGCCGGCGACCGATACGTGAGGAGCAGCGAAATCCATGAGGCGCGCGAGTCGTGCTCGCCATCGCGAGAGCCATCAAGTCACGCGCCTCGGATGGCTGCGTGCGGCCACACTCGGTGCCAATGACGGCATCGTCTCCACCGCGAGTCTGATTCTCGGAGTGGCCGCCGCCGAGGCTTCTCAGAGCAGCATTCTCGTTGCAGGAGTGGCGGCGCTGGTTGCCGGCGCGATGTCGATGGCCGCCGGCGAATACGTCTCGGTCAGCGCGCAGTCCGACACCGAGGAAGCGGACCTCGCCAAGGAAAAGCGGGAGCTCGCGGAGGAGCCGCAATCGGAGCTCGAGGAGCTGGCGCGCATCTACATCGGCCGCGGACTCGAGCGCGAGCTCGCACGCAAGGTGGCCGTGCAGCTCATGGCGCACGATGCGCTGGGCGCCCATGCGCGCGATGAGCTCGGAATCTCGGATATCACGGCGGCTCGCCCCATCCAGGCGGCGCTCGCATCCGCCGCCAGTTTCGCAGCCGGTGCGATTTTGCCACTGCTGGTAGTGATACTTGCTCCACAGAATTTGCTACTGCCCATCACCGCCGGCGCCTCGCTGGGGTTCCTCGCCGTTCTCGGGGTGGTGTCGGCGAAAACAGGCGGCGCGCGCCCTCTCCGTGCAGCCGCGCGCGTTGTATTCTGGGGAGGGCTCGCAATGGCAATCACTGCGGGGGTCGGAGCGCTGGTGGGAGCCGCGGCGTGAACCGGGAGTGCATGCGCACGCAAGAGTGAGCACGCTCGCGCCCGGGTACTGGGACATAAGGATCCGACAAGAGGGAGTCTCGATGAAATCATGGAACCCGCGCGGGCACGGCGTGCCAGGGTTGCTCGCGCTCGCGATCTTCTCATTGGTGTTGGCGAGCTGCGGCGGCGGTGGGGGCGGAGGCTCCTCGGCTGGAGGCGGAGGCATAGGAGGAGGCGGCGGTGGCGGCGGTGGCGGCGGTGGCGGCTCCGGCGGCAGCACCTGGACGCCGGGCGTGTTCCAGCCGTCCTCGAATTTCATCAATCGCTGCGCGGCGCCGCGCTCGGGGGTCGATCCATTCACCGGCCAGCCCTATCCCGACACCCGGGGCTCGCGGCTCGATGAGAACAACTTCCTGCGCTCGTGGACCAACGAGACTTATCTTTGGTACAGCGAGGTGCCGGACCTCGACCCGAACCTGTATCCGACTTCGGACTACTTCGACCGGCTCAAGACCTCGGGGCTGAGCCCGACGGGCGCGCCGAAGGACAAGTTCCATTTCACGTACCCGACCGACGTCTGGGATTCGCTGTCGACCGCGGGCGAGGAAGTCTCGTATGGGCTGAGTTGGGCGCTCACACAGACCTTCCCGCCGAATCGGCAGGCGTTCGTCGCGTACGTCGAACCGAACCCACCCGGGACGACGGTCACGGCGGGCATGGTGCGCGGTGTGGAAGTGCTCACGGTGGACGGCGAAGACCTCGCGAACGGCAACGACGTCGACAAGCTGAACGCCGGTCTATTCCCCGCGAAGGCCGGAGAGAGTCACACGTTCACCGTCCGGGACCTGAACGGCACGACCCGCACGGTCAACCTGGTCGCCCAGACGTTCACGTCGACACCCGTGCAGAACGTGCACAAGATCAGCACGCCGTCGGGTCTCATCGGCTACCTGCAGTTCAACGATCACATCGCGACGGCGGAAGGCCAGCTGATCGACGCCATCAACCAGCTTCGCGGCGTGCAGGATCTGGTGCTCGACATCCGCTACAACGGCGGGGGCTATCTCGCCATCGCGAGTGAGCTCGCCTACATGATCGCCGGGCCGGCGCAAACGGCCGGGCGGACGTTCGAGCTGCAGCAGTTCAACAGCAAGTTCCCGAACACGAATCCGATCGTCGGCGGGCCCATCACGCCCACGCCTTTCTTTTCGACGACCGTGGGTCTCCCGGGAGCCATGCCGGCCGGAGTGCAGTTGCCGCATCTCGATCTGCAGCGCGTCTTCGTGCTGACGGGAAACACGACGTGCTCCGCCAGCGAGGCGATCATCAACGGCCTGCGCGGTGTGGACGTCGAGGTGATCCAGATCGGCTCGGTGACCTGCGGCAAGCCCTACGGCTTCTATGCGCAGGACAACTGCGGCACGACTTACTTCTCGATCCAGTTCCGCGGCGTGAATGCCAAGAACTACGGCGACTACACCGACGGCTTCTTCCCCGCGAACTCGATCGTGACCGGCGGCGCAGATGCGACGTTGCCGGGCTGCTCCGTGGCGGACGACTTCTCGCACGCGCTCGGCGATGCGACCGAAGGCCGGCTCGCTGCCGCGCTTCACTATCTGGACACGGGTTCGTGTCTCACGGGTCCGACCGGCGTCGTCAAACCATTCGCCGCGCAGGCGGATGCGACCAGAGACGTGATCGTGCCGAAGACGCCGTGGCTCGAAAACCGTATCCTGCGTCAATGAGCAGAGCGCAGTTTCCGATCGCAGAAGTTCGTCAGCAGTTTCCAGCCCTAGAACGAGCCGGCTCGTTCGCGTTCATGGACAATGCCGCGGGAGCGCAGGTCCCGCGGCAGGTCATCGATGCCATCGAGCGGCATCTGATCGAGCACAACGTGCAGCGGGGCGGGCGCTACCCGCAAAGCGTCGCGGTCGATGCAGCCATCGAGCGCGCTCGGGCGACGCTCGCCGCGTTCCTGAACGCCCGCGATCCGAACGAAGTGGCGTTCGGAATGAACGCGACCTCCTTCATCCGCTTGGTGAGTCTCGCGGTCGGGCAGTCACTCGGCGAGCGCAACGAGATCGTGGTCACCGACCTCGATCACGAGGCCAATATCGCCACCTGGATGGCGCTGGAGCGGCAGGGCGCGCGCATCCTCTGGTGGAAGGTGCGGGACGACGGTGCGCTCCATGCGGAAGATCTGAGGCCGCTGCTGTCCCCGCGCACGCGGCTCGTCGCGTGCACACTGGCGTCGAACGCGCTCGGCACGATCGTCGATGTGCGCGCGGCCGCCGATCTCGCGCATGCCGCAGGTGCGGAGATTTTCCTCGACAGCGTGCACTACGGTCCGCACGCCGAGCTCGACGTGCAGGCGTTCGATTGCGACTACCTCGTGTGCTCGGGGTACAAGATCTTCGGCCCGCACATGGGCTTCCTGTGGGGCAAGTACGAGGTGCTGAAGCGGCTGCCGACCTTCCGTGAGGAGTTCATTCCCGATGAGCCGCCCGGCAAGATCGAAGCGGGCACCTTCATCTTCGAGAACGTGAGCGGGATGGAGGCTGCCGTTGGCTACCTCGCGCAACTCGGCCGCACCGTGACGGGCCGCGCGGGCCCACCGGATGCCGGCTCGATTCGCGCCGACGTGAAGGCGGGGCTCGGCGCCATTCGCACGTATGAGCAGTCGCTCTCGCTCGAGATGCTGAGCGTGTTGCGCGATTGCGAGGCGCGCGTGTTCGGCATTACCGATGCGTCGGCGATCGCCGGGCGCGTGCCGACATTCAGCTTTCTGCTTCCCGGCGTGCCGCCACGGGCCGTCACCGATGCGGCCGTTCGCGCGGGCATCGGCATCCGCGATGGACACCTGTACGCGCCGCGGTTGATGCGACGCTTGAACGTGCCCGTGGAGAGCGGCGTCGTGCGCGTCTCGCTCGTCCACTACAACACGAAGGCCGAGATTCACCGGCTCGCGCAGGTTCTGCGCGACCTCCGGCGGCGCTGATCATCCCACGGGAACGAGGCGTGCTGTCCGCAGGGCCTCATGGCTCGTATACGGGTCGGAACCTCCGGTTGGCGGTACGTGCCCTGGCGCGGCGTCTTCTATCCGCCCGGTTTGGCGCAGAAGAACGAGCTCCGCTATGCGTGCTCGATCTTCTCCACCCTCGAGATCAACGGCTCGTTCTATTCGCTGCAGCGGCCGGAGTGCTACGCCCGCTGGTACGACGAGGCGCCGGCGGACTTCGTGTTTGCGGTGAAGGGCGGGCGCTTCATCACGCACATGAAGAAGCTGAAGAACGTCGACACGGCGCTCGCCAATTTCCTCGCCTCCGGTGTCTTCAATCTGCGGGAGAAGCTCGGCCCGATCCTCTGGCAGTTTCCGCCGAACTTCCGGTACGACGAGCAGCGCGTGGCGGACTTTCTCGAGCTGCTGCCGAAGGACACGGCCGGCGCACTGCGGATCGCGCGCAGGCGCGATGCGCGGATGAAGGGACGGGCGCGTCTGGCCATCGATCGCAACCGGCCCTTGCGCCACGCCTTCGAGATTCGTCACGAGAGCTTCTGCGATCCCTCGTTCATGAAGCTCTTGCGCGAGCACGGCGTCGCGCTCGTCATCGCCGAGACGGCGCGGCGCTGGCCGTTGCTCGAGGATGTGACGGCAGACTTCCTGTATATCCGTCTTCACGGCGACAAGGAGCTCTATCGCAGCGGCTACGGCGAGAAGGCGCTCGAGCGCTGGGCGAGCCGCATCCAGGCGTGGCATCGCGGGTCGGAGCCCCCCGATGCGCGCAAATGCTGGCCCATGAAGCCGCCGAGCTCGCGACCGCGCGATGTCTTCGTCTACTTCGACAACACCGACGTGAAGCTGCGGGCACCCTTCGATGCGCAGCGCTTGATGCGGATACTCGGGATCTCTAAGATTGCTGCGTCAATGACTTAGAACAACAACTTGAGACAGCCATTAGGCAGCCGAAGCGCTGGCGTGACCGTCGGCGTGCTGTGCCACTCGACTATCATTGCCCGCCATGGAACCGCCCGTCCTCACACGCCACCGTCGGCCCTTCCTCGCACCGTTCTGGGTCATGTGGCTGCTGTTCTTGTTGCTCCTCGGTGCTGCGTTCGTGGCGTACCGGGCCGCAACCACTACGACCGTCGTGCTGCTTCGGCACGCCGAGAAGGAGTTGGTGACGATCGACGATCCGCCGCTGAGCGCTGCGGGAGAGCAGCGCGCCGAGCGACTGGCGCAGATGTTCGGGGACGTGCGCGGCGCCGGCCGCATCGACGGTCTCTATGTCACGGATACGCGCCGCGCGCAGCAGACGGCGATGCCGCTCGCGTTGCGCCTCGGCGAGAAGCCGACTGTACTGCCGGCGCAAGAGGATCTCGGAAGGCTGACCTCCCGGGTGCTGAGCGAGCACCGCGGCGGACGCGCACTGATTGTGGGCCATAGCAACACCGTGCCCGAGCTGGTACGGCTGCTATCCGGGCAGACGGTTCCCGCGATCGGCGACGACGAATACGACAACATCTACATCGTCACTGTGCCGACGTTCGGCAAGGCAAACGTGCTGCGGCTGAAGTATTGAGCCGTTGCAATCGATGCGCCGTCATGGGGCGCGCGACGGCGCAGGTCACGCCGCAAACGAGCCCGCCCGAGCGGATGGCCACACGAAGCGCCATCCACTCGATGCGTGCTCGGAGTGCACATTGCGGGCCGTTGAGGCTCAGCGGGTGGAAGCGACCCTCGTCTGCCGTTTCGAGAGCGCCGACACCAGCGGCTGATTCACCTCGCTCACCGCATTATCGATTGCCGCCTCGATGCACTTCTGGTGCTCGTTGCGGGTCGGGAACGCGGGGCTCGGGCTCTGGAACGCCTCCCGACACACCGCGTTCGCCGCTCGCGTGATGCGCCGGTAGAGCTCCTCGGCACCGGCCTGCTTCGACAGGTCGAGCTCCTTGAAGCTCACCTTCAACGAAGGCGGGTCGTCGGAGAGCTTGGCGAATGCCGCCGGCGCGTGCAGGGCCAGCCCGAAAAGAATGCAGCTCACGCTCGTGACAAAGGACTTCTTTGAGTTCAACATGATTTTCCCTCCAGTATCGGTTTCTTGACGCCGTCGACCATCGACGGTTGCGTAAAGGATCGGCGACCCGTGCTCACGGGTCTGTCATCCGGCCGACACAACTTTTTGCTGGAACGAAATCCGAGGGAACGACAGAAGGTCTGCAGGGCAGGCCGGGTTTCGATTTGAAGCCAGCGGATGGGCGTTGCTCGGAGAAGCTGTGCACGAGAAACGCAAAAAACGGCACGCGATGTTCACAATGGCTCTCGTCGGGCTGCTCGCCGGATCGACCGCGCACCTGCGCGCGCAGAGCGCCTTGCCGAGCGCGGCGACGGAGCGTCTGAGCCTGCCGTCCTTCGGGCCACCGCCGGCCGAGCGCGGTTCGGTGTTGCCGCAGGCCGATCTGTCGAGCCCGCTCGCGCAGGGTTTCGCGGCGGGCAGCCAGACGGTGTTCGTGCGCAAGCTCGTGATCTCGGGCAACACCGTTCTTCCGCAGGCGGAGCTCACGCGCGTCGGGGATCGCTTCGTCGGGCGGGATGTCTCGTTTGCGGAGCTCGTGGAGCTGCGCGACGAGATCACCAAGCTCTACATCGACCGGGGCTATCTCACCTCCGGTGCGTTGACGCCCGTGCTCGCGGAGGACGATGGGGTAGTGCAGATCGACGTCGTCGAAGGCGCGCTCAGTGCCATCGCCGTGAACACGGATGGCTGGCTGCGCGAGCGATACGTCCGCAACTATCTGGCGAGCTTCGGCCCGTTCGACCCCGTGAACGTGTTCAACATCGAACGGCGGCTGCAGGTGCTGCAGGCGGAACCCGGGGTGCGCCGTGTCGATGCGCGGCTCCTGCCGGGGAACCGCAGGGGCGAGTCCATCCTCGATGTGCGCGTCGCCGAGCACAGCCAGCTCTCGGTCGCCGTCGACGTCAACAATTACCAGAGTCCGGCAATCGGGGCCGGGGGCGCGCTCGTGCGCGCGAGCCTGCGCAATCTCGCCGGCCGCGCGGACGTGCTGGGCGCGAGCGTGCGGGCCACGGAAGGACTGCGCGAAGCGACGCTCGCGTACGACTTGCCCGTGAATTCATACGGCACGACGGTCGGGATTCATGCGCTCGGCGCGCGCAGCGAGATCGTGCAGCCGCCGTTCGATCATCTCGGCATCGAGGCGAAGGCGCGCACGTTCGGCGTGAGCGTTGCGCACCCGATCGAGCGATCGCCCACGACATCGGCAAACGCGTTCCTGACCGCGGAAATGCGGCGCACCGAATCGTTCCTGCTGGGCTCGGGGTTCTCGTTCACGGCGGGTCCGGATGAAGGCGTGGCGCGCGTCGCCGTGGTGCGGGTGGGCGTCGAGCGCACGATGCGGGGCATGCGCGACGTGCTTGCGGGCCGCGCAACGCTCAGCTTCGGCTTGGATGCGCTGAACGCGACGATCAAACCGGGGAACACGCCCGATGGCCGATTCACCGCGTTCCTCGGGCAGCTGCAGTGGGCGCATCGGCTGGATTGGCTGAAGAGCCAGCTGGTAGCACGCCTCGACGTGCAGCTCGCCGACAGCGCGTTGCTAGGCATGGAGCAGATCGCGATCGGCGGGCGATCCTCGGTGCGGGGCTATCACGAGGACACGCTCGTGCGCGACAGCGGCGCGATCGGATCGGTCGAGCTGCGCGTTCCGCTGCTACGCCGGCCGACCGGGGCCGCGGCGCTGGAAATCGCGCCGTTCGTGGACTGGAGCTACTCGTGGAACGTGCGCCGTGACGAGATCGGGCCGCTGTCGCTCGGCAGTGCAGGTCTCGGATTGCGCTGGTCTCCGCTCGATCGCTTGCTCGTGGATCTCTCCTGGGGTCACGCGTTCAAGGACCTCGACTATGCAGGAACGAACGCGCTTCAGGATCACGGGTTTCACCTTGGCATGTCTTACGGGATGTAACGCGCATGAGAACGACATTCTCGCTGATCGTCGGCGCGGTCACTCTAGCGTGTGGAGCTCTTGCGGATGCGCAGGTCAGCTCGTCGATCGTTCGCGATGGCACGGTCGGGAGCAGCGATCTCACGCTGCAGCCCTTTCGCGATGCGACCGGCACGATCGAGATCGGTGAGCAGCTCGGCTCGCGGCCGGGCGACGGCACTAATCTGTTTCACAGCTTCAGCACGTTCGATATCGGCGCCGGCGACCGGGCGTTGTTCACTGCCGATCCGGCGCGCACGACGACGAACGTGGTGAGCCGCGTCACGGGCGGGATGACGTCGCAAATCTACGGGACGCTGGCGTCGAATATTCCGGGTGCGTCGATCTATCTGCTCAATCCGAGCGGCATCGTGTTCGGCCCGGACGCGCGCCTCGATGTGCAGGGCTCGTTCCACGCCAGCACGGCGACGACGTTGCGCATGCTGCCCGACGATCCCAACGGCAGTGTCACGTTCACACCGGACGCGCGGCTCGCGACCGCGCAGCCGCTCGCGTTCGGATTCCTCGGCCAGCCGGCGCGCATCGAGGTGAATGGAAGCGTGCTCGAGGTGACGCCGCGCTCGACACTGTCGCTCGTGGGCGGAAGCCTTCGCGCCGTCGGCACAACCGACGATCTCGACACGGCGGCCAACTGCACTGCCGGGTGTTTGCGCGCGCCCGGCGGGCGGCTCGAGCTCGCCGCCGTCGGCTCGGCGAGCGCTGTGCCGATCGACATTTCGGCGTGGACCCCGGCGTCCGATCCGCTTGCGCGCATCGACGTGAGCGGTGGGGCCGCGCTGCAAGTGGACGGCGCGGATCGCGGCACGCTGGTCATTCGCGGTGGAGAGTTTCACGGCGATCGCGTGGCGATGCGTGCCAACACGACCGCGGGTGGGAATCAGCCATTTCCGGCCTTGGATACGCGCACCGCAGGTCAATTCGAGCTGAACCGCTCGCGCGTGGAAGTTCAGGGACCGTCGCGGGCAGGCGATGTGGCGATTGCGGCCAATCGCGTGGACATGAAGAACACGAACATCACGACGACCGCAACGCGCGGGGGCGGCGACATCGTGATCACCGCGAGCGACGCGGTCACCGCCGACGGCGGGCGGCTGCGCGCAGTGACGACGGGATCGGGTCAGGCCGGATCGGTTCGCATCGAAGGTCGTAACGTCACCCTGCTCAACGGCGCGGCGGTCGAGAGCGCGACCGGGGAGAGCACGCCGACGGGCCCGGGCGGAGGCAGCGGCGGTGGAAGTGGAGGCGGTAGTGGAGGCGGTGGCAGTGGAGGTGGCGGCGGCGGCGGTGGCGGTGGCAGTAGCGGCTCGTCCAACACCGGCAACGGCGGCGACGTCGTCATCACCGCGAGTGAACGCCTGACGTTCCGTGAACAGGTGGACGTCGGCGCGAACTCCAATTCCGCCGGCAACGCGGGTCAGGTGATCCTGACCGCACCGACGGTCGAAATCCTGAACGGCTCGCGTGTCGGCAGCGTCGCGTCGGCTGCGGGCAATGGCGGATCGATCATCATCGACGGGCGGGACAGCGTCACGATCGCCGGCAACGACAACCGTCCGACGCAGGACAACCGGGGCTCGCGCATCAGCGCCAGCACCTTCTTCACCGCCACGGGCAACGCAGGCTCCATCGACATCCGCGCCGGCACGCTTCGGCTCGCCGATGGCGCGCGTGTGTCGTCCAGCACGTCGGGTATCGGGGAGGGCGGCTCCGTCACGTTGAGCGCAACCCAGAGCATTCTGCTCACGGGAGCCCGCGGGGACGGCAGCGGGACCTCGGTGCGCGCGTCCTCGGAAGTCGAAGCGGAGGAGGCCGGCGCCGTGACCGGCAAGCGCCTCGGCAATGCCGGCCCGATTTCGGTGCACACGCCGCTCCTCACCTTGGAGCCGGGCACCGAGATCGTCTCGAACACGAGCCTGCCCGGTCAGGGGGGACGTATCGAGATCGACGCAGGCGAGCTGCGCATGACGGGGGCGAACATCCAGGCCATCAGCACGGGCAAAGGCTCCGGAAACGCCGGCAACATCCAGGTCGGACTGGGCGCCTCGGGCATGTACCCTCTGCAGAACATGTTCCTCAGCAACAGTGCCATCGCGACGTCCGCGGAGGATGCCGGCGGGGGCGATATCACCGTCGACGGCGCGGGGTCCTTGCGACTCGATGCTGCGGGAGTCGACGCGAGCGACACGGGCGGTACCGGCGGCAACGTTTCGGTCTCGATGGGCAAAGACATCGTCGTCGGGAACGACAGTCGCATCCTGGCGCGCGCGGCCATTCCGGGCGGCGACGGCGGCGTCATCACGATGACGACGCCCGCTTTCGTGCGCTCGCCCTCGAGCGAGGTGGTCGCGGAGAACCAAGTCGTGATCAATTCGCCCGAGACGGATCTCGAAGGCAACCTCGCCGCCCTCCCGACCGAATTTCGCGATACGCCCTCGCTTTTCCGGCCGCTCTGCTCCGCGCGCGGAGCCGAGGAGAGCGCCGGCAGTTTCACCGTCGCCAATC
>DASTRY010000087.1:0-3442 GCA_035760965.1 Steroidobacteraceae bacterium | reverse complement strand
TAGAACTCCACCGCCTCAGCCGCAACGGCGGCGGCATCGAGCGGCACGAACCCCTTCCGCCGCATCCCCGTGTCGATCTGCGCGAGCCGCAGCAGCGCGTCGAATATCGCGATGACGCGATCGACATCGGCCACGGCCGCGTCCAGCTCGGCAAAAGTCTCCGCAGGTGAGGGCTTCGTCAGCGCCAGCTCTTCCAGACGCGAGCGCAGCTCCGCGAGCGGCGTGCGCAGGTCGTGCGCGATCGCGTTCGAGACGTTGCGCACGCCGTTGATCAGGTGCTCGATCTGCTCGAGCATGCGGTTGATCGTGCGCGCGAGGGTGTCGAGCTCATCGTCGCTGTGCCCGGTCGCGAGGCGATGGCTCAGGTCGCCCTGCATGATCGCCGAGGCTGTGGCCTGGATGCCTTGCACGCGTGTGAGAATGGCGCGCCGGATCAGAATGCCGCCGCAGATCCCGACGATCGCGAGCACCGCGATCGCGGCGCCGAGTCCGTACCAGAAATGCGTCTCGAGCGGCGCGAAGCGCTCGGTGCCGCGCCCGACGAGCAGGTTGTAGCCGCCGTCGAGCTGCACATGCACGAGCACGGCGCGTGCGCGCTTTCCGTCGAGATTCACGATCAGATTATCCGTGCCGCTCTTCGTGGGCAGGCCGGCCGGCCACTCGGACAGATTCCCCGCGAGCGGATGCAACGATGCGTCGGTGAGCAGCAGGATGCGCTCGCCGGCAATCTGCAGCCCCACGCGCTCGCGAATGAAGGCCGCGAGGCCCTCAGGGCCATTGTGGCGAAACACTTCGGTGAGGCGTTGCGCGTCTTCCCGGAGAATCTCTTCGCGGCCCGCCTCGATGGTTTGCGTCCACGCGAGCCACAGCGGCGCGGCGAACAGGATCAGCGCCGCCACGCCGAACGCGATGTAGACGGCGGCGAGCGTGCGGGCTGAGGCGCCGAGCAGCCTAGTCATTCGCGGTGATCATGTACCCTGCGTTCCGCACCGTGCGGAGTAGCGGTCGCTCCGATCCGACGTCGATCTTTTGGCGCAGCTTGCTCACGTGGACGTCGATGACGTTTGTCTGCGGGTCGAAGTGATATTCCCACACATTCTCGAGCAGCATGGTGCGTGTGACGACCTGACCGGCGTGGCGCATGAGATATTCGAGCAGCTTGAACTCGCGCGGTTGTAGCGTGATCGTGCGCGCGCCGCGCTGCGCTTTGCGGGAGAGCAGGTCGAGCCGCAGGTCCCCCACCGTCAGGACGAGCTCGCTGCTCTCAGCGCGCTGCGCGCGCCGGCCTAGCGCGTCGATCCGCGCCAGCAGCTCGCCGAACGCGAAAGGCTTCGTGAGATAGTCGTCACCGCCGCTGCGCAAGCCGCGAATGCGTTCGTCGACATCGGAGAGGGCGCTCAGGATGAGGATCGGCGTTTGATTGCCCGCGCGGCGCAGCGCTTCGATGATGCCGAGGCCGTCGATCTGCCCGGGCAGCATGCGGTCCATGATGATGACGTCGTACGGCTCGCTGGCGGCGAGAAACATGCCGTCACGCCCGTTGTCGGCGTGGTCCACCGAGTGACCGGATTCATGAAGTCCCTTGGTGACGAAGCGCGCCATGCGCTCGTTGTCTTCGACGAGCAGGAGTTTCATAGCCAACATTGGCGGCGTGAGCCGCAGCTCGAGGATGCCTTTTGAATGCCTGCGCGACCCGGCGCCCGGACCGCAGTCTCGCGGCCGCATGATCCGGCACCGGACGACGCAGCCGCTGATGCGCTCGGGGCGCCGCGCGCACCGGAAACAAAGCGCCTCATGCCGCCTCCGCATCGCGCACCGGCACGAGCGCCCCTTTCTTCGCCGCGCGGCGCGCTTCGCGCCGCTGGCGCATGCGCCCGCTCCAGCGGTCGAGGTACAGGTACACCACAGGCGTCGTGAACAGCGTCAGCATCTGGCTCAAAATGAGGCCGCCCACCATCGTATAGCCCAGCGGTTGGCGCAGCTCCGACCCCGTGCCGGTGCCCAGCATGAGGGGTAGGGCGCCGAGCAGCGCCGCCATCGTCGTCATCATGATCGGCCGGAACCGCAGCAGGCAGGCCTGGCGGATCGAGGCTTCCGGCGATAGATGCTGCTCGCGTTCGGCGTGAATCGCAAAGTCCACCATCATGATGCCGTTCTTCTTGACGATGCCGATCAGCAGGATGATGCCGATCAGGGCGATGATCGACAGGTCGAACCCCGACCCCATCAGGATCAGGAGCGCGCCCACGCCCGCGGAAGGGATCGTCGAGAGAATCGTCAGCGGGTGAATGTAGCTCTCGTAGAGCATGCCGAGAATGATGTACACCACGACGAGCGCCCCGAGGATCAGGAGCGGCTCGCTCTTCAGCGAAGACTTGAACGCCTGCGCAGTGCCCTGAAACGTGCCGTTCACGGACTGCGGCATGCCGAGCGTCTGCGCCTGCCGCTCGATGGCGTCCACCGCCTCGCCGAGCGAGTAGCCCGGTGCCAGATTGAACGACAGCGTCACCGCCGGAAACTGGCCCTGGTGATTGATCGAGAGATACCCGACGTGCTGCGTGTCGAACTTCGCGAACGTCGAGAGCGGAATCTGCTGCCCCGTCACCGGCGATTTCACGTACAGCTTGTCGAGCGTGCGCGGATCGGATTGCAGGCTCGGCGTGATCTCGAGGATGACGTGATAGGTGTTCAGCTGCGTGAAGAACTGCGCCACCTGCCGCTGCCCGAAGGCGTCGTAGAGCGTCTGATTGATGAGCGACGGCTGGATGCCGAACCGCGCCGCCTGGTCGCGATCGATCGTGATCGAGAGCTGCGTGCTGTTCGTCTGCTGATCCGTGGCGAGGTCCCGCAGCTGCGGCAACTTCTTCAGATGCTCGAGCATGCGCGGCGCCCACACGTTGAGCTCGTCTAAGTCGGCGTCCTGCAGCGTGTATTGGTATTGAGTGCGGGTCGTGCGCCCGCCGAAGTTCAGGTCTTGCCGGGCCTGTAGATAGAGCGTCGCGCCCTGCACCTTCCCCACGGCCTTGCGAATGCGCGCGATCACTTCGTCCGCGGTCGCCGTGCGCTGCGAACGCGGCTTCAGGTTCAAGACCGCAAATGAATTGTTGATCGGCCGCGAGCCGCCGACGAACGCGGCGTACGACTCGACGGCGGGGTCCTGCGCGGCGACATCGAGCAGTTGATGCTGCAGCTTCACCATCTGCGTGAACGACACGTCCTCCGCCGCGTCCGAAAGCCCCGCCACGATGCCCGTATCCTGCTGAGGGAAGAAGCCTTTCGGGATCAGCACGTAGAGAATCACGCTGGTGGCAAGCGTGGCCAGGAAAACGAGCAGTGTCGCTCGCTGATGGCGCAGCACGAAGTCGAGCCCGCGCGTGTAAGCCGCAAACAGCTTGTCGAAGCCGCGCTCGATCGTGAGATAGAGCTTGCCGTGCCGCTGCTC
>DASTRY010000086.1:0-85579 GCA_035760965.1 Steroidobacteraceae bacterium | reverse complement strand
GCCCGCAAGCTGATCGCCCGTTTGCGCTTCGACTACAGCCGGCATGCGGACGATCCCAAGTTCGAGGCGTTGATTCATCGGCTCGATACGCAGTCGGCGCTGTTCCGCCGGCTCTGGCGCATCCCGGAGTTCACGCTGCGTCCGTTCGGGATTCATCGGTTCAATCACCCGCGCTTCGGCGAGGTGGCGTTCGAGCACACCTCGGTCGTGCCGGACGGTCATCCGAACATCCGCATGGTGATCTGCATGCCGGAGAATGCCGCCGCTCGACGCGCGGTCATGGAAACCCACGCCAGGTTTGCCGCAAGCAGTACGCAATGATCTTGGGAGCGCTGTCGAGCGCTCGCACATCCGCTCTACGCGACTCCTCGCGGTTTGGATCAGCGGCGCCGCGCACCCATCGTTTCGGCGCGTAGCTCGTCGCGATCGGGAGTGGGGCGCACGCGCAAGTTGTTCTGAACTTCGCGCACGCCGAGCACGCTCTCCGCGATGTCGTCGATGGCGAACTTCATCCAGCGCTCGGGCACGCTGCCCTCGAGGATCACGCGGCCGTCGCGCACCTCGACACTGGCGTCGCTCGAGTCGATGTCGTCGCGAAGCATGAGCCGCTCGGCGATGTCGTCCCTGATCCGACTGTCGAGCCGCTTGAAGTTCTTGGGCCCGCGTGCGCCGGAGGGCCGCGGCCACGTGATGTCGTAGCGATGCGGCATTGCGCCCTCAGAACGAGAGGGCGCGATCGTACACGCGCTTGAGCTGCAAACCGCGCAACTTGCCGTGCCCGCCCGTGATCTCGCTCGTCATCACGAGCTGCTTCTCGCCGTGTCGCAATTCGTAGCGGTTGGTGCGCTTCTCACCATCGTCTGACACGAGCTCGATCACGAACGCGCCGCGTTGCCAGCCGCAGTGGCGCTCGACCATGTCGCCGTTCGGCATCCGCACCTTGTCCGTCTCGCCGGGCTTGCACGAAGTCGTCTCGTCGACGGTGCGGATCGTCATCGCGTCCGGGCGCTGTTCGATCTCGAACTGTTCGGCGGTCGCGAGGAACGAGTCGAGCGGCATGCGCATCGTGGAAGAGGGCGCCGGGTCGGCCTCCGGCCGATCCGCGTCCGTGCCACCGCCCGTCCCGGTGTGAATCCCGCCCTTGCCGATGGTGCCCGAGAGCACGCCGCCGAAGATGTCCCCGTAACTGCCCGATGCGGTGGTCCCGCGTCCGCCCCGGCCTGCGCTCGGCACGCCGCCCGGGTTGTTTTCCTCGTCACGCCGCTTCGCGAGCACTTGCTGCGGGTCATCGCTCAGCTTGGGATTGATCTTCCAGATCGCCGTCAGGTCGACGTTCTTCGGCGCCTCGGCCTTCAGGTCGGCGAGGGCGACGTCGGCAGCGGCGGCGGCAACGATCGCGAGCACGGCGGTCGTCAACTTGAGACGGGTGACAGGGTGGCGGGGCGCAACGAGCATGGCGCGTTCTCCCTTGAGTGGACTAGTACAGATCGCTGCCGGCCGGCATTCGTTCCGTCGCGGGCCGTGCGGTCGAGCGGGGTCCGTATCGATCCGGCCAGTGCTTCGCGGACCTTTTTAGACTCGCATGGCTTCACCCGCAAGGAGGACGGCGATCATGGCGGATACATCGGTTCTCGTGGTGGGTGGGAGCCTGAACGGGCTCACCACGGCCGCGCTGCTGGCACAGCATGGCGTCCCGTGCACGGTGGTGGAACGCCACGCCAGCACGACCGTGCAGTACAAGTTTCGGGGCATCTCGCCCCGCTCGATGGAGGTCTATCGCAGCCTCGGCATCGAGGACGACATTCGCGCCCACCGCACCGGTGATCAGAAGTCCGGCGAGATTGCGCGCGCGCCGAACCTCGCGTCGTCGTCCGATTTGCATTTCCAAGGGCGGCCCTGGGCTGACGCCTCCGATCTGAGCGCGGTCACTGCGGAGACCTGCGATCAGGACCAGCTCGAACCCATCCTGCGCCGGTACGCGCAGCGGCTCGGCGCGGACCTGCGCTTCGGCCACGAGCTCGTCGATCTCGAGCAGAACGAGGACGAGGTGATCGCGAGCATTCGCGAGGTCGGCGGGTCGCAGACGCAAGTGCTTCGCGCCTCCTATGTCGTGGCCGCCGACGGCGTGGCCGGCAGGACGCGCGAACGCGTCGGCATCGGCCGCCACGGGCCGGGCGTGCTCCAGCACTGGATGAATCTCATTTTCGAGGCGGACTTGCAGCCCTACCTGCAGGGCAAGCGCTTCACGTCGTGCTTCGTAACGGACATCAATGCGTCGGTGCTGCCGCGTGAGGACCGCTGGCTGCTCGCGCTGCAGTTCGCGCCGGATCGCGGTGAGAAGCCCGAGGACTTCGAGCAGGCGCGCACCGAGCAGCTGGTCCGGCACGCTGCCGGACGCAACGACCTTCGCGTGAAGCTGTACGACGCGCGCCCCTGGGAGGTTGCCGCTTACGTCGCCGATCGCTTTCGCGCCGGACGCGTGTTCATCGTCGGCGATGCCGCGCATTCGATGCCGCCGACGGGCGGCTTCGGTGGCAACACGGGCATTCACGATGCACACAATCTGGCGTGGAAGCTCGCGCTGGTCACGAGCGGCCGCGCGCCGCCCGCGCTGCTCGATACGTATGATGCCGAGCGCAGACCCATCGCCGAGGACACGCTGGCCCAGGCCCTCGCACGACTCGGTGCCTGGTTCAAGAACCTCGGCGAGCGGCTGCCGCCGCCGGTGCCCATCGTCGACGATTTCGCGGTGATCTTCGGGCAGCGCTATCCCGCAGGGCCCTTCGTGGCGGAGGGCCAGGGCACGCTGTTCGAGGACCCGCGCGCGCCGCTCCGGCCGCCGGGCTCGCGCGCGCCCCACGTCGTCATTGCACGCGCCGACGGTCCAGTCGCAGTTCACGACTTGGTGGGAAAGCGATTCCTCCTCCTCGCGGGCAGCGGCGGGCAAGCCTGGGAGAGGGCGGCGGCGACCGTCGCACCCGAGCTGCGGATCGATCTGCACGCTGTTCGCGTCGAGCCGACGGACTCTTCGGCGCAATCGCGGCTTCGCGAGGCGTACGGGGTCGACGAGCAGGGTGCCGTTCTCATTCGTCCGGACGGGATCATTGGCTGGCGCTCCGCGTCCGGCACCGCGGATGCCACAGGCGCCCTGCGTGCCGCCGTCGAACGAGTGCTATGTCGCTGACGTGCTCTGCACGCCGGCGCTCTCGTCGGCGATCCACTTCGCGTAGGGGCCGTAGGCCTCCTCGAAGGGCATCGAGTAGATGGCCGGCAATTCGTACGAGTGCAGCTCGCGCACCGCCGACTCGACCGCCGCGTACTGCGCCGCAGTCGTTTTGATCAGGATGCGAAATTCCTTCTCGTTCTGCACCGCGCCCTGCCAGCGATAGAAGCTCTCGATCTCGCTGATCTGCGCGCAAGCGGCGAGGCGCCGCTCGACGAGCTCGCGCGCGATCCGGCGCGCTTCCTCGAGGCTGCCCGTGGTCGTGAAGATGGCGATGGGCTTCATCGGCTCGCTCCTTGTCGTACGGGCGTCATTTAACCAAACTCGCGTCGAGTCCGGGTCGAATCGAGGAGACCGCCTTGCGCCAAGCCACGCACACGCTTCGCATCCGCACCGCCGAGCGCGGGCTGGTCGAGATCACGCGCGAGGTGCGCGCCTGGGTGGGCATGCAGCATGTGCGCGAAGGGCTGCTGACGGTGTTCTGCCGGCACACGTCCGCGTCGCTGCTCATTCAGGAGAACGCCGCGCCGGAGGTGCGCGCGGATCTGGAAGCGTTCTTCGAGCAACTCGCCCCGGAGGACGCGCGCCGCTACGCGCATGACGACGAGGGCCTCGACGACATGCCCGCGCACATCCGATCCGCGCTCACGCAGGTGCAGCTGTCGATTCCGATCGTGGGCGGGGAGCCGGTGCTCGGTACATGGCAAGGAATCTATCTTTTCGAGCATCGCCGCCGCGCGCACGAGCGCGAGATCGTGCTGCACTTGATCGGCGAGTGAGCGCGGTCGTCGTTCGAACGGTTCTCGCTTGAAGATCACGCTCGCGCTCTTCGTGTTTGCGCTTCTCGCAGGCTGCGGCACGGTGTCGCAGCGTCCCTCGCGACTCGAGCCCTCCTCATACGGCTGCATGTCGGCCGTCGTGAAGCAGAAGCTGCCTGCGGGGTTGCCGGATAAGCAGGCCCACTGCGTGGCATCGGGTCTGATTGCGCGCTACTGCAGCTTGCCCGAAGCCTACATGGCGGGAATGGGCAAAGAGCTTCGTGACGTCGTGACCCGCGGCGATGTGGAGTGGGCCGATTGGCGCGCCGATCGCCTCGGTATCGCTTGCGCGCGCCGTGCCGCCGATGACACAGCTCTCGTCGCATGTTGTGAAAAGTGATTGCCGTGCTCTATCGTCGCCGGATGCACAATCCCACGCGAGCTATTTCGTTGTTCGTCACGCTCGCGTGCGCCGCGAACGTCATCGCGCAGGCAGCCGATGCGGAGCCTGCCAAGCCGCGCAGCGAAAACCCGGCCGAAGCGCTCGAGATGCCCACGGTCGAGATCGTCGGCACGACGCCGCTGCCCGGACTCGGCACACCCACCCGTGACGTACCGGCAAACGTGCAGATCTATACGAGCCGAGACCTCGCCGGTCAGCGCCAGACGAACGTCACGGACTATCTCGAGCAGAACCCGACCGGCATCTCGACGAATGCCGCGCAGGGCAACACCTTTCAACCCGACATCAGCTTTCGCGGCTTCAGCGCCTCGCCGCTGCTCGGCACGCCGCAGGGCGTGTCCGTTTTTCAGGACGGCGTTCGCGTCAACGAGCCGTTCGGCGACGTGGTGAACTGGGACCTGATCCCGCAATCGGCGCTCGCAAGCATCCAGCTCATTCCCGGCTCGAATCCCGCGTTCGGCCTCAACACGCTCGGGGGCGCGGTGGCCGTGTACACGAAGAGCGGCGCGCAGTATCCGGGCGGCGGCGTCGAGCTGTCGGGCGGCTCGTTCGGGCGGCGCACCGCACAGGCGGAGTGGGGCGGCTCGAGCGGTGTGCTCGACTATTTCGCGACCGCGGAGGTCTACGACGACGACGGCTGGGCCGCTCACAACCCGAGTCGCGTGCGGCAGGTCTTCGGCAAGGTGGGCTGGCAGAACGAGACGAGCGATCTGGACGTGAGTTTCACCGGCGCGGACAACACGCTCGAGGGCACGCAGACCCTGCCGCGCTCGTTTCTCGACGACATCCGCCAGGCCTATACGTTTCCCGACCGAAACGAAAACGAGCTCGCGTTTCTCACGACGAAGGGCAGCCACTTCCTGAACGACAACGCGCTGCTCGGCGGCAACGTGTATTACCGCAAGTACAAGACGCGGAACGTCAGCAGCAACGTGAACGACGAATTCGACGACGACGGCGTGCAAGCGACCAACGACGCCTCCGATATTGATCAGGACAGCTACGGCGCCGGGCTGCAGCTCGTTCTCACGAGCACGCCGGGCGGGCACAAGAATCAACTCACGCTCGGCGCCACGGCCGATCTGGCGCAGGCGCGCTTCACGCAGAGCTCGCAGGAGGCGCTGTTCACGGCGGAGCGCAACACCATCGGAATCGACGATTTCGAGCTGGAAACCGACGCGGACACGCGCAGCCGCTACGTGGGCGTGTTCATCGCGGACACGTTCAACTTGAGCCGGAAGTGGACGCTCACCGCGTCCGGCCGCTACAACGAGGCGCGCATTCGCATCGAGGACCGCACGGGAGAAGCGCCGTCGCTGAACGGAACGAGCAAGTTCTCGCGACTGAACCCCGCCCTCGGCGTCAATTTCAATCCGACGGACCGGCTCACCGCGTACGCGAGCTACAACGAAGGCGCGCGCGCCCCCACTGCCGTCGAGCTGACGTGCGCCGACCCGGATGCGCCGTGCAAGTTGCCGAACGACTTCCTCGCCGACCCGCCGCTCGATGAAGTGGTGTCGAAGACCGCGGAGATCGGCGCGCGCGGCCTAGCGGGCAGCATCTGGCATTGGAGCGCGGCGCTGTATCGCACGCGCCTGCAGAACGACATCCAGTTCATCAGCGCCGGCGCTGGCGCAAGCAATGCGGGCTTCTTCGCCAACGTGGGCACGACCCGGCGCCAGGGCGTCGAGCTATCGCTGGCGGCGCGCACGGACCCGCTGTCGGTCGCTTTGCGCTACACCTTTCTCGATGCGACGTTTCGCTCACCCTTCTTCGAGAGCAGCCCGGCGAATTCGAGCGCCGACGACGAGGGCGTGATCGCGGTGGCGCCGGGCGATCGCATTCCGGCCAATCCGCGGCACATCGTGAAGCTGCGGGCGGACTGGCACGTGGCCCCGCAGCTCTTCGTGGGCGCGAACATCCTCACGAGCGCGGGCTCGTTCGCGCGCGGCGACGAGAACAATCAGGACGTGAATGGACAGCTGCCGGGATACACCGTCGTCAATCTCGACGGGCGCTATCTCGTGTCGAGTCGCTTCGAGGTGTATGCCCGGGTGAACAACCTGTTCGATCGCCGCTATTACAACTTCGGCGTCGTCGGCGAGAACTTCTTCACCGGTCCGGGCCGCACGTTCGGGCCCGCGGCCGGGGTCGATCCCGAGCCCGAGCAGTTTCGCGGGCCAGGCGCGCCGCGGGGCGCATGGCTCGGCGTGCGGTACTCGTTCGGTCCGAGCTCCGGTGCGGGCCGCGCGGGCGATCACGACTAGCGCTACTTCTCGCCCCAATCCTCGTTCGCGCGCGAGATCACGTACGCGTGAACGGCTTCCACGTCGTCGGGCGTGAGCAGGCTCGCAAAGCTCGCCATCCCCTTATCGACGCGCAGCCCCTTCAGCACGATGTCGTTGAACGCGGCGTGAGTCGCCGCATCCATGTGCCGCAGGTCCTTCACGCCGCCGATGGCGAGCTGACCGTGACACTGCGCGCACGTCGATGCGAAGAGGGTAGCGCCGCGTTTCACGACATCTTCGCTCGCGCGCAGCGGCGGCGGATTCGGCACCGGAGGCGCTTCCGGCAACGGCGGCAGCTGAACCTTCCCTCCGCGCTTGAACACGAGCAGACGCGCGGCCGCGCGGTTCTGCGCAGTGCCGATGCCGCGCTCGACCTGCGCTGCGCCGCCACCCCAGCCGGCGTTCACAGCGACGTATTGCTCGGCATCGATCGTGTACGTGATCGGCCCGGCAACCGGCGCGCTTTGCGTCGGATATTCCCAGAGCAACTTGCCATCGGTCGCGCGAAACGCGGCGAAGGTCTGATGCGTTGTGCCTTCGAACACGAGATTTCCCGCGGTCGTGAGCACACCGCCGTTGCCGTGCCGGGGCAGCGGCACGCGCCACGCGGCCTGCTGTTTCACCGGGTCCCACGCGAGCAGAAAGGCTTTCTCGCGCGCGTCGCCTTCTTTCTGAAGCGCCATGCGCTTCTTCAGGACCTCGCCGGTGTATCCGCCCCAGCCGCTGTTCGAGCGAAATTTCTTCGGCTGGAAATCCGGATCGAGCGCGTACACGAGCCAGTGCTCGTAAGCGGGGAAGTACGCGAGCCCGGTCTGCGGATTGAACGCCATCGGAAACCAGTTGTGACCGCCGCCGGGCCCCGGCGTGATCAACACCGGATCGGTGCCGTAGTGAGCGGCCGGATTCACGACGGGACGGCCCGTCTTCACATCGACGTGAGTGGCCCAGTTCGTCGGCACGAAGTTGTTCGCCGAGAGCAGCTCGCCGGTGCGGCGATCGATCACGTAGAAGAAGCCGTTCTTCGGCGCATGCAGCAGCACGTCGCGCGAGCGGCCGCCGATCTGCAGCGTCGCCTGCACGATGGACTGCGTGCAGGTGTAGTCCCAGTCCTCGGCAGGTGTCTCTTGATAGTGCCAGCGATACGCGCCGGTCTCCGCGTCGAGCGCGACGATGGAGCACAGGAAGAGGTTGTCGCCCCCTTGCGGGCTGCGATGCTTCTGCGCGTCCGGCGAACCGTTGCCCGTGCCGACGTAAACGAGCTTCAGCTTCGGATCGTACGCAATCGAATCCCACGCCGTGCCCCCGCCGCCGAGCTTCCACCACTCGCCCGTCCAGGTCTTCGCGGCCATGGGCATCACGGAATCGGACGCCTCACCGTCCGGGCCTTTCGCCGGATCGCCGGGCACCAGATAGAACTTCCAGAGCTTGCGGCCGGTGCTGGCGTCGTATGCCGAAACGAAGCCGCGCACGCCGAGATCGGCGCCGCCGTTGCCGACGACGACCTTGCCGTCGAACACGCGCGGCGCGCCCGTGATGGAGTAGGGCCAGCTTTCGTCGAACGTGCGCACCGTCCACGTGGGCACGCCGGTCGCCGCATCCAGCGAGATGAGGCGACCATCGAGCGTTGCGATGATGACGTGACGATCCCAGAGCGCGAGCCCACGCGCGACAGGCTCGCAGCACGCATACCGGCCCCACTGCCGCGGCACTTTCGGGTCGTAAGTCCAGAGGACCTTGCCGGTGCGCGCATCGTACGCAGTCGTGATGTTCCAGGCGCTCGTGTTGTACAGCACCCCGTTCGCGACGAGCGGCGTCGCTTCCACACCGCGCAAGGTGTCCAGGTCGTCGTACCACGCGAGCCCGAGCTCGGCGACGTTGTGCTCGTCGATCTGTGTGAGCGGGCTGTAACGCTGGGCGGTATACGTACGACCGTCCATGATCCATTCGTCGGGCCGGCGATCGGCATCGCGCAGGCGCGCGGCGTCGATCGCGGGGGACTGCGCGGAGTCGGCCGGCGGGCTGTCCGTCGAGCGGCAGCCCACGCAAGCGAAAAGCGCCAGGATCGAAGCGGTTATTGTCAGTCTCATCATCGAGCGCGTCCGCAGTCGTGCATCTAGGGGTCGCGATGTTAGACGCGCGGGATTCGCACGCTTGCTTCCACTAGAGTCGCGGCTTGACTGCGCTGGAACGGGCACCGGTTCTAGCTCGGTCAAGCGGCGACGCCAGTTGGGTCAAGCGGCCCGGCGCGCGCTCGCCGGATGATCGCGCAGAAAGGGGGAGTGCATGGGCATTACTGCGAGCCCGCTCACGCAATGGTGGCCGAGAGGCGCAGCGAGCACGGCGATGCTCGCGGGGCTGGCCGGCATCGCGCTGTTCGCGGGCGCACCTCGCGTCGTCGGTGCGGCGGCGAGCGTCAGCAACAGCGACCTGTCGCGGCTCGAAACCGAGGTCGAACGCCTCGAGGCCGCGCGCGCGGTGAAACACCTGCAGCGCGCGTACGGGTTCTACATGGATCGCGGGTTGTGGCGCGACGCGGCCGATCTGTTCGCGCCGGACGCAACGTTCGAAGTGGGCGCCGACGGGGTTTATGTCGGCCGCGATCGAATCGCCGAGTACCTGCGCCGGGCGGGCGGCGGCGGGACCGGGCTGCCGTGGGGCATTCTCGCGGATCACTATCAGCTGCAACCCGTGGTGCACGTGTCGGCGGACGGTCGCACCGCGAAGGCGCGCTGGCGCGACTTCGGTCTGCTGGGCGAATACGGCAAGAGCGCCTCGTGGGAAGAAGGCATCTTCGAGAACGAATACGTGAAGCGCGACGGCGTCTGGATGATCCAGTCGCTGCACCTGTACGTCTCGTTCATCGTTCCGTACGAGAAGGGGTGGGCGCGCGCCTCGAGCGCGCCCGCCGACAATCGCTCGCGCGTCGCGCGCGAGTTTCCGCCGGATCGGCCCCCGAGCGCGCCCGAGAAGCGCTTTCCCGAGAGCCAGATCGTGCCGTTCCACTATCCGAATCCAGCGCAGGCCGCGCCGCTGAAAGAGCCGCCGCGCACGGCCAACGCCGAGCTCGCCCGCTACTGGAAGCTCGCGCAGAGACTGCAGAGCGAGGATGAGATCGAGAACCTGCAGGGCATCTACGGCTACTACTTCGACAAGAATCTGTGGAGCGAGGTCGCCGCGCTCTTCACGGCGGGCGCGACCTTCGAGTATGGCCAGCGCGGCGTGTACGTCGGCCGTGCGCACATCGAGCAGGCGCTGAAGCTCTTCGGCCCGCCCGGCCCGCAGCGCGGCTGGCTGAACAATGCGTTCCAGTTGCAGCCCGTCATTCATGTGAGCGACGACGGGCGCACGGCGAAAGGTCGCTGGGAATCCATCATGCAGCTCGCGCGCCCGAACAGCGGCGGGCAGTGGGGCCTCGGCGTGTACGAGAATGAGTACGCGCTGGAGGGCGGCCGCTGGAAGATCAGCAAGCTCCACTTCTATGTGACGGCGCTCGCTGACTACGACCTGATGTGGAGCAAAGGTCCGCAGAGCCTCGAAGGGCCGAGCGCAATCCTGCCGCCCGATCGGCCGCCGACGGAGATCTATCGTTCGCTGCCGGGCGTCTACATTCCGCCGTTCCACTATCGTCATCCCGTGACGGGCAAGCCGATCGTCACCGATCCGCAGCCGGCGGATTCGATCTTGAGGCCGCGATGAACACTTACCGACGCACAACGTTTCTTGCCGTGGTCATGTCGGGGTTGGCGGTGAGCGCCCTCGCGGCGGACGCGCCGCGCGATTCGGGCAGCGCCGCCGGCAGCTCCGGCGAAGCCTCTTCTGTTGCCGAGCGCCTCGCCGCGCTTGGCAGGCGACTCGAGCGTCTCGACGATGCGCGCAAGGTCGAGATCGTCCAGCGCACGTACGGCTACTTCGTCGACAAGGGCATGTGGACCGAGGTGTCCGATCTCTTCGCCGAGAACGGCACGTACGAGATCGGCGGGCGCGGCGTGTTCGTCGGCAGGAAGCGCGTGCTCGAATATCTGCAGGTGGGGCTCGGTCCGGAGCGCCCCGTCGAAGGGCGGCTCATCAATCACATGCAATTCCAGCCGATCGTCACCGTGAGCCCGGACGGCACCACCGCGAAGCTGCGCATGAAGGCGCTGGTGATGAGCAGCGGCGGCTGGGGCGACGTCATCTACGAGAACAGCTACGTGAAAGAGAACGGCATTTGGAAGATTGCGAGCATCCGCGCGCCGTTCGTCATGTACAGCGGCAATGACGGGTGGGCAAAGACCACGACGCCGAACACGCGTCCGGAAAGCTTTCCGCCGCCGCCGGATCGCATGCCCACGGAGGTGTATCTGACCTACCCGAACTTCTACATCGTGCCGTTCCACTATCCGAACCCGGTGACGGGCAAGCCGTACGAGCCGGTGAAGGCCCCGTGATGAACATGCGAGTGTTGCGCGCAGCTCTTGCGATCGCGGCGCTGGTCGCGCTCGGATCGTGCGCGATGCCGCCGTCCTCTTCCGGTGCTCCCGCCGAGCCCGGGTCCGTCGACACGAAGCGCATGCTCGATGCAACTCACGACGGCTCGCAGTGGATGTCTTACGGCCGCACGTGGGACGAGCAGCGATTCAGTCCGCTGAAGAAGATCAACGACAGCAACGCGAGTCGCCTCGGTCTCGAGTGGTACGCGGATCTGAACACGCATCGCGGCGTCGAGGCGAACCCGCTGTTCGTCGACGGCGTGCTGTACAACATCGTCTCGTTCAACGTGACGACGGCGTATGACGCGCGCACCGGGCAAAAGCTGTGGAGCTACGACCCCAAGGTGCCGCCGGAGTGGGCCCGCTATGCGTGCTGCGGACCTTCGGTGCGCGGGCTCGCGGTGTGGCACGGCAAGGTCTATATCGCGACGCTCGACGGTCGCCTCGTCGCGTTGAGCGCGAAGACGGGCACCGAGATCTGGAGCGTGCAGACGTTCGACAAGAATCAGCCGTTCTCGATCACCGGTCCGGTGCACGTGTTCGACGGCAAGGTCGTCATCGGCAACGCGGGCGGCGACTATGGCGTGCGCGCGTTCGTCGTCGCGTACGACGCCGAGACGGGCAAGAAGCTGTGGAAGTTCTATCTCGTGCCCGGTGATCCGTCGAAAGGGCCGGACGGCGAGGCGTCCGACTCGGTGATGCCGATGGCGACGAAGACGTGGACGGGCGAGTGGTGGAAGTACGGCGGCGGCGGCAGCGCCTGGGATTCCATCGTGTTCGATCCGAAGCTGCGGCTCGTCTACGTGGGCACCGGCAACGGTGCGCCCATCGCGTACAAATTCCGCAGTCCCGGCGGCGGCGACAACCTCTTTCTCTGCTCGATCGTCGCGCTCGACGTGGATACGGGCCAGTATCGCTGGCACTACCAGCTCATTCCGCAGGAGCAATGGGACTACGACTGCGTCCAGACCATGATTCTTGCCGACGTGCCGATCCACGGGCGCACCCGGCAAGTGCTGATGCAGGCGCCGAAGAACGGCTTCTTCTACGTGCTGGATCGCGCAACGGGCGAGCTGCTCTCCGCCGAGAAGTTCGTGCCGAACACGTGGGCGAGCCACATCGACATGAAGACAGGGCGACCGGTCGTGTTCCCGGAAGCCTATCTCACCGAAGACCCGAAGCTGCTCACGCCGAGCGCCGGCGGCGCGCACAACTGGAACCCGATGGCGTACAGCCCGCTCACCGGGTACGCGTACATCCCCGTGCACGAGCAGTGGTACGTGTTCGCGCAAGCGCCGAAGTTCACCTACGTGCCGTTCCGCTCGAATTCGGGGATGTCGTTCGGCGAGGACCCGAAGAAGCGCAAAGAGCTGCTCGATGAGGCGGATCGGCGCGACAACGGATACCTGCTGGCGTGGGATGTTTCCAAGCAGAAGGAAGCGTTCCGCATTCCATACGGCAAGCAGGGCTCGGGCGGGGTGCTCGTCACGGCGGGCAATCTCATCGTGCAGGGAACCATCCACAAGACCCTTGCCGTTTATCGCGCCGACAACGGGCAGAAACTCCGGGAGATGCCCGTCGACAACGTCCCGATTTCGAGCCCCATCACGTATCTGCTCGACGGCGAGCAGTACATCGCGGTGAATGCCGGATGGGGCGGCGGTCTGGCGCACGTCGACATGATGCTCGGGAAGAAGCCGATGCAGGTCGCGCCGGCGCGGCTGCTGGTGTTCAAGCTCGACGCGAAGAACGTGAAGCTGCCGCCGCTGCCGCCGCCATCGCCGCTCGAGGAGCCGCCGCCGCTGCGTGCGTCGGAGGCGGACATCAAAGCGGGCGGCGAGCTCTTCAATCAGACGTGCGCGACCTGCCATGGCGTCGACGCGCGCGGCGGGCTCAAGGACCTGCGCTTCATGTCGCGGGCGACGCATGCGCAGTTCAACGACATCGTGCTCGGCGGCATCCGCAAGGAGAAGGGCATGGCGAGCTTCAAGGACCTGCTGACGCCGAAGCAGGCGGAGCAGATTCACAGCTACCTCATCGCCCGCGGCCACGAAGACTGGAACAAGGAATGAGCAAGCACGTCCTGTCGCACGCCTTCGCGGCCGTCGTTCTCGCGCTCGCCGGCTGTCGCGCGAATCCGCCGCGCGCGCCGGTGGACATCACGATCGAGGACCCGCGCGTCTTCCCCGAAAGCCTGACGTCCACATCCGCGGGCGCCGTGATCGTCGGCAGCATGAAGGGCGTGATCTATCGCGCGCAGCCCGCTGAGTCCGTTGCGCGCGCATGGATTCGGCCGGATGCCACGAATGGCCTGCACTCTGTCTTCGGCGTGCTTGCCGACGAGCGCTCCTCGACGCTGTGGGTGTGCTCGGTCGCCAATGCGTTCGAGCGCTCGGCGTCGCCGCCACCCTCCGCGCTGGTTGCGTTCGATCTGTCGAGCGGCCGATTCAAAGCGTCGTATCCGTTTCCGGGCGGCCGCGGCGTGTGCAATGACATCGCCGTAGCGCCCGACGGCACCGTGTACGCGACGGACACGCCTACCGGGCGTCTCCTCGAGCTGCCGCACGGCGCGACTGCGCTTTCGGTCTACGCGGAAGATGAGCGCCTGAAGGGCGTCGACGGTTTGGCGTTCAGCGAGAGCGGCGTGCTCTACGTGAACATCGTCAGCCAGGGTGCGCTGCTGCGAGTCGATCGCGATGCCGCTGGGAAAATGCAGGGGCTTAAGGAGCTCACGCTGTCGCGGCCGATTGCCGGCCCCGACGGCTTCCGGCCGATCGCGGAGAACCGCTTTCTGCTCGCCGAGGGCACCGGCGGTCGCATCGATGAAGTCACCATCGAGGGCGACACGGCCCAGATCCGCACGCTGCGTGAGGGACTCGACGGCTCGCCCGGCGTGACGCGGGTAGACGGCACCGCGTACGCATTCGAAGGCAAGATTCGCTATCTCATCGATCCGAAACTGAAGGACCAGGATCCCGGGGCATTCGTCATCCATGCGATTCCACTTCATTAGCGCGGCACTCGTTCTGCTCGCGAGCGCGCCCGCGTTCGCGCAGGCGCCGGGCGAGCCGAGCGCGGTCGTCGATACCGGTTGCGATCACGCCTGTCTCGTCGGGTTCGCGCGCGACTACATGCGGGCGCTGGCCGCGCGCGATCCGTCGCAGGCGCACCTTGCGCCGCACGTGCGCTTCACGGAGAACAACGTCGAGCTTGCCATCGGCAAGGAGGGCCTGTGGTCGACCATCACGGCCGTGCCGGCGACGGGGCTCGAAGCTGCCGACCCGACCACCGGCGAGGCGGCGTGGATCGGCGCGGTCGAAGAGCACGGCCTGCCCGTGTACTACGGCATGCGACTCAAAGTGCGCGAGCGTGCCGTCACCGAAGTCGAAACCGTGGTCGTGCGCCGGACCGGACTGCCGCTGCCTTTCGGCGATGTGAGCAAGCTCGTGCACGACCCCTCGTTCGCGGAAGTGTTGCCGGAAGAGGAGCGCCGTCCGCGCGAGCGGCTGATTGCCGTGGCGAACGCGTATTTCAGCACCGTGGAGCTCAACGACGGCACCGTCTTCGCGCCCTTTGACGAGGACTGCGCGCGCATCGAGAACGGCATCTACACGACGCGCGGCGGCACGGGCTCCTCGGGCGACATCGCGCAGGGCTGCGAGCAGCAGTTCAAGCTGGGCATCTATCGCATCAACAAGCGCGTGCGCGAGCGCCGGTATCCGCTCGTTGACGTCGAGCGGGGCGTCGTCGTCGCCACCGGCTTCTTCGATCACGCGAACGAGTTCGACACGTACAAGACGACGGACGGCAAGGAGCGCAAGACGCTCCTGAAGTGGCCGAACTCCATCTCGCTCGTCGAGGCGTTCAAGATTCGCAACGGACGCATCTATCGCATCGAGGCGATCTTCACGTACGTGCCGTATTTCATGCACTCGCCGTTCTACGCCTATCCGACCGCACATGCGGCCGGTTCGAGCGAGCGCGACGCGACTGCGCAGCCTTGCGATGCGGGTTGTCTCGACGGGCTCGCGGAGCGGTACATGGAAGCGCTCGTTCACCGCGATCCCGCAGGCCTGCCGTGGGCCAAGCGCGTGAAGTACACCGAGAACGGCGTGCCCATGATGATCGGCGAGGGCATCTGGGGCAGTGCGCGGAGCAAAGGGCCGAACGCGCTGAAGATCGCCGACCCGGAAACCGGCGACGTCGTGTGGTATGGCGTCGTGTACGAACATGACGCGCCCGCGTACTACGCCATGCGACTTCGCGCTCGGGATGGGCGGATCGCCGAAGTCGAGGCGTGGGTGGCGCGCGCACGCAATCCGGGGCCGTTCGGCGATCCTTCGAAGTTCAAGGTGGACCCGTCCTTCACGACGCCGATTGCGGCGGCGGCGCGCCAGCCGCGCGCGCGCCTGATCGCGCTGGCGGATGGCTACGCCAACACCATGCAGCTCAACGACGGCAAGCTCTTCGTTCCGTTCGTGCCCGGCTGCAGCCGCATCGAAAACGGCGAGGACGTCAGCAACGGTAAGGGTGCTTCCGCAGTGGTCGATCCCGCGGCGGCGGCTCGCGCGCTCGGGTGCAAGGAGCAGCTCGCGTTGGGCGTATACAAGCCGATCGATCGCATCCGGGGCCGGCGGATCGCGGCCGTCGATGCCGAACGGGGGCTCGTGGCGATGACGAGCCTCGCCGACTTCGGGCTCGCCGACGTGCGCTATTACACGACGGACGGCAAGGCGCGGCAGACGTCGGCGACCTATCCGAGCACGCGCGAGCTGCTCGAGATCTTCAAGCTGCGCGACGGCAAGATCGAGCGCGTCGAGGCCGTCTCGGTGTTTCAGCCGTACGGAATGCTTTCTGCCTGGACTCGCCGCTGACGGCGCAGAGATCCTGCCGTTTCCGGCGCATCGATTGCCGGAGCGGATTCCTCAGGCGATCCGCGGTGGCGCCGGCGGCGTCATCGCCGCGAGGTCGCTGAGCCCGAACGCCTGCTCGATCGAGGCGATGCGCGTGAGCGCATCTTCGAAGCCATCCTTGCCGAACATCTTGTGCTCGAGGTCTTCGAACTGATCGCTGAGCTCGTCGTACTGCTCGGCGCTGATCGCGCGCTTCCACGCGGGAAAAATGATGGTGTCTTCGATGGCGGCGTGATGCTCGTACATGCGCACGAACGAGGCCAGGGTGTGGGCGAACGCTGCGTCCGCCGCGCTGCCACCCTTCTTCGTCACGGCGGTGACGTAGTCCGTGATCTCCCGACCGCGCTGATGCTGTGAGGTGAGCGTCTTGGCGAGCGCGCCGTTCGTGCCGCCGGCTTTGATGAGCGGCACGAACACGTGCTGCTCTTCGAGCGCGCGCTCGTGATAGTCCTCGCCGAACGTGCGAAACAGCACGGCCGTGCGTGCTAGGGCGTCGAGCGGGACGTCCTTGTTGCCAGACAGGATGCGGGTGCTCGCCTCCGAGTAGACGAGTAGCGCGCGCCGGAGCACGCCGTGTTCGCGCATGAGATCCTCGACCGCGAGGACTTCCTTGGCGTCGTGCTCGCCTTCGTCGGAGTCATCGCGCCCCTTGGGCTCGGCAGCGACGAGGGGCGTGGCGGCGATGCCGAGCGCCACTGCGCCAGCGGCCACGATGAGGTCCCGTCGTGCGGAGTCGAGTTCGCGTGCCATGTCGTTTTCCTTTGGCCGAGCCGTACTGGCTTTAGACGTGCGTTCGCGGCAAGAGCAATCGTCATGCCGCGGTCAGCCGGGCGGGTCGTTGAACAGGTACCGCTGCACGGTCGGGGCGAGCCATTTCACCGCATCCGCGCGCTTCATGGTCGCGACTGGCGGTAGCTCGAGGAGATAGCGGCACAGCGCGAAGCCCAGGAGCTGACTCGCAACCAGTCCTGCGCGCAGGGGTGCGGACTTCGGGTCGCCGCACACTGCGGCGAGCCGCGGCGCGACTTGCGTCGCGAACACGCCGCGCAGCCGCTCCGCCGCTTGCGCGTTCGTGGCGGCCGTCCGTAAGAGCGCCTGGAGAATCTCGTCGTCTTCCCAGCGCGATAGAAAGTGCTCGACCAGCACGGTGCCCACGGATTTCCGCGGCAGGGCAGCCAGGTCCGGCAGGCGCAAGTCGATCTCCGCGGCGGCGGCGAACAACCCTTCCTTGTTGCCGAAGTAGCGCATCACCAGCGCGGGATCGATCTGCGCGTCGGCTGCGATCGCGCGGATCGTGGCGCGTTCGTAACCGTCGCTCGCGAATCGCTCGCGCGCGGCGGCCAGGATGGCCGCGCGGGTGACATCGCCACGGCGCGGCTTGGGGTCGGTGTCGTCGCTCATGCGGGGCAGTTTAATCAACAGCTGTTGACATTGCCAGCCGATCGGAGTCAACATCTGTTGTCAACGATTGTTGACTTTGACGTGAGCGACGGCGCATGGCGAGCAAACACGTTCTCATCCCGGCACTGGCCGCAGGCGTGACGATGGCGGGTTGCGCGACGCTGCCGAAGTCGGGCTCCCCCGAGCCGATGCGCTCGGCCAACGAGCTTCAGCTCGCGAAGACGGTGGCGGACACGTCGATCGACGAACGGATGTGGCCGGAAGATCACTGGTGGACGGCGTTCGGCGATCCTCAGCTCGACCGGCTGGAAGCGGAAGCGCTCGCCGCCAACCCGACGCTCGCGATCGCGAAGGCGCGCCTGGACCGCGCCGTGGCACTCGCGGGCACCGCGCGATCGGCCCTAAGCCCCGATGTCGCTGCGAACGCGAAGAGCACGCGCGAGCGCTTCAGCGAGCACGACGTGATCCCGCCGCCATACGCCGGCAGCACGCAGACGGCGAGCCGCATGGCCCTCGACTTCTCCTACGAGCTCGATTTCTGGGGCAAGAACCGCGCTGCGCTCGCCGCGGCGCTCGATCGTGCGCACGCCGCGAAGGTGGACGCGTTCGCGGCGCGGCTGCTGATCGCGACGGCGGTCGCGCGAACCTATGTGCAGCTCGCCCGCGTGGAAGACCACCTGGAGATCGCGCGGGACACGCTTGCTCAGCGCGAGCGGATATACGAGCTCACGCGGCAGCGCGTCGATGCCGGCCTCGACTCGCGCGTCGAGCTCAAACAGGCGGAAGGCGAAGTCCCGGCCGCGCGTCAGAATGTCGCCGCGCTCGAAGAGTCGGCGCAGACCGCGCGGAACCAGCTCGCGGCGTTGCTCGGCGCCGGTCCGGATCGCGGACTCACACTCGAGCGGCCGCAGCTACGCCTCGCGTCACGTCCCGGCGCACCCGCCGCGACCGAACGTGCGCCACAACAGCGCGCTGCCGTCGGCGATGAGCCGCTGCCGCAGCAGCCCGATGACGCAGCCGATCAGCGGCTCTCGCAGCTTGATCGTGCCGGCGGTCGGCGCGCGCCACAGCAGCCCGCGGCCGTTGGCGGCGACGAGCTCGCCTCGTCGAGCGCCGGCGAACTCACGCTCCCGTCGCGGCTCCCGGCCGATCTGCTCGGCCGACGTCCCGACGTGCTCGCCGCGCGCCTGCGCGTTCAGGCCGCGGCACACGACATCGACGTGGCTCGCGCACGCTTCTATCCCGACATCGATCTGCTCGGCTTTCTTGGATTCCAGAGCATCGGACTCTCGCAACTCGCGGACGCCGGCAGCCGCACGGCTGGCGTCGGTCCAGCTCTGCACTTGCCGATCTTCGACGGGGGCCGCCTGCGCAGCGATCTCGCAGCAACCCATGCGGACTACGACGCGGCGGTTGCCCAGTACAACGCCACGTTGATCGAAGCGCTCCGCGAGCTCGCGAACGAGCTCGCGGCATTCCGCTCGGTTGCCGCACAAAGGGGCGAGCAGCGCCTCGCGATGGCGGCCGCGCGCGAAGCGTACGACCTGGCGATGAACCGCTACCGCGACGGCATCGGCAACTATCTCACCGTGCTCTCCGCCGAATCCCAGGTCTTGAAGCAGCGGCATCTGGCGGCCGATCTACGCGCACGCGAATTCGACAACCGCATCGAGCTTGCACGCACGCTCGGCGGCGGCTTCGAGGAACAGTGACATGAACGACGCAACTTCTCAGACGACATCGACCGCGATGAAGGCCAATCACACGCGCCGTCGCGTACTAATCGCAGGCGTGCTCGGTATCTTCGCGCTCGTCGGAATCTCGTACGCCATCTACTGGCTTGCTGTGGCGCGCTACTACGTTTCCACGGACGACGCTTACGTCGCAGGCAACGTCGTGCAGATCACTCCGCAGGTCGCGGGCACTGTGACCGCGATCGGTGCCGACGATACGCAGTTCGTGCGCACCGGTCAGACGCTGGTCCAGCTCGATCGCGCCGACGCCCAGGCGGCTCTCGACAAGAACGAGGCGCAGCTCGCGCGTGCGGTGCGGGAGATTCGCAATCTGTTCGTGCGCAGCTCGCAATTGAAGGCCGCGATCGCCGCGCGCGAAGTCGATGTGGCCAGAGCTCGAACGGACCTCGCGCGCCGCGAGAAGCTGGCCAAGTCCGGAGCGGTTTCGAGTGAGGACGTCCAGCACGCACGCGAGGCGCTTCGCGGCGCGCAGGCGGCCCTCGAGGAGGTGAGCCAGCAGCTCGCCGGCAATCAGGCGCTCATCGACGGCACGACGGTCGCGACGCATCCGAGCGTTCAGAACGCGGCCGCGCAGCTGCGCACCGCTTACCTCGACTACCAGCGCACAGTCATTCCGGCGCCGGTCTCCGGCATCGTGGCGAAGCGAAGTGTGCAGGTCGGTCAGCGCGTCGCTCCCGGCGTCCCGCTGATGGCCGTGGTGCCGCTGAAGGAAGTCTGGGTCGATGCGAACTTCAAGGAAGGGCAGCTTCGCGATATCCGACCCGGGCAGCCCGCGCGCCTCGTCGCCGACGCAAATGACTTCGAGTATCACGGCACGGTGATCGGGTTCGCAGCCGGCACGGGCGCGGCGTTCGCGCTGCTCCCGGCGCAGAACGCGACGGGCAACTGGATCAAAGTCGTGCAGCGTCTGCCCGTGCGCATTGCGCTCGATCCGCAGGAGCTCGCGGCACATCCTCTGCAGATCGGGCTCTCGATGGACGTCGAGGTCGACGTCCATCACAAGAGCAACACGCCTCTGCATCGCGCGGCGGATGATGGCGCGCCGGCATACAACACAGCCGTGTTCGCGAGCCAGGAGCGCGACGTCGACGCGCTGATCGCCAAGATCATCGCCGAGAACGACCCGGCGAGCGCGACACGCGTGGCAGGCTTATGAGCACCGAACGCCCCGCGCTTGCCGGCCCGGCGCTCGCGCTCGTCACGCTCGCACTGGCTCTCGGCAACTTCATGGAAGTGCTCGACACGACCATCGCGAACGTCGCGGTGCCTCACATCGCAGGCGATCTCGGCGTGAGCCCGACGCAAGCGACATGGGTCATCACGTCGTACGCCGTCGCGAACGCCGTTTCCGTGCTGCTCTCCGGCTGGCTGGCGCAGCGCTTCGGGCAGGTGCGCATGTTCGTGAGCGCCGTGTTGCTCTTCACGCTCGCGTCGTGGCTGTGCGGGATGGCGCCGAGCTTCGAGCTCCTGCTCGCGTTCCGCATCATGCAAGGCTCCGTCTCGGGTCTCATGGTGCCGCTCTCGCAGACGCTGCTGCTGTCGAGCTATCCGCCGCAGAAGCAGGGCATCGCGCTCGCGATCTGGGGCATGACCATCGTCGTTGCGCCCGTCATCGGCCCGATCCTCGGCGGCTGGCTCACGGACGTGACGAGCTGGCCCTGGATCTTCTACATCAACGTGCCCGTGGGCATCGCGGTGGCCGTGCTCACGAGCCGCCTGCTCGCCGGCCGCGAGACGCCGACGCGCAGGCTGCCGGTCGACACGGTGGGCCTCGCGCTCATCGTGATCTGGGTCGGCGCGCTGCAGATCATGCTCGACAAGGGCAACGAGCTCGACTGGTTCGACTCGCGCTTCATCGACACGCTGGCGATCGTCGCCGCCCTCGGGCTCGCGCTCTTCGTCGTGTGGGAGCTGACGGAGAAGCATCCGATGGTCGACCTGCGTCTCTTCCGCCTGCGCAACTTCACGGCGGGGACGCTTTCGGTCAGTCTCGGTTTCGCCGTCTTCTTCGGGAACGTCGTGCTGCTGCCGCTGTGGCTGCAAACGCAGATGGGCTACACGTCCACGTGGGCCGGACTCGCGGTCGCGCCGTACGGCATCCTCGCGTTCCTGCTATCGCCGGCGGTCGGCAAGAATCTCGGTCGTGTCGATCCGCGACTGTTCGCGACCGCGGCGTTCGGCGTCTTCGCGCTGGCGAGCTTCTGGCGCGCGGGCTACACGCCCGATGCGGATTTCCGCGCGCTCGCGCTTCCGCAGCTCCTGCAAGGCGCCGGCATCGCGATGTACTTCGCGCCGCTCATGGCGATCTCGCTCGGTGGCTTGCCGCCGGAGCGCATGGCGTTCGGATCGGGGCTCGCCAACTTCTTCCGCATCACCGCCGGTAGCTTCGGCGCGTCGCTCGTCACGACGCTCTGGCAGCGGCGGGAGGCCGTGCATCGCACGCAGCTCGTGGAGCACATCACTGCCTATTCGCCGCATGCGAGCGGAGCGGTGAGCCAGCTGCAACACGCGGGCTTTACGCCCGATCAAGCGCTCGGACAGGTGAACGCCGCGCTGACTCACCAGACGACGCTGCTCGCGGCCACGGATATCTTTTGGCTCTCCGGGTGGCTGTTCCTGCTGCTGATCGCGTCGGTGTGGGTCGCGAAGAAGCCGTTCGGTGCTGCGCCGGTGGGCGCGCACTAAGGAGAAAGGAGGAGTCCGATCATGAAATTTGCCAGATGGGTGTTCGCAATCGCGGGAATCTACGGCGTGCTGTTGATGACGCCGATGTATTTCACCGAAGCGCGAATCGCCACGACCGATCCGCCGGCGATCACGCACCCGGAGTACTACTACGGCTTCATCGGCGTGACGCTGGCATGGCAGCTCGCCTTTCTGCTGGTGGCTCGAGATCCGGTGCGTTATCGGCCGCTCATGCCGATCGCCGTCGTCGAAAAGCTCACGTTCGGCGTGGCGGGAGTCGCACTGGTCGCGCAGGAACGAGCCGGGCCGGTGATCGGCACGTTCGCAGCCATCGACCTCGCGTTCGCGACGCTGTTCGTGTTCGCGTACTACCTGACTCGCGGCACGAACTGAGCGCACGCGCACGTCGCAACAGGCCACTCCGCGGCAACGTCGCCGAGCTGAACGAGACGAGCATTCGCGCGGCGACGCCCTGCGCGACGCGATTCCCGTAAAACACCCGGCGAGTCCGGGCTGCCTGCACGATGTGGTTTCGGCTTCGCGGCGCCTCGCGCCGCGCCGTTTCAGTGGAACGCTTCGCGGATCCGGCGCGCTTGGGCCTTGGCGGTTTCGATATCCGCGGCGGCCTGGCGCGACACGGTCGCGCTGGAATCGGCCGAGGCGCGAACGAGCGCCCGGTCCGCGCGATTCGCGTCTCCGGCGGCCCGGAAGCATTCCGCAGCTTTGCGGTGGGCGCCGTCGCGAGTGGCCTGCTCGGCCATCTGGCGCGCCTCGTCCCCTTTGTGCCCGGCGCACCGGATTGACGCGCGGCTCGCCGTGATCGTCACCTCGGTCGGCGCATCGGCGAATGACGGCACGGCCATCGCCAACGCCGCGATGCCGATCAGTGCTCGAAGTGTTTTCGGGAAGAACATCTGTACACCCTCTGTGCACAGGACGATGCGCTTTCCCAGCTGCCGACACTATTGGCTGGAGGAATGGTCCGAGGAGCGCCATCGGTCGGCGTCGGCACTCATCCTTCCGAGAGAGAAGGGGTCGGTCCCGTGTCGGGTTGGACCCGGCCGGTTCGTCCTTCGATCGCCACACTCCACAATCGAAAGGACGACTCATGCCCGCGAACCTTCCGCTGCAGCCGGCCGCCGAGCTGGCCCGCAAGAGCCGACTCCGCTGGCCGAACGAAAGCCCCGAGTACCGCCGCGCCCGCGAAGCGCTGCTGGCCGAGGAAATCGAGCTGCGGCGTCACATCGAACGCGTCGCCGAGCAGCGTCGTGCGCTGCCGCCCGGCGGCGCCGTTCCGCAGCTGTATCGCTTCCAGAGCGAACACGGCCCCGTCACCTTTGCAGACCTCTTCGGCGACAAGCAGACGCTGGTGGTCTACGGCTACATGTTCGGCCCGCAGCGCGAGCGGCCCTGTCCGATGTGTACCTCGCTCCTGAGCGCATGGGAGGGAGAAGCGCGGGATATCGAGCAACGCGTGGCGCTAGCGGTGATCGCGCGGTCGCCTATCGAGAAGTTGGTGGCGTTCAAGAAGGAGCGGGGCTGGCGCAACCTGAAGCTCTACTCGGATCCGAGCGGCGAGTTCAGCCGCGACTATCACCACATCGCGCCGGACGGCAGCGATATTCCCGGGTTCAACGTGTTTACGCGTCGTGACGGGACGATCCGCCACTTCTGGAGCGGCGAGATGACGTCGGAGTCCGCCGATCCCGGCCAGGATCCGCGCGGCGCACCCGACCTCATGCCGCTGTGGACGGTGCTCGACGCGACGCCCGAGGGGCGCGGCACGGATTGGTACCCGAAGCTCGAATACCCGCGCTGAGCATCGAACCGGGCGGTGACGCGCAGCGTGCGCGACACCGCCCCGCTCACGGCACCGTGACGACGACCTTGCCGCGGGCGTGGCCGGCTTCGACGTAGCGAATCGCGGCTGCCGTTTCCGCCAACGGATACGTGCGGTCGACCACCGGCGTCACCTTCCCGGTTTCCATGAGCATCTTCAGCGTGTCGAGGTCTTCCTTGGTCACTTTCGCGATGAAGGTCCCGAGCTCCTGACTCACGAACGGCGAGTAGACGAGCATCTTGACCGGCTGCACCAGCGGTCCGATCCACTTGCCCGCGTCCGGCCCGCCGCCGCCGATCCCGACGTAGATGCCCTTCTCGACCAGCACGCGCCGCACTTCCGACAGCGACCGGTTGCCGACCGTATCGAATATCAGGTCATACCGCTCCGGCCCGGCAGTGAAGTCGTCCTTGGTGTAGTCGACGACGCGGTCGGCGCCGAGCGAGCGCACGAGGTCCACGTTTCGCGTGCTGCACACGCCGGTCACTTCGACCCCGTACGACTTCGCGATCTGCACCGCGAACGTGCCCACGCCACCCGACGCGCCGTTGATCAGCACTTTCTGGCCGGCGCGCAGGCGACCGCGATCGCGCAAGCCTTGGAGTGCCGTGAGTCCCGCAACGGGCACGGCGGCCGCTTGCTCGAACGTGAGGCGTGCGGGTTTGAGCGCCACCTTCGAGGCGACCGCGTACTCCGCGAAGGCGCCGCCGCTCGCGCCGAACACTTCGTCGCCCGGCTTGAAGTCCGTGACGTTCTTGCCCACGGCTTCGACGACGCCCGCGACGTCCGTCCCGAGGCGAGGATCGTTGGGCTTGCGCAAGCCCGTGCCGCCGACACGCATGAGGTACGGCGTGCCCCGCATGTAGTGCCAGTCCAGCGGATTGATCGACGCCGCACGCACCTTGATCAGCACCTGGTTGTCGTTGGGCAGCGGCTTCTCCGTCTGCTCCAGGCGCAGCACATCCGCGGTGCCGTACTCGCGATACACGATCGCTTGCATCGGCTCTCCGCTACCCCGCGGCAACGTGGGCGCGGGGCTCAACAGCACCGGCAACGACACGATCAGGATCAACGCGAGCACCGTGATCCACACCCATTTCTTTCTGAGCAGTGCACGCATGAGCGTCTCCTGCGGCCGACGGCCGACTTGGCCGCGGGCCGGCGGCCGGGCGAGAATCCGTGGCCGCAGAATAGCGCCGATTTCCTCAGGATCACTGCTCAGATGCGAAACCTCCTCGTCCCGTACGCCTGTGCCGGCGCACTGGCGCTCGCCGCTTCAGCCCAGGGCGCGCCGCCCGCGGCCCACGTCGACGAAGCCCGACTCATGGCCTCGACGAACGAACGCAACGCGGGCCAATGGCTTGCGCACGGCCGCGATCACAGCGAACAGCGATTCAGTCCGCTCGCCAAGATCAATGCCGAGAACGTGGGCCGGCTCGGCCTCGCGTGGTACGGCGACTTCGACACGCGCCGCGGACAGGAATCCACGCCGCTCGTCATCGACGGCGTGCTGTACGTGACGACGGCGTGGAGCAAGGTCTATGCGTACGACGCGAAGACCGGCAAACAGCTGTGGAAATACGATCCCAAGGTGCCGGGCGAGTGGGGCGTGAACGCCTGTTGCGATGTCGTGAACCGCGGCCTCGCGGCGTGGCAGGGCAAGTTGTATCTCGGCACGCTCGACGGCCGCCTCATTGCACTCGATGCCGCAACGGGCCGCGAGAAGTGGTCGACGCAGACGACGCCGAAGGACAAGCCGTACAGCATCACCGGCGCGCCGCGCGTGGCGAAGGGCAAAGTGTTCATCGGCCAGGCGGGCTCCGAGTTCGAGCAGCGCGGATTCATGGCCGCGTACGACGCCGACACCGGCAAGCGGCTGTGGCGCTGGTGGGTGGTGCCGGGCGATCCGAGCAAACCGTTCGAGCAGCCCGAGCTCGCGATGGCCGCGAAGACCTGGAAGGGAGAGTGGTGGAAGAAAGGCGGCGGCGGCAGCCCGTGGGATGGCATCGCGTACGACCCCGTCACGAACTACGTGATCTTCGGCACCGGCAACGGTGCGCCCTGGCCGCAATCGATCCGCAGCCCCGGTAGCGCGGAGAACAACGAGAACCTATTCCTCTCGTCGATGGTCGCGCTGAACGCCGACACCGGTCGGTACGTCTGGCATTACCAGTTCACGCCGAACGAGAGCTGGGACTTCGACGGCACGCAGCAGATCACGCTTGCAGACATCGAGATCGCGGGCGCGCGGCATCACGTCGCGATGCAGGCGAACAAGAACGGCATGTTCTACATCCTCGACGCGAAGACGGGAAAGCTGCTCTCCGGCAAGCCCTTCGTGCCCAACATCAACTGGCACACCGGGCTCGATCCCGCGACCGGCAAGCCGAAGATCAATCCCGAAGCGATCTACACGGAAGACAAGGGTTTCGTCGTCATCCCCGCTTCGGGCGGCGCGCACAGCTGGCACCCGATGTCGTACAACCCGCTCACGGGGCTCGTGTACATCCCGACGATGTACGGCAACTATCCGCTCGTCGCCGCGAAGGAAGACGACAATCCGATGGGGCAGAAGCTCTCCATCAGCATGCGCAAGGGGCTCGCGATGCCGGTCCAGCGGATCAACACCGGCTACTTGCTGGCGTGGGATCCCGTCGAGGCGAAGGAAGTCTGGCGCGTATCGTTCGAGGCCGGTCGCGGTGGCGGCACATTGACGACGGCGGGCAATCTCGTGTTCCAGGGCAACTCGAAGTATCAGGAGCTCGCCGCGTATCGAGCGGATACCGGCGAGAAGCTGTGGAGCATGCCGGTGCAGACGGGCATCGTCGCCGGGCCGGTGACGTACGAAGTGGACGGTGAGCAGTACGTGGCCGTGTCGGCGGGCGCGCGCGCCGGATTCAGCGTGAACTACTACTCGTCGAATGGCTCGCGCATCCTGGCATTCAAGCTCGGAGGGACGGCGAAGCTGCCGGAGCCGGCGCCGCCCGTCCCGCAGGTGCTGAATCCGCCGCCGCCGTTCGGCACCCCGGAGCTGCTGACGAGAGGCGCCGACACCTACAACCGCTTCTGTGGCACGTGCCACGGCACGGACGGGCAGAGCCGCGGGATGTTTCCCGATCTGCGCTACAGCGCTGCGCTCGGTTCACGCGAAGTGTTCGAGTCCATCGTGCTCGGCGGCGCGCTCGCGGCGAACGGCATGGTGTCGTTCAAGAAAGCCTTGCAGCCGGAACAGGTCGAGTCGATCCGGGCCTACATGGTCTCGCGCGCGATCGAGCTCAAGAACAATCCGCCGCAGAATGCGTTCGGGCTCTCCGCCACTCCGGCGCCGGCCGGTGCGGCGGCGAGTCCCAGCTCGAACGCCGGGGCGGCAGCTACGAGATCTGACGCAACGCCTGCTCGAGATCCTCGATGAGATCGTCGGTGTCCTCGATGCCCACCGAGAGACGGATGAGCCCATCGCCGATGCCGGCGCGCAAGCGCTCCTCGCGCGACAGGCCGGCATGCGAGGTCACCGCCGGCCGGGTGATCAACGAGCGAATGCCGCCGAGACTCGGCGCGACGGCCGGGAGCGTCACCTTCCGCATGAATTGATCCGCGTCCTCGGCGGAGCCGCGCAGCTCGAAGCTCAGCACGCCGCTGAAGCCGGCGAAGAGCTTCCGGGCGCGCGCGTGTTGCGGATGACTCTCCAGACCGGCGTAGTTCACCTTCGCGACGCCGCGGTGGCCTTCGAGGAAGCGAGCGATGCGCAACGTGCTCTCGTTTTGATGACGCACGCGCAGCGCCAGCGTCATCAGTCCGCGGTTCAGAAGGAATGCGGCGTGCGGGTCCATGCAGCCGCCCAGATGATTCATGCGATGCGTGATCCGCTGAATCCACTGCGCGCTGCCGATGACGGCGCCGCCGACGATGTCCGCATGGCCGTTCAGATACTTCGACGCGCTGTGCAGCGACAGATCGAAGCCGGCCTCGATCGGGCGGAAGTTCACGGGCGTCGCAAACGTATTGTCGATGAGCGAGACGAGATGGTTGGCGCGCGCGAACGCGACGATGGCTTCGAGGTCGGCCACCTCGAGCAGCGGGTTCGTCATCGCCTCGACGTAGATGGCCTTGGTGTTCGGACGCAGCTGCGCGCGCCACGAGCTCGCATCGTCGGCATCGATGAGATCGACCTCGATGCCGAGCTTCGGGAAATCGTGCGTGAGCAGGTCCTGCGTGCCGCCGTAGAGCGTGTTCTGCGCGAGCAGGTGATCGCCGGCCTGCAGCACCGTCAAGAGCGTGGTCGAGATCGCGGCCATGCCGCTCGCGGTGATCAGCGCCGCCTCGGCGCCTTCGAGCGCGGCGAGCTTGGCGTGCAGCGCCTTGTGATTCGGGGTGTTGTTGAGGCGGATGTAGCCGAGGTCGTGATAGCTCGCTTCGCCCGCGTACTCGAACATCGCGGACTGGAAGATCGGCATCTCGACGGCGCCCGCGATGCGGGGCTGTCCCGCGTGAATCAGCCGGGTATCGATGCGCTGGTGTCCCATGCTCGCCGCTCCGTTCGCTGTAGCTGACGAGACAGCATAGAGCATTTCGGTCGCACGCCAGCAGATACGCGACGCGTGCCGAGACTGAAACTGTACTGCTCGGCGGCCAGTACGCCGCCGCCTCACACCTCGCGCAGCTCGATCCACGTCGGCGCGTGGTCGCTCGCTTTCTCCCAGCCGCGCACGTGTCGATCGACACCGGCTGCCGCAAGGCGCGACGCGGCCGGCGGATTCAGCAGCAGGTGATCGATGCGCAGTCCCGCATCGCGCTGGTACGCATTACGGAAGTAGTCCCAGAACGTGTAGATCGTCGCTTCGGGATGCAGCGTGCGCACGGAGTCCACCCAGCCTTGCTGCATCAAGCGCCCGAACGCCTCCCGCGTCTCGACGCGGAAGAGCGCATCGTCGACCCAGCGCTCCGGCTTGTACACGTCGCGCTCGGTCGGAATGACGTTGAAGTCGCCCGCGAGCACGACCGGCGTCTGGCTCGCGAACAGCTCGCGCGCATGCACGATCAAGCGCTCGAGCCACTGCAGCTTGTAGTCGAACTTCGGCCCCGGCGCCGGATTGCCGTTCGGCAGGTAGAGGCACCCGACGAGCACGCCTTTCAGGCTCGCTTCGATGTAGCGGCTGTGAACGTCGTCCGCATCGCCGGGCAGCGCGCGCCGGACTTCCACCGGGTCCTCGCCGCCGCGCGCGAGAATGGCGACGCCGTTCCAGCTCTTCTGCCCGTGCCAGATGACGCCGTAACCCGCGTCGCGAATCGCGCTTTCCGGAAACTTCTCCTGCGGGGCCTTCAGCTCCTGCAAGCACACGACGTCAGGTGTCGTTTCCGCCAACCAGCGCAGCAAGTTCGGCAGCCGAGCGCCAATGCCATTCACGTTGTAAGTGACGATCTTCATGGCGCGGTATGGTAGCGAATTGCGCTCGCCGTGATGTCCGGTTTTAGCGTTGCTCAACGTCTGTTAAACGACATTCACCGGAGCCTTCGATACGCATCGAAGCGTTTCGCGCGGGCGCAGGTAGAATGGCGCCCATTCTCTCGCCGGATAGGCATCCCACATGTCATCGACTCCCAACCCTGCGCCCTCGATCGGCGCGAGCACCGCGGTGCCGTCGGCAGCGACGCAGTCCTGGCTCACGCCCGTCGAGCTCATCGCGCTCGGCGCGATCTGGGGCGCCTCGTTTCTGTTCATGCGCGTGTCCGCAAAGGACTTCGGTCCGCTTGCGCTGGTGGAGATCCGGCTCGCCCTCGGCGCGCTCATCCTGGTGCCGTTCTTGTGGCGCGCGCGTGCGCAGTTCACCGGCGCGCTGTGGTTGCGGCTCGCCGGCATCGCCGCGATCAACTCGGCGATTCCGTTCACGCTCTTCGCGTGGGGCGCGGAGCGCGCGCCGGCCGGGATCGGCGCGATCACGAATGCCATGGCGGTGCCGTTCACGGCGATGGTGGCGTTTCTGTTCTTCCACGAGCAGATCGGTGCGCGGCGTGCGGCGGGACTGCTGCTCGGATTCGTCGGCGTCGTCGTGCTTGCGAGCGGACGCACGAGCGGCGGCACGACCGTGTGGCCTGCGGCGCTGGCCGGCGCGGCCGCGGCGCTCTGCTATGGGTTCGGCGGCAACATGCTGAAGCGCTATCTGGTTGGCGTTCCCGCGAGCGCGGTTGCTTCGGCGAGCCTGATCTGCGCGAGCGTGCTGGTTGCGCCGCTTGCGATCGCGACGTGGCCGCATCAGCCGATCGGGGTGGTCTCGTGGGTCAGCGCCGCGCTGCTCGGCGTGCTCTGCACCGGGCTCGCATATGTTTTCTATTTTCGGCTGATTCACCGCATCGGCGCGCCGCGCGCGGTGACGGTGACGTACATCATCCCGCTGTTCGGCGTGCTGTGGGCGTGGATGCTGCTCGGTGAGCCGCTCACGCCGAGCATGGCGCTGGCCGGCGCGTTGATCCTGTCGGGTGTCGCGCTGAGTCAGATGAAGCCGAAGCCGGCGAGCTGAGCGCTCAGCCGCGCCGGAACGTCACCACCAGCACGTCACGATAGGCCGGCCGCGCCGGATCGATCGGCACGACCGGCGTCACGCCGTGATACACGCGGCTGTCGTCGACGAACGCCGAGTCGAGCGGCTGCGTGAGCGTGAAGCGCCCGATGAGCTTCTTCGCCGCATCGTGAATGGACGTCACGCCTTCCGCGACGTTCTCGCGCGTCACGAGCATCACGAGCACCCAATCCACGCCGTCGCGATGCAAGCCTTCGGGTGTCGGCTGGCCGTGCTCGCCGGCGCGCGCCTCGATGCGGAACTGATGGCACTCCACGTGCCACGCGGCAGGCCGCGACGCGGCCGGCGTGAGCCCGTCGAACACCTCGAAGCACAGCCGCAGGATCGCCTGGAAGATCGCGTGACCCGCCGCTTCGTCCGTGATCGGCTGAAACCAGCGCTCGATGCCGCCGTTCAGCGGGTTGTAGTCGCGGCTCTGATAGTGCGGCTGGTGCGGCTTGCGCGCGATGACGTCCGCCGTGACGGCGAACGCGCTGAACCGCCGCCGGCGATAGCGCCCGCCGTCCGCCATGTAGGTGTCGACGCCGAGATCGTTCCACGTCGCCGCGAAGGATGCCCAGTCGCGTAGCGCAGAGGCGGGCAGCAGCGCGCGCATGTCGTCCGCGCCGATCCAGGCGAAACCGAGCTCACGCAGTTGTGTGGCCAGCGACATTCGCCATCACGATACCAAAGCGGCACGAGCGGTTCTCGACGATTTGGCCGCTCCCGGGCGCGGCTCGTCGCGCTCGCTCGATGTGCCGCTACATCAAACTCGACGCGGCCGATCGATCTGCCGCGCCGGGCGCAGCCGCGGTTCTGTTCGCGCGATCTGCCGCTCCCCGCGCAACTCGCGTGGCCGTGCTCGCTCCGTCAGTGCGTCGTGGTCGTCGCGGCTGCAGCCGCAGCCGGAGTGGACAGACCCGGCTGCGATCGCGCCATCGGATTGACCACCTGCGTCGCGAGCTGCGTGAGCTCCTTGTCGATCTGCTTGTCGCGATCCGCATATTCGGCGAGGCGCGAGGCGTCCTCGATGTCGCCGAGCAGCTTCCCGTACGTCGCGACCGTGCCGTAACCCCCGATCTTGTAGTGAAGGATGCGCTGGAGGGAGGCGATGAGAGCGGCATCCCGCACGTTCTTCGCGTACACGCGGGCCATCTTCCGCGTTTCGTTCACGAGCGCGCGCATCGCCTGATCGGGATGCGCACGCGGGTCCGCCCCTCGCTTCCGGAGAATCCGCGCCAGGTCCTGCGCGCGCGAGCGCACTTCGGTCTCGTAGCCTTCCAGCACGCGCTCGAGCTCGACGTTTGCGACGTTCGGCGCCAGACGGTCGATCAGCGAGGCGAGCTGGGCTTCGGCGCTGTGCAGCTCTTGCAGCTCCTCGACGAACAGCGTGTCCATATTGCCGATGTCCGACGCCGCCGTGCTGCGCAGGCCGCTCCTCATGCGGTTCCACTGCTCGGTGAGGCCGTCACGCAGCGTCGTTTCGCCGGCAAGTGCGCCTTTGACGGCGCAGTATCCGGTGCTCCCGCGTATCATGAGCGAGACGCCGGTCGCGCCCAGAGCCGCTCGGCGCAGCACGCCGCCGCGAGTCAGGGCAGCAAGCGTGAGCAGGGATCCCCCGATCAGTGATGCCCATTTTTCGACGGGACCGACGTTGCCACTCTGAACGTTCATGACGCACTCTCCGCGGTGAGGGTGACCCGAGTTAGCAATGTGCGTACCGGAGGACCGAGGCATGGCCACCAAGATGCCGGGCTTGTATCTGAAGCTCAGAGCCGACTACCCGAAGTATTTCGACGCCCTCGAAGCTTTGGGTGAAGCCGCTCGGGTTGCGGGCCCGCTGAATGATAAGACTCTGCACCTCGTACAACTCGCCGCGGCGGCGGCGTCGCGCTCGGAAGGCGCGGTGCACAGCCACGTGCGGCGCGGCCTTGCGTGCGGCCTGAAGCCCGAGGAGATACGCCACGCGCTCCTCGTGCTGACGAGCACGATCGGGTTTCCGAATGTGACCGCCGCGATGAGCTGGGCGGACGACGTGCTCAACGAGATCGGCCCGAAGGCGCCCAAGCGCGAGCGCTGAGCGAAAGACTCACTAACGCGCAGCGCAAGCGGCCTGGAGCGCTCGCATTCCGCCAGCCGCACGACGATTCGCGTACGTCCGCGTGCCGGCGCTTCGCCGATGAGCCGCGCGATGTCGGTGCGCTGTGCCTCGCCGATGAACCGCGTGGACGCGCCCTGCGGCAAGCCTCTGAGCTGCTGCCGCGAGCGCGCGGCACGCGCTCGACCCTCCGTCCGCTCCGTTCGCCGCGCTTTCGAGCCCGCCGAGTGGACGCACGGGCTAAAATGCCGGCTTTCCTTTCGTCGCGGGTAACGCATTGTGAAGCGCACTCCCTTCGCCCTTGCTCTCGTCCTCTCGTTCCTTGCCGCGTGCGGCTCGAGCACGCCGCCGCCGGTCACGGCACAAGCCTCCACACCCGCCGCCCCGACGGGCGACGCCGCCTTCAGCAAGCTCGAACACGAGTACGTCGTGTATTTCCTGAAGCGCTTCCCGGTCGTGGCAACATATCTCGGCGGCTCGGATTTCGACCCGACGCTCGCCGCGATCGACGGCAAGCTCCGCGACTATTCGCCCGGCGGCTTGCAGGACGAGGACGCCAAGCTCGCCGAGTTCAAGCAGCAATTCACCGCGCTCGATGACGCGACGCTCAGCGCGCGCCGTCGCATCGACAAGAGCGTCGCCCTCGCGCAGATCGAATTCCTTCTGCGCGAGCACGGCGTGCGCCGCTATCAGGAGCGCTCGCTCGACAGCTACATGGACGAGCCGTTCCGCGGCGTCGACTGGCAGATCCAGGGCATGACGCCGACGGGCGCGAAGACGTACGGCACGCCCGAAGAGTGGCAGCACGTCATCGAACGCGTGAGCGCGATTCCCACGTATCTCGGCGTGGCGAAGGATCAGCTGAACGCCGGCATCGCCGCGAAGAACACGCCCGACTGGCGCATGCTCATGCTCTCCGGTCTCGGCAGCGCGGCCGCGGACGCCGAGTACTTCGCGAAGACGCTGCCCGACCTCGCCGCGCAGTACGTGACCGGCGACAAGCGGGACGCGCTGCTCGCGGATCTCCGCACGGCGAGCAAGGCGGCCGCCGCCGCATACACGGGCTTTCGCGAGTACATCGCGACCACGTTCTTCGACGACGTCAAGAAGGAGGACGCGTCGGCGCTGAAACCCGCGTTCCGTGCGGATCGCTTCGCCTTCGGCGCAGAGGAGTACAACTGGGCCCTGCGCAACAACCTGCGCCTCACGAAGACCGCGGATGAGCTGTACGCGGAGTCCTGGCCCATCGTCCAGAAGACGCGCAGCGAGATGGTCGCGCTCGCAAAGCAGATCGCGGCGGATCGCAAGATACCCATTGCCGCCGACGGCCACGACGCCGTCGCGAAGGTCTTCGACAAGCTCAGCTCGAACGCGCCGAAGACGGACGCGCAGATGATCCAGAACTACGTGAACATCGGGCGCAAGCTCGTGGAGTACGCGCGCGGCAGCGGCCTCTTCGTCGTGCCCGACGACTACAAGCTCGAAGTCACGATCACGCCGCCGCCGCTGCGCTCGGGGATAGACGGCGCGGCGTACTACCCCGCGCCGCCGTTCAAGAGCACCGGCGTCGGTCGCTTCTACGTCACGCCGACGGGCGACAACGTCGAAGAGCTGAAACAGCAGCACAACGCATACGCCATCGCAGACCTCGCCGCGCACGAGGGCTTCCCGGGACACGACTGGCACTACAAGGTCATGGCGCAGTATCGAGACCTGATCTCGCCGGTCCGCTGGCTCACGCCGGGCGCGGTGGAAGATTCCTCCTCGATGTGGGAGGACTCGATGGCCGCCGAGGGCTGGGCGCTCTATGCCGAAGGTCTCGTCGCCGAGCCGCAACCGAAGGCGCCGATGGGTTTCTACTCGCCGGAAGAGCGGCTCTACCAGCTGCGTGGGCTGCTCTATCGCGATCTGCGCGTGCGGATCGATACCGGCCTGCACACCGGCAAGCTGGGCTTCGACGAGGCCGTCACGCTGTTCTCGGAAACAGTGGATTTCCTGCCTGGAAGCTGTTCCGATGCGAAGGCGTTGAAGCAGCCCGCGAAAGCCGCGAGCTGCAAGTCGGCACGGGCTGCGATCAATCGCTACTCGCGCTGGCCGACGCAGGCGATCACGTACCGTATCGGCAGGGATCAGATCCTCGCGCTGCGCGAGCGCGCGAAGCGCGAGCTCGGCGACAAGTTCTCGGAGCAGCGCTTCCACCTCGAGTTCATGAAACAGGGGACGATCGCCGCCGGATACTTCGGCGATGAGCTGATCGCCAAGTTGAAACGGCAGGACTGAGCGGAGGATTCCCTATGGCACCCGCGACATGCGCGCATCTGTCGGCCATCACATCGGTGAAAGGTCCTGCGAAGCGCGAATGCGCGGAGTGCGTGAAGATCGGATCACGCTGGGTCCATCTGCGGACGTGCCAGGAGTGCGGCGTCACGCTCTGCTGCGACAGCTCCCCGAATCGCCACGCGAGCAAGCACGCACGCGCCGTTCACCATCCGGTGATCGCGTCGGCGGAGCCGGGCGAGCGCTGGCTGTACTGCTATCCGGACGATGCGTTCGCCGAGTACTGATCGACGGGTGCACGCTGAAGCTTGCACGCACGAACTGGCGGCGAGGCTCGCGCGCCGAAAGTCGTCAGGTGCGCCGTCGGCCGAAGCACCGGGCGGAAGCTTCCGGCGCGAGGGCGCGGCGCCTCACACCTGAGCGCTAGCGCTGCTGAGTGAGCGCGGGCGGCGGCGTATGCCCCGCTGCCCGAATCACGTTCAGCATCTCACGCGAGATGCGTTCGTCGATTTCCGCGGCGCGCGTGATTTGCACCGGATACCGCACCGTCGCTTCCACGTCTTCGACGGAGAACCGCAGCTGCACTTGCGCCTGCGCCTCACCGCCGTCATGCAGTGACGTCGTCTTCTGAATCTCTCGCGTCTGGCGCGCGAAGTCCTCGCGATAGTCTGCGATCACCGCGTTCGCCGCCGCGAGCAGACGCTCCTTCAGCGCGTTGTAGTCGCATCCTTCCGGCAACTTCAGCGTGATGTCGTGCCACGCGAGGTTCACACCGGGGATCTGCTTGAAGATGCCTCCGGACGCCTGGAACACGATCGAGTTCGCGAAGCCGACCACGCGGCCCGTGGGTCCGAGCGGGCCGCTGCCACTCAGCTCCATGAGGTGCAGCCGCACGAGCCCGAGCTCGATCACTTCGCCGGTGACCGTGCCGATCTGCACGCGATCGCCGATGCGGATGCCGTATTTGCCGATGAGGAAGAAGTACCCGACGATCGAGACCAGCACGCTCTGCATCGCGACCGCGAGACCGGCCGTGAGGAGCCCCGCGAACGTCGCCAGCGAGCTCAACTCCGTCGCGAACGTGATGCCGACGATCGCGACGACGAGAACGCCGAGCACGATCTTGCGGATGAGCAGCAACTGATAGCGCCGGCGCGCCTCGTGGACGTACCGGAACACGGTTCGTCGCCATACCTCCGCCGCTGCAAACACCAGGGCGAGGAGTGCGAGCAGCAGCGCAACGCGCACGCCGAGCGCCTTCCACGCCTCCCGATACTGGTTCTGCGTGATGCCGCGCCAGCTCTTCAGGTTGCTCCGATACTGATCGAGCAGCACGCCTTGCTGGCTCAGCGGCACGAGAATCGACGCGGTCTGTTTGAAGAGCCATGCGAGCGTGTCGAACTGGCCGCGCATGTCGCGCAGCACGCGGCTGTCCGCGTTGTCCACCGCTTTGGCGAGCTCATCGCCGCGTGCGGAGAGCGCCTGGATCTGCTCGAGCGGCGGCGTGCGAATCTGCTTGAACGTGTCTTGCAGCTCCGCGGTGCGCCGGTCGATCTCGTCGATGGTGCCGATCTTCGCTTGGAGCCGCAGGACCGTGCCCGCGAGGTCCCAGATGCCGAGGCGCCGGGCCCCCGTGTCCTCGCGAGCAGCTCCGGCGGGTGCGGCGGTGCTGCTCGCCGGCGCCGCGCCGCTCGAAGCCGAGGCCGGCGCCGCAGCGGCCGCCGACGGGATGGATGCCGCGATCGCATCGATGTGCTGCTTCAGCGAATTCGCTCCGGCCCGCGCGGTGTCGCTCTGAAAGACGAACTGCGACATGGTGGACACCATGTTCAGCCGCGCGTTCACGAGATCGAGCTCGCTCTGGCTCTCGCCGAGCTTCGCTTCGAGCTCGCTTCTCTTGTCCTTCTTCGCGGTGGGGATTTCACTCTTCAGCGCGGCGATCTGCTGCTGCAGCATCTGGCGTCGCGCTTCGAGCTGCGCTTGCACCTGAACGAGGTTGCGCCGCGAGGTACCCGTGGCCTCCGCAGTCTTCTCTTCGAGATCGGCCTCGCTGCTCAACAGCTCGGCGTTCGCGCGCGCGATCTGGAAGGCGAGGTCGAGCACCTTCTCGGCGACCTGACGGTTGGCGTACAGGATCAGCAGATCGCTCGGTTGCGTGGCCGACTGCTGCTGGGCGCCGAGGGTGCGATACCAGTCGACGGTTTCGTCGAGGATCTGCACCACCTGGTCGCCGGTCAGGACGGCTCGCTTGTGCTCGTCCGGCTTGCTCGCCGGCGCGGGGGAGTCCGCCGCAGCGGCCAGCGTGATGAGTGAGCAGGCGAGGCAGAGCGCGGCGAGGCGGCGAAAGCGGAGCATCGCCCATCATAATGCAAGCTCGAAGCGCGCGCCGAAAGGCGCCGCGCGCCGACTCCCCCGATCGACGGATATGACAGCACCGGGCATAACTGGCACTCTAACCCGGCCCATTTTGCTCCCCGAGTCGGAACGTGAACGACACCGCCGCCGCCGGCGCGAGGCCGCTCGCATCGGCGCCCAAAACTGCTTTCGCCGTGCTCGGCGCGATCAGTTTCTGCCATTTCCTGAACGACCTGATGCAGTCGCTGCTGCCGGCGCTGTACCCAATGCTGAAGACCTCGTACGCGCTCAGCTTCGGGCAGATCGGGTTCCTCACGTTCACGTATCAGATCACGGCGTCGCTCCTCCAGCCGATCGTCGGGGCGTACACGGACCGCAAGCCGCGGCCGTACTCGCTCGCGTTCGGCATGGGGTCGACGCTCGTCGGCCTCGTGCTCCTCGCGTACGCCGGCCATTACGCGATCCTGCTGCTGGCCGCGGCGCTCATCGGGACCGGCTCTTCGGTGTTCCATCCGGAATCCTCGCGCGTGGCGCGTATGGCTTCCGGCGGACGGCACGGGCTCGCGCAATCCGTGTTTCAGGTGGGCGGTAATGTCGGCTCCGCCATCGGGCCGCTGCTCGCGGCGTTCATCGTGCTGCCGCGCGGGCAGTCGAGCGTCGTCTGGTTTTCGGCGGCGGCGATGCTCGGCATGTTCGTGCTGTTCAATGTCGGGCACTGGTACAAGGAGCACGGGCTTGCGCGCCTGAAGCCGCGCAAGCAGTCGGCCGCTGCCGCGCCCACGTCGCCGCGCGATGTACGGCTCGCCATCGGCATCCTGCTCGCGCTGATCTTTTCCAAGTATTTCTACATGGCGAGCATCGGCAGCTACTACACGCTCTATCTGATCGATCGGTTCGGCGTATCCGTGCAGCACTCGCAGGTACTGCTGTTCGTGTTCCTCGGATCGGTGGCGACCGGCACGATCATCGGTGGACCGCTCGGGGATCGCTTCGGGCGCAAGTACATCATCTGGGTTTCGATTCTCGGGGTGCTGCCGTTCACGCTGCTCCTGCCGCACGCGAATCTCTTCTGGACGGCGGTGCTGACCGTGCCCATCGGGCTGATCCTTGCGTCGGCCTTCCCCGCGATCGTCGTGTATGCCCAGGAGCTGATGCCGGGGCGTACTGGGACGGTTGCCGGATTGTTTTTCGGGTTCGCGTTCGGGATGGGCGGCGTCGGCGCGGCGGTGCTCGGCAAGATCGCGGATGCGACGAGCATCACGTTCGTATACGAGCTGTGCGCGTTCCTGCCGCTGCTCGGATTGCTCGCCGCGCTACTGCCGAACGTCGAGCGGGAAAAGCATTAGCTCGCGTCGATGCGATAGCACTGCGCGCGCCGCCGCGCGCGAGATCCGTGCGACACGCAGGAGGCCACGGCGCGCTGCCTGCGCAAGCTAACCGACGCGGCGCCGCACCGCGTGCGGTGGACGGGGGACGGGAGCGCGTGGGCTGGCTTGCGGCGCTAACCGACGTCGATCCTCAGCACGTTCCCGCTGCCCACGAGGTGCCGCTCTACTTCGGGCTTCGTGACCACCGCCGCGCCGCGTCGATGCGGGTTCGGACGCCGCGTGAACGTCAGCGGCGCATCGTTCAGGACGATCTCGTTGACGCCGCAACCCGCACCGCGGCTGCTATACCGCACTTCGATCGGCCGGCCGAACAGCGTCGTGTCCGCGCGCATGCCATCGAGCGCCGCCGGAATCACCGGGTCGACACTCAGAGCCCCCGCTTCCACGCTCAACCCGAGAAAGTGCCGCACGATCAACCCGAGCGCAATCCCCGCGCCGCTCGAATACACGCGCCAGCCGCCATCCAGCGCGATAGTCCCGTTCCGCACGCGCTCGTACTCCGCGCTCGCCTGATAGCGGTCGTCGAATGCCGCATCGGAGCTGGAGTAATAGCAGTTCGACTGACGCAGCGTCGCGCGTGGCACCACCGACCGAATTCCGATGGGGTTCGCTTGCGCGAGGGCATGGAAGAAGCGCTCCGCCTCGCCCACATGCGCCAGCGCCTGCGCATAGCGAAGGTGCGCATGCATGTACATCAAACCGATCTCGCGCCCGAAGAACGTCGCGCTCTCGGCGCGCTGGAACAATCGCTGCGGGCCGCCGTGATAGGGCAACGGGCGATCGAAGAGTCGCGCGCCATCCGGCCCGCTCAAGTGAGCTTCGATGAGATGCAGATGCTCGCGCGTCTGCGCCGGCGTGAGCATGTCTTCGAGAATCGCGTGAATCATCGCGAGCGCGCTGTAGCGAACGCCTGTCGTCGCATCGTTCGGATGCAACAGATGGCGCACGCGCCCATCCTCCTCGAAGAGCGCGTAGCCGGTCAGCACGCCGTCGGCGATGAGGAAGCGCTGGAAATCGTTGCGAATCGCGTGCGTCCAGGTGTCCAGGGGCTCGGCATCGCTGCCGCGGCCGATCGCGCGCAATGCCGCCGCGAGTGTCATGAGCGTCTGCACGTGCAGCGTCACGGTCCACGCGCTGCAAAGACGCTCGCGCATCACCGGATCGGCCGGCTGCAACGAGTCGTTCCAGTCGCCGTGGCCGTACGCTGCGAGTCGCGTGCCGGGAATCACGCGCTTTTCGATGAGCGCCAGCGCGCGGCGCACGTGCTGCCACACCGTCGCGCGCTCACCCGCGTCCGGGCCGCGCGGATCGAAGAACGGCACGGTTTCATCGAGCAGCGCGGCGTCGCCCGACGCGATCAAGTACTGCGCGACGACGAGCAGCGGCCAGAACACGATGTCGCCGTGCGAATCACCCGGACGGATTCCGCGCTCCCGCTCGAAAAACATGAACCACTGCGGCCAGTCCCCGTCCGGATTCTGCTGGCGCATCACGCGCAGGATCACGTCGCGAATCGGTGGCACGCGCCCGAGCGCCAGCAGCATCTCGACCGGTCCCTGACACACGTCGCGCGTACCCCAACCGCCGCCCGAGTATTGCTCGAGTCCGCGCGGGGACAGGTAGTGCACCAGCGCATTTTGTGTGAACCAAGGCGCGATATCGGCAAGGCGCGCCAGCAGCTCGCCGAGTGCGCCCGTCGACGGCGGTTGCAGCGACCATCTCGGAATGAGGTCTTCGCTCGATCCGACGTACAAAGGCGCCGGCGTGCTCTCCGCGATCAAGTGGCCGCGAATGCGCAATCCGGCGGCGCGGGCGGGCGCGGTCACGACACACAGGAACGGCTGCTCGCGCGACCGTCCATCGAGGAACAGCAGCTCGTCGCCGCCCACTTTCTCGAGGTGCGTGCCGGGGAAGGGGGCGATCCGGAACGTGCCGTTCGGAAAACGGCGCCCGATATCCGAGTCGGGTGCGGCGCTGACGAGAATGTCCTCGCGCTCGCGCCGCCAGCGCACGGGGCCGAGCGTGCTGCCGTCATCACCATTCATGGCGACGTGATGCGAGATCAGGAAGCGCATCGGGTCGCCGGAATGCACTTCCAGCAAGAGGGTCAGCTCCTGCGGATCGCTGCGGGCTTCAGCGCGCACGATGATCTCGCCGGCGGCGTGCCGATAAATCCAGCGACACGAATCGGGCGCCATCTCGAATGCGGAGGGCGTATCGAGCAAGTGCCACGCGCCGCCAATCTCAACGAACACGCGCTGCCCGTGGGACCGGAACAGGCCGATGTAGCTGTGCACCGTCGAGAGAAACCGATTGATGCTGACGTGACCCTGCGTGAGCATCGAATGAAACACGCCGCCCATCCAGGAAGTCGAGGTCAGCGCGGTTTCATCAGGGGTGATGTGCCGTCCCGTTCGCAGCAGATGACCGTGCGGGCGGCGCACGCGCAGCTCCTTCGCGCGTAGCGCGACGTGACAGTCCGGGCCATGGAAGAAGGACAGGGGAGCTCCTTTCTCATCCGTCTCCTCGTGGCGCCAGGGCGGCGCGAAGTGCGCGCGCAAGCTTTCGACGTCGAGCTCGCTCACCTCGAGCAGCGGCGCCGAGCTGAACAGCGTCGCCGTATCCGACTTGGCCACGCCCACGTGCAAGACCACTGGTTGCGGAGTCGCTTCGGGCAGCGCGAGCGTTTCGTTGACCACCGGGAGATCGGCGGTCGATGTGGCATCCGGATGGTCCGTGAGGTACGCGCCGAAGAACCCGGCGGCGACGCGTGTCTTCGATCCCAATCGCAGCGGTGCATCTCGGATCACGACCATCGAGTGCTCGTGCTGGAGCCGTCGATTCGGCAGATCGCCGTCGAGCGCCGGCGGGCCGGCACCCGCGCGGCTCGCGAGCCCATGGAACTGCAGCGCATCCGTCGCGAACGCCGCGCCCGCGTTCAACGATCCGATCACGGACCATGGATTGCGTCCGTCCACGGCCTGATTCTGGCGCGAGGCCACCACGACACCGCGCGTCGCGTGCGCCAGCGGTGTGTGATCGATGTACTGGCTCACATAGAACTCGTTGAGGCGCACGGCGCCGTAAGGGGCGAGCGCCAGGTCCTGCGTGTAAGTGAGATCGACCAGCTCGGCGGTGGCCTTCGTGTTTTCGAGCTGCACGTGCCAGAACCACGCGGTCGCATTGCGTGCCAGCACAAGCGCGAGCGAATACTCGATGCCGTGCCATGAACCCACGCCGATCACGCCGCCGTTCGCCGCGGCGGGCGCATGGAAGCGCGTCGGGCTGCGAGGCCCGAGCAACGGCGTCCACTCGACCGCCTCGCCACCGTGGCGGCGCAAGTAGAGGTTCGTGGGACCGCCTTCGACTTCATTCCCTACGAACAACGATAGGAATACGCCGGCGCACTCGAATCTGCGCAGCGAGCCGTTGGCATTCAGCTCCAGCGCCATACCGGACGCTCCGGTCAGGCGCAGACCGGAGTGGGGGATGGGTGCGGCGTTCACCGGCGCTTCTCGGCTTCTTCCTGAGCCTCGAGCATGCGGGCGCGCTCCGTTGCGCGCTTCAACACGTCCGGCGGAGGCATGCCGCGATTCGCGCTACGGCGCAGGTTCAGGACAGTGCCCGCGAGCAGCGCGCACACCACGACGATGACGATGATGGCGGTGGTCATGCCGGCCACCTTACGCCCTTGGATGTCGCCTGCAACTACGGGAAAGGGCCGCGCCGAGTGCGCGCGCGAACGGCGAAGGCGGCCCCCCGTCTGCGCCAATTTGCGAACGACTTACGCGCACCGCCGCGTCCACGAGGCGATCACGAATCCCGGAGGGGCTGCGGTGGCGAGCGGCGGGTCGCCCGTCGGCTTGCGAGCTTCGCAGTTTCGGGCGCAACATCGCGCGCGAGCGGTGGACCGCTCGCCCCCATTGCAATCAAGAGAGCCACCATGTGCGACAACGATTCGATTGACGACATGCTCGAGTACGACCTCAAGAAGAGAGGCCTGTCGCGGCGCGAATTCGGCGCGCTCACGCTCGGTGCCGGCGTCGTCTCGATGCTGCCGGCCGTTGCGGGTGCGGTCGAAACCGAGGGCAAGGACGTCGAGATCAAAACGCCGGATGGCACGTGCGATGCCTATTTCGTGCATCCTTCGAAGGGTGCGTCCGCGGCCGTGCTCGTGTGGCCCGACATCTTCGGTCTGCGCCCCGCGTTCAAGCAGATGGGCAAGCGGCTCGCCGAATCCGGCTACGCGGTGCTGACCATCAATCCGTTCTATCGGACCCACAAGGGGCCCGCCGGCTCGAGCGACGATTTCTCGGACCCGGAGAAGCGCAAGACGCTTCTGGCGCTTGCGGGCTCGCTGACCCCGGAAACGGCGAACACCGATGCGAAGGCGTTCATCGCGTGGCTCGATGCGCAGCCCGCGGTCGACAAGAAAAAGAAGATGGGCACGACGGGCTACTGCATGGGCGGGCCGTTCGTGATGCGCACGGCCGCGGCCTTTCCGAACCGCGTCGGTGCGGGCGCCACCTTCCACGGCGGCGGCCTCGTGACCGACAAGCCGGACAGCCCGCACCTCCTCGTGCCGAAGATGAAGGCGCACTTCCTCTTCGCCATCGCGCAGAACGACGACGAGAAGCAGCCGGAGCAGAAGACCGTGCTGAAGGAGGCCTTCGAGAAGGCGAAGCTGCCGGCGCCCGAGATCGAGGTGTACCCGGCGATGCACGGCTGGTGTCCGCCCGACTCGCGCGTGTACGACGAGGCGCAAGCCGAGAAGGCGTGGGGTCGCCTGCTCGCGCTGTTCAAGACCTCTCTCGTCTAGCGTTGCCTCGAACCGCGCACTCCCGCCAAGCTCCGTTGTAGGAGTGTGCTGACGTTCACGGGGGCCGCCGCGACATAGGCGGCGGCCTCCGCTCACACTAGGCTCAGGCGATGATCCTGAGCCGCAAGTCGCGCTCCGCGCTCAAGTGGACGGGCGTCGCCATCGGCGTTCTGATCGCCGCCGTTCTGCTGACGCTCGTGTTCATGGATTGGAACGCGCTCAAGGGACCCATCGAGCGGATGGCCTCGGCGCGATCCGGGCGCACGGTGAAGATCGACGGCCCGCTCGACGTTCATCTCTGGTCGTTGACGCCCCACGCGAGCGTGAGCGGTCTCACCGTCGGCAATCCGCCGTGGGAGCCGTCGCGCCCCATGATGCACGTCGACCGGCTCGACGTGCAGCTGAAGCTGCTGCCCCTGCTGAAAGGCGACGTGATTCTGCCGCGCGTGGAGCTCGTGCGGCCGAACGTGTACCTGCATCGAGACCCCTCGGGCCGCGCGAACTGGACGTTCGAGAGCACGCGCCCGAGCAACGCGCCGGCCGGACGGCCGCCAAAGCTGCCCGCGGTGCGCGATTTCCTCATCCAGTCCGGTCGGCTGACCATTCGCGACGAGATCCTGCATCTGCAGGTGGACGGCACGCTGCAGGCGCGCGAGAAGGAGTCGCAGGACGATCCGCACGCGTTTCGAATTAAAGGCAAGGGCACGATCAACGAGCAGCCGTTTCGGATGGAGGTCACCGGCGGGCCGCTGATCAATCTCGATCCCGACCGCCCGTATCCGTTCGACATGCAGCTCGCCGCCGGCGAGGTGCGGGTCACCTCGAACGGGGTCGTGAAGAAGCCGTTCGATCTCGGGCATCTGCAGCTCAACGTGCACGCGAAGGGTGGCGATCTCGCCGATCTTTACTACCTGACGCAGCTCGCAATGCCCAACTCGCCGCCGTTCGATATCGCCGCGCACATCGAGCGCAACCTCAAGGTCTTCAAGGCGACGAAGATCGTCGGGACGCTGGGCAAGAGCGACGTGAGTGGCGAGCTCACGCTCGACGCTTCGCGGAAACGACCCACACTGCGCGGCGAGCTGACCTCGAAGCAGCTGCGCCTGCGCGATCTCGTCGCCTCGGTCGGCGCGGAGCCGAAGGCGGGCGGCTCATTACAGAAACAGGACGAGAAGCCGAAGCCCTCGAAGCAAGGCGCCACCGAGAAGGCGCCGGCGAATGCCCGCCTATTTCCGACGGCGCGCCTGCAAGTGAATCGCGTGCGGGCCATGGACGCAGACGTGCACTATCGCGCGCAGGCGGTCGAGGCCGGATCCCTGCCACTGAAGCAGGTCGCCTTCCACATCACGCTGGACGATGGCCTGCTCGCGCTCACGCCGTTCGAATTCGAGATGCCGGAAGGGAAGATCAGCGGCACCACGCGGATCGATGCGCGCGGCAAGATTCCGCAGACGCGGCTCGACGTGCGACTGCGGGATCTGAAGCTCGATCAGTTCAAGAGCAAGAAGCCGGGCGCGCTGGCGCCGCTCAACGGCACGATGCAGGGGCGCGCCGTGCTCAGCGGCCATGGCGATTCCGTACACGATGTGATGGCGAGCGCGGACGGGCGCGTGTCGTTGGTGTTGCCGCACGGCGATGTGACGGCCGCTTTCGCCGAGCTGACGGGCATCAACGTGGCGCGCGGCGTCGGATTGCTGATGAAGGGTCTGGACGACAAGTCCGAGATTCGCTGCGGCGTCGCGGAGTTCACCGTCGAGAATGGAACGATGTCTGCCGATCGCGTCGTGTTCGACACGAAGGACGTGCGCATCACCGGGCGCGGCGACGCGCAGCTCGGAACCGAGGAGCTCGACTTCGAGATCAAGGGAGAGCCGAAGCATCTGCGACTCACGCGGTTGCGCACGCCGATCGAGATCGGCGGGCATCTGCGCAAGCCGTCTATCGGCATCGATGTCGGCAAGACGGTGAAGCAGGGTGCGATTGCAACCGCGCTCGGTGCGGCGCTGACGCCCTTCGCGGCGATTCTGGCGTTCGTCGATCCCGGACTGGCGAAGGATGCGAATTGCGCGCAACTGCTGGAGACGTCGGAGAGCGCGAAACCCAAGGCGCCCGATGTGTCCCGCGACGCGCGCGCTCCCGCGCCTAGCCCGCCGACGTCCTCGCGCGATGCCGCCGCGCCGGCCCACGCCCCCGCCCGCGTGGCCGAGAAGAAGCCTGCCACGCTTCGCTGATCCCGCGCCCGGCGTAGGGAGTCGGATCGCCGCTCACGGTATCGCTTCGCGGCTGATCGAGCGTCCGGCAGGGAAGAGCGGCATCTCGGCTCGCCGTATTGCTTCACGATACCGTCAGGATCACACCGCGCCTTCGCGCGGCACTCGAGTTGCGGCGGACTGCGCCATTGCGCAGGCTTACCGCCGCTCACCGTCCAAGACGAGCGTAGATGACACAGCGATGGTTCAGGGCAGGGGCCGCGTTTGCGGCGCCCGCGGCGGCGGGGGCGCTCTCTTCGCTCGGGTTCGAGCCGCTGGTGTGGTGGCCGCTCACGTTCATCGCGATGGCGTTCCTGCTCGACTGCATCGCGCGCGCGCCGCGGGCGCGCACTGCTTTCGGTGTGGGCTGGCTGTTCGCAGCAGGGCATTTCCTCGTCGGGCTCAATTGGATCGCAACGGCGTTCACGTATCAGGCGAACATGCCGGCGAGCTTCGGCATCGGCGCGGTCGTGCTGCTGTCGTTCTATCTCGCGCTGTTTCCGGCGATCAGCGCCGCTGTGACCTGGCGCGTCTATCGCGGGCGCACCGTCTCGCTTGGATTCGTGCTGCTCTTCGCGGCCCTGTGGATCGCGACGGAATGGCTGCGCGGTGTGCTGTTCACGGGGTTCGCGTGGAATCCGCTGGGTACCGTGTGGCTGGCTGTGCCGCCCATCGCGCACGCCGCGCGGTGGATCGGCGTGTACGGCTTGTCCGGTGTGCTCATCGCGACTGCTGGGGCGCTGTGGCTCGCGTTCCGCGGTGCGTGGCGTGCGGCGGTCGGCGTCGCCGTCGCTCTGGGTGCGTTGGCGGTCGTTTCCATTTCAGTGCCGAGCACTCCGATCGGCCGCGCCATTCCTGTACGCATCGTGCAGCCGAATATCGGCCAAGAGCAGAAGTACGATGTGCAACAGGTCACGCGCAACGAGCGCATCTACATGCGCTTGTCACGTACGCCGACGACTCATCCGCGGTTGATTCTGTGGCCGGAGGACGCGACGTTCCGGTTTCTGGAGCTCGAGCCAGCGGCACGCGCGGCGCTTGCCCGACTGCTCGAGCCGGGCGATGTGCTGCTGACCGGCGGCGAATCCGTCACGCTCGATGAGCAGGGTGAGCCCAAGGAATATCACAACAGCGTCTTCGCGCTCGGCAGCGACGGGAGCTTGCTCTGGCGCTACGACAAGAAGCATCTCGTGCCCTTCGGGGAGTACTTGCCGTTGCGGCCGATTCTGGAGCGTATCGGGCTGTCGCGACTCGTGCCGGGCGAGGGCGATTTCGCTCGCGGCACCGGACCGGGCACGTTCGACGTTCCGGGCTTCGGAGCAGTGGGCGTGCAGGTCTGCTACGAGATCATCTTTTCGGGTCATGTGCTCGAGCGTGCACATCGGCCTGTTTTTCTGTTCAATCCGTCGAACGACGCCTGGTTCGGCGCGTGGGGCCCGCCGCAGCATCTCGCGCAGGCGCGCATGCGCGCGATCGAGGAGGGCGTGCCGGTGGTTCGTGCGACGCCGACGGGTATTTCGGGGGTGATCGGTCCCGATGGTGCCGTCGTGCGTACACTGCCACCGGGTCGCGAGGGCGTGCTCGACACGGTGGTGCCTCCGGCGTACGCGCCGACGTTGTTTGCGCGGGTCGGATTGCGGGCGAGTGGGGCGTTCGCGCTCGCACTCGGCGTCGCGGGCCTCGTGCTATCGCGGCGTCGACCTGGAATGTGAGTTGCGGAGCAATGGATCGATATGCCGTCTGCAGTCATTCGATCGTTCGACTACGACGAGGCGCGGCGCGAGCTGTTTCAATCGGGGAAGCGCTATGTGTATCGGGATGTGCCGCCGGAGATCTTCGCCAGAATGAAGATGGCGTTCTCGAAGGGCGAGTTCTTCAACGAGCACGTGCGCGATCGGTTTGCGTTCGTCCGCGACCCGTTGAGCGAGTGATGAGGCGGCTGCGGGGTTTGTCGCGCGGTTTCGGCGTGCTAGCGCTGGCCGCGCTCACGACGCTTGCGGGCTGCGCGAGCCCGCCGCGTCCACCCGTGGTCGATCCGGACGCGGTGCGTGCCGAGATCGCAAGGCTCATGCCGGCGAACGTCCCGAATCGGCCGGGCTGGGCCATCGACATCTTCGCGGCGTTCGAGGCGCTGGGCGTGCCGCCCACGACGCAGAACATCTGTGCGGTGCTCGCCGTCGCGCAGCAGGAGTCGAACCTCCAAGTGGACCCGGTCGTGCCGGGCCTGCCTGCGATCGCGCGCCGCGAAATCGAATCGCGCGCGGCGGGCCATGGCGTTCCGAAGCTCGTCGTGAGCGCGGCGCTCGCGCTTCCCTCACCGAACGGCATGAGCTACAGCGAACGCCTCGACCGCGCCCGGACCGAAAAGGACCTCAGCGAGATCTTCGAGGACTTCATCCACATGGTGCCGCTCGGCGAGCGCCTGTTCGCCGACCTGAATCCCGTGCGCACGGGCGGACCGATGCAGGTGAGCATCGCGTTCGCGGAGAAGCACGCGAAGGGCAAACGCTATCCGTACCCGCAACCGGGGAGCATTCGCCGCGAAGTGTTCACGCGGCGCGGCGGCCTGTATTTCGGGATCGCGCACCTGCTCGATTACCCGGCCTCGTACGATGATCTGCTCTACCGGTTCGCGGACTACAACGCCGGACACTACGCGAGTCGCAACGTGGCGTTCCAGAATGCGGTGAGCATTGCGTCCGGCACGAAGCTGGTGCTCGACGGCGACGTGCTTCGGCACGGCGGCGATGCGAGCACGCCGAGCAAGACGGAGCTTGCAGTGAGAAAGCTCGCCAGCCGCATCGACATGAGCGACGCGCAGATTCGCAACGACCTCGAGCGCGAGGACGATGCATCGTTCGAGAAGACAAAGGTGTACTCGCGGGTGTTCGCGCTCGCCGAGAAGACGCGCGGGCGAGCGCTCCCGCGCGCGATGGTGCCGCAGATTCGGCTGCAAAGCCCGAAGATCACGCGCAAGCTGACGACGGAGTGGTTCGCGCGCCGCGTCGACAGCCGTTATCAGCAATGCTTGGCGCGGGCGAAGTGAGCCGATAAGGGCGAGCAGCGAACGTTCAATAGAACAGACATGCCGTGCGCCTGCTAGCGTCACGCGGGGCGCTCTGAGAGGTTGCTCGCCATTGCGACGTCGGTCAGCCGATCCGTACAGCGCAGCGCCGTGATGCACGGGCTCATTGTGCAGCGGCCGCCGTGTCGATCGCAGCGGGCTCCGTTTTCCGGATCTTCACCGTGTTGTCTCGCTCGTAGGTGCCGATCAGGCAACCGCTCGCAATCGCGCGCTCGCGAACCGCTTTGGCGAGCTCATCGCGCCCCGGCGCATCCGAAAACGGTTCACCCGGCGTCAGCGCGAATAGCTGAAACGCATATCGATGCCGCCCATGACCCGGGGGCGGATCGGGCGGCAACCACGCCTGCCGGAGGAACGAGTTGCGCCCGAGGTTCACGGCGCCATCGTCGGACTCTTCCACCAACTCACCCTCAGCGAGCCCATCGCGCTCTGGGTCGATGTCGACAGCAATGGCGTGCACGAGCGGCTCGCGAGTCGGCGAGTCCGCGTCCTCCACGATCAGCGCGAGCGAGTGCGTGCCGGGCGGCACGCCGCGCCACGCGAGCGGCGGTGACGTCCCTTCGCCGTCAGCCGTGTACTGGATCGGAAGCGGCGCGTGATCGGCGAACGCGAGGCTCGTGACTTCGAGCCGCGCCGTACCCTCACGCAGGTCGATGCGGTTGAAGAGAAGCTTGTCGAGGCCGGCGCGGTAGGCCTGCAGTGCGTGGCCGAGCGATTGGGGCAGCTTGCCGAGCATGACGAGGGCCTCTTCGGTGAGTCGGTCGCACAAACAAAAGGGCCGCATCCCGCGGCCCTTTCTTCGTATGCAGAACGATCTTCGTCGCGAGGACTATCTCTGATCTGCGAGGACAGTGTGTTTGAGGCACGGCGCGGCGCCAATTGGTGGAGGCTCGCATCGCGCTGTCGGATTGTTCTGACGCGAGCGGTGCGGGGGCTTTGGTACCGGCGGAGGGGCTGCCAGCCCCTTATCCGTGAGCGCAGCGAGCGAGGTTCGCCAGCAAGGCCGCAGCTCGAGCGGCTGCCGGCTCGACTTTCACGGCCACCCGGTCAGAAGCGCTTCGAAACGACGCACGAGCCGGTCGGACCCGAACCGCCCGATCGACAGGAACACGACAGCGATGGCCGCGCTCGCGCGTCCTGAGTACCAGGGGGTGACGGCGGCGAGCATCGGCACGTTCTCGAGCGCAAAGCCGAGCGCCACGAATAAGCCGCCGAGCACATAAAGAAAGTAGCGCGCGCGGCGGGCGGCAGGATCGGCATCGCGTGGGTTAGGACCTCGGTGCATGCCGTCTGTGTACTGGCTAGCGCCCGAACACGCAACTGCGCTCTTCGAGCTGGAGCTCTTGTGTCAACCGGTTGACAGAGCGGCGCCGGCCCTTGCGGCACTCTGCGCGCCACGACGCACAAAAGGATGCCCACAATGACGACTTCGAGAGTTCCGTACCGGCTCGCACTGGTCACCGCGGCGCTCGCCGTGGCACGGTTCAGCACGGCGCCCGCCACGATCGCGAAGCCCGAAGCGTCGATTCCCTTCGGGCTGATCCGCAACTGGCAAGCCGATCACCACCGCGGCATGTGGATCCGGCGTCGAGCCGCAAGTGGTACTACGCGCAGTTTCTCGGCCGCTGCGTCGGCTTGAATTTCGCTACCGCGGTCGGGTTCGACATGCGCGCTCAATCGAGCTTCGATCGCTGGAGCTCGGTGTTCGTGCCGGGACGGCCGCTGCCCGATCAAGACGTTCGAACCGAGCGACGGTCCACCGCGCCGCAAGCGCAAATCGAGCGACGCGGCGCCGCCCGGTCCAAGCGAGTAGGTGCCGTGTGATGGTGCTCCCGCGAGTGGTGCTCATGCCGTGATGCCCACGCATCCCGCGGCCATCGAAGCGTTGCGCCAAGCCTTCGCGAGCCGATGCATCCGCCGCTGCTAGAACGACACGATCGTCGTGAAGCCGCCGTAGATCATCCGTTTCGCATCGAACGGCGGCGACCCGTCGGCCATCATCGCGGCGATGCGCGGGTCCTTCATCACCTTCGCGTTCACGCGATCCCGGTGCTTGCGCGACTTGTAGGTGATCCACGAGAACACGACGGTCTCATCGGGCTTGAGCTTCACGCTCTGCGGGAACGAGGTCCATTTGCCGGGCTTCACGTCGTCGGCGACGCATTCGCGGTAATCCATCGCGCCGTACTCGCGCCAGATCTTGCTCGCCTGCTTTGCCATGCGGCGATAGGCATCGACTTTCTTTTTCGGGACCGGGACGACGAAGCCGTCTACGTAGAGCGCCATGTTCTGACTCCTCTTGCTCGGCGGGCACGACGCGAGCGCGCGGAGCCGCCGCCCGCGTGAACGGCTCCGATCCTAGGACGATTGAAGGCCGCCCGATCCGACGGCGCGACGTCTCGCTCGACTCGCTGGCTCAACGGAGAAGCGAGCGCGCCGCGGCGACGTGGCATCGCGCTGAGCTGAAGACGGATTGCGCGCGCGGCGCATTCACCGCGGACCTGCATCGCTCACGACCTTGGTCGGTGCGCGGTGCGCCACCCGGCGCGACCGCGGCGGAGCTGCGCGCGCCTTGCGCTTTGAGCGCACGAGCCCCAAGCACCCAGCCCGATGCGCGGTTGAAGCGCCGATCGCCCGGCGCGCGAAAGCGCAACCACTGGCATGCGCCCCGCAGAGCTGTGGTAGGATGCGCGCCCGCCGCGCGGCAGGCGCCCCCGAAGCGTCGCCGTGGCAGGCCCGAGGACGCCCTGCGACCTCTCGCCCACTAGACGTAAGTCACTGATTGGACGAGCTATTCACCGCATGCGACCTCCCGCGACGCCGGTCCCGCCGCCCGCGCGCGGCCCACGGTTTTCGTCTTCGGCGCGCCCGTAGCTCAGTTGGATAGAGTGCCTGGCTACGAAGAAGTCAACCGATGGTTCGAATCGGGTGGATTTCGCCGAGGCGGCGGGGAGTTAGGAGAAGAGGGATTTCCGCAGCGGATGCGGAGTGACCAGGGAGTGACCAACGCAGGGTCTTCGGTTTTGACTGCGCGCCCGTAGCTCAGTTGGATAGAGTGTCTGGCTACGAACCAGAAGGTCGGGAGTTCGAATCTCTCCGGGCGCGCCATCTCCTTGATTCTCAAGGAGTTTTTGCTCCTCTGATGTCTCATTAAAAGTACGGTGGCGTCTCAGAAAAAGTACGCCATTTCGGTTGGCTGTGTCCCGACGATGATTTGTGGCGCGACCCGCGTCCGTTGCTGACGGTGAACTCCCGCTCGCTTCTCGCACGCGCCGTCACCTCGATGTGCTTCGGCGCTACTCGCCGTGCTATCCCGCGCTTAGATGGCCGGGCTCTGTTCGAATCTCTCCCACGCACGCCATATCATTGAAGAATGAAGCCTTCGAAAGTCCTGGCGCAGTATCGCGAAACCATTCGCCGGATCATCGCGCGGCCCCCTCAGTAACTCCCGCGAATTCGGCTCGGTTGTCCGGGGCGATGACGAGCAAGGCTGACTTCCTCATTGATCATCGCACACAGCAAGCGGTTGTATTGAACCTGATCACCATCGGAGAGATCGCCACCCGGCTGATGAGCGAACATCCCGATGTCGTGGCGAACCATCCGGACACCCCGTGGCGGCAGATGCGCGGCATGCGCAATCGCATGGCGCACGGCTACTTCGATATCAACCCTCGAGATAGTGTGGGATACCGTCCAGACATAGTTACCGCAACTCGAGCAGCAACTGAGAAACGTCAAAGCCTAAGAAGAGCAAGCGTCTGTTGCGGCCGTGACTAGCGCACGAGTTCTGCTGTCTGAGAAAGGCATAGCCGAGCGTCGTCGCAAGATCCATGAGGTACCGTTGAAACAGTTCGAAGGGGACATTCGAAGCACGGCTCGAGGATCTGGCGCGCGATGCGCGAGCGGCCAGCCGGTTCGTCTACACGGAGCTCACGCTGCATCATTTTTTCGGAGGCGATTTCGACGTGAGGGATCGAATAGAGCCGCACGCCGGTTTCTCTCGACCGGGAACGCGTGACGCGCGGCTGCATTCAAATCCGTATGCCCACGAAGAGACGCACCGGCTTACTGGTGCCTGGCAAGGTCGACGACCTACTCAAAGAAATCGCCGAAGGTCCGCCGCGCCGACCAATCCGCTGCACCGTTCGGCGAGCGGCCAAGCGTCGGTCCACCGAGCCGGAGCAGCCGATCCCGGACTCGCATCCGTACCCGACGGAGAACATAGACTCGTTCGAGTGATGGGACTGCACGGGAAACATCTGCCTCTCATGTAACCGGACCTCATGCGACTCGGACCGTTCTCCTGCGACCGATTTGCGGAGCCAATCTGGAAGCTGCGGCGCTCGAGCGCCAATTGTCCAGCACCCTGGATAGCGCGTCAGACTAGAAATTCGTGCGCTACCTGTCGTTTGAACTCGATCATGCAGGTGCGGTAATGAGCCATCTTCTTTGCCTTCTATGGGCTATTCGTCCCGCCAAGTTTCCCAGCACTCCCGATGCAATTTGATCGTCAGGCCCTCGGCTCCGTACCGAAACTTGAGCTCATATTCGATTTCATCCGTCTCGATCACATCGTTGCAGCCATCACAGCGCGCTAACGTCCCATAGCTCGCCCACAGACGCTCGAACTGCGCGCCGGGAAGAACTTTGAGTTGAAGTTGGGCGCGCATACGCTGAGCACGCGCGTCCGAAGCCAGGATCCCCTCGTGCTCAGCCGGTATGTACCCGACGCGCGACATGAATGTGCTCCGGCCTCGTGCCGCCGCGGCATCCTCACCGTGTGTGTTAGCCGACGGACTTCAATTGACCGTCACCGGGATGCGTCTCGCCTCGATTCGAGGCTGCTTGGGAATCTCGATCTGAAGCACGCCATCGGCACAGTGCGCCTTGATCCCCTCGGCTCGTACGGAATCCGGCAAGTAAAACGGCGCAAGAACGTGCCTGCGGCACGTTCGATGTGCTCGAAGCCGTCGCTGCTCACGCGCTCCCGTGCCGGTCGCTCACCGCGAATGGTCAACGCACCGTTTTCGGCAGAGACTTCGATGTCCGCGAGCGCAACGCCGGGCACGTCTGCACGCAGCACGAAGCGGTCGTCTTCCTCTCGCAAATCCACGGATGGCATCCAAGGCGCGCTATTGGGTATCGCGGGCTGTGAGGTGTCCGCTCTCCCATTGAAAATTTGTTCGATCTCGCGATGCCATCGTTCCATGACGGACCACGGTTGAAGGTACACAAGATTCGTCATGTCGCTCTCCTGTCAAATAGGGGCATGGCCGACGAACGAAACGGCGAGCGCAGCGACTTGCTACTCCTCAGGCAAATTCGATTCTGGCAAGAGCCCCACGAGCGGGGCTCTTCCAGTGCACGCATGCACTCAGCGAGAAGCGATCGTCAGGCAGCGGCTGCCAGCAGTTGCCAGTTCTTGGGCAGGATGACCGCATCGATGCCGTGAACGACGCCATTCGTCGCGACGATATCCGCCTGCGTGACGCGGGCTCCATTGACCCGCACTTCCCAGGAAGACGCCGCTGCGGTCAGCGTGCTCCCCTGCAGCGTCATCACTTCGCCTGACTTCACGTCTCTCGCCATGAAATAGCCGGAGACCACGTGATAGTTCAGAACTGCCTTGAGCTTCGCTGCGTCCCTGAGCAGTGCATCGTACGCGCCGGAGGGAAGCTTCTTGAATGCTTCGTCGGTGGGCGCAAAGACAGTGAACGGGCCCTTCGCAGCCAGCGCGTCGATCAGACCAGCCGTCTGGACGGCAGCGGCGAAGGTGGTGAAATTGCCCGCAGCGATCGCCGTATCGACGATGTTGTTCGCGGGTCCTGTCTGGATGTTCCTGGCGGTTTCCCGGGCAGGAGCGTTCTTTGACTGATCCATAAATTTGGCCTTCAACGTGTGGCCAGCGAGAATTCACCGGCCAACTCAGCTCGTATGCGGCTAAGGGGCGGAGTGTGCGCCTTATATCGAGCACGTGCGGCCGATCCCGAAAAGAAAGTATTTACTGCGCCAGCGGGCTCGTTTGGCGTTGCAATCAGGACGAATGACGCGACGGCAGATCAGCCGTACGCCGGCATTCGCGCCACGGGGACAGGATGAAATCGCTTCGTCGCCACGATACCCAGTGCGATGAACATTCCGAGCACCAGAAGCTGTGTGACGACAAATGGCGGCTCGGATCCTGTTGGCGCGAACGGATGCAGGAACGGCAGTTTCTGGAAAGCCTGCACCATGCCGACGAAGACATTCAGATAGAGAGCTAGCACTGCGCCTGCAACGTAGATCCCGCGCCACAGCCCGGCAAGACGGTAGATATAGAGCGCAAGGATCGTGACCGCGAGTACCGCCAGCGAGATGAGCCCGACGAAGTGAGCCGCTCCGAAGCTTGCCGAGTGAAACAAAAATCCGGTCACGCTCGTGGCTGCTGTCGTGGTGAGAAAGAACACAGCCGAGCCGTCCGGCCGCGTCGCGCTCCATAGACCCCGCATGACGACCGCCCCAGCAACGATGCCGATGAGGCTGATGATCACGTGCAGGAGTGTGAAGAACGGTATCGTCATTCCGAGGATCATGAATTGCACCTGGCTGACGCTTGAAGAACTCCAGGGAGGTCCGCCATCGTATTGAATCCGCATGCGTTGATCCGTTCGACACCGAACGCTGGCGCACATCGAGCTCGCTCAGGAGCGCATTTCATACCTCATCGCCGCCGCCGAGAGAGCGGTTGCAGCTGTGTGTGTGCCGGCGTACGGACTGCCAACTCGCGCAGCAGTTCAATCCTCGGCATGGACGCACAAGAGGCTGCAGCTCGTGTGAGCACGACCCCGGCGAAGCTCCACTTGCACGGGTCGGAGCGGCCGCCGATCCTCGAACAAAATGCGGAAGCAATGAACGCCTACGCCCAGTGGTGCGTAAGGTTCGCGCTATCATTCGCGGCCAGCTCCATCACCGGACCGAAATAGGGACATCGGTACGTCACGAGGTGCGTGCCCGATCGACGATGCGTATCAGATTTGTTGTGGTGTAAGAAGTGACGGATGGCACCGATCTCGTCGCCGCGCTCTATCGATCGGACAGTTCTCGCGGCGGCTGATACCGAAGGCACTTTCCTATACAGTGTTCGACTTCCAGTATCTCTAAGGCCGGACCTACCATGACAAAGAATGCGAACTCCAGCTATGCGCGCGCGCCCGCACCACCGAGTCCTGCGGAAGTGCCCGCCAAAGCGGTCGTGAAAGCCGCGGCGAAGAAGACAAAGAAGCGAAAAGGCACGGTGGCGAAGTCCAAGCAGGGGCGCCCTCGGGCGGCCGCCGCGAAGCAGCTATCGAAGCCTGCGAAAAAGAAATGATGGGCTGAAACTCCCGCAGTTGTTTTTATCACCAAGGGGATTTCCACAAACACTTGGAGTGCTTCACCAGTGCTTCACCCCTGACCATTCCGCAGGTATTGGCAGGCCCTCACCTGAACTCACTTTCCCGTTCGCTGAGGCACGGAGCCCGCGCCCATGGTTCTCTGCGTGTGCTGACGAACAGACGCAACCGCGCACTCCACGTAGTGTCGCGACTTCACTGCAGGTATGCGAATGGCGTTTACGGGTAGCGTCTCACGAGTTCGCGCAGTCCATACTCGCCCCCTTTGTAACTTGAGGTGTAACGATGAAGACGCTGCATTCACTAGGCATAGTCGCAGCATTGGGTCTCGCGAGTACGGTGTACGCGCAGGCTCAGACGCCGCCGAATCCAACAGCAACTCAACCCAGCTCCCAGCCGAGCGCAGCTTCGAGCCAGGCTCAGCGAGATGCGGTGTCTGCCACGCATGTGGCGGATGCGAGCATGAAGGACAGCAAGGCCGACAAGCACGGAGCAAAGATGGTCGGGACGAAGGTACAGACGTCCACCGGGGAGAATCTCGGCGAAGTGAAGGAAGTCCTCCTCGACAAGCAGGGGAACGCGAGTTACGCGGTCATATCTCATGGCGCCGTCATGGGAGTGGGTGGCAAGCGAATCGCAGTGCCGTGGGCGAATGTGAAGTCTGCGATGCAGGACGACCAGCTGATCATGGACCGATCGCAGCTCGAGCAGGCTCCAGTTCTGCCGAACGGCAAGATCACGGACGCATCGAGCGGCACCTGGAGTCGCGACGCTGACACCTATTGGCAGGCCAAGCTTGCCAAAGATCACACCTGAACGCGCGCAACTATCCAGGCGCAGGATGAGATCCGGGGCGCAGGAGCGCCCCGTTTTTCATAGGCGGCGTGGCTCCACTGTTCTGCGTTCCAGAAGCCTGGCGAATCCCTCGGCATCCATCGCCTTGCCAAAATAATGCCCTTGCCCCTCGGGACAGCGTTGCTCCCGAAGGAAGGCGAGCTGTTCGCGTGTTTCCACGCCTTCCGCCACGACCCGCATGTGCAGACTCCTGCCCATGCTGATCAACGCCGTGACGATGCTGGCATCGTCGGAATCTGTCGTCAGATCGTGCACGAATGACTGATCGATCTTCAGGATGCCGATCGGAAAGAGCCGCAAATGACTCAAGCTCGAATAGCCGGTACCGAAGTCATCGAGCGCGAGCTGCACGCCCATGTCTTTGAGTGCTCGAAGCACGGCCGCGGTGGATTTCGAATCTTGCATCAGGAAGGTTTCGGTCAGCTCGAGCTCGAGACAGTACGGCGCGAGGCCGGTCTCCATCAGGATGGCGCGCACGTCTGAAACGAAATCCCTGGCGCGCAACTCCACCGCCGAGACGTTGATCGCGATGCTCGTCAGCGACAGCCCTGAGTCCTGCCAGGCGCGGATCTGGCGACAGGCTGCCCGCAACACCCACCGGCCAATCGCCACGATGAAGCCGGACTCTTCCGCAATGGGTACGAATTGCTGAGGGAGCACCAGACCGCGTTGTGGATGAGCCCAGCGGATGAGTGCCTCGGCGCCGATGATCGCGCCCGTCTCCAAATTCATGATCGGCTGGTAATGCAACAGGAATTCCTGCCGTTCCAGTGCGTAACGCAGACCGTTTTCCAGGGACTGCCGCTCGATGGCCCGCACGTTCATGTCCGGCTCGAAGAACTCATAGTTGTTCCGACCATTGTCCTTGACGTGGTACATCGCGAAGTCCGCATGCTTCATCAAGGTGGCCGCGTCGGTCCCGTCGTCGGGGTAGGTCACGATACCGATGCTCGCGGTGATGTGCAGATCGTGCGGATCGATGCGATGGGGCGTGCTCAGCGCAAGGAGTACTTTTTCCGCGCAATGCGCCGCATCCCGTGCATGCGTCACCTCTGAGAGCAGGATCACGAATTCATCGCCCCCCTGCCGACTGACCGTGTCGGAGCTGCGTACGCAACCGAGCAACCGCTGCGCCACCGATTGCAGCAAGCGGTCGCCGATGTCGTGGCCCAGGGAGTCGTTGACGCGCTTGAAGTGATCCATGTCCAGGAACAGCACCGCGAGTCTCTGCCGGTGACGGTGTGCCATGCCCATCGCCTGGGTTAGTCGATCGTTCAGCAATGCGCGGTTGGGCAAATCGGTCAGGCTATCGTGCTGAGCCAGATGAGACATTCTGAGCGATAGCGCTCGCGTCGTGCTCACGTCGTGAAACACCATGACCGCGCCGGTGACGCGTCCGCGGCGATCGTGGATCGGCGCCGCGGAGTCTTCGATGGCGGCTTCAATTCCGTCGCGCCGGATCAAAACGCAGTTCGGGGTGAGGCATACGGTCTTGTTCTCCCGAATCGCCAACACCATGGGATTTGGCGCGGGGTCGCGAGTGGTTGCATCGACGATGCAGAACACTTCCGCAATCGGATGACCTGCGGCGTCCTCGCGCGACCAGCCGGTCATGCTTTCAGCGACGACATTGAGATAGGTCACATTGCCGTAGACATCGCTGCTCATGACGGCGTCGCCGATGGAGTCGAGCGTTACCTGTGCGCGCTCTGTTTCTTCAAACAACGCCTCTGCGTTCGCGGCCCGCTCGACCATGCTACGCAGGGCCTTCGGCAGCCAGTAACTATCGAGACGACCCTTCAACAGATAGTCCTGCGCGCCATGCTGCACTGCCAGCCTGGCGAGATCCTCATCTTGCGTAGCGCTCAGCACCAGGATCGGAATCTGAGGCGCGGCGCGAAAGAGTCGGTCGAAAGTTTCGAGTCCGTGGCTGTCCGGCAGGAAGAGGTCGACGAGTATCGCCGCGATACCGTCGGCTCCGCGGCTTCCTTCCGCGGTCAGTCGCTCGAGGCCCGCGGAGCAGCGTTTTACCCATTCGACTCGAAACGACCCATCGTTCGAATTGAGCAGCGCCTCGCGAACGGCACTGGCATCGGCAGGGTCGTCCTGGATCAGAAGTATGTTTTGAGGCATGAGGATTCTTGTGCGATCAAAACTCCTTCGGTTTTGGATTCAAGCGGCTTGCCGCGCAGCCGACTGTGCGCTGACGAACATTGCAAAATCAGGGAATGGCGACGCTGTGCCGGTATGTGCGCGGTAGGACATACACCGACGTAACCCACGGCTGGGCGTACGTTCGCCGCCGCACCGACTCGACCCGCCACTCGAGGCAGACTGCTGCATGAACGATGCGCGCAGCATCGTGCGACACCCCAAAGATTAGCGCGGTCCGCTCTGATCAGATCTCCGCAACCTCCTGCGCATCCACCTGGAGTTTCATTCTATGCGTCTCATCAAAACTCTCAGCGCGGTCTTCGCGACCGTCATACTCATGGCAACTCTCGGCTGTGCGTCGACACGCACGCATGAGGGGACGGGTCAGTACGTCGATGACAGTGCCATCACCACCAAGGTCAAGGCGGCCATCCTGGGCGAGCCGGGCCTGAAGGTCTCGGAGATCAATGTCGAGACGTTCAAGGGCGTCGTCCAACTAAGCGGCTTCGTGAGCTCGCGCGACGACATCAAGTCCGCCGTCAGGGTGGCGAGCGCCGTCAGCGGCGTGAAGTCAGTCAAGAACGACATGCAGCTGAAGTAGGCTGCCGCACGCACACTCCCCACCCGCGACCCGCCGCGAGGCTCGCACACTTCGAGCTTGCGGCGGTGATTGGACAACGGGCGGCCCGGCAAGCGAGCCTCGGCGCCGAGTCTCTAACGTGGCGGGTGGCCGAGCCGACTCCCGGAAGGCTGCAGTCCGGCATATATAAGAGTGGCCTATTGTCCAGGTTGATCAGCCCATCAAGCCATTCAGCGGGCGCGCCTGTCGGTGGCGGCTCGCGGCGCAATGATCTCGGGTTCGAAGGAGCGGGCAATTTCAGTCTCCAGGGCGCGGACGACCGGTGGCCGCCCCAGCATGGCAGCCTGACCGTCGACCAATTGATCGAGCTGCGCACGAATGGCGGCCAGCTGCCGCTCCATGGCGAGCCGCAACGTGCCAGTGCGAGATTCCTCTTCATGTTCCGCTCGCAGACGAGCGGCTTCGAGGTCCTTCCTCAGAGCGCGCCGTTCTCGCACCCACGCACGCGTGCTCAGCGCGTGGACGCCCAGATCAACCAACAAGATCACTCCCGCGACGAGCAGCATGAGAATGATCAGCGGCGCTTGGACCCGCACGATCAGAAAATTCAGCTCGACAGCCGCGGCGAATAGCGTCCAGTTCGCCAGCACGAATACGCCAAACACGACAGCGGGGACGATGTAGGCGACACCTTTTGCATTCATGGATAGATTCCTCGCAAGTGTGCTGATGAACGGTTGGCAGCCGCACCGGTTGCGTCCACTTGCAGAAAGCCGAGGCTGTCAGCAGTCCGTGAGTTTCTCGACGCCGCGGAGCCGCGGCAGAATGAGCGAGCCGTCGGACCGCACGACTCTGTGTAACCACTCGGCGGGCTCAATGTACGTGACACTTTTCCAAACGCTGTAGGTGCCAGCGGAATCCGCCTGCCGGAGACCGGCGAGCTCCACGTCCGCTTGCGGCCGCGTTTCGTACAAGTCGGAGCGTAGGCGATGGTGCCGCTCGCCGAGCAGGCCCGTGCTCTGCACGACGTAGAACACTTCCACTGGAGGTGCGGCAGCTGCGCAAAAGCTGTGCGAGGAAGTTGAATCTCGGTTGGGCGCGGAGGCGTCGTGTTTCATCATGCGCGTACTCTGTACTGCCGGGTGATCGCTGTCAGTGCGCTTGCGCGCATAGCGCCGTCAGCTTGCCTAAACGGCTGACTCGAAAGCTCTCGTCGGCCAGTGTGCTGACGCACAGACCGTCCGCCCGCGGATCCATAGCCTCACAACTTCACTGCGCGGCATGCAACTCGCGCGCGTGCAGTTCTGTTCGACGGTAACACTCTCTGCGCTACGCGCCGCCTTACTTGAACACCCATTGGAGATTCCCATGTTGAACGACGAAGTCATCGCAACACTGAACGAGCTGATCGAAACAGCGAAGGACGGCGAGAAGGGGTTCGCGCTCGCCGCGAAAAACACGCATGAGCCGGAACTCAGCGGCCTGTTCAAGCTGTGCGAGGAGTCTCGTCGCGCAGCGGCGGCGGAACTGCAGGATCAGGTGCGGCTGCTCGGTGGCAATGCGGCGGAAGCGGGCAGCATAAGGGCAGCTGCGCATCGCGGCTGGATCAGTATCAAGTCGGCCCTGAGCACCCGCGACGACAACTCGATCCTGGAAGAATGCGAGCGTGCCGAGGACTATGCGAAGACTCGCTATGCGGATGCCCTGAAGCTCGACTTGCCTGAGCCCGCGCGCTCGATCGTGGAACGTCAGTACGAGGGCGTGACGACTAACCACGATCGCGTTCGAGATCTGTGCAATCGATTTAGAGGCAGAACACCGCGGGCGATTCGCTCGAATGTCTGATGCTGAGCGACGCTTCGCCGTGCTGGCCAGTGAGTGCTCAGGCGCACGAAGCACGGAGTCGCGTACGGGTAAGCTACCGATAGATTGGAGCGCTTGCGAATCCAAGCCCTTCAGAAATGTAACTCCGTGCTCAATGGCGTCACGCCCGATGAGGCGGAGCGTCAGATCCGCAACTTCGAAGCCGCAACCCGTAGGCGCGAGGCTCGGGTAGGGGCGTGCTCCGCTCCTCGGAGTGACCCACCCTAAGGCGCGGGATCTTCGAGTTCCTTCCAGTCTCGGTACAACCAGCGCGCTTTCCGGGCCGCCTCGTTCGCCTCACTGTGGCGACCCTCCAGACCATGCGCGATCGCCTCGATGGTGGCGTGCTCGAACGCGGCCTCAGCGGACACGCGCTTCTGTGTATGCGCGAGATCCATTCCCGCGCTCGGGTGCCCGCGGTCTGCGGCCGCGTCGGAATGTGAGTGTGCTGACGCTGAGGGAGCTGTGAGGTGCTTCATGATTCATGCAGGGTGCCCCGCAGATCCGCAGCCCGTCTGCGCGCCTCCGCACATAAGTGGCTCGGCAATTCAATCTGCGTCGGTTCGACTCGAGGTCGCGGACGATTGATCGCGCTCGCGCAGAAAGGTGGCCCAAGGCGCGCCAGCGCGGGGCGATCCTTCGAAGGTGCTCGCACGTTGTCGCCAGCGGAACTGCGCTCGTCCTTAAAACATTGACAGCGAAATCACCCATCGCCGTGGAGCGGTTTCGGCGGCTGTGTTCGCCCGCGCACAGAACAGCGCGCCGGTTCGAGGCATGCTTCGCGCATGGATTGGACCGCTGCTGCGATCGAATGGAAAGCCTTCAGAAATGAAGTGCAGGCGCATTGGACGAAGCTCACGCATTCGCAGCTCAATGTGATTGCGGGACAGCGCATCCGTTTGGCCGAGCAGATATGCGCGAGCTACGGGATTACGATCGCTGAAGCGGAACGCCAGATCTCCAGCTTCGAGGCGCGCAACGAATATCTTCGCGCGGTGAGCTCACGCTGATGCGCACATTCGCACGATGTTGCATCGGGCGCCATACGCGACGCGGCCCGCGTAAGCGAGCCGCGATCTCTCCTGAGAAGCTCGACCGCTACCTGACGGACCGACTGCACGAGGTGCCAGGCTTTGAAGCGGTGGACATCTCAGCAGGCTATCGATTGCGGGTGCCCGACGATGAAGGATGCAATTGGTCCGGCAAGGTGGTGGCTTTGCACGGCTTGCGTGCGCCACTGGCGGATGACATTGCGGTGGCGCTGCGGCCCATCGTCCGCGCGGCACGGGCTCGTTTCAACCTGAGCGAGTGATTCGCCAAAGTCCGATGCGCTAACGCCCGGCGATCTCCGAGAGTGCGGCGTGAGTGCGAATGTAATGGAGGCCATATGCCCTATCGCAAGAGTAGCAGCGGCGTTATCTGGCACTGGTGCCACAACTGCTCTGCCTGGCCGCTGAAGGATTTCCGGCAGCGTGAGGACAAGCCACCCACCTGGAGTGGACAGTCGCTGTGCGAGGAGTGCGCGACGAGCGACTCCTGCAGGGCGTGCGAGCACTCCGTGGAGTTGAGGGCGGGTTTGATATCCGATCGCGTTCTGGAAACGGTTGCGGTCGCCCCATCGTAAACAAGAGCGTTCGAGCCATGAACGAGCGTCAGCTGTGCGCCCCATTCGCCCGCCCGTCGTTGGTTCGCGCGCTGTGGCAGCTCGGCAATACTCTGCCGCTGTTCGTGCTGTTGTGGTCGCTGATGGCTTGGAGCGTCCAGGCGGACTGGGGACATGGCTGCGCTCTGCTGCTCGCACTGCCTGCTGCAGGACTATACGTTCGGCTGTTCATCATTCAGCATGACTGTGGCCATGGCTCGTACTTCGCCAGCCGGCGGGCCAATCAGTGGGTCGGGGCCTGCATCGGGTTGATCACCTTGTTTCCGTTCGGATACTGGAAGAAGACCCACGCTGTGCATCACGGAACTTCCGGGAATCTCGATCGGCGCGAATTCGGCGACATCCGCACGCTGACGGTAAGGGAATATCGAGAACGCTCCGCATGGAGCCGGTTTCTCTATCGCTGCTATCGCAGCATGCCGGTGCTGCTGGGACTAGGGCCCCTGTATCAATTCGTGATCAAGCATCGGCTGCCGATCGGTCTGCCGCTGTCGTGGAGAAAAGAGTGGGCGAGCGTACTGCTCAACAATTTGATGCTTCTGATTGTGAGCGCCGCCTGCGTCCTGCTGCTCGATTGGCGAACGTTGCTGCTGGTGCAACTCCCCGTGGTGCTCATTGCAGGCGCGCTGGGCGTGTGGTTGTTCTACGTGCAGCACACGTTCCGACCTGCATATTGGGCCCGGCAAGAAAGTTGGGACTACGAGAAGGCTGCGATCGCAGGCAGTTCCCACTACGACCTGCCGCGAATCCTACATTGGTTCACCGGCAATATCGGTTACCACCATATCCACCATTTGGCGCCACGTATTCCCAACTACCACCTGCGCGCGGCCTTCGAATCGAGCCCACTGCTGCGGCGGGCGCCGCGTCTGACGCTAAGGACCAGTCTCGGGTGCGCACGCATGAAACTCTGGGACGAGGAGCGTGGCTGCATGGTTGGATTTGCCGAGCGGATCAGTTCCTGAGGCACACGTCTAGGAACCCGCGACGCTCTGCGGCCTAGCGCACCGACTCTGCACCACGTTCGGTGAACTATCTCCGGCACACCAGGAGCCGGTATGCACGAGCGAGACACAACCAGCTGGAGACGGCGTCCGGACGCTTTCCGGAACGATTCCAGCGCGTTGACGCCGCGCTCCAACGAGAAGGAAGCTCAGCTCCAGGCCTGGGAGGACGACGGCGGCAAGACAGCCGTCTCCATCAATCCCGTTCGGGTTCTGATCATCGACAATGACATCGGTTCGGCGGATGCGCTGGAGCTCATGCTGCATGCATCGGGCTACTCGGAAACGCGCGTTGCATATTCAGGCCACGCCGCACTGGCGATCGCGGCTGGCTTTCAGCCCGACATCGTCCTGCTCGATCTCACTCTGTTCGATATGAGCAGCTATGAGCTCGCGCAGTCGTTGCGTGAGCACGCGCAGCGCCGCCACGTGCGGTTGATCGCGCTGACGTTCGATCCCGCGCACGCGGCGCGCGAGGAGGCTCGGGCAGCGGGTTTCGAGCGTTATCTAGTCAAGCCCTTCGCGCCCGGCGATTTGTCGGATCTGCTGCAATAGGCGCGAGCATCGGCACTGCGGCCTTCAAGGAGGTGGAGCGAGTTCTTGTGAACTGATTGGCGCCGCCGACGCGGCGCTGTATCGAGCGAAGACGGAGCGGGTTGTGTTGCTGCGAATTGGCGCTGATATGGATGCCACAGGAGATGGACATGAATGACACGACCGCGGAAAGCCGCGCAAAGCGACTAGCCAAAGAATTGAAAGACTTGTGGGAGAAGCCGACGACCACAGAGTGCCTGCGCCTCTCGGCCGATGCGGAGCCTCCTCAGGCTGGGAACGTGTCAAAAGTCGACGGCGGCCCGGCAGCCGCGCGCGCATCCCCGGAGCACAAGGGTTCGGACGTGCCGGTAGCGAAGAAGATGCAACCGGCGCGGCGCCGCTGAAGAGAAATCGTCGCGCCCGACGCCACTTGCGTCCGCTGGCGCACATACGTCATGACGGATAGTCCGTAGCTTTCCGGTGATGGGCACTGCATCGATCGAGAAAGCGTTGTGGATACTCGGGGTAGCGCTGATTGCCACCTACGGTGCCATGCGCTCCGATGCCGAGGTACGGCGACAGGAAGGCATCGACGCCTTCACGCATGCGCGACTCGCGATGCATGCCCCACATTTCGACATGATGACTGCCGCGCCCGATCAATCGGCTTGGTCGTACGCGCGTATTCGCGCGTACGCACTGAATCGCGTTTCGCAGCCGTCAATAGTTCCGGAAGCCGTACTGCGCATTCCGGGTGTGAAGCTCGCCGTGCCGGTGTACGCGGACACGAGTGCCGCCAACCTCAATCGCGGCGCCGGCCTCATAGCCGGTACCGCGCGGCCGGACGCCGCCGGCAATGTTGGCATTGCCGCGCATCGCGACGGGTTCTTCCGTGTGCTCAAGGACGTCGCCGTGGGCGATCGGCTCGAGATCGAGCGTCTCTCCGGCACGCGGGTCTATCGCGTTTCCGCGCTGTCGATCGTGAACCCCGAGGACACGCGGCCGCTGCGTGAAACCGGCCGTTCCGTCGTGACGCTGGTCACGTGTTATCCGTTCTATTACGTCGGTAATGCTCCGCGGCGCTACATCGTCCGCGCCGTTGCCGTCGATCACTGAAGGAGAAGGTCGATGATGAACAAAACCGCAATCCGGATTGCGATCGCGGCGACGGCGCTCGCTTGTGCGAGTACGTCGGGTGCGCAGAATGCCGATACGAGGACACTTGCGAAGCCGCAGGTGGACGCGGCGGCCTGCGCTGACATTACATGGCAGAAACAAATTCTGGCGCGCTACCCGAACATCGCTGCGGGTTGTCAGGAAGTGGTGGTGTCGAACGACACGCGGTTCGCCCGCTTCACGGGCGAGCTCGAGCACGTGAACGGCGATGGCTCAGTGATGATCGATTTCAAGGACCGGAACGGCCACTCGCTCGGGAAATCGACGCGGCTGCAGCCCGCGCCCACTCAGCGCGTGTTGATCGAGGGACTTCGTTACAGGTTCTCGGAACTGAGGCAAGGTCAGGAGTTGAGCGTTTACATCCCTGAGGCCGTCCTCGGGGTGGCAACGGAACCAGTCCTTGCGCCTGAGTCGATTGCGAAGATAGTGCTCGATGAGCCAGGCGCGCCGGCGGAGATGCCGCAGGAAACAATACGACTTGCCCAAGCCACTCCCGAACTCCCAGCCCCCCAGGCGGCACGGCTGCCAGACACAGCAGGATGGTCAGCGCTGCTGGCCCTCACCGGAGTGCTGGCGTTGGGCGGCGGCATCGCGCTAGCGGTGAGAAGGCGCTTCCGAAACCCTGAACTGGCTTGATGGAGATGCGCATGCACGTTGCGGGAAGCCGAGGCGCAACGTGCATCGCTTCACGAGGTGCGATGTTCGGGCAGCAGGCGATCCGTTTCTGTCTTCACCACTTCATAGCACTCGCATGAGAGCCCTTCGAGCCGCGGCCGATCGAGCACGGTGATCTTGCCGCGGCGGTACTGGATCACGCCGAGCTTCTGCAGCTTACCGGCCGCCTCGGTGACACCTTCGCGGCGCACGCCGAGCATGTTCGCAATGAGCTCCTGAGTCATCGTCAGCTCGTTGGAAGCGAGCCGATCGAGAGATAGCAGCAACCAACGGCATAGTTGCTGGTCCACGGAATGATGTCGATTGCAGACGGCGGTCTGTGCCATCTGCGTGATCAAGGCCTGCGTGTAACGGAGCAAGACATGCAGCATCTCGCCGTGACGCTCGAACTCCTGCTTGAGCCGTCTTCTGGTCAGCCGGTACGCGTTGCCCGCGCTCTGCACGATTGCGCGGTTCGTGGTAGTCGCGCCGCCCATGAACAGCGCAATACCGATTGCGCCGTCGTTGCCCACGACGGCGATCTCCGCCGACGAGCCGTCTTTCAACACATAGAGAAGAGAGACGATCGCATCGATCGGAAAGTAGATGTAACGCTGCGCATCGCCCGACTCGTAGAGAACGGAGCCCAACGGCAGGGTTACGAGCTTCAGATGCGGAAACAGCCGGTCGCGCTCCGCCGGCGGTAACGCTTCGAGAAGGTGGTTCTGCGCAGGCGCGGGCATGGTTCGCAAGGGCGGGCGAGCGTCGGTGTGAGATTCGTGAGTATAGGCGCAATTCCGCCATATGTCGCACAGCGCTCATACCGCTGCTTCATGAAGCACACGCGGGCACGGAGAGTGCGCCGACGAACAGACCGCGTTTAGTGCAAATCGATACCCTCGCGACCTCACTGGGACAGGTGCGAATGGCGTTCAGCGAGTAGCGTCTTCTCGGGTTCGCCCAGTCGAGGACTCGTCCTTTCGGGTCATTTAGCGCAGGTGTAATCATGAAACTACGGAACGCATTCGCCATCGTGGCGGCGTTGGGTCTCGCAAACGTTGGGTGCGTGCACACACAACCCACGGACGCCCAGACCCATGCAAATTCGAATGGCAGGAAGAGTGCCGGCAGCACCGATCCCAGCGCGGCCTCAAACCTTCCCCAGCGCGAGGCGACCTCGATACGCGTGCCGGAGAAGACGACGGCGGGCAGTTCCGAGCCAAGATCCGCCTCGAGCGCGCATCAGCGCGACACTGTTGGTTCTGTGCGTGGGTCAGAGGGGAGTGGCAGGAGTCTGGACGAGAAGTGGGTGTCGGCACTCGTCGGCATGAAGGTCGAAACGCCCGCCGGAGCGCGCCTTGGCACGGTGAAGGACGTCGTCGTCGACGGGTATGGTCGCCAAACCTACGCCATCATCTCCTACGCGGGCATGATGGGCCTGGGCAGCAAGTACACGGCCGTGCCGTGGGTGACCATTGCGGAGATGCTCCAGAGGGACAGGCTGCTGATGGATCAAGCGCAACTCGAGAACGCCCCGCTGCTATCGAGTGCGAAGCCGGACTCTACAAATCGGGGTTGGCGTCGCGAAGCCGACAGTTACTGGCGCGGCAAGGTGGCACTGGGTGCAGGTTCGGCAACGGTTCCTGCTGAGCTCAATGCACGTGCTCCTGTATCGCAATCAGAAACGCCGCCAGAGGAACGGGTACCGCCGGAGCAACGCAAGTAGCGGGTCGCGTAGCTCTCCTGTGTGAAGCTCTCCGCTCGAGAGCGGCGGTACGCGTTTGCGCACCACGCGTGTACGTTTCCCAAGACACCAGCGTCGGTCAACGGTAACTGTTCAATGACGAACACAGCAGAGTGATTCGCTGCGGCAATCTGGGATCCAGCGGCTATGTCACCCACCGCACAGAACGCGGCTCCGCACAGGCGCAGCCTGCGATTCGGAAGCGTCCGCGCTCAATCCGGCCGCATGGGTGTCCACTCGTGCCTCCTTGATGACTTGCCGCATTCGGGGGATTTATGCGTGATCTGGCGAAGTGGATACACCTGAGATTGGGAAACGGGCGCTCGGCAAACCGCCAGCTAATCGCGAACGGAGGTCTTGCAGCGATGATTGATACGTCAATCGCGGAGCCTGCGGCGCAGATCTCCTACGCCGAGCTGGACATGCGGTGGCCGGCCCCTGCTGAGGATGGCAAGCAGAAGACCGGTCTCCCGGTGCAGGACGAAAACGTCCGGAACGGCCATGACGTTGTCGGCATGATCACTCGAGATAGTGGGCCGCTGCGTCAGGCGCGGTTGCAGGTCGCAGCGCTCGCGTGCACGAATCGCCGCAAAGACGAGTTTCTCGCGATACTCTCCCACGAGCTGCGGAGTCCTCTCGCGTCGATTCACCACGCGGTCTGCATTTTACGAAAGCAGTCCAACGAGGTCTCTACGCAGCAGCGGATGCACGCCCTCATCGAACGGCAACTCGGCAAGATGACCCATCTCGTCGACGAGCTGCTGGATGTATCGCGGATCACCAGCGGCCATCTGCATTTGCAGCGCGAACGCCTCGATCTCCGCAACGTGGTGAGCCACTCCATCGAAACGCTCGAGTGGGACCTCCTCGAGCGCAACCAACGGCTCGCCACCGAGTTGCCCGATGCGCCGGTGTGGTTGCAAGCCGACCCCGCCCGTCTGGAGCAGGTGTTCGTGAACCTGCTTGCCAACGCATCGCGCTACACGGACGCGGGCGGGCAATTGGCAGTGTGGGTTCACACGAGAGATGGTGAGGCCATCATTCGCGTTCGCGACTCCGGGATCGGTATCGCGTCCGAGGCTCTGCCTCACATATTCGATCTCTTCAAGCAAGGCGATGCAGCCGATCCGCGTTCCAAAGCCGGACTGGGCGTGGGTCTCGCCGTGGTGCGCAATCTCGTCGAGCTGCATGGAGGCACCGTGACCGCTGCGAGCGCCGGAGTCGGACAGGGAAGCGAATTCACCGTCCGTTTGCCCACGGAAGATTGATGTGATCGGTGGCTGACACGCGCAATGCGTGTACGTTCGCGCACAGACGCCGCCGATTGCACCGCGCATAGTCGCGCTCTCGATGGATCATCGGCATTGCCGGGGTCCATCTTCACAAATCGAGAATCAAAATGAAGCCAAGATCCCCAGCACGCCATGACGTGCGCTTGCTTATCGCAGGCGCGCTCATCGGTATGCTCATGCTCGCCGCCTGCGCATCCACGCCGCCGGCCCCCACTGCAAGCCTCGACGCCGCGAAGCAGGCCATTTCCAACGCGGAGCGTGCCGATGCCGGCCGCTACGCCGCAGGGGAGCTGAGCGCTGCTCGTACCCGGCTCGCCTCCGCGGACGCGGCCGTTACGGAGCGCAAGATGATATTAGCGGAGCGCTTTGCCGAAGAGTCGCGCGCTGAAGCCGAGCTCGCCTCAGCCAAGACTGCAGCCACGAAGGCCAATGCGGTGAACACTGAGATGAAGCACAGCACCGGCACGCTGATCGAAGAAATGAAGCGCAGCTCGGGAGACAAGCAATGAACGCGATCATCCACAACATCACTTTCAGCAAGACGCTGATCGCCACTGCGGTGGCGTCCGTGTTGCTTGCATCCTGTGCCACGGCACCTGTCCAACCGGCAGGCTCCGCAGAAGTCCGGAGCAGGCTGACGCAACTGCAGGCCGATCCGAACCTGGGCAGCCGCGCGCCGCTTGCGATCAAAGAGGCGGACGCGGCCGTGTTGGCGGCCGAGCAGCCGCAGGCCGATGCGTCCTTGGCGCAGCACAGGGTTTTCATGGCAGACCGGAAAGTCGAGACCGCTAGAGCGCAGGCCGAAACGCGCTTTGCAGAGGACGAGCGCGTCGCACTCGGCGAGCAGCGCGAGAGCGCTCGTCTCGACTCCCGCACGCGCGAGGCGGATGCCGCTAGAACTCAGGTCGCGGCTGCTCGAGCGGACAGTGTCGTACAGAAGCTCGCGGCCGATGACGCGCGAGGGGCAGCGAATGCCGCGCAAGTAGCCGCCACGAACTCCCAGTATCAAGCCACGGAATTGCAGCGGCAGATCGATGAGCTGAACGCGAGGCCCACGGATCGCGGGTTGGTCGTGACTCTTGGCGATGTGCTGTTCACCAGCGGGCAGGCCGACCTGAAGACGGGCGCCACCGGCAATCTCAACAAGCTCGTCGCGTTCCTCAACGAATATCCGAACCGCACCGTCATGATCGAGGGCTATACAGACAGCGTTGGGAGCGAGGACTACAACCAGGGATTGTCGCAGCGTCGCGCGGACTCTGTGAAAGCGTACTTAGTTGGACAAGGAATCGGCTCAGTCAGACTCGTCGCAGCGGGAAAGGGCGAGAACGCGCCCGTGGCAGGCAACGATTCCGCAGCCGGCCGGCAGCAGAACCGTCGTGTCGAGGTCATCATCAACACTCCGCCGGCCGCGGCGTTGAGGTAACTCCTCGCGTCACATTAGAGGACACGTTCATGAACATCATCATTTGGTTGATCGTCGGTGGATTGATTGGATGGGTCGCGAGCATCATCATGCGAACCGACGCGCGGCAGGGACTCTTTCTCAACGTCGTGGTCGGAATCGTCGGCGCGTTCCTCGGGGGTTGGTTCCTGAGCCCGCTGTTCGGTGTATCGACCATCAATCAGAGCAACTTCAGCCTACCCAGCCTGCTCGTGTCGCTCGTGGGAGCCGTCGTTCTCCTGGGGATCGTGAACCTCGTTCGGCGAGGTGCTGTGCGCTAATGCGAGCGACAGGGCCGTGCATTTCGCGGCCCTGTCTCGCCTAAGGAGCCTCTGATTTACCTCGCGGGGTCCGCAGCAGCATGCGAATTCTCGGGAAAAAATAAAAGATCTTTTTTCCCACCGGAGGTAAATCAGAGATTCCCTAACCTTCGAGGGACGTTACGCAGCGGCGCTCTTTGAGCGCACGAAGATGTGCCCGCCCTGTTCGCCACCGAACAGAGTGCTCGAGCGCGGTGTGGCAAGCTCCCTTGACCGCGCACGAGGAGAACTCCATGCCTTCGAATCCGCCCGTGAATACACCTCGCATCACGCCCTACCTCTTGTACGAAGACGTCAGTCGCGCAATCGACTGGCTGACCGATGCTTTCGGTTTCCGGGAGCACCTGCGCGTTCCCGGGCCCGACGGTAAGACGAGTCACGCTGAAATGCGGCTAGCCGACGGCGTCATCATGATGGGTTGCCCCGGATCGGATTATCAAAACCCCCGGCGGCTCGGTCACGTGACGCAAAACGTCTACGTGTACGTGGACGATGTCGACGCGCACTTTCTACGCGCCAGAGGTGCCGGGGCCGGCATTCTGGAAGAACCCACAGACCAGTTCTACGGCGATCGCCGCTACGGAGCCACAGACCCGGAGGGACACTGCTGGTACTTCGCTCAGCACGTACGCGACGTTACTCCTCTAGAAATGGCGGGCTCCGCTTAACGGCAAGCCTGATCACGTGCGCGAAAAATGCCGCGTTCCACTGTTCGTGCCGCATCCGAGCTCGACGCTTTTCTCTGCGCGCCGATGGGCGAGGACCAAAACGGAGCGCCGCTGAGCGTGCTTTCTGCGCTGGCGCGCCTGAATGTCGATCCTCGGGAGGAGGCCGCCGCACTCGCTCAATTACCGCTCGACGCGGCGACTCGGAAATTGACCTCCCTGATCGCGGCACTCCCCGTGGGGTCATCCGCGCGTGCCGACCCCGCGACGATGGCGCATCTATTGGTTCCGCTCTTGCGCTCGCAGCCGGCACGGCAAATCCGCTCGCGCGCGGCGCTGTCCCGCGGAGCGTCGATACGTTTCCAGGCCCATCGCAGTCGCAATGTGCTTCCTGATCGCGATGGTACTCATGATCACGAGCCACTGGATCAGGGCAGCCCGCCACACACAAGTGTTGCTGGAAAAAAGTCTTGCGCCAGTCGCCGTAACTGTCTTCCGGCAGACTATGCCGCCGCACTATGATGATTGAAGACGATGCGTTGCACCTGTGTGCGAGGACGCACCGACGCTCATAGCCAGAGGCGCGATACTGTGGAATGGCCCGTTCACATGTTCGAGCGACGAGACGATCATCCTCGATCGCGGCGCCGGCGATCCCCCACGGAAATCAGCTGCTGACAGCTTTGCCCAGCGCTGAGCGGCAACGGCTGACTGCGCTGTGTGAGCCCATCCAGTTAACTTTCGGAGAGGTGCTCTCCGAGCAGGGCGCTCGCATTCGCCACGTGTATTTCCCCAGCGGCGGCTTCATCTCTCTGATTTCCGCACTGGACGATCGACCCAAACTCGAAGTGGGACTCGTCGGCTCGGAGGGTATGCTGGGAGTCTCGCTGCTGCTCGGTGTGCACGTTGCTCCGCTCAGGGCGCTCGTGCAAGGCACAGGATTAGCCTTGCGGATGGGGGCCCAGCAGTTTTCCGACGAGCTGAAGCGCAGTCCTGCGTTGCGTAGTGCTTTGAACTCATATCTGTACGTGTTGATGAGCCAGCTCGCGCAGATGGCCGCCTGCACACGCTTCCACGTCGTGGAGGAGCGGCTTGCGCGCTGGCTTCTCATGACTCGCGATCGCGCTCGCGCGGATGAGTTCTATCTCACGCAGGAATTCATCGCGTACATGCTAGGCGTACGGCGTGTAGGAATCAGTCGCGCGGCTCGTACGCTGCAGGAGCGCAAGTTGATCCGCTACACCCGCGGTCGCATGACCATCCTCAACGGGCCCGGCCTGGAAGCAGCGTCTTGCGGGTGTTACGCGGTTGCCCGAGACTTGTACGACCGACACATGAATTAGAGGCGCCAGAGACGCCGCAACGCGTGTACGTTCGCGCACAGACGACGGAGATAGCACCGCGCATAGTCGCGTTCTCGATGGACGATCGGCTGCGCCGAAGTCCTCCTTCCCAAACCGAGAAATCAACATGGACGAAAGATCGCCAGCACGCCGAGGCTCGCGACAGCGTCGCGCGGTTGGGCTCGTAGGCGTGTTCGTGGTAGCCGCGTGCGCATCGACGCCTTTGGCGCCAACGGCAAGTCTGGACGCTGCGAGGCAGGCCATCGTCAATGCTGAGCGAGCGGATGCCGGGCAGTACGCTGCGTGGGAGCTGAGCGAGGCGCGCATCAAGCTCGCTGCCGCCAATGCCGCGATCGTGGAGCGGAGAATGGTGCTGGCGGAACGGTTTGCCGAGGGGTCGCGCGCCGAAGCGGAGCTTGCCACCGCGAAGACGGAGGCCGCCCAGGCGAACGCGATCAACGATGAAATCAGGCGCAGCACCAAGACGCTGGTCGAAGGAATGGAGCTCCGCTCGGGAGGCAAGCCGTGAACACTACGATCCAGAACATCAACGTCGGTACTGCGCTCATTGCGATAGCGATAGCCTCCGTGTTGTTCTCAGCCTGTGCCGCTGCGCCCGCTCAGCTGGCCGGTCTAGCGGAAATCCGCAGCGAGTTGATGGAGCTTCAGACCGATCCGAATTTGGGTAGTCGCGCGCCGCTTGCGATCGAAGAGGCGGAGGTCGCAGTGCACGTTGCCGAGCAGCCGCAAGCCGATGCGCGGTTGGCGCAGCACAGGATTTACATGGCCGACCGCAAAATCGAGACTGCCAGAGCGCGAGCTGAAACCCGCTTTGCAGAGGATCGACGTGGCGCTCTCAGCGAGCAACTCGAGCGCGCTCGTCTCGGTGCACGCGCGCGTGAAGCAGATACTGTGCAAGTGGTCACGATGAGCTCAGAGCGGCAAGCCATGGAACTGCAGCGGCTGATCGATGAGCTGCAGGCGCAGCGCACGGATCGCGCCTTGGTCATGAGCCTTCACAACGTTGTGTTCGCCAGCGGAGAGGCCGATCTGAAGGCAGGTGACGCGGGCAATCTCGACGAGCTCGTCGCCTTCCTCATCGAATATCCCAATCGCACGGTTACGATCGAGGGCTACACGGACAGCATCGGCAGCCCGAACTACAACCAGCGGCTGTCGCAGCGTCGCGCCGACTCCGTGAAGACGTATTTGGTTGGACAAGGTATCGGCTCGATGAGGTTGGTCGCATCGGGTAAGGGCGAGGCCGCTCCGGTCGCAGGCAACGAATCCGCAGACGGCCGGCAGCAGAATCGTCGCGTCGAGGTCATCATCCACAATCCCGCCGGTGCCGCGCTGAGGTAACTCCTCGCGTCACCTGGAAGGACTCATTGATGGACATCATCACTTGGCTGATTGTCGGTGGCTTGATCGGATGGGTTGCGACCAGGGTCATGCGAGCTGACGCACAGCAGGGAATCGCTCTCAACATCGTGGTCGGAATCGTCGGCGCGCTTTCTCGGTGGTGGGCTCTTGAGTCCCCTGCTCGGGGCTGTCGCGACCATCAATCAGAGCGACTTCAGTGTACCGAGTGTGTTCGTATCAGTGCTCGGAGCTGTCATTCTGCTGGCGGCTGCGAGCTGCATACCGCGACGGACGGTTCGCTAGTGGCTCGCCGGCTGGCGGGAAGGCCGAAACACGCGAGCGCATAGTCCGCCATTGCGAGCGCGAGCTCGCGCTCACCCAACACCACGAGCCCGACTCCTGCGTCCTGAAGTTGGGACAGTTCGGACTCACTGTGCGTCCGAACTGCCGTGCGGATGTGCGGATTGAGACGGCGCGCAATCTCGAGCACCCGACGCGCCTGAAATCCGTCGGGTATAGCGAGAACGAGTAGGCGTGCATCGCGGAGACACGCGGCATCGAGCACGCCTTCGGCCATCGCATCTCCACGAAGCGCGCGCACCTTGCGTGCATGGAGAGCTTCGATGAGCCGCGCATCACTCTCCACCACCGTGAACGGTACGCCGGCGCCCTCGAGAATCGAACCAATCACGCCGCCGACGCGGCCGTAACCCACGATTACCGCGTGATCTCGAGGTGACTCGCGTGGGGCGTCGGGTACGAGTGCCACAGAGGCATCCTCCGCACCGGTGCGGGAGGCATGCGACGGACGGCGCTCCAGCCAACGGCTGAGCGGGCGTATGCACGCGAACGCCACCGGGTTCAGCGCAATCGACAGTATGGCGCTCGCCAGTATCAGGTCGCGCCCTTGTGTGGGGAGCAGACCGAGCGAGGTCCCGAGGCTCGCCAGGATGAACGAAAACTCGCCGATCTGAGCGAGGCTCGCGGAAACCGTCAATGCAATTCGGGGCCGGAAATCAAAGGCACGCATGATCGCGTACGCCACCAGCGCCTTGCCGATGAGGATCACGGCTACCACGGCGAGCAATTCCAGGGGGGTACGCAGCAACATCGACGGATCGAACAGCATGCCCACCGAGACGAAGAAGAGCACTGCGAACGCGTCCTTGAGCGGCAGCGAATCCGCGGCAGCGCGTTGACTCAACTCCGACTCGCTCAGGACCACTCCGGCAAAGAATGCACCGAGCGCGAAGGAAACATCGAAGGCGGCAGCGGATCCATAAGCTATCCCGAGCGCGATCGCCAAGACCGCCAGGGTGAACAGCTCTCGCGATCCCGTGCGCGCCACTTGCATCAGGAGCCATGGCACGACGCGTGTTCCGGCGTACAGCGCAAGCGCCCCAAAGATCACGATCTTGCCGAGCACAAGCGCAAGTGCCGCAGCGAGAGTGCGCGCGCTGATGTTGGCGGTGCCTCCGGCAATCACCGGAAGCATGACGAGCACCAGCACCATCGCGAGGTCTTCGACGATGAGCCAACCCATCGCAATATGACCTTCGGGCGAGTCGAGGACGTTGCGCCGTTCGAGCGCCTGCAATAGCACGACGGTGCTCGCCACCGACAGGGCGAGCCCGAAGACTATGCCTGCACCCACACTCCATCCCCACGCGATTGCGAGTCCGGCTCCGATGCTAGTGGCGATGACCATCTGTGCTATCGCGCCAGGGAGCGCAACGCGACGCATCTTGAGAAGGTCGGCAGGGGAGAAGTGCAAACCGACGCCGAACATCAGAAGAATGACGCCCACGTCGGCGAGCTGCGCAGCGAGACCGGCGTCGGCCACGAGTCCGGGCGTGAATGGGCTGAGTGCGATACCGGCGAGGAGATAGCCGACGAGGGGCGGTGCGCGCAGGCGCGCGGCGACGAAACCGAATGCCAGTGCGAGCACGAATGCCGCAGCGATCGTCGCGATCAGCGGCGTGTGATGAGGCATCGGAGTCCCGGCAGAAGATTGGCCCGGCAGTATTGGAAACTAGAGCCGCAGACTCTGCAGCACGTGATCCAATGCGGGCGGTCGGATGGGCTTGGCAAGATAGCCGTCGAAGCCTGCTGCCCGCACGAGTTCGCCCGACGCATGAGCTTCTCGTCCGACCATCGCGATCAGCCTGAACCGACACACAATGGTCTGCGCGTACATGCGCATCAGCTGAGCGAGCCGGTAGACGCTCATGTCGGGCAAATCAAGCTCGAGCAGCACGAGAGTGGGTGAGAATCCGTTGATGAGGGCCAACGCCCGATTCGCGGTATACGTTGTGCGCGTGGAGCGATAGCCGAGATCGAGGAACATCAGTTTGAGGGAGACACACGAGCGCATATCGTGGTCCACGATCAGCACTCGGCCCTCATGGTACGAGCGGCCCGGCGCTGCGACGGTCTGCAGCGCCTGGAACGGTTGTGTTATCGCTGTCAGCGCGCGATGGTGCAGAACGCCTCTCCTTCGTGAGCGCCGAACGTAATCCCTGCACTGTTTTCGGGTCTGTGCGCCAGCGCTCATAGCAGTTCTCGGGGCGGTGCCGCACAGACCGCTCTTCAGCCTAGCCGTACTCTTTCGCGTGTGGCCTTTCAGCCGCAGGAGGTTGCTTGCCAGTATTGATGATCCCTTCGCTGGAGGAAACCGGACGCCGCGGTGCTGTCGCCCGCGCGGACTATCTCATCGATCGATTCCGCGTAGGCTACGAGTTCGGTGGCGGTTGGACGTGCGGATGCGCGGATTTCGCATCATCTGATGCGTGCCGGCACACGCGTGAAGCGGCAGGTCGTCACGCCGCCCAGATGAGAATCATCGAGCACATCAGGAAGGGTGACAGTGGGCTCTCTGCCCCGTGATTCCCGCGAGCGTTGGCCACGAGCTGTCTCCACCGAAGAGCCGTGTCCGATAACGTCACGTACTGCTTCACTCTGTGCGGAGTATTCGCGCTTGCTCTGTAACGCTCACCGCTTCGCGTTCTGGCGCAACGCGGGTTCGTCAGTGCCTCGCGCCGTTCGGCCTGCAGCACGGAGCCTTGCGTGCACGTTGGATTCGGCCAGCAGGTGCAGATAGGTTTGTACGGTGGCGCCATGGCCAAGCCGCGCGAATTCGTCGTCGAACAGCGTCTGCGCTTCAGCCAGTGACGTTCCTGTCCGAGCGGCAAGGGATTGCACGGCTGATTCGCGCGCGATCCGCAGCTTTGCATTGGAAGGCCTCATGCCACCATAGCACCGCAAAGCGCGGGTCGTACGCGGTGCGCCAGCGCACAGAACACAGCCTGATTGATGGCACGCAGCGTCTCATCAGACTCCCCAAGTGCCAGTGTGAGCACGAACGCCGCAGCGTCGCAATGCCTCGCGCGATGCTCTGCGCGCTGCCGCACAGATGGTTTCGCCGCGAGGTCAATACTGTCCGCGCATGTGGAAACCCTTTACTTGCAGAGCGCCGCTACGCTCGACCGCGGCCACAGCAAGGCGATGCACGTGGAGCTCTTCGGGAGCGCTCGACCAATCGCCGCTCGCACGTGCGAGAGATTGGGCTCCTGGTTGCCCGCCCGTGCAGTACTCTGCGCCCATGGCATTGCTGAGCACTGTGCCGGAGCCCGCCGGACGGAGCGGTGCCATTGCGCGCGGACTACCTCATCGATTGACTTCGCGTCAGTTACCCGTCCGGTGGACGTGCGGCACGCAGGGATTTTGTCGCGGCGGCTGCATGCCGGCACACGCGTGAAGCGGCGGGCAGGCTCGCCGCGAGCACATCGATATGAGTTCACCCGATCCGATGCGTGGTGGATCTGTCGCTCGTCGATAGCGAATCACCGGACTTCTCTGTCTCTGTCTCGCCTCGCGCTGTGCACCGGCTTGCGCGCGCACGTTGTTCTGCGTGGACCTCCGCCAATGTGAGCCGCGTGCCCACTGCGATGACGCCGAGGATTGGATGGGCTAAATCCGATGGCAGACGCAGTCCGTGCAGCTTCTCCCAGACGCGAATGCGTACATCGGGCGGATTCAGCTCGGAACGCTGCACCGCCAGCTCATGCCGTCTCTGGTTTGCGCGTTCCTCTCTTTCGACTTCGGAGCGCGTGCGGATGGGGCCTGGCCCCTGCCTTTGAGCGGAGCCCGGGTCCGTATCCTTCGCAAGGGGCCACGACACCATGTTCATAGTCCTCTCCATTCACCGTCTCCGCCACCCGAGCGAGTTGCAGTGTGCGCCTGCCTTTGCGGGTTTGCAGCGAAATCACGCGCAGCCTGCGGCTGCTGATTTCCGTCACGGACCGTCACTCATGGCGCATGTTGCGACATCACTGACGGTTCCGAGCCATTCGATGATCTCGCCTCGTTCATTGAGGATGGGCACCGCCCGCGAGTGCGTTCGGCCGAAGCTGCCATCGGTGCGACGGACTCGATACTCCGCGTCGAATACGGCTCTGGCTTCGACAGCTGCGCGAGCTGCCTCGACTACCTGCGTGCGATCCTCCGGATGAATGTACACGTCGAGCCAATTGGCGGTCGGCTCGGGCAGGTCGGGAATCACCCCCGCGCCGCGTAGCTGCCACATCTCCGACCAATCCGCGTTCATGCGGTAGACGATGTCGGCACTCGCCATCACGAACGCCCGAAAGCGCTGCTCGTTCTCGCGCACGGCCTGCTCAGCACGCTTGCGATCGCTCACATCGAGCGCGTACTCCGCAATCATGTCGTCTCCCAGATCACAACCGGCGAAGCTACAAACGCAAGCCAGCGTGCTGAGCTCCGCGGACATCATGACGTGGTTTTTGGATCACCAGCTCCGCGTGCAATGGTTCACGCCAGCCGTGAACGCGCTGTTTCCGCTGATGCCAGGCGACGTGGGTCGCCGCATCACGGATCTGTCGCCGAGATTCCGCGATCCGCACTTCATCAGCGACGTGCTGGATGTGATACGGGCGGACACTCTGAGCGAAAGTGAAGTGCGCAGCATCGAGGGCCTGTGGTACTCGCGCCGTATTCTGCCCCTTCGTGGCGGCGATAGCCGCAAGGGCGTCGCGGTCACGTTCTCCGACATCGCGGCGCGCAAGAGCGCGCAAGATGCGTTGCGCGAGAGCCAAGCACAGCTGACCGCTGATCTCGCGGGGATGCGCAGACTCTACGAAGTGCACTCGAAGCTCGCGAATGAAACCAACCTGGATGCGGCCCTCGGTGAGATTCTGGCGGCGGCAGTCGCGTTCACCGGGACAGATCGCGGCACGATCCAACTCGTCGGCAATGATGGAGAACGGATGGACATCATCGCCCACCGGGGCATTGGCCACGGAACGATCTTTCACGAGCCGCTCCGCGCAGGACCTTGTTGGCGGAGGTCACCTCTGTTCCTACGCAGTACGCCCGGTAACCGGGGCGTGTTCGCCGTTCCTTCATCGCGCATCGACGACTACATCAAAGCATACAATCCGGTAATCCTGCGCTGGGATCGGCGAGCGAAGCCGGAGCTCTGCGAGGGCCCGCAGGGCGTACAATTTCGGCGAGTCCAAGGGATTGAGCTTTGAGCGCGTTCTGATTATCCCGCCAGATCGGCACGCAAAGTTCCTTTGCGGAGATACGACGGCTTTCGACGGTACTAACACCGACGATTCGCGTAACAAGCTCTATGTCGGGAGTACGCGCGCGAGATACAGCGTCGCGCTCTGGCACACCGGCGGAAGCGTCGTCACAGGCGCGCAGATATGGAATCCAGAGCCAGAAATTGCTGGCGCTGCGGCTTGATCCTCAGGTTGAAGATAGCGTTTCGTGAGCAGCGAACGGGGTTTGTGTTCGCCGTGCGTCCCTGGGGGGAGTCAGGCGCGGAGCAGTCAGTTGCGTAACGCGGCTTCCAGAATCGATTTCGTCCACTCCGGTGCACGCTGCAGTGCTTTGAGATCGTCCGAGGCGGGCGAGATCACTCGGCCGTTTTCCATCTCAAGTACGAGCACGGGGTCTGGCACGGTGCCGTCGGCTGCCGCCTCCGCACTATTGTCGTACACCTTCATGTAGGCCACATGCGGCATGAGATTGATGAGGTTCAGCTGCGCCAAGGGATACCGTTCGCGAATCTTCTCTTCGGGAATAGGGTGGCCACCAGCCGCGACACGGGCTTTGACGCGCGCGATGTGCAACTCGGGGGAAGAAAGTCCGCAGAACCAAATCAATACGTCATGCGTTTTCGTGGCTTGTAGAATCTTCGCCGCCACCGTCTTTCCGCCGAGTGTCGTTTCAAACGCGTAGTTCAGTCCCTTCTTGAGGGCTTCATCAAGACGACGCATGCCCTCCTGCCAGGCCTGCGCGTTCGTGGTTTCCTGGTCGCATCCCGTCGCCGCCTTGAGCTCCCGAGCAAACGTATCGGGGTTGAACCAGGTGAGTCCCTCGCGCTCGAGCAGGTGGCCGCCAATCGAGCTCTTGCCCGCGCCGTTGACGCCGGCCAGCACATAGAGGACCGGGCGGCTCATCAGTAACCGGAGCCGGCTTTCACCTTGCCACTGAGCTTGGCGCGACCGCGAATCGTCGACTGCAGTCGGCTCGCCGCAGAGCGGCCCTGAAGGACCGAGAGGCGCTCGTCAAAACTTTGCCGTAGTCCCGCAAGCGCCGATTCGGTCTGAGCCGCAGACTGCTCCACGATTTGCATGAGAGCGTCATATTCGGCCACCGGAATGATGACGGCCTCGGGCTCATCGTGATTCGTGACCAACAGCTTCCCCTTGGCTCGCAGGGTATTCATCATTCCTCGCCACCCGAGCCGTTTGAGATCGGAGGCGGGCGCGCGAGGCAGTTTCGCAAGAGGCAAAAACGTCGCCGTCTTTGCTGAGGTCGTCATGTGAGTCTCCGGATCTCCAACTCTGTGGGAACGCTGTGCGATATTCCCGCTGCTGGTCATTTTACCCAAAAAGGCCAATTTAGTCCAAAATCGGCCAGCCTTGATCCTATCAGACGGTTACGACGCCGCCGCCACAGCGACGGGTTTGTTCCCTCGGATTCTCAGCAGTTCCGGCAGATGTCCCGGAGGCGGCGGTAAGGGGACTCGCGCGACGCGTTGACCGGCCTCCACGCGCGCCCAATAGCCCCGCCCGGGTCGGGGAATGGCGGCGCGTCGACACAGCTTCGCGAGTGCGACATCCGATACGCCGAGCTGTTCCGATATCTCTGTCGCCGGTGCGGTCCAAACAAGCTCGTGAAGCGCCTCGCGACTGAAGTAGTGGCGGTGGCGCGCTGGCGAGCCCTTCGGCTGTAGAACGTGCTCCACGGAGAGCACCGGAGGCGCCGCCGTGAGCCGCAGAGGCTCTGCAGCGAATGACAGAACCCGGTTACCGTGATCGGCCAACGCGTCGCGCCGTTGCTGCGTCTGGAAGTAGGCGTAGCCCAACGTCGTCTTGAGGTCGCGATGGTTCAACACATCGCCGATCAGGTGCAGCGAGGTGCCGGCTTGCGCAAGCCAGGACCCCACGGTGCGCCGAATGTCGTGGACCCGAATGCTCGCAAGTCCCGCGCGCTGAGCAATTCGCTCAAGAGGTCTTTTGAGTCCCGTCAGCGGGTGGCCAGGCTTTCGGCCACAGATGATATAGGGGTTGTCGGCGATTCGCGGGATCGCTTTCAGCCGGGCGAGCGCGGGATCGCTCAGCGGCGTAAGCAGCGGTTCACCATTCTTGGTCAGTCCGATAAATAGCGTCCCCATCTCCCAATCGATGTCGTCCCATCGGGCTTTCAGCAACTCGCGCATCCGAAGGCCCGTCAGCAGCAGCATCCACAAGCCGTGACGCGCGTACTCGTTGTCTTCGGCCTCGAGCGCACGGATGAACGGCGCCATCTCGACGTGGGTGATGTAGCGCCTGCGCCGGCGTTCGGGAAAGTACCCGATCCCGGCGCCCGGGTTCGGGTGATCGCGAGGCACGAAGCCGGCGACTTTGCCCCAGTTGAACATCACGCGGACGAGATCGAGGAAGTGGTTCGCGGCATAGGGATGCTGCGTGCCGATCGCGCGGTGAATGGGTTCGATGTCAGCACTCGTGACCGCCGCCGCGAGACGATGCCGATGCGTCGGGAGCAGCCGTCGTCGCAGGACCGACTGATCGGTCTTCCAGTTCAGGCGCTTTGCCCTCGCGTGCTGCTCTATGAAGGCCATGCACAGCTGCGCGACCGTCTTCGCCGATCGCTTCCTGCGCGAGGGGCCCTTCGGATCGTCCCCGCCCGCCGCCCGGGCGAGGCAGAGGACCGCCATCGTGCGGGCCTCATCGAGCGACAGGCGCTCCACCCGCGCGAGCACCGTGAGCCGCTTTCGGCCGTGGAAGCGGTAGGCGCAGACGTAGGCGCGTCGGCCGCTCGGATAGACCCGTACGCCAAAGCATTCGAGCTTCGCGTCCCAGTAGATGCACTGGTGATTCACGCCCGACCCCAAGTGGGGCAGGGCATGAAGATTTTCGGGTTCCAACGCTACGGTCGGCATGGGCGCGGCTTTCGAGTAGAGTGACCGTCAAGTGACCGGCTCCAGCCGCAAGACGCCGCCAAAATCTGATTTAAGTGGCTGATCTCACATCGGAAATGGGTGTCGCAGGGCATAGCTCCCAGTATGTGTTTTCCCTACGAACCAGGAGGTCGGGAGTTCGAATCTCTCCGGGCGCGCCATATCATCACGGATGAAGCCGTCAAAAGCCCTGGCCCAGTATCGCGAAACCAGTCGGCGGATCATCGCGCGCGGCCCTCTCAGCAACCCGCGCGTGTTCGGCTCAGTTGCTCGCGGCGATGACCGCGAGGGCAGCGACTTGGATCTGCTCGTTGACGCCAGCCCGGGTACCACGCTGTTCGACTTGGGTGGTTTGCAGGCCGACCTCGAGGATGCGCTGGGCGTACGCGTCGACCTCCTCACGCCGGAGGACCTGCCGCCGAGAATGCGCGAGCGAGTGCTTCGGGAAGCGAGGCTTGCGTGCAGCGAGAGCGGTAGCCGCACGCCAAATCGCTCCCCGATCAGCGCCGAGAGGATCAGCACGCCCTTCGAGTGAATGGCGCCACCCAGCTTGACCTCCCGCTCGATGTCGAGCACCTCGCCGTCACCGATACGAACGCTCGCGGTGATGCGCGAGGGCCGGCCGAACAGCTGCGGGCCCACCTGCACGACAGAGAGCCCGTTTACCTGACCGATCGTTTCGCCGTCGCATTCGATCAGCAGGCTCTCGTGACGTATGGCCTCGAGCGTCAGGGCGTGGACACGTCCGAGTCGCCTCACCTGCTCATCGAGTGCACGTTGTATGTCGACCGGCCGAACGACATCGCTTCCGGAGATTCCCGCGAAATGATCCGCCTCGCGCAGCACGTCCTCGAGGATGCGCTGGTGGATGGAGAGTTTGCGTGAGTCTCCGGCGAGCCGTGAGCCGTGCTCGACCAGGCGCGCAACGCCGCCGGCCTCGATGGGACGCAGCCGCTCGCGTTGCGCGGCACCGGCAATGATGCGCGCGTAGAGCGAGAGAGTGTCGGCCGTGCGATCGACCGTCTCGTCGAAGTCGGCCGCGATCTTGAAGAGCTCACTGAACTCACTGTCGTACTCGGAAAGCAGGCGCACAATCTTTTCCCGTCGCGGCTGGGCTACGTGGTCCTCCGCGCTGGCTGTCGTGGGAGGACTATATGCGTGAGTGGTGCCGCCGCGCTGACTTCCGGCGGCTGCTACATCAGCGGCCTCGGCGAATGCACGCGTCGGCTGAGACTTGATCGAGCACAATGTCGAGGCTTGGGGAGGGAGTACCGTGAGTAGACGGCGTAACGCTCAATCTACGGAGGCATGGAAATGGTTGTTGATAACGTGTGCACACGGGATGTGGCAACCGTGCGGCCGAGCGACACACTTTTCGACGCCGCGCGCGTGATGCGCGATCGTCATGTGGGCGACGTAATCGTCACGGACGATGAGAACAATCCGCGCCCCGTCGGCATCCTTACCGACCGCGACATCGTGGTGGGCATCCTCGCCGTGGCGCCGGACAAGCTCGAGACGCTACTCGTCGAGGATGTGATGAGCCGCGATCTTGCAACGGCACAGGCCTCTGACGCCCTCGATAAGGCGTTGCGAGCGATGCGCGCGCGCGGCGTGCGGCGGCTGCCGGTCGTCGCATCCGACGGCCGCCTGATTGGGATCGTGACGTTCGACGATCTCGTGGCCGCCATGGCTCGCGAGCTGGGAGAGCTCGCGACCGTGGTCGCGCGCGAGCGCCAGCGCGAGGAGCGCATGCGCATCTAAGCCATCCTGCAAGCCTGGGCGATGCGAAAGGAGATCGATCTCCTCGAGATGCGCGCGCCGAATCTTAGCGATGTCTGCTAGTGTCAGCAGGAGGTCATGTCCGATGCGTACAACGCATTGAGGCGGCCCGGTCAGTACTCGGTCGCACCTGCGGCGTGCTCCTCGCACTTCTCCGGTTTCTCGGTCATGGTGGCCTCCGTCAGCAGCAATACGCTTGCGACCGACACGGCATTCTCCAGAGCGAGTCGTACGACTTTCGCCGGGTCCACGATGCCTGCTTGCGCGCGGCGTCGAATCCGAAATTGCCGGTGCCATTGCGCATGCGGTCCACGACGACGCCGCCGTCAAATGCGGAATTCTCCGCAATCTGGCGTGCCGGAGCTTCGAGTGCCCGCTTGATAGTCTGCAAACCCGTGCGCTCATCCCCCACGCATTGCTCCTCCTCGCGCGCGCAACGGCATCCATCGCTCTCACCAGAGCAAGCACGCCACCGGGCACGATGCCCTCGGCAACCGCGGCTTTCGTCGAACGAATCGCGTCATCGAGAGCATCCTTGCGCGCCTTCATTTCAGCTTCCGTGGGTGCATTCCGTGGGTGCACCCACGCGGATCACAGCGACGCCTCCGGCGAGCTTCCAGGCGCTCCTCGAGGGTTCGCCTGCGGATAACGTTCGGAG
>DASTRY010000085.1:0-45794 GCA_035760965.1 Steroidobacteraceae bacterium | reverse complement strand
GTCATCGCGCGCTCCAGCACGTTCTCCAGCTCCCGCACGTTGCCCGGGAACGAGTAGTCGCGCAGCGCCGCAAGCGCGCTGTCGTCCAACCGCGGCGGCTCGATCCGCATGCGGCGCCCGAGCCGCGCGAGGATCGCGTTCGCCAGATCCGGAATGTCCTCCTTGCGCTCCCGCAGCGACGGCACCCGCATCTCGATCACATTGATGCGATAGAACAGGTCCTCGCGAAAGCGTCCTTCGGCAACGAGGTCCGCGAGGTTCTTGTGAGTGGCGGAGAGAATGCGCACGTCCACGGCTTCCTCGCGCGACTCGCCGATCGGGCGCACGGTCTTCTCCTGCACCACGCGCAACAGCTTCACCTGCATGTGCAGCGGCAGATCGGCGACCTCGTCGAGGAACAGCGTGCCGCCCTCGGCGCTTTGCACGAGACCCTTCTTGTCCGCCACCGCACCCGTGAAGCTGCCGCGCTTGTGTCCGAACAGCTCGCTTTCCATCAGCTCCGTCGGAATCGCGCCGCAGTTCACGGCGACGAACGGGCCATCGCTGCGCGCGCCGCTTTCGTGGACGAGGCGCGCCACGAGCTCTTTGCCCGTGCCGGACTCGCCGAAGATGTGCACCGGCGCCTGGCTGCGTGCGACCCGCGCGATCATCTCGCGCAGGGACTGCATCGCGTGCGAGTTGCCGATGAGCCGCGGCCCGGGCGTCGTCGTCGTGAGCGCGCCGTCAGGTCGCGTGCCAAGGCGGATGGCGCTGCCGACCAGCTTGCGCAGCACGCCGAGGTCCAGCGGCTTCGAGACGAAGTCGAACGCGCCGAGCTTCAGCGCGCGCACCGCCGACTCGACGTTGCCGTGCGCCGTGATCACCGCGACCGGCACGTGCGGGCGGTACTCCTGAATCCAGCCGACCAGATCGAGCCCGTCGCCGTCCGGCAGGCGCATGTCGGTCAGGCAGAGATCGATGGGACTGCTCTTCAACACCTTCTGCGCGCTGCCGATGTCGGCGGCCGTGCGCGTCTCGAGGCTCATCCGGCTCAGCGTGAGACTCACCAGCTCGAGCAGGTCCGGCTCATCGTCCACGATGAGCACAGTGGGCTTGGTCATGGCTCCCCGTTCGAAATTCGATACGTCCGTCATCCTAACTCCCAGCGGGTCGGGTCGGCGAACACCAGCCGGAAAATGCTTCCGCCTCCGGCACGCGCTTCATACAGCAGAGTGGCGCCGTTCGTCTGTGCGAGCTCTCGCGCTAGGAACAAGCCGAGACCGGTTCCAGCGCGGCCACGGGTGAAAAACGGCTCGAAAATGCGTTCCACCTCGTCGGGGGCGACCCCGGGGCCGCGGTCCGCGACCTCCAGGTACGGCCGCGCACCCGGCGTCAGCCGGCCGATGCGGATCTCGATGGCCGAGCCCGCCTCTCCGGAGCAGGCATGGCGGATGGCGTTGTCGCACAGGTTCCAGACCACTTGGTGGAGCTGCGTCGGGTCGACCCGCACCTCGATGTCCGCGCTCGGCGTCGTGATCTGCATGCGTTCGGGCGACCACTGGGTCGTCTCGCAGTACTCGGTGCGGAACTCCTCCACCCAGGCGCCGAGCGAGATGCGCTCGAGCCGCGGCATTTCCCGGCGGGAGAGCTGCAGGATGTTGTTGATGATGCCGCTCACGCGCTCGGCGTTGCCGCGAATGATGTCCGTGAGGCGACGATCGGCCGCATCGAGCGTTTCGGACTCGCCGAGCAGCTGCGCCGCGTGGCTCATCGCGCCGACCGGGTTGCGAATCTCGTGCGCGATGCTGGCCGAGAGCCGCCCGAGCGCCGCGAGCTTCGACTGCTGCACTTTCTCCTCGAGCAGCGTCGGGTCTTCGAGAAAGATGAGCACCGGCGCCGGATTCACGCCGCCGAGCGGCGCGAAGTGCGGCCGCACCATGCGCCCGCCGTCGGCCGCCACGAAGCTCTCGCGCGGATCGGCCGGCGAGCCGGACCCTTGCCGCCACGTTTCGAGCAGATACAGAAGCCGCGGCGACGCTTCGCCGAGCAGCGCCCCCGGATACGCGCTCTTGTCGCCGAGCATCTGCGCTGCCGACTCGTTGATGAGCCGGATGCGGTCCGCCGTGTCGACGACGAGGATGCTCTCGCGCAGATGCTGCACCACGTACTGCGAGAGCTGCGCGAGATTCGCGAGGTCGATTTCCTGGCGCCGTACGAGCGCCTCGCTCTCGCGTAAGCGCAGCGCGATCGGCGATACGAGCAGCGCGACGGCGAACAGCACCACGCCGATCACGCCTGCATTGGTGTAGTCGGCGGACGTCGCATCGCCCGAAAGCGTCGAGAAGATCTGCTGAGCGAGCACCGCCATCGCCGCGATCGACGCGATCAGGAAGGCATCGCGGCTGTCCCCGAGCACTGACGTGGCGCCCACCGGCAGCACGAGCAGAATGCCGAGACCGCTGGCCACCCCGCCGCACGCATACAGCACGAGCGCGATTGCAAGCGCATCCACGCTGGCGTTCAGCAAGGCGACTCGCCGCACGCTGGGCCAAGACAGCCGCCGCGCCACCACCATCAGCACGCCGACGAAGAAGTACGCCACGGACACCGTCAGGAGCATCTGTGGGCGCGTAGCAATCGGCGAGAGCTGCTGGCCGCCCAGATACTGGACAGCGAGCAGCACCAGCGGCACGAGCAGCCGATAGAGATTGACGAGCCCGATCACGCGCCAGGCGAGATCGCTGGGCGCGGTGGTGGATAACGCGGCGCTGGCCTGCATCGGCGAGCTTTTTCCGGACCCCGGTCGGTGAAGATGCGCGACTCTAACAGCTTGTATCGCGCCGAAAAGCGACGGGTTTCGCGCGTTCGGCGCGTGGCTTTCCACCCACGAGGCTTTCCTAGAGAATACGCGGCTCGCCCAGTTACCACCGACCATCGCGATGAACCTGCACGAATACCAAGCCAAAGACGTTTTCCGCACATTCGGCATACCGGTCCCTGCGGGCCGGGTCGCCGCCTCCGCCGACGAAGCTGTGGCCGCCGCAGAGGCCCTCGGAGGCTCGGTTTGGGTCGTGAAGGCACAGGTGCACGCGGGCGGCCGTGGCAAAGCGGGCGGTGTGAAAGTCGCTCGTGATCTCGACAGCGTGCGTGCGGCAGCCGCCGGCATGCTCGGGCAGCGCCTCGTCACCAAGCAGACGGGCGAGGAGGGCCTGCCGATCGGCAAGGTTTACGTCGAATCCGGCTCGGACATCGAGCGCGAGATCTACCTCTCGCTCACGCTGAATCGCGAGAAGGGCCGCATCGCCGTCATCGCCTCCGCCGCCGGAGGCATGGACATCGAGGAGGTCGCGGCGCACACGCCGGAGAAGATCCTGACCGTGAACGTGGACCCGGCGGCCGGGCTGCAGCCGTATCAGTGCCGCAAGCTCGCGTTCGGTCTCGGCCTCACGGGCAAGCAGATCGGCGAGCTGCAGTCGATCCTCATGGGCCTCTACAAGCTGTATCTCGAGAAGGACGCAAGCCTCGTCGAGGTGAATCCACTCATCGTCACGAAGGACGGCAAGCTGCTCGCGCTCGACGCGAAGATCAACATCGACGCGAACGCGCTCTTTCGTCAGCCCGAGCTCGCGAAGCTGCGCGATCCCTCGCAGGAAGACCCGATGGAGCGCCGCGCGAGCGAGCACGACCTGAACTATGTCTCGCTCGACGGCGACATCGCGTGCATGGTGAACGGCGCGGGCCTCGCCATGGCGACGATGGACCTGATCAAGCTGCACGGCGGCCAGCCGGCGAACTTCCTCGACGTGGGCGGCGGCGCCACCGCGGAGCGCGTCACGGTCGCCTTCGAGCTGATCCTCTCGAATCCCAAGGTGCGCGCGATCCTCGTGAACATCTTCGGCGGCATCGTCCGCTGCGACATCATCGCCGAGGGCATCATCACCGCCGTCAAGAAAGTGGGCGTGCAGGTGCCCGTCGTCGTGCGACTGGAAGGAACGAACGCGCCGCAGGCGCGCGAAATGCTGGCCGGCAGCGGGCTCACCATCACCGCCGCCGCCGATCTCACCGATGCCGCGCGAACCGTCGTGGCTCTCGCCGCGAAAGGTCACGCATGAGCATTCTGATCAACCGCAACACCCGGGTCATTTGTCAGGGCTTCACGGGTAAGCAGGGCACGTATCACTCGGAGCAGTGCCTCGCGTACGGCACCAAGCTCGTCGGCGGCGTCACGCCGGGGCGCGGCGGCGAGACCCATCTCGGCCAGCCCGTCTTCAATACGGTGCAGGACGCCGTGCGCGAGACGGGCGCCACGGCGAGCATGATCTACGTGCCGGCCTCCGGTGCCGCGGATGCGATTCTCGAAGCGGCGGATGCCGGTATCGAGCTCGTCGTCTGCATCACCGAAGGCGTGCCGGTGAACGACATGGTGCGCGTGAAAGCGGCGCTCGCCGGCACGGGCACGCGGCTCATCGGCCCTAATTGCCCCGGCGTCATCACCGCTGACGAGTGCAAGATCGGCATCATGCCGGGCTTCATTCACAAGAAGGGCGCGGTCGGCATCGTCTCGCGCTCCGGCACGCTCACGTACGAAGCGGTGTTCCAGACGACCAACGCGGGGCTCGGCCAGAGCACGTGCGTCGGCATCGGCGGTGATCCGGTGCGCGGCATGAACTTCGTCGATGTGCTCGAGCTCTTCGAGCGCGATCCGCAGACCGAGGGAATCATCCTCGTCGGCGAGATCGGCGGCAGCGACGAGGAGGCCGCGGCTCATTTCATCCAGCACTACGTCACCAAGCCCGTCGTGGCGTACATCGCCGGTGTGACGGCGCCGCCGGGCAAGCGCATGGGCCATGCGGGTGCCATCGTCGCGGGCGGCAAGGGCACCGCCGCGGACAAGTACCGCGCGCTCGATGCCGCGGGTGTGCGCACGGTGAAGTCTCCCGCCGAGCTCGGCTCGGCGATGGCTGAGCTGCTGAAGTCGCGTCGCTCGAAGATGAAGAGCGCGGCGGCGGCTGCGCGTGCCGCGGCTGCGGCGGAAGAGGAGATTGCGCCTCGGGCGAGCCTCGAGGGCGTGCGTCGGAACGAAGCTGCGGCTCGCTCGACACAAGCGCGCCGGGCGCAGAGCACGCCGGCTGCGTCGAAGTCGCGCTCGCCGTCGCGGACCGCGGGATCGAAGCCTGCGACCGCGAAGCGCTCGGGCAAGAGCCCGGCTAAATCCGCCGCAAAGACCTCGGGAAAGAAGGCTGCCTTGGGCCGTGCGTCGTCCGCGCGCGCGAGCGCTCGTGCGAAAGCGGGTCGACGTGCCGCCGTTGCGAAGCGCTCGGCAAGGGGCACCGCGTCGGGTCGTCGAGCCGCAGTGAGCCCGGCGAAAGCCGCAGCCAACAGTAGAGGGACGCGCAAGCGCCGCTAAGTCGTGAAACCGACTCTCAGGTTCGCCCTCGCACAGCTCGATCTGCTGGTCGGGGACGTCCACGGTAACGCGACGCGCGTGATCTCGAGCGCGCGTCGCGCGCAGAGCGAGCTCGGCGCGGACCTGACGGTCTTCCCCGAGCTCACGCTGTCGGGCTATCCGCCCGAAGACCTGCTGTTTCACCGGGGTCTGCGCCGGCAAGTGGACGCAGCGCTCGCGCGCGTGTGCCAGGAGGCCGGGGATGTCGGCGTCATCGTCGGTTACCCGGAATACGTCGGGACGAGCATCTTCAATTCGGCCTCGCTCATTGCCGACCACCGCGTCGCCGTCACGCACCGCAAGTGCGAGCTGCCGAACTACAAGGTCTTCGACGAAAAGCGCTATTTCGCTGCGGGCGAGGGCGCCACGCTGATCGAGCACAAGGGCTTTCGCATCGGGCTGCTCGTGTGCGAAGACATCTGGGTGGCCGGCCCGGCGCAGCGCGCGCGCGATGGCGGCGCCGAGCTGCTCGTCGTGTTGAACGCCTCGCCGTACGAGATTCACAAGCAGCGCGAGCGCGAGGCCATCGCCCGTGCGCGCGTCGAGGACGTGAAGCTGCCGCTGGTGTACGTCAACATGGTCGGCGGTCAGGACGAGCTCGTCTTCGACGGCAACTCGTTCGTGATGGACGCCAACGGCAAGGTCGTCATGCGCGCCCCCGCCTTCGAGGAAGGCGTTTTTCCGGCGGATTTCACGCGCGACGACAGCGGGCGAGTCGTCCCGCTGCCCGGCGCACTCGCGCCCGAGCTCGCCGACGAGGCGAGCGTGTATCGCGCGCTCGTGCTCGGCGTGCGTGACTACGTGAACAAGCATGGTTTCCCGGGCGTGGTCATGGGACTCTCGGGCGGCATCGATTCCTCGCTCACGCTGGCGATCGCGGTCGACGCGCTCGGCGCCGAGCGCGTGCATGCCGTGATGATGCCGTCGCGATACACCGCGGAGATCAGCGTGGCCGATGCCGCCGAGCAGGCGCGCGCGCTGCACGTGAAGTACAGCGTCATCTCCATCGAAGGCATGTTCGAGGCGACGCTGGCGGCGTTGCGCGAAGAGTTCGCGGGCACGAAGCCCGACACGACCGAGGAAAACATCCAGTCCCGCTGCCGCATGCTCATTCTCATGGGCATCTCGAACAAGACCGGCCGCATGCTGCTCACGACCGGCAACAAGAGCGAGATGGCCGTGGGCTACGCCACACTGTACGGCGACATGGCCGGCGGCTTCGCGCCGATCAAGGATTGCAGCAAGCTGCTCGTCTACCGCCTCGCCGCGTACCGCAACTCGCTCGGCCGCGTGATCCCGCAACGGGTGATCGACCGTCCGCCGTCCGCGGAGCTGCGTCCCGATCAGAAAGATTCCGACTCGCTCCCGCCGTACGACGTGCTCGATCCGATCCTCGAGGCGTTCATCGAGGAAGACCTATCGGTGGACGAGATCGTCGCGCGCGGCTTCGAACGCGCCACCGTCGGCCGCGTGCTCGATCTCGTGAAGCGCAATGAATACAAGCGCCGGCAAGCCCCGCCGGGCGTGCGCGTCAGCCGCCGCGCGTTCGGCCGAGATTGGCGCTATCCGATCACGAACGGCTATCGACGCTGAGCGTCACTCGCCCACCCGAAGTGGGTTCCACCTCGCCGGCGTTGTCAGTGCTCGACGATGGGCGGTGCAGGTTGTTGAGCGGGAGCACGACGCCAGAACTGCCACCATGACTTCTCGGTGGCGGCTTTCGCTTCGCGCACGGTGCCCTGGAAGTTGGCGTCGTAGACCTGGCGGCTCTGCGCAGCGAGCTGCTTCAGGCCGAGCCGATCGTACGACTCGATGAGAATCTCGAGGGCCTGCTGAATGGCTGGTGCGCCATCGTACTGTTCGATGGCGCCCTTCGCCCGCTGCGCCGCGGCCACGTACGCGCCGCGCTTCAGGTAGTACGTGGCGACGTGCACCTCGTACTCCGCAAGACGGTTGCGGAGAAAGATCATCCGTTTGCGAGCATCGTGCGCGTAATCGCTCTTCGGGTACTGCTCGACCACCGTCTTGAACGCGGCGAACGACTTGCGCGCCGTCGTCGGCGGGCGCTCGGTCAGGTCGACGCGAAAGAAGCGCTCGAGGATGTTCGGGGTGCGCTCGAAATCCGTGAGTCCCTTGATATACCACGCGTAGTCGACGCGCGGATGCGTCGGGTTCTCGCGAATGAACGTGTCGGCGGCATCGATCGCGGACTCGCTCTCGCCGGCGCGGTAATACGCGTAGATCAGATCGAGCCGCGCCTGCCGCGCTTCGTTCGTGAACGGGAAGCGCGCCGTGAGCGCTTCGTACGTCTTGATGGCCGTGTTGAAGTCGTAGGCCCGCAAGCTGCGCTGCGCCTGCGCGTACAGCGCCTCCGGCCCCTGCCGTTGCAGCGTGCGATCACGGTTCGATCGACAGCCTGAAATGGCGACCAAGGCGATGCACAGCGCGAGCACACCGCCGCGCGCCAACCGGGACAAAGTCATTACAAACAGGCCTTTCTGATGCCGCTGCGGATTGCGGAAGGGCTCTCGCTTCGGGAAGATGGCCCGTTCCGCAAAGGCGGCGAAGTATAGCGAATTTGCCAGCACCGACTCCGACCTGGACCCCGACCGTGGAGTTCCGCACGCACGAGCTTCAGATCGACGCCCCGCTGGCCGGCTTGCGTCTCGACCAGGCCTTGGCCCGCGCCTTGCCGCAGTACTCGCGCGCGCGGCTGCAGGGCTGGATCGAGGCGGGCGCCGTTCGCGTGGACGGGCAGGTGCCGCGCGCGCGCGACAAGGTGCATGGCGGCGAGCTGGTGCGCATCGAGGCCCGGCTCGAGCCCGAAACACGCGTCGTCGCGGAGGCGCTTCCGGTCGACGTGGTCCACAAGGATCGCGGCATCTTCGTGGTGAACAAGCCGGCTGGGCTGGTCGTGCACCCCGGTGCGGGCAACGCCAGCCACACGCTGCAAAACGCCTTGTTGGCGCTCGATCCGAAGCTGGCGGTGGTGCCGCGGGCGGGGCTCGTGCATCGGCTCGACAAGGACACGAGCGGCCTCATGGTCGTGGCGCGTACCCCCGAGGCTCATGCTGCGCTGGTCGCGGCGCTGGCCGCGCGCGAGATCGAGCGCGCCTACCTGGCCATCTGCGTTGGCGTGATGACGGGGGGCGGCACGGTGGACGAGCCGATCGGGCGGCACCGCACTCAGCGCACGCGCATGGCCGTCCGCGCGGATGGCCGCGAAGCCGTCACGCACTACCGCCTGCTGAAGCGTTTCCGCGGGCACACGCTCGTGCGCGCCGAGCTCGAAACCGGCCGCACGCACCAGATTCGCGTGCATCTCGCGCACATCGGCTACCCCCTCGTCGGGGACCCTGTGTACGGAGGACGCCGTCGCATTCCGCGCGGAGCCAGCGAGCCGCTCATTGCAGCGCTGGCCGCGTTCAAACGGCAGGCGTTGCACGCCACGCGCCTGGCCCTCCAGCACCCGCTGACGGGCAAGCCGATGGAGTGGGAAGTCCCGCCTCCCGACGATATGGCAGCACTCCTGAAGGCATTGGAAGCGGATGCGAAGCTCGAGAATCACAGCGCCTCGGTGAGCGCGCGATGAGCGGCCTCGGCCGCGCCCGGGATGCTGCCGCGCTGTCCGCGCGGTCACCGCAAGGCAAGCGGTGATGGCGCACCCATCGCCGCTGGGCTCGGTCGACATGCTCATGCCGGATTGGCCGGCGCATCCGCGTGTGCGCGCCGCCATGACCCTGCGTACCGGCGGGGTCAGTTCCGCGCCGTACGACACGCTCAACCTCGGCGCTCACGTTGGCGACGATCCTGCCGCGGTTGCCGAGAACCGGCGCCGCGTGCGCGAGTCGCTTCGCTTGCCATCCGAGCCGGTGTGGCTCGAGCAGGTACATGGCACGGACGTGGCGATCCTCGACGAGCCGGGCTCCGCACGCGAGGCCGATGCAGCGGTCACTCACTCCCCAGGGCTCGTGTGCGTGATTCAGGTGGCGGATTGCATGCCCGTGCTCTTCGCCGCCCGCGATGGCACCGCGGTCGGCGCCGCCCACGCCGGCTGGCGCGGCCTCGCTGGCGGCGTGCTCGAAGCGACCATCGCCGCGCTTCGCTGTCCTGCGCACGAGCTGCTCGCATGGCTGGGTCCTGCGATCAGTCAGCCGCACTTCGAGGTGGGAGACGAGGTGCGTGCCGCCTTCATCGCGCACGACTCCACCGCTGCAGCCGCGTTCGTTCAGAACGCCCGCGGTCGCTGGCAATGCGATCTCTATGCTCTCGCGCGGCAGCGCCTCACAGCGCTGGGTATACGCCACATCTCGGGAGGCGAGCACTGCACATACGCCGACAGAACCCGCTTCTTCTCGTATCGACGCGATGGGCGCTGCGGCCGCATGGCCGCGTTCGTGTGGCTCACTCCCTCTTGAGCGGGATCCGGCACGCTTGACACGCGTGCTAGCATTTTCGCCACGAAACATAACAAGCCAGCCGAAGGCACGACGCCTTGAGCACCCTCGCACTGATCGTGATTTTCACCGCTCTCGGCGGGGTGCTCAGCGTGATCTGCGCCGGGCTCTTTCTCCTCATCCCCGACGGCCCGCGCGCCCGAGTGCTGCCGCATCTCGTGAGTTTCGCGACGGGTGCGCTGCTCGGAGCTGCGCTGCTTGCGTTGCTACCCGACGCGCTGGACAACGCCGGGGAACACGGTGCGCACGGCGTGGGGCTCGCCCTCGTGTTCGGCATCGTGGTGTTCTTCGTGCTCGAAAAGCTCGTGCTGTGGCGGCATTCGCACTCGGCGGAGTACGCGGACCACGGCGCCCATCACGCGCATCACGAGCATCGCGAGCAGGCATCAGCGGTGCTGGTGATCATCGGCGACAGCATCCACAACGCGCTCGACGGGGTGATCATCGGCGCGGCGTTCCTCTCGGATATCGAGCTCGGCATCGTCACGGCGGTCGCCGTGATGGCGCACGAGATCCCGCAGGAAATCGGCGATTTCGCGGTGCTGCTCCATTCCCGGATGTCGCGGGCCCGCGCGCTCGCGTTCAACCTCATGAGCAGCCTCACGTCCGTGCTCGGCGGCGTCGTGGCCTACTTCACCCTCGGCAACGCCCTGCGCATTCTTCCGTATGCGATTGCGGTTGCCGCGGCATCCTTCATATACGTCTCCATGGCAGATTTGATCCCGGGTCTGCACCGGCGAATCAGCGCGCGGGAGAGCATTGCCCAGGTCGTCCTGATCTCCCTGGGCATCGCGGTCATCGCCCTGGTCGAGCAACGCGCCCACGGCTGAGCGGCGGTCGCGCCCCGGCGTCCGTGGGCACAGAATTGGCTCCTACGGCTTGAAGCGCCGCGTTGCACCCCCACAACCGGCGAAGCTCCACCCCTTCTTCAGGGTCTCCAGTCATGCGAATGGACAAACTGACGACCAAGTTCGCGCAGGCGCTTGCGGACGCGCAGTCCCTCGCCATCGGTCGCGACCACCAGTTCATCGATCCGGCGCACGTGATGCTCGCGCTCCTCGACCAGGAGGGCGGCAGCGTCCGGCCGCTCCTGATGAAGGCCAGCGTGGACATCAACCGGCTGCGCTCCGACCTCGGCGCGCTGCTCGACCGCCTCCCCCGCGTGGAGGGCGCGCCAGGCGAAGTGCACGTCTCGAACGACCTGCAGCGCGTGCTCAACATCGTGGACAAGCTCGCCCAGAAACGCGGCGACCAGTTCATCTCCAGCGAGCTGTTCGTGCTCGCGGCCCTCGACGACAAGGGGCCGCTCGCGAAGGTCCTGCGGGATGCGGGAGCCGTGCGCGGCGCCGTCGAGAAGGCGGTGGACGAGGTGCGCGGCGGCGAGAAGGTCAACGACCCGAACGCGGAGGAGAGCCGCCAGGCCCTCGAGAAGTACACCATCGATCTCACCGAGCGTGCCGAGAGCGGCAAGCTCGATCCTGTGATCGGCCGTGACGACGAGATCCGGCGCACCGTGCAGGTGCTCGCCCGCCGCACCAAGAACAACCCCGTGCTCATCGGTGAGCCCGGCGTCGGCAAGACCGCCATCGTCGAAGGCCTCGCGCAGCGCATCGTCAACGGCGAGGTGCCCGAGGGCTTGAAGAACAAGCGCATTCTCGCGCTCGACATGGGCGCGCTCATCGCCGGCGCGAAGTTCCGCGGCGAGTTCGAGGAGCGCCTGAAGGCCGTGCTCAACGATCTGAAGAAGCAGGAAGGCCAGATCATCCTGTTCATCGACGAGCTGCACACGGTGGTGGGCGCCGGCAAGGCCGAAGGCGCGATGGACGCCGGCAACATGCTGAAACCCGCGCTCGCGCGCGGCGAGCTGCACTGTGTGGGCGCGACGACGCTCGACGAGTACCGCAAGTACATCGAGAAGGATGCCGCGCTCGAGCGGCGCTTCCAAAAGGTGTTCGTCGACGAGCCGAGCGTCGAGGACACGATCGCGATCCTGCGCGGCCTGAAGGAGCGCTACCAGAACCATCACAAGGTGGAGATCACGGACCCGGCGCTCGTCGCCGCCGCCACGCTCTCGCACCGCTACATCACCGATCGTCAGCTTCCCGACAAGGCCATCGATCTGGTCGATGAGGCCGCCGCGCGCATGCGCATGGAGATCGACTCCAAGCCCGAAGCGCTCGATCGTCTCGAACGGCGCATCATCCAGCTGAAGATCGAGCAGGAAGCGCTGAAGAAGGAGCAGGACGAAGCCTCGAAGCGCCGCCTCAAGGCGCTCGAGGAGACGCTCGGCTCGCTGCAGAAGGAATACGCCGACCTCGAAGAGGTCTGGAAATCGGAGAAGGCGCAGGTGCAGGGCACGGCGCACTTGCGCACGGAGCTCGAGCGCGCGCGTATCGAATTCGAAGCCGCGCGGCGCGCGAGCGACTGGGCGCGCATGGCGGAGCTGCAGCACGGCACGATCCCCGCGCTCGAGAAGCGCCTCGCCGAAGCGCAGGCCGCGGAGCAGAAGGAAACGCGGCTGGTGCGCAACAAGGTGACCGAGGAGGAGATCGCCGAGGTCGTCTCGAAGTGGACCGGCATCCCCGTCTCGAAGATGCTCCAGGGCGAGAAGGAGAAGCTCCTGCACATGGAGGAGGCGCTCGGCAAGCGCGTCGTCGGGCAGGACGAGGCGGTGCGCATCGTGTCCGATGCGATCCGCCGCTCGCGCGCCGGCCTTGCCGATCCGCGCCGGCCGAACGGCTCGTTCCTGTTCCTCGGGCCGACCGGCGTCGGCAAGACGGAGCTCTCGAAGGCGCTCGCCGAATTCCTCTTCGACACCGAAGAGGCCATGGTCCGCATCGACATGTCGGAGTTCATGGAGAAGCACTCGGTGGCGCGGCTCATCGGCGCGCCGCCCGGTTATGTCGGCTACGAAGAGGGTGGCTATCTCACGGAGGCGGTGCGCCGCCGTCCGTACTCGGTGATCCTCTTGGACGAGGTCGAGAAGGCCCACCAGGACGTCTTCAACGTGCTGCTCCAGGTGCTCGACGATGGGCGCCTCACGGACGGTCAGGGCCGCACCGTCGACTTCCGCAACACGGTGATCATCATGACCTCGAACCTCGGTTCGCAGGTCATCCAGGAATACGCCGCGCAGCGCGACTACACGGGCATGAAGAGCGCGGTGATGGAGATCGTGCAGCAGAGCTTCCGGCCGGAGTTCATCAACCGCATCGACGACATCGTCGTGTTCCGGCCGCTCGGCGTGGAGCAGATCCGCAAGATCGTCGACATCCAGCTCGGGTATCTGCGCAAGCGCCTGCTCGATCGCAACATGGAGCTCACGCTCGACGACAAGGCGCGCGATACGCTCGGGGAGGCCGGATTCGACCCGGTGTACGGTGCGCGGCCGCTGAAGCGAGCGATCCAGCAGCAGATCGAGAACCCGCTCGCGCAGCGGATTCTCCGGGGCGACTTCGGCCCGGGCGACCGCGTGTCCGTCACGGCCCGGGACGGCCAGCTGGTGTTCGAAAAGAAGTAATGACTGGGCGGCCGGCTATACTTGCGCAAATATGGCCGGCCGCGTTGATCGGGGACGTCTGCAACCATGCCTTTCTACGAATACGAATGCGACAACTGCAAGTTCTACACTGAGCTGCTCCAGAAGATTTCCGACCCGCCGCTGAAGAAGTGCCCCTCGTGCGGCAAGTCCAAGCTGAGAAAGCTGGTCTCCGCACCGGTGTTTCGCTTGAAGGGCAGCGGCTGGTACGAGACGGACTTCAAGTCGGACAAGGAGAACAAGCGCAATCTCGCCATCGAGAAGGAGACGGAGAGCGCCACGAGCGACACGAAGGCCTCCGACTCGAAACCCTCGGAGACCAAGGCCGACACGAAGCCGGCGGAGCCGAAGACGGAATCCAGGGCCGTGGCGGCGCGCCGATCCCGCCCGGTGGCCACCGCGGCCTCCAAGGCCCGCCCGCGGCCGGTCGCGAAAGCGAAGCCCGCCGCGAAATCGAAGAGCAAATCGGCCGCACGTCGCAAAGGCCGATGAGCGGCGACACGATCCTCTCCAGCGCACGCCTGCGTCGCTTGCGGCCCGATCTGCGGGCCGCGAGCGACGGGCTCCGGGCACTCGTCGGGTTTCCGGGGGTGCTGCGCCCATGAACACTCCCAAACGTACGTGGAGCCTGCGGCGCTATCTGGTCGCGGGCGTTCTCGTGTGGCTGCCGATCCTTGCGAGTCTCTGGGTGATCTCGTTCATCGTCGGGATGACGGATCGCATTCTCTTGCTGCTGCCGGAAGCGTACCGGCCCGAGGCGATCGTGGGCTTCCGGCTGCCGGGGCTCGGCATCGTGATCGCGCTCGTCGTGCTGCTTGCAACGGGCCTCATGGTCACGAACCTGATCGGCCGCCGGCTCGTGCAGTACTGGGACGGCCTCATGCGCCGTATCCCGCTCGTGCGGTCGATTCACGGCGGGGTGAAGAGCTTCGCCGAGAGCGTGTTCTCGACAAACAACTCCTTCCGCAAGGTCGTCATGATCCAGTACCCGCGCGCGGGCATCTGGAGCATCGGGTTCGTGACGGCCGACGATGTCGCCGAGATCGGGGAGAAGACGGGGGTGTCGCACGCGTGCGTGTACATCCCCACCACTCCGAACCCGACGTCCGGGTTCATCGTGATGGTGCCGAAGTCCGAGGTCGTGGAGCTGGAAATGACGGTCGACGCGGCGATGAAGATGATCATCACCTGCGGCGTGGTCATGCCCCCGGCGCCGCCGCGCCGGCCTCGCCTCGCACAGCCCGCCGCGTAGCTTCGCCCGTACCGGGGCGCCGGGCGTAGCCGCCGCCGCACAGCTTCGCGGGCCCGCGCCTCCCGTTTGATCAATGGCTTAGCGCACGATCTCGCGGCGCGCCCGGACGGCGCCCGTTCCCGGCGCGCGCGCCGCCGGAGACTAAACGGCGCACGTTTTTCGCTAAGATGCGCGGCCCTTTACTGCCAGATTCACGGACAGGCCCGAAGCCATGCGCTCCCACTACTGCGGACACGTCGATGAAAAGCTGACCGGTCAGGAGGTCACGGTTGCGGGCTGGGTGCACCGCCGCCGCGACCATGGCGGGGTCATCTTCATCGATCTGCGGGACCGCGAGGGCCTGCTGCAGGTGGTCTTCGATCCGGACGCGGCGCAGATGTTCGAGGAGGCGGGCCGCCTGCGCAACGAGTTCGTCATTCGCGTGCGCGGCCTCGTGCGCGCCCGGCCGGAGGGGACGGCGAACCCGAACCTGCGCTCCGGCAAGATCGAGCTGCTCGCCCGCGAGCTCGAAGTGCTGAACCGCTCCGAGCCGCTGCCCTTCCAGCTCGACGAAACGGTGAACGAGGAGGTGCGGCTCAAGTACCGCTACCTCGACTTGCGCCGCGAAGTGATGAACCAGCGCCTGCGCCTGCGGCACGCGATTACGCGCGCGATGCGCGGCTATCTGGACACCAACGGCTTCGTCGACCTCGAAACGCCGATGCTCACGAAGGCGACGCCCGAGGGCGCGCGCGACTACCTCGTGCCGAGCCGCACGCATCCCGGCAAGTTCTTCGCGCTCCCGCAGTCGCCGCAGATCTTCAAGCAGCTGCTCATGATCGCGGGCTTCGATCGCTACTATCAGATCGTCCGCTGCTTCCGCGACGAGGACCTGCGCGCCGACCGTCAGCCCGAGTTCACCCAGCTCGATATCGAGACGTCGTTCCTCACGCAGGACGCCATCATGCAGATGATGGAAGGGCTGATCCGGCACATCTTCAAGGAAGTGCTGAACGTCGCGCTGCCCGATCCCTTTCCGCGCATGTCGTTCGCCGAGGCGATGCGCCGCTACGGCTCCGACAAGCCGGATCTGCGCATCCCGCTCGAGCTCGTCGACGTCGCCGATCTCGTCAGAGACTGCGAGTTCAAGGTGTTCGCCGGTCCCGCGAAAGACCCGAAGGGCCGGGTCACGGCGCTGCGTGTGCCGGGCGGCGGGGCGATGCCGCGCTCGCAGATCGACGACTACACCGCGTATGTCGCGCGCTACGGTGCGAAGGGTCTCGCGTACATCAAAGTGAACGACGTGACGAAGGGGCGCGAGGGCCTGCAGTCGCCGATCACCAAGTTCCTGAGCGATGAGGCGGTGCAGGGCATTCTCACGCGCACGGGCGCCGCCGCCGGCGACCTCATCTTCTTCGGCGCCGACACCGCGAAAGTCGTGAGCGATGCGCTCGGCGCGCTGCGCCTGCGCGTCGGCCAAGACCTCGAGATGGTCGAGAGCGGCTGGCGACCGCTGTGGGTCACCGACTTTCCGATGTTCGAGTTCGATCCCGATGCGAAGCGCTGGGTCGCCATGCATCACCCATTTACCTCGCCCGCAAACGACGATCCGGCAGCGCTGCGCGCGGACCCGGAGGGTGCGCTCGCGAAGGCTTACGACATGGTGCTTAACGGCTCGGAGATCGGCGGCGGCTCCGTGCGTATTCACCGCCAGGAGATGCAGTCGACGGTGTTCGACCTGCTCGGCATCTCGCCGGAGGAGGCGCGTCTCAAGTTCGGCTTCCTGCTCGATGCGCTGAAATACGGCGCGCCGCCTCACGGCGGCATCGCGTTCGGCCTCGATCGGCTCGCGATGCTGATGGCCGGCGCCGACAGCATCCGCGAGGTCATCGCGTTCCCGAAGACGCAGACCGCCGCGGACCCGCTGACCGATGCGCCGACGCCCGTGAGCGAAGCGCAGCTACGCGAGCTGCACATCCGCGTGCGACTACCGCAGAGCTGAGCGCGGCGAGCCGGCGTGCGGCAATCGCAGAGCTGAGCGCGCCGAGCGCGTGTGCGGCAATCGCAGAGCCGAATGCGGCGTGTGCGCGTGCGGCAGCCTCGGAGCGCGGCAAATGACAGACCGGGACAATGCGCACCCACGAGGGCGGCTCGGCGTGGCGCGACTCAGCCCCCGTCGCGCTCTTCGATGCTGTCGACGCGAGTGGGATAGAACGCGACGTGATCTTTGATCTGGATCACTTCCGGATACGGATCCTCATAGCTCCACACCGCATTCACCGAGCGTTCGCCGCCCGCTGGAATGCTGTAGTACGACGCATCGCCCTTGTAAGGGCAGTGGCTCGTGCGGCTCGTGCGGGTGAGCTTCGACATGTCGACGTCTTCGCGCGGGATGTACTGCACGGGCGGGTAGCTCGCTTCCTGCAGCGTCACCGCCGCGCGTGTGTCGGCGATGACCTGTCCCGCCACGGTCACGACGACGCGTGCCGCATTCGGCGCGAGCGTGATCGGATGGTCGGGGCCGGGAACCTTGCGGGGTTTGTCCGTCATCGGCATGTGCTCACCTCTCCAGGCGAAAGTTGATGCCCGCTCGCTGGCTCAAGGTGCCCTGCACCGCCTCGAGGGACAGTCGCGAGTTGATCCGGTAGCGCAACGTCACGACCTGCCCGGGCTCGAACAAGCCGACGCCGTAGCTCAGGTAGAGCCGCGGCGACAGGTACTGCCCCACGGTGAACGCCGAGCCGCCGGCTTCGGGCGTGTCCTCGATCCCGATCTGGTCGATGCCGAGTCGCCTGCCGAGACCCTTCGCAAGAAGATTGCCCGCCGCGCCGCCGAGTGAGCGCGCTGCGGACTGGACCATGTCGCCTTCGCCGCTCCCCACTTCGCTCAGCGGCTTGCCCGCCACGAGGTAAGAAAGCGCTTGGGTCTGCGGCATCGGCGGGTCGGACGTGACTTCCAGCAGCGGCTTCTGCGCGCTGCCGGTAACGATGAGCTTCGCAGTGACCGTGTCGACGGTGCGCGTCGCGACCAGATTCAGCTGCGGATCCGCGATCGACTGGCCGGCGTAGAGCAAGCGGCCTTGCTGAATCGTGAGGTCCTGCCCGTAAGCCTTGTAGGTGCCGCTCACACGCAACTCGCCGGTCGCGGTGGTCTGCTGGTCCGGGACTTCGTGCACGACGAGCTGACCTGCAACCTTCGACGTGAGCCCGTAGCCGACGAGGCTCACGTTGTTGCCGAGGATCACCGTCACATGCGCCTCGAGCGGCACGCTCTTCGACTTCTCGACCGCGGAATCCTTGTCGTCGACGACGACCACATCGGGGGACGCGCGCTGCACGCTCGCGCCTTGCTTCGGCAGCTTCGTGAGATCGACATCCGCACGCGGCACGGTGACGCTGCCACCGAGCGTCATCGTCTGGTTGCTCCGTGCGAACACGAGGTCAGGAGCGACGAACACCTTCGCGCCCGGGATGTTCGCCGCGACGAAGTCCTTTCCTTGCACCTTCACCCGCACGACCCCTTCGCTCGTCGTGTCGCCCGTCAGCGTGATTTGCCCATCGCCCGAGCCGATACTGCCGTTCAGCGTGACGTTTCGGTCCTCGGTGAGGTTCGCCGTGAGCTCGCCATCGTGCAGCTTGATTCCGAGTTGCGGCACTTCGGCGGCAAGCCCCATCAGCGCGACGTCGCCCGTGACGCGCGGCGCGGCGAGCGTGCCTGCAACGGTGCCATTCGCTTCGCCGCGCCCTTGCACGTTCGCGAGCTGGGGCACGAAGAGCCCAGCCGGCGACAAGTCCGCGAGCACGAGCTTCAGGCTGCCGTTGATCGATGCGGATGCGCTGCCGAGATCGGCGAGCGCGACTTTGCCGGCGAGCATGCCGCCGTTGCCGAGTGTCGCGCCGATCGTGCCGTTCGCCGTCGTCCCGGCCAGCGTCGCTTCGAGCTGCAGATTCTCGTACGTGAGGAGCGCATCCGCGGCATCTTCCTGCGCGGGTGCGCCCGACTCGGTGATGCGTCCCGATGCCGACGCGATGTGTACATCCCCGAAGAGTTGCCCCTCGGGCGTGCGCCGAATATTGCCGTCACCGTCGATCACCGCTTCGATCCGCAGCGGCATTGCGGGGGCAGCGAGTGCGGCGAAGAGGCCGAGCGGGACGTGCTCGAGACGGTACTTGCCGTTCAACTCGCCGGCTTCATTCTGATTCGCCGCGACGCACGCGCTCATATTCTCGCCCGCGAGGCACAGCTCCGAGAGATCGAAGCCGCGCGGCGACCAGCTCACCGGCGTGGGCTGCCGCAAGGAGAACGGCTCCAGCCCGATTGCGGCGAGCACCACCTGATCGATCGTGCCGGACCAGCCGTTGCCATTGCGCGCGCCGTGCACCCGCACCTGCACGGTGAGCGGCTGGCCGGTCGCGGTGAGTTGCGCCGAGTGATCCTTCTCGGTTCCCGATGCGGTCAGCTCGGTGTTCGAGAACGCGAATCCGCCTGCAAGGATGTCGGTGGCCGTGATGCGCAGCGAGCCCTCGGGCGACTTCGGATTCCTGACGTCCGCGCTCACGTCGATCGTCTTCGCGGAATATCCGGCGAATGCGAGCGCACGCGCCTGCGCACCGCCTTCCACCGCGAGCACGGGCCACTTCCCCGTGATGTGGAATTTGCCGTTGACGGAACCGGCCGATCGCGGCAGCCAATCTTCGAGCGATGCGATGTCGAACTGCGTGTCGAGATCGAGCGCCTCGCCGCCGCGACCGGTGAGACCGATCGAGCTTCTTCCCGACCTCAAGCTGAGCGTGCCGGCGACGATCTTCTGCGGATTCAAGGTGAGCGCCGCGCGACCTTCGAGCGCGCGGCCGCGCAGCTTGCCCGACAGATCCTTCAGATCGAGCGACGCTTCCGGTCCACCCGCGAGCAGCCGGCCGGACGTATCGAGCGCAAATCCGAGCTGTCCCGGCCAGCCGACGAGGAATTGCCCCGGATCGAACCGATCCGCCGTGGCGTTGAACTGCCAGCCGATGTGCGGCTTCAGGGTCACGGTGCCCGTCGCGTTGAGATTGCCGGTCTTCTCGGTCACGGCGAGCTGCTTCACCTGTATTTGCTCGGGCGTGCCGGCGACGTCGATGACGATGTCGGCGAGATGATCCGGCGGCCCGAGCGCGAGCCGGCCGCCGGCGGTGAACGTCTTCATCGATCCGACGACCTTCACCGTGCCGTGCGAGCCCAGCGGCTGCCCGACCCACTCCTTCGGCAGCACGACCTCCTGCCAGTGCACGTCGAGATTCGCGTAGAACGGCGGCGCGGTCGCGTCCGCCGCCGCGGCCGCGGAGCCGAAGCGCACGTCGCCCGTAGCGCTCAGCGTGCCGCGGCCGGCAGGGTCGATCAGCGTCAGGGCTTCGATCTTCAGAATCTCGTCGGCGTAGCGCACGCGCGCGGGCTCGATGCGCAGGCTTTGGCCATTCATCGTGGCGGTACCGCGCACTTCGGCGACGGTGAGATCGCCTTCGCCGTGCAGCGTCGCGGCGAGACTTTCGAGCGCGCCGCCCTTCAGCAGATTCTCGCGTGGATCGAACGTCGGCACGGCGAGCTCGAATTTCCATGGCAGCGCCTTCGTCTGCGCGGCGGTCGCGTCGAGCCGCGCGGGAAAGGGCGCCGACATGTGCACATTCAGCGCCAACTGCTCGTTCGTGCTGTTTGCGGTGAGATTCCCGGCGTACTCGAGCTCGCCGAGCTTCCAGCGAAAAGTGCCCGTCGCTTGCCCGAAGTAGACCGGCTGCGTGCGCGCGCGCTGTTCGCTGACGCTCGCGGCGAGACGCACGTTGCCGTCCGGCGAGTCCACGTTGAGCTTGCGAATGTCGAGGCCCTTGCCGGTCCAGCTGCCGATGGCTTCGACGGTGCGCAGGACGACGAGCGTCTTGCTATCCCGCGAGACCCGCGCGTCTTTCAGCGTGAAGCGGTCGAGAACGATGTCGAGCGGCGGCCGCAGCGAGAAGTGGCTCGGCTGTTCCGGCTTCGGTGGATGCGGGAACAAGCGCACGTCGACGCCTGCTGTGTCGACGAACAGAATGTGGGCGCGCCTCGCGAACAGCTCTTGCAGCGCGACGTCGAGAGAAACTCTCGCGACGTGCACGTCGACACCCGCGCTTTCGTCGTGCCAGCGGATGCCGCTCACCGTCAGGGGCCCGGCGATCGTGCCCTCCACGTTGCCGATTTCGAGGCGGCCCCCGAGAAGCGCGACCGCGCTGTTTGCGGCGACTCGCGCGCCCGCCTGCGTGTTGAGCACCCACACGACGCCTGCGACGAGCAACAACAGCAACGCTGCGAACGCGATGCCCGTCCAGGCCAACGGTCGCATCCGCCGGTGCGGCGGTACCGCTTCGTTGTCCGGGTCGTCGCTCACAGATCCGGTCCGATGTTGATGTGCACGCGGAAGGAGTGTGCCAGCTCGCTCTTCACGGGTTTCGCCACATCGAGCCGGACGACACCGATGGGCGAGCGCCAACGAAGACCGACGCCTGCGCCGACGTTTAAGTTGAATTCGCCGCGCATGAACGCGTCCCCGCCGTCGACGAACGCCGCGGCACCCCACTTCTGCACGAAGTAGTGCTCGATCTCCGCGCTCGCGACAGTGAGATACGTCCCGCCGATGACGCCGCCGGCGGAGTTTTTCGAGCCGAGCTGCTGGTAGTCGAACCCGCGCACCGAGCGGTCGCCGCCCGCGAAGAAGCGCAGCTCCGGCGGCAGCTCGTTGAAGTCGTCCACCACCATCGCGCCGAGCGAGGCACGCAGGAGCAAGCGCGTGCGCCGCGCGATGTGGTTGATCCACTTCATCTCCGCCGTCGCCTGCGAGAAGCTCGTGTCGGAAAGGGCGGTCTCGGGCGCGAAGCGCAACCCCAACGCCAGCGAATACCCGCGTCGCGGAAAAAAGAAGTCGTTGGCTTTCTTGCGAGTCAGCGTGGTCTCGGCATAGAGCAGGTGCGATGAATTGCGCTCGTCGGCCACCTCGAACGTGCCGCCGAGGAACTGCAGCCCGAGCGAGCGCGTCCAGCCGTGCCACTGGCGCGTCTCGTTCGCGGCGATCCGCGCCGTGCGCGACTGACTGCTCCGGGTGTTCTCGTCGCGATAGGTCGCGCCGAAGTTCAGGCTCTTGTCGTCCGGCCCGGGCAGCGGAATCTTGTACGCGGTCGCGATCGACTGAAGCCGCTGCGCATTGTCGATGTCGACGCTGAACTTGTGTCCCTGATCGTTCACCCAGCGACGCTGCATGCCGACACGTACGCCCGGGCCGGTGTCCGTGCTCACGTACACGCCGGCGGTGTAGACGGTGCGCTTCGCGGGCGACAGCTCGACGTTGATGGGCACCTCGGTATCCGTGGCGTTTTTCACGTCAGGCTGTACCGCAACCGTCGCGAAGTAGTCGGCGTCGACGAGCCGCTGCTGCAGCGCCAGCACGTCGTCGGGCGAGTAGTAGTCGCCTTCCTTCCACGGCACGTAACGTTGCAGGAACTCCGGCCTGAACTGGGATTCCGAGAAATGCACCGCGCCGAACTTCAGGCGCGGGCCGGTCTCGTATTCGACGTCGATGTCCGCCGTGTTCTCCTTGCGCCTCACCTGCACCGTCTTCCTCGTCGGCTTCGCGCGCAAGAAGCCATAGTTGTAGAGCGCCGTCTCGAGCGCCGTCTTGCTCGCCTCGTATTCGCCGTGGTCCAGCCGATCGCCCACCGCGGGCTTGAAACGGCGCACGGCGCGCCGGACGGCGGGCAGGTCCTGACCGGGCCCGGTCACGAGCACCTTGCTCTCCTTCACGATCACGGGCTCGCCGAGCGTCACCCGGAAGAGTGCGGTCTGACCTCCTTTGTCGTCGGCAGGTTCCAGGGTGCTCTGGATGGAGACGTTGTAGTACCCGTAAGGCTCGAGCGCGGCCTGGATCTCCCGCTCCGAGTTGTTGAAGAGCCGCCGGATCTGCGCAGGCGTGACATCGCGTCCCACGTATTGCTGTAAGGTGAGATTGGCGCGCGCGGCGGCCGCCAGCTCATCCTTCAGTCCCTCGATGTTGATCGTGAGAGTTGCGGCTCCCGCGATACCGGGCGCGCATGCGAACAGCACCGGAATCAGCCAGCGCAGAATCCGCGCGCAGCGGCGCGCGCTTGGCAAGGTCCGCGGGGTCACGGCAGTTCAATGGTCGGCAGGTGGAGCGAGTTCCCATGTCCCGGACAGCGGTGGGATTCACAGCGCCGGCGTCGGAGATTCTGCTACAGAGAGGCTTTGGCGAACAGGCGCAACCCGGATGAGCGAGGACGGCGCGACACACATTCTGTATGTCCACGGGCTGTGGATGAACGGCACGGAATCGCTGTTGCTGCGCCGGCGCCTGCAAAAACAGCTCGGATTTCCGGTACACGCGTTCCACTACCGCAGTGTGTCCGCGAGCATCGCGGACGCCATTGCGGGTCTCGAGCAATTCGTGCGGGAGCTCGCGCCGGCGCGGCTGCATCTGGTCGCGCACAGTCTCGGCGGTCTCGTGATCTACCGCTGGCTCGAGCAATTCCCGGAGCAGCCGCCGGGGCGCGTCGTGTTTCTCGGCGTGCCGGCCGTTGCGAGCCGCGCGGCACTGTCGGCCGCGCGCCGCGAGTGGGCGCTGACGCCGCTTGGCCGATGTGTCGCGGAGGAGCTGCTGTGCGAGCGGTCGCGACGGTGGACGGCCAGTCGCGAGCTGGGAATCATCGCCGGCACGCACGCTGTCGGGCTCGGACGACTCTTCGTGAAATTCGACGAAGAGTCGGACGGCACCGTCGCCGTGAGCGAGACGCGTCTGCCGGGTGCAACGGACTTCATCACCTTGCCGGTGAGCCACACCGGACTGATGCTGTCTTCGAGTGTGGCGCGTGAGACGGCGGCCTTTCTGCAGACCGGGCGATTCACGCTCCGGCCCTGAGCGCTCAGGAGTATTTCGCCAGCAACTCTCGCAGGGCGTAGAGGGCATCGAGCGCCGCACGCGGGCTCAGCGAGTCCGGGTCCAGCGTGCCAAGCGCGGCTTTGATCTCGGTGAGAAACGCAGCGTCCGCGGCCGCTTGCGCCCGCTCCGCAGGGCTCGGTTCGACGCTTGCAGGCGCGAACAGCGGCAGCTCCGTTTGCGGCGAGTGTCGGGCGCGTGCGGCTCCGGGGCGGTCACGCTGCGATTCGAGCGCTTCGAGATAGCGCCGCGCCTGCGCGATCACATCGCGCGGCACGCCCGCGAGCTGCGCGACCTGCAACCCGTAGCTGCGGTTCGCCGGCCCTTCGCGCACGGCGTGCAGGAACACGATGCCTTCGCCATGCTCGGTGGCGTCGAGGTGCACGTTCACGCAACCGTCGACTTCGGACGCAAGCGCGGTCAATTCGAAGTAGTGCGTGGCGAATAGCGTGAACGCTTTGACGCGCGCGGCGATGTGCCGCGCCATGGACCACGCGAGCGACAGTCCGTCGAACGTGCTCGTGCCGCGTCCGATCTCGTCCATTAGCACGAGGCTGCGCGCGGTCGCGTTGTGCAGGATGTTTGCCGCTTCCGTCATCTCGACCATGAACGTCGAACGGCCGCCTGCGAGATCGTCCGCAGCGCCGATGCGCGTGAAGATGCGATCGAGCGGACCAAGCACGGCACGGTCCGCGGGCACGTAGCTGCCCATGTGCGCGAGAATCACGATGATCGCCGCCTGGCGCATGTACGTGGACTTGCCGCCCATGTTCGGGCCGGTGATGATGAGCATGCGGCGATTCGCGTCGAACGCGAGATCGTTCGGCACGAACGGCGCGTCGGAGAAGCGCTCGACGACGGGATGCCGGCCGGCGGTGATCTTCAGCACCGGCTCGCTCACGAGCTCCGGTCGCGTCCAGTTGAGCTCGCACGCGCGCTCGGCGAGGCAAGCGAGCGCATCGAGCTCGGCGAGCGCCGCCGCGGTTTGCTGCATCGGGCCGAGGCGATCGGTGAGCTGCGTCAGCAGCTCGTCGTACAGCTCCTTCTCACGGGCGAGCGCCCGCTCGCGCGCGCCGAGCACTTTATCTTCGAAGCTCTTCAGCTCGGGCGTGATGAAGCGCTCGGCGGACTTGACCGTTTGCCGCCGCAGATAGTCCTTCGGCACGCGCTCGGCGTCCTTGCGTGTGACCTCGATGAAGAATCCCTGCACGCGGTTGAACCCGAGCTTGAGCCCGGGGATGCCGCTGCGCTCGCGCTCGCGGCGCTCGAGCTCGAGCAGGAATTCGTCGGTGTTGGTCGAGATGCGGCGGAGCTCGTCGAGCTCCGCGTCGTAGCCCGCCGCGATCACATCGCCGTCGCGCACGAACGTCGACGGCTCGTTGGCGATAGCGCGCGTGAGCAGATCGACGACGTCCGCGTGATCGCTGCTGCGCTCATGAAGCTCGTGGAGCAGCGGCGAGTCGATGGGCGCGAGTGCCTCACGCAGCGCGGGCAGCGCGCCCAGCGACTGGCGCAGGCCCACGAGGTCGCGCGGGCGCGCCGAGCGGAGCGCAACGCGCGCGAGAATGCGCTCCACGTCGCCGATGCCGCGGAGGCGCTCGCGCACGCCTTCGAAGCGGCGGCGATCGATGAGCGCGCCGACTGCGTGATAGCGCGTGTTCAGCGTGGCATGGTCGGTGATCGGCCGGTTGAGCCAGCGGCGCAACTGCCGTGAGCCCATGGACGTGACGCACGTATCGAGCACGGCGAACAACGTCGCGCCCGCGTTGCCGGAGAGGCTGGCATCGAGCTCGAGATTGCGCCGCGTGGTCGCATCGATGATCAGTGCATCCGTGCGCTCTTCGACCGTGAGCGCGCGGATGTGCGGCACGGCGGCCTTCTGCGTGTCGCGCACGTACTGGAGGAGCGCTCCGGCGGCGGAGATGGCGAGCGGCAGCTCATCGGCGCCGAAGCCCTTGAGATCCAGCGTGCCGAGCTGATCGGTGAGCTGGCGGGACGCGCTCGACAGCTCGAAATACCACGGCGGCCGCGTGCGTGTAGTCGTGCCATTGCGCGCAATGTCACCGGCGGCGGCATTTTCCGAGACGAGCAGCTCCGCGGGCTTCAGGCGTTCGAGCTCCGCCGTGAGCGCTTGGCGCCCTTCTGCCTCCAGCACCGTGAAGCGACCTGCGGCGAGATCGAGCCAGGCGAGACCGAAGCGCTCGCCATCGCGCGCGACAGCGGCGAGCAGCGTGTCGCGACGTTCGTCGAGAAGGGCGTCGTCCGTGACGGTGCCCGGTGTAACGACGCGCACCACCGCACGATCCACCGGGCCTTTCGCTTTCGCGGGATCGCCCTGCTGTTCGCACACGGCGACACACTCGCCCTGACGCACGAGCTTCGCGAGGTATGGCTCGACACTGTGGAACGGGACGCCGGCCATCGGAATCGGCTGGCCGGCCGATTGGCCGCGCGCCGTGAGCGTGATCCCCAACAGCGCGGCGGCGCGACGCGCGTCGTCGTAGAACAACTCGTAGAAATCGCCCATGCGATAGAACAGCAGCGCGTCGGGGTACTGCGCCTTGAGGCGCAGGTACTGCTGCATCATCGGCGTGTGATTTGAAAAGTCGTTCGACGGCGTGTGCAGCGTCACCTTGTTCGCCATTTTCCGTGTACATTCAATCCGTTATTCGTGTAAAACCCGCCACATACGTCCATTTCGGCCCGTTCGGCCTGCTCCCATCTCGGCTTTAATCTAACCTTGCGCCGGCTAATGATCCGGCTAGTTTTCAAAGCCAAGAAATTGGCCGGCTAGCCCGCGACTCTCGCTGACTCGGCGAATGTTCTCAGGACACACAGCGCACGACAATTAGCAGCATGCAGGCACCGAAGACGTGCCGGACACTCGCTGACTTAGAAACTATCCCGCCGCCAACAGACAAGCCCGCAATCTACGTGCGGCACGAATCAGAGCCCTGGTTCGGATGCTGCATCATGCGCCCGAAGAAGAACGGTGATGTCACGCGCCAGTATTTCGTCCGGCTCGGCGATGAACGCCGGCGCTTCGCACGCACCGCGGAGATGTCGCTTACTGAAGCGCGGAGCGGCACGCGCGAGGCAAGCGATCGGCCTATACCGGCCGCGCAATGCTTCGCACCACCCGGACGCGCATCATCAGCACGATCATTAATCTTGCTGGGCCACTGCCAGGTTCGAGCGTAGCTCTCGACTTGCCAGAAAGAAGTGCAGGGCTCCCCAAGCCAACAGCGAAAGCGCGCAGAGCATTGCAAGGCGTAGCGACTCACGGCCGAATGCTGCCGTCAACGCATCGCTGATCGCACCGATCAACAATGGGCCGATTCCGTAGCCGATGAGGTTCGACAGCAGGAACAACAGGCCTGCGATCGCCGACCGCATCCGGATTTGCACGAGACTCTGGGTGAGCGCCGCCACCGTCGGGAACCAGAACGTCACCGTTGCCGCGAAGACGATGACTCCCGCGAGCGCTCCGTTCGGATGAGCAGTGAGGATCGACCACGAGCCGATACCGAGCGCGAGCAGGGCGCCGAGCGCAATGAACCAAGTCCGATAGCGGTCGTCTCGCGCACCGAGAAAGTCGGAGAGCGCGCCGGACGAAACGTTCGCCAAAATGCCGAGCACGGCGATCCCGATTCCGAGCAGCGGTCCCACTTCATGCAGGCGCAAGTCGTGGCTCCTGACCAGAAAGGTGAAATGCCACGAACCCATACCTGCTACGACGATGTAACAGAGCGTTGCGCCGAACAAGAGATGCCGCAGAGAGCGTTGCTGCCAGATGTAGCTCAGCGTCTCCCGAAACGGAGGCGCTGCAATCGCTTTCCGGGTCTGGTCGGAGAGGCCGCGAGGCGGCTCCCGGGCCGTGAGCACGAGCAGTAACGCCAGTACCAAACCAGGAACGGCAACTGCAATCAGAGCAGCACGCCATCCGAATGCGTGCGCGATATATGTGGCGTAGGTGAGATTTACGAGCGCTGCGATCTGAGTACCAGATGCGAATACCGCCATCGCCGTTGCACGCCGGCGCGGCTCGAACGTATCGGCAATCATCGACACGGCGGCTGGCCCACCACCGGCTTCGCCGATGCCAACGCCGATTCGGGCCAGAATCAAGTGCCAGAGGTTTTGGGCCCCCGCGCATGCCATTGTCATTGCCGACCAGGCGGCAAGACAGATTGCCGCAAGGTTGCGACGATTCGTTCGATCCGCTAGGACGCCCAGAGGCAACCCAGCGCTACCCACGAAGATCGCATACACCAGCCCCATGAGCGCGCCGAGCTGAACGTCGCTCAACCCGAACTCCTCGCGAATCGGTTCGAGCAGCACGCTCAACACGATCTTGTCGAGCACGAGCAGCACGTTCAGCAGCGCAAGCAAGATGAGTAGGTAATAGCGGCGTGCTGCAGAAACCTCTATCGCTGTAGCGAGAGGCGTCTGTGTCATCAATCCCCCGAATCAATGCGCGCTCTGCGGACTGCGATCTGATCGGATTCGACGCGGTCGCGTCAATGGCATTCATGGATCTCGAACATGCAGCCCGCGAATATCGATCATGCAGGCGCGACAGTCGCCTGCGCCGCGTCGATGATGAGCTGCCGCAGCCAGCGATGGCCGGGTTCAGCATGCACGCGGGGATGCCAGGCCATCGACACAGGGTAGGTCGGAAACTCGCTCGGCGGCTCGTGCAAACGTATACCTGGAAGATGCGCAAATCGGGTAGCCAAGGTCGACGGAACCATCGCGATGAGCTCTGATGCCGCGACCACGAACGGAGTCGCTGAAAAATTCGAAACGAAAGCGCCGACATTGCGTTTCAGACCGCGCGCCGCGAGGGTCATATCGGCCATGTTCTGGAGCTCACGCTCGTCAGGGGCAAGCACGACATGTTTGAGCGTGAGGAACGTCTCGAGATCGAGCATCTCGCCGATGGCGGGATGGGTCGCGCTGGCAATACAAACCAATCTTTCGTCGAACAGCTTCTTCACATGCCAATCCGCCGGCAATGCATCGAACCATCCGACGACGAGGTCGAAACGCGTGGCTTCGAGCCGTGCGAGATCGAGGTGGCGGCTGGCAACGGACAAAATCTTCAGAATCGCGCGCGGCGCAGCCGTACTGAATGCCTGCATCAGGGGCGGCATGAGCACGACGCTTGCGTGATCCGTGCATGCGCAGCGGAATACGGCCGTACTGATCTTCGGATCGAACTGCTCGGCTCTGCCGAGCGCCTCGATCCGCGGGGCGAGCTCGTCGAGGTGGCCGAGCAAGCGCTCCCCGTATTCGGTCAGCACGAAACCGTTTCGACCCCGCACGAGCAGCTGGTCACCGAACGTCCTGCGAAGGCGCGCCAGCATGTGGCTCATCGCCGGCTGACTCAGGCCCACGCGCTGCGCAGCCTTGTTGACGCTGCGATCGCGTAGCAGGGCTTCGAGCGCGAGCAGCGCCCGCAATTCCAGCTTCGCAATATTCGCGTTCTGCATGTTCGACATGATCTCAGTTTATTACCGGCCGCGTCGGCTCGTCGCCTAGCATTCGGCCGGCGAAATAGGGGGACGCGCTCGCGCGAAACCGGAGAACAGTGACACCGCGCATTCAAAGATTGTTGAAGTCGCTCGACGCGGTTCGGGATTGTCGCTTCGAAGTCAGCATCGCCAAGGGGCTCCTCGTGACGCGTGCGTTCCGCGAGTCCGAAGGCGAGCCGCAGATCATTCGATGTGCCCGGGCATTCGCGACCGTGCTCGATGAAATCCCCATCTACATCGAGCCCGACGATCTGCTCCTCGGAAATCTTGCGAGCAAGCCCGGTGCGGTGGAGCTGACGAGTCTGTGGTCGACGTGGCCCGACGAGGAGCTCGACGCGCTATGCGCGAACGGGTTTGTCGTGGCCGAGCGGGATCGCCCTCTGATTCGCGAGATGAACGAGTACTGGCGCAAGCGGTGCCTTACAGCGCGCATGACGTCGCTGTACGACGATAAGCGCTTGTGGCCGTACGCACAACTCGGCGTCGTGCTGCCGCCGTTTCGCAGTCGCGAGGAGGGATGGGGCCCCGGCGGCATGATCGGCTGCGGTTGGGGAATCCACCACGAGATCAGTCAGATCATCGGCGTATTTCAGTTCGAGAAAGTGTTGCATCGGGGAATCGATGCGCTCATCGCCGAAGCCGAAGAAGAGCTCGAGAACACACGGCTGTACAGCGCCGCTGCAGTCGCGAAGGTCGATCAGCTGCGTGCGATCCTCATTGCCCTTGCCGCTGTGAGGCGCTACGCCGCGCGCTTCGCCGAGCTTGCCGAATCGACCGCCGTCCGGGAATCGAATCCTCAACGTCGCCACGAGCTCCTCGAGCTCGCCCGAATTTGCCGGACGGTTCCGGCTAGGCCCGCCCGCACCTTCCGCGAGGCCATGCAATCCCTGTGGTTCATGGTGCTGATGGTGCTTCCCTCCGGTGTGCTGTCGTTCGGTCGATTCGATCAGTACATGCAGCCCTATTACAAGGCTGATCTCGAGGCAGGCCGCATTACGCGCGAAGAAGTCCTCGAGCTGATCGAATGGTTGCGCGTCAAAGATTCCCAAATCGTCATTACGAGCGGGCATACGCACCGATCCAAATACGGTGGCCTCGCGAAATGGCACAACTGCGTGATCGGCGGGCAGACGCGCGACGGCAAGGATGCGACGACCGAACTGTCGTACTTGTTGCTCGAGGCTGCACGCGATTGCCCGGCCCCGCACCCGACGTTGACGATGCGCGTGCATGCGAACACGCCCGACACTTTGCTTCATGCTGCGCTCGAGCTGATCTCGACAGGCATCGGATTGCCCGCGCTGATCAGCGACGAATCCACGATTGCCTACCTCCTGGATCAGGGCGTGCCGCTCGAGGACGCACGCGACTACGCCGTGGCCGGCTCGCTCGGCGTCAACATTCCAGGTCAATCTCGCACCATCGCGTGGCCGATGTTCACGGCACCGCGCGTCCTCGAGTTTGCGATCCAGGGGGGTAAGGATCCGCGTACCGGGATGCAGGTCGGTCCGCTCACGAAGTCACTGGAGCAGTGCGCGACCTACGAGGAGTTCGTCGAATCGCTCAAGACTCAGCTTGCGCACTTCATCGCGCTGCACGGCGAGTTCAACAACGTCACGATGCAGGCATACGCGGAACGCTTTCCTCAGACGATCGAAACGGCGCTGACGGAAGGCGGATTGAAGTCGCCGCAGAACATCCTCGGCCGGACGATGCCGTACGAGAACGGCTCCGCGATCAATCCCATCGGCATGATCAACGTTGCGGATTCGCTCGCTGCGATCAAGTACATCGTGTTCGAAACGCGGCAAGCGACTGCGGCGGAGCTGACTCGAGCACTCAACGAGAACTGGGCGGGACCGCTCGGAGAGCGTCTGCATGCGCTAGCGCTCGAAGCACCGAAATTCGGCAACGACGCCTATGTCGACCTCATCGCTGCCGATCTGTACGCGTTCTGGGCAGACGAAGTGGGCAAGCACACGACAGTGTATGGAGGACGCTTCATACCTGCCGCGATCACGATCGGTACGGCGAACTTCCCTGGCGGTGTGCTGACCGGCGCGACACCGGACGGCCGTCGTGCCGGCGAATGCCTTGCGGCGGAATCGCTGACGCCGGCGAGCGGTCGTGACCGAGCCGGTACGCAGGCCATGTTGCGCAGCGCTGCAAAGATCGATCAACGCCGATGGCAATCGATGTCTTTGGAGCTGTGTTTGCGCCCAGAAGCGTTCGCGACTCCGAACGACATACGCAACGTAGCGAGAACCGTGCGCGAATACTTCTCCAGTGGCGGCAAGCATGTTCAGTTCAACGTCCTCAATGTAGAGACGCTGCGCGCTGCACAGAAGAATCCCGCGGCATTCTCGGATCTGATCGTCCGCCTCGGCGGCTGCAGCGCCTATTTCACGCAGCTCTCGCCGCAGGTTCAGGAGGAGCTCGTCCATCGGGCTCAAGTTGCAGGCGTACTGGGGTCGGCATAGCGACTAGATTTTTCCGAAAAGGGGAAAGGGGGGGAGACACCATGAACGTCAAACATCTGCATGTGACTCGACCGATGTTGCTGGGTGCAGCCGTCAGTGCGGTCCTGACGCCCATGACCGGCACTGCGCAAGCTGCAGACAACGAGCCGCGGCTCGAAGAGATCACAGTCACCGCGCAGCGTCGCGAGCAGAATCTGCAGGACACGCCGCTCTCCATCGCAGCCTTCGGCGCGGATGCGCTCGTCGAGCGCGGCATGACGAATCTTCGTGACGTCACGAACTACACACCGAATGTCGAAGTCACCGTAACGAATCGGCCAACCGCAGGCGGATCGGCTTACGCCGCCTGGATCCGCGGCGTGGGGACGGGCGACTATGCATACCCCACCGACCCCGGTGTCGGTTTGTACGTCGACGGCGTGTATCTCGCGCGCACCCTCGGCGGGCTCATGAGCATCTCGGACATCGAACGCATCGAAGTGCTGCGCGGCCCGCAAGGCACGCTGTACGGACGCAATACGATCGGCGGAGCGATCAATGTCATCACCTCACAGCCGAACCTGAGCGGCCCGACCGAGGGAAGCCTCGCCGTCCGATTCGGCGAAGACGGCCGCCTCGATGCGCAGGGCCACGTGAACGGGGCTCTCGTCGACGATCGCGTCGGTGGCAAGCTCGCGTTCGGTGTGTTCACGTCGGACGGTTACGGCAAGCGGTTGTTCGACGGCAGCGACACGAACGATGAAGACCGCGTCGTCGTTCGCGGCGGCTTGCGGGTGAAGATGGGCGAGACGTCCGAGTTGGATCTGCGTGGAGATTTCAGCCGTCAGCGCAACACCGGATTGTTGTCCCAGGCAACTTCGTTCTACGCCGTACCGCCCGCGCTCGTGGCGCGCTTCAACGCCATCGCCGCGCCGGTGCAGGCAGCCGCGTTCGGACTTCCCGCAGGCGCGATCTACGATTCGCGCTGGGTGATCCGGGATGCGTATGCAACCTACAGCGGCAGCCCGCTGCAGGACGATTACGATATCGGCGGCGCCTCGGCGACGATTACGATCAGCCCGAGCGACGCTTTCAGCTTCAAGTCGATCAGCGCTTGGCGCACGCTGGAGACCAAAGTGCGAGTGGATGGAGATACCTCTCCGTTCACGATTTCCTCGACGAACGAAAAGATCAAGGACGATCAGCTCAGCCAGGAATTTCAAGTCAGCGGCGCGCTGTTCGACAATCGCTTCCGGTATCTGGCCGGCGCCTTCTACTTCCGCGAGGACGGGCGAGGGTGGCGCTTCAGCGAGAGCTTCCACGGCGTTTACGAGGTCACCGGGCTGGCCAGCGACGCGCGCGACACGATCGTCCGACAAGACTACGAATCCGATAGCGTCGCAATCTTCACGCAGGAAGAATTCGACATCACGCCGACCCTGACAGCAATTGTCGGGGCGCGTGCGAACTGGGACGACAAGACGTTCACGACCGAAACGTTCCTGCCTCAGCTCGGTATCGTTTCAATTCCCGCTCAGTCTCGCTCGGAAGATTGGTTCTCGTTCACGCCGCGCGTAGGCCTCAACTGGCGTGTGCTCGACGACGTCCTGCTTTACGCGAGTTACGCCGAGGGCTTCAAGAGCGGGGGCTTCGGCAATCCGACGGCAGTGCTGCCCACGCCGGTGTACGGTCCCGAAAAGCTATCGACCTATGAGCTCGGTGGAAAATCGACCTGGCTGGACGGCCGGCTCACGTTGAACGGTGCGCTGTTCTTCAGCGACTGGACCGACATCCAATTGAATGTGATCGTGCCCGGTCCGACCGGCGGCGTCGTGAACGTGACGCAAAACGGCGGAGACGCTCAGTTGTATGGCTTGGAGCTCGAATCGACGTTCCGTCCGACGACCGGATTGACCTTCAATCTGGGCGTCGGTTACACGCACAATAAGTTCGTGCGTCTTGCCAACGGGGTCGTGGGCGTCACTTACGACACGAAGTTGCCGCACGTTCCCGAATGGACCGCCTCTTTGGGCGCTCAGTACAAGCTGACGGCCGCAATCGGCGATTGGACGTTCCGTACGGACGCGAGCTATCGCAGCGACCAATACCTGACGATTGCGGATCCGACTTCGCTCGAGGACAGCTACACGCTCGTCAACGCACGCATTGCATTCGAACCTGCGGCGCTGCGGGGCCTGGAGCTTGCCGTAGAGGGATCGAATCTCACCGACAAGCGATATCTCGTCTACAACCAGAATGCGACGATCTTTGGCATCCAGTTGAACGTGCCTGGCGCGCCCCGCCAGGTATCGGCAATCGCTCGTTATCGATTCTGAGCGCAGGCGCATGCTGTATCGCTCCATCGGGGACGGGATGGTCGACGTGTCGGCCATCTCGCTCGGCTCATGGAACACCTTCTCGAGGCTCAGTCCGTCCGATTGTGCCGCGCTGTTGCGTGCTGCGATCGATGCAGGCATCAACCTGTTCGACATCGGCTTCTACTGGGACAAGCCTGACACCGAAGCTGCGTTTGCGGAATCGATCCGTCTCGCCGGCATTCGCCGCAGCGACTACCAGCTTGCGCTGAAGCTTTGGCTCTGGAACTACCCGCAGCAGTCTTTCGAGCAGCAGGTCCGAGCGTCTCTCGAGCGGCTTCGCGTCGATCACGTCGAGCTCGTGATGGTTTCGCGACCCACTGAAGGCGTGGACCTTGCGGCCTTTTGCGAAGAAATCGACGGGCTCGTACGCGCCGGCCTTGCGCGGGGCTGGGGCGCCACGAACTGGGAAGCGGGGCAGATCGCTCAGGCGAAGACGCTGCTGCAAGGAAAATCGCACCCGCGACTCGTACAGCTTCAATACAACGTTGCACGTCGCGAGGTCGTCGAGAGCGAAGCGTACTTACAGCTGTTCTCGAGCAACTCGATTGGCCTTTGCGCCGCCTTCGTCCTCGAAGGCGGCATCCTCGCCGGCCATCTCGATCGGGATCGGGTCGATCCGAGCGCATTTGCGCGGGGTGAGCGACCTCGCGAGCGCAACATCGCACGAGATGCCGGCGGGATCCGCGAACGCATTCGCGCGCTGCAGCCGAAGTTGGAAGAGATTGCTGCGGGCTTCGGTGCAACCGCGGCGCAATTGGCAATCGCCTTCGCCGTGGCGAAGGCGACAACTGCGCTCATCGGCGTCACACGCTTGGAAGATCTCGCGGAAGATCTCGGTGCATTGCAACTTCTCGACCGTCAGGCCGAATGGCTGCCGCTGCTGGAACCGTTACGAGTCCGTGGGGTCGCGCATCCGCGCTTGTTCGATCCGGTGAAGAACGAATAATGCAGTACAAGCAACTTGGCCGCTCGGGGCTCGTCGTCTCACGCTTGTGCGTCGGCTCCGCGAGCTTCGGCGGTTGCGCGGAACAGACCTGGCGCACGGACTGCAAAACCGCGGAAGCGATCGTTCGCAAAGCGCTCGAGAAAGGCATCAACTTTTTCGACACCGGACCGACCTACGGTGCCGGTGAGGCGGAAGCCATTCTCGGTGCCGCACTGCGTGCCACAGCATCGCGTGACGAGTATGTGATCGCGACCAAGGTGTTCTTCGCGACAGGCCCGGGACCCAACGATCGAGGATTGTCCCGCCGACACATTCTCGCGAGCGTCGAAGCAAGCCTGAAGAGGTTACGGCTCGAGCACGTCGATCTGCTCCTGATGCATCGGTGGGATCCGCATACGCCGATCGAGGAAACGCTGCAGACCTTCGAGCTCCTCATCCGCAGCGGCAAAGTACGATACCTGGGCGCTTCCTCCATGTCGGCTTGGCGTTTCATGAAAGCGCTGGCAACGCAAAGAGCGCTCGGCTATTCGCCTTTCATTTCCATGCAGAACTATTACAACCTCATCTATCGCGAGGAAGAACGCGAAATGGTGCCCTTGTGTCTCGAGGAGGGCGTCGGGATGACGCCATGGTCGCCGCTCGCTCGCGGACTGTTGGCCGGGCCTGCGGGCGACGCGGCGCGCCTCGCCGGCGATTCGCTCGCCATGGCGCGTTTTCTGCCGGAGCTCGACACGCCAGTCATCGAGCAACTCAACGCAGTCGCCGCAGAACGCGGTGAGCCGCCTGCGAAGATCGCGCTCGCATGGCTACTCGGGTCGCCCGGCGTGGTGTCGCCGATTCTGGGCTTTTCCGATACGTCGCAGATCGATCTGGCCTGCGAAGCGCTGAATCTCATGCTCTCCGCCGACGAGCGTGCGCGTCTCGAAGCACCGTACGAGCCGCATCCAGTGATCGGCTTCGAATTGGAGCAGGAGCGTGCGTGAATTCGAAGGCGCATGCGTCGTCGTTACGGGCGGGGCACACGGTATCGGTGCCGCAGTCGCCCGCGACTTCGCAACGCTCGGCGCGCGCGTGCTGATCATCGATCTGGACGATCGTGCGGCACGAGAGTTGGCGCGAGAAATTGGCGGCACTGCGTTCTCGATCGACGTGCGTGATGCCGTCTCACTGGAGTGCGTGCTCGAAGAAATCGATCGAAGAGAACAGGGTGTCGATGTTCTCGTGAACAACGTGGGAGGGGGTCCGCGTCGCAAGCTCGAGGAGCTGACGGTCGAGGAGTGGGATTCGACCTTGGCGCTGAATTTGCGTTCGGCATTCATCGCCACACGAGGTGTACTGAATCCGATGCAGCGACGCGGCGGCGGCTCGATCATCAATGTCGCTTCGATTGCGGCGCACGGCGTTTCGCCGCTCGGAGGCGCCGCGTACGCGGCAGCCAAGGCCGGGATGCTCGCGCTGACGCGCCAGACTGCCTATGAATGGGCAAGCAAGCGTATTCGCGCTAACGCTGTTTGTCCTGGCCCCACGCGAACACTGTTGACGGAGAAATCCCGGCGCCGTGACGAGGAGTTTCCGTTGGGCCGATGGCTGCAGCCCGAAGACATTGCGCAGACGATCGTCTTCCTTGCATCGCCGAGAGCCTCGATGTGCTCGGGTGTTGTCATCAACGTGGACGGTGCATTCTCGTTATCAAATTCGCCCGTGTGAAAGAGCCCGATTGAAAGAGGTCTCATGGCGGTTCGCTGGTTCCGCGGAGACCTGTCGAGCCAACGAGTTTTGATAACAGCACCCGCTTCTCTTCGACCATTTAGCCACGGAACGGTGTGCTTCAGAGCCGGGGCAGGCAGCAGCAGCCCTGGTCTACCCACAAAGAACTCGCCCAAGGTGATCGCCGAAAGATGCAGCGGCCAGTTCTCACGAATGCAATGCGCCCGGGCGTTGCGCGTCTCAGCCCGGCGGATCACTTCGAGTCGGCCAAAGATCGGCTAGCTTGCCCTGAAGGCTAGGTAGAAGACTCGGCACATCAAGGAGTTAATCGAATTCAGATCGACACCGCGCGCAGGTACTGCCGCATCATCGGCGTGTGCTGAGCGAGCGCGACGTCGTTCATGGGGCGCAGGAGTGTACTTCACCGGCACAGTGCGTGTTCCGTGCCTTGACACCGCGCCGAGCAACCGCTAATTCGCTCGGTATGCCTGACGATGCCGCGCTTTTCGATCTCGCCACGCGAGTGGGCCGGCGGTTACTCGGGTCTGGCCGTCGCTTGGTCACCGCCGAGTCGTGCACTGCGGGATGGATCGCGAAAGCCATAACGGATGTTCCCGGCAGCTCGCAGTGGTTCGATTCCGGCTTCGTCACGTACTCGAACGCCGCGAAGGTTCGCGATCTGGGGGTTTCGCAGCAGACGCTCGACACGTACGGCGCGGTGAGCGAGCAAACCGTGCGTGAGATGGCGCATGGCGCGCTGCGCGCGACGGGTGCGGATGTTGCCATCGCGGTGAGCGGTATCGCTGGGCCGAACGGCGGCGTGCCCGGGAAGCCGGTTGGCACCGTGTGGTTCGCCATCGCCAGCAAGCGCGGCGACGAAGTCGTCGTCGAAACGCGGCGCCAGCTTTTCAATCGCGACCGCGAGACCATCCGCCGGCGCGCGGTCGAGTACGCGCTGGAACTCGTGTTGCAGCTCGAGCCGCGCAAGGGATAGTTGTGCGTAGGGCACTCATGCGCGCTTGCGGAACGTCAGCCTGTTGCCTGCATCACGAGCGCGTTTCCGCGGGAACGCGCCGCGCCTCACCCTCCGCGGCCGCGCTCGCTCGCCCCTTTCGCGTCGTGTCCCGCCTTCGGACAGTGGGCATCGCAAACCGCCGCTCCTAGAGCGGCGCTGAGTGCTATGGCCGGAGCGTCTCACGTCGGCGATGCGACACGCCCGGAGCCGCAGCATCGCCTGTTCTTCGCGCTGTGGCCGAGCGAGGCGATGCAGCTCGCTCTGGCGAACGCCGCGCGCACAGTCCTCGCCGCGTGTGATGGCACGTCAGTCCCGACGCAGAACCTGCATCTGACCCTCGCCTTCCTGGGCAACGTCCCGGCGAGCCGCATCACCGAGCTGATCGATATTGGCGCCCGAGTCGCGGCCGCGAGGGGCGACCCGATCGCCGTCACTCTCGACCGGATAGATTACTGGCGCAAGCCGCAGCTCCTGTGCGCCACGGCGACGAGTGTGGCGCCCGGTGCAACAGCGCTTGCGGCGGACCTCAAGCGCGCGCTGACCGAAAGCGGATTTGCTCCTGATCTCAAGCCCTTCCGTGCGCATGCCACGCTTGCGCGCAAAGTTCGGCGCGTAACTCGCGACCGCAACATGGCGCCGGTCCGCTGGAGCTTCGACGCGTTCCGGCTCGTCGAGAGCCGTACCGCGCCCGAAGGCTCGCTATACAGTAGTCGCGAAATTTTCGGACTGGATGAGATGCGGCGCTGACTGCATTTCTGTACGAAAACAACGCGAATGTCCCGCAAACGGCCGTCTCAGCGCGACATCGTTGTGTGATAATTCGTTCTTCATTCACTTCCCCGGAATCGCATCGAATGGATCAGCGAATGGATGACAACCGCAAGAAGGCGCTCGTCGCCGCGTTGGGCCAAATCGAGAAGCAATTCGGCAAGGGCTCCGTCATGCGTCTCGGCGATGCCGCGCAGACGTACGACGTGGAGACCGTCTCCACGGGCTCGCTCGGTCTGGACATCGCGCTCGGCGTCGGCGGGCTGCCGCGCGGTCGTGTCGTCGAGATCTACGGGCCGGAGTCGTCGGGTAAGACCACGCTCACTCTGCAGGTCATCGCCGAAGTGCAGCGCGCCGGCGGGACCGCCGCGTTCGTGGATGCCGAGCACGCGCTCGATCCCAGCTACGCCGAAAAGCTCGGCGTGAACATCAACGACCTGCTCGTCTCCCAGCCGGACACCGGCGAGCAGGCGCTCGAGATCACCGACATGCTGGTCCGCTCGGGCGCCGTGGACGTCGTGGTGGTCGACTCCGTCGCTGCGCTGACGCCGAAGGCCGAGATCGAGGGCGAGATGGGCGAGCTGCAGGTCGGCCTGCACGCGCGCCTCATGTCGCAGGCGCTGCGCAAGCTCACGGGCAACATCAAGCGCTCGAACACCATCGTGATCTTCATCAACCAGATCCGCATGAAGATCGGCGTGATGTTCGGCAACCCCGAGACCACCACCGGCGGTAACGCATTGAAGTTCTACGCGTCGGTGCGCCTCGACATCCGCCGCATCGGCGCCATCAAGAACGGCGAAGAAGTCGTCGGCAACATGACGCGCGTGAAGGTCGTGAAGAACAAGGTCGCTCCGCCGTTCCGCGAGGCCGAGTTCGAGATCATGTACGGTGCCGGCATCTCCCGCGAAGGCGAGATCATCGAGCTCGCGAGCGCCCAGGGCATCATCGAGAAGTCCGGTGCGTGGTATGCGTACAAGGGCAGCCGCATCGGTCAGGGCAAGGACAACGCCCGCAACTATCTCATGCAGAACAAGGAAATTGCCCGGGAGATCGAGGAGCAGGTGCGCGCGAAGCTGTTGCCCGCCCGTAAGAACGGCAGCGGAAACGGGGAAGAGAAGTCGGCCTGAGGCGGCCGTCGCCGGACCGGGGCGATCTGGCGCGCATCGGCTTGGCGCTGGGCTGACCACGGGGCTGCGCGTGAGGGTGGGCGCGGCCTAGCTGGGAGACCGCCAGGGCGGGCCGGACCGCGCGGCCTCTCTACCGACTCGCCGCCTCCGCACGACTCCGCTCGCTGAAGCACTTTGGGACGGCTCGATCGCATGCGTTCGACGCGCAAGTCCGGCAAGGTGGACCCGGAACACGCCTCCGACCCGAAGCGGGTGCGCGGGGCCGCCGTGTCGCTGCTGGCCCGCCGGGACTTTGCCAGCGGCGAGCTGCGGCAGAAGCTCGAAGCCGCCGGCTATGACCGCGAGCTCGTCGCGGCGACCGTCGAAGAGCTGATCGCCGGCAAAATCGTCAACGACGCCCGCTATGCGGAGAACTATGTCGCCTACCACGCCGAGCGCGGCCAGGGCCCGCTGCGGATCGCCGCCGATCTGCGGGCGCTCGACCTGCCCTCGGACGTCATCCAGGCGGCGCTGGACAATGGCCCCGACTGGCATCAGCGCGCCCGCGAGGTCCGGCTCCGCCGCTTCGGTCTTGCAGAACCCGACACCTGGGCCCAGAAAGCCAAACAGGGACGGTTTTTGCAGTACCGGGGCTTTTCAGCGGATCATATCCGCGCCGCTCTCGGCCCCGACTTCGATCCGGACGCTTGACCTTGACTAAACCGCGTTACATGACCGCGGCGGACGTGCGCCGCGCGTTCCTCGATTTCTTCCGTCAACACGGGCACACCATCGTGCCCTCGAGCTCGCTCGTGCCCGCCAACGACCCGACGTTGCTGTTCACGAACGCGGGCATGGTCCAGTTCAAGGACGTGTTCCTCGGCAAGGACAAGCGCGATTACGTGCGCGCCGCCTCCAGCCAGCGCTGCGTGCGCGCCGGCGGCAAGCACAACGACCTCGAGAACGTCGGCTACACGGCGCGCCACCACACGTTCTTCGAGATGCTCGGCAACTTCTCGTTCGGGGACTATTTCAAGCGCGAGGCCATCCAGTTCGCGTGGCAGTTCGTGACGGGCGAAAAATGGCTCGGAATCGATCCATCGCGCCTCATGGTCACCGTCTACGCGACCGACGACGAGGCGTACGACATCTGGCACAAGGTCATCGGCCTCGCGCCCGACCGCATCGTCCGCATCGGCGACAAGCCGGGCGGCGGCTCGGACAACTTCTGGCAGATGGGCGACACCGGCCCGTGCGGCCCGTGTACCGAGATCTTCTACGATCACGGCCCCGAAGTGCCCGGCGGCCCGCCGGGCTCGCCGGACGCGGACGGCGATCGCTGGATCGAGATCTGGAATCTCGTGTTCATGCAGTACGACCGTTCGGCTGACGGCAAGCTCACGCCGCTGCCGAAGCCGTCGGTCGACACCGGGATGGGTCTCGAGCGCACGGCTGCGGTCATGCAGGACGTGCACTCGAACTACGAGATCGACCTGTTCCAGGGCCTCATCAAAGCGGCTGCGGAGCTGACGGGGACGAAGGACCTCACGTCCTCCTCGCTGCGCGTCATCGCGGATCACATCCGCGCGTGCGCGTTCCTCGTGCTCGACGGCGTCGTGCCGTCCAACGAGGGCCGTGGCTACGTTCTCCGCCGTATCATGCGCCGCGCCTTGCGTCATGGGTATCAGCTCGGCGTGCGCGGCTTGTTCTTCTACAAGCTCGTCGCGGCGCTCGAAAAGGAGATGGGTGACGCGTACCCCGAGCTGGGGCGCGAGCGCGCGAGTATCGAGCGGGTGCTGAAGCAGGAAGAGGAGCGCTTCGCCGAAACGCTCGCCAACGGCATGGCGTTGCTCGACAAGATGATCGAGGACCTCGGTGCTTCGCAGGATGCGGGCGCGGGGCAGGCGCAGATTCCCGGCGATCTCGTTTTCAAGCTCTACGACACGTACGGATTCCCGGTCGACCTCACGGCCGACGTCGCGCGCGAGCGCGGCCTGGGCATCGATCAGGCGGGCTTCGATGCGGCGATGGAAAGGCAGCGCGAGCTCGCGAAGGCCGCGAGCAAGTTCAAAGTGGACTTGCGCAGCGGCGCGTCCATCGATTCGCGCACGCTGTTCCAGGGCTACGAAGGCCTCGATTCCGACGGTCATGTCGTCGCGCTGCTGAAGGACGGCGTGAGCGTCGAACGGCTGAACGCGGGCGAGGAGGGCGAAGTGGTGCTCGACCGCACGCCGTTCTATGCCGAGGCCGGCGGCCAGGTCGGCGACGCGGGCGAGCTCGCGGGCCCGGGCATCCGCTTCATCGTGGAGGACACAAAGAAGCGCGGCGCCGCGCACACGCACATCGGCAGGCTGATCGAGGGGCGCATCTCGATCGGCGACACGCTCGGCGCGCACGTCGACGGCAAGCGTCGGCGCGCCACCGCGCTGAATCACACCGCCACGCATCTCCTGCACGCGGCGCTTCGCAAGGTGCTCGGCACGCACGTCCAGCAGAAAGGCTCGCTGGTCGCGCCGGATCGGCTGCGCTTCGACTTCTCGCATTTCCAGCCGGTGACCCCGGATGAGCTGCGGGAGATCGAGCGTCTCGTCAACGCGGAGATTCGGCGCAACGAGCCCGTGGAAACCAAAGTCATGGATTTCGACGCCGCGGTTGCGAGCGGCGCGATGGCGCTGTTCGGCGAGAAGTACGACAAGCAGGTGCGCGTGCTGCGCGTCGGGGATTTCTCGACGGAGCTGTGCGGCGGCACGCACGTGACGCGCGCGGGTGACATCGGGCTGTTCAAGATCGTCAGCGAGAGCGGCATTCAGGCCGGTGTCCGTCGCATCGAGGCGCTCACGGGCGAGGGCGCGCTCGCGTACGTGGAGCAGAACGAGAGCATCCTGAAGGAAGTGGCGGGCCTCGTGCGCGGGACACGCGACGACGTCGGCGACAAAGTGCGCGATGCGCTCGAGCGCATCCGGCAGATGGAGAAGGAGATCCGGTCGCTGAAGGATCGGCTCGCGTCGGGGCAGGGCGCGGACCTTGCGTCCGGCGCAGTCGATATCCAGGGCGTGAAAGTCGTCGCGACCAAAGTGGACGGCGCGGACGCGGGCGCGCTGCGCAATGCGGTGGATCAGCTAAAGAACAAGTTGAAGTCCGCGGTCGTTGTGCTGGCTTCTGTGGAAGGGCCCTCGAAGGTGGTGCTGGTCGCCGGCGTTACGAACGATCTGACGGCGCGAGTGAAAGCCGGCGAGCTGGTCGGCTCGGTCGCCGCGCAGGTCGGGGGTCGCGGCGGCGGTCGCCCGGACTTCGCGCAAGCCGGTGGGACGAACCCCGCCGCGCTCGAGGGCGCGCTCGCCGGCGTGCCTACGTTCGTACGATCCAAGCTCGCGGCGTGAGCGTCGCGCTCACCTTGCCGCCGATGTGCGGCATCCGCTCCCGGGTTGCTGCGGCAACCGTTGCCGGCCTGCGCCATTGAACGGTCGTTAAGTTACATTCCGCGATGGCGCTGATCGTCCAAAAGTACGGCGGGACCTCGGTCGGCTCCATCGAGCTCATCCAACGGGTCGCGGCGCGCGTATCGGCAGTCAGAGAGCGCGGCGATCGGATCGCCGTGGTGGTATCCGCAATGGGCGATGCAACGGATCGACTGCTCGACCTCGCCAAGGCCATCACTCCCGAGCCTTCCCCGCGGGAGCTGGACGCCTTGCTCGCGACCGGCGAGCAAGTCTCGGTCGCCCTCCTCGCGATGGCACTCAACGCGCGCGGCGTGCCCGCGCGATCGTTCACCGGCGGGCAGGTGAAAGTGCTGACCACCAGCGTGCACACCCGCGCGCGCATCACGGATGTCGCGACCTCCCGCCTGCGCGCCGCGCTCGATGCGGGCGAGATCCCCGTGGTCGCCGGCTTTCAGGGCGTCGATCCCGAGGGGAACATCACGACGATCGGGCGCGGCGGTTCGGATACGACGGCGGTTGCGCTCGCTGTCGCGCTCGAGGCGGACGAGTGTCAAATCCTCACGGACGTGGACGGTGTGTACACCACCGATCCGCGCGTCGTGCCGGATGCGCGCCGCCTCGATCGACTATCGTTCGAGGAGATGCTCGAGCTCGCCGGCCAGGGCTCGCGCGTGCTGCACCTCCGGTCGGTGGAATTCGCGGCCAAGTACAACGTGCCGCTGCGGGTCTTATCGAGCTTCGGCTCGGATCCGGGTACTCTGATTTGCAAGGAGGATCAGCGGGTGGAAGCTCCTGTCGTCGCCGGCGTCGCGTTCAACCGCGACGAGGCGCAGATCACGATCAGCGGCCTGCCGGATTCGCCGCGCACGCCGTACGGCATCCTGAAGCCGGTCTCGGACGCGGAAATCGAGGTGGACATGATCGTTCTCGCGACGAGCCGCGCCGGGAGCACCGATCTGTCGTTCACCGTCCACCGCGATGACTACGCGCAGGTGCTGCGGCTGGTGCAGAACGCGGCGCGCGCGCATTCCGGATGCTTCGTCGTGGGCAACGATCGGGTCGCGAAGCTGTCTATCGTCGGGGTTGGCATGCGTTCCCACGCCGGCGTCGCGACTCGCTTGTTCGAGACGCTCGCTGCCGCGGGAACGCCGATTCATCTGGTGTCGACATCGGAGATCAAAATCTCCGTACTGATCCCGGAGGCACAGCTCGAATCGTGCGTGGCCAGCGTGCACAGAGAATTTGCATTGGGCCGACCGGCCCACGGTTGACACCGGCAACTTGCGTGAACGCGAACCTCGGCTTGACGGAGTTTCAGGGTTTCTCTGATGTGTCTTTTTAGCGTCAGACCGTAGATTCTGGAATGGAATCTTGCGGCCACACATGCCATATGCCGGGCCCCGGGATCATGGAGGAGACGAAAGATGTTGATTTTGACGAGACGGGTTGGTGAAACGGTGATGATCGGGAACGACGTCACGGTCACCGTGCTGGGCGTGAAGGGCAATCAGGTGCGCGTCGGTATCAACGCGCCGAAGAACGTCGCCGTACACCGCGAAGAGATCTACGAGCGCATCAAGCGCGAGCAGCAAGGCGAGCCGAGCGGCGAAGCGGAAGATTCCTCCGCGGAATTCGCGTCGGCCTGACGGTGACGGCGCGCGGCGGACGGTAATCGTCCGGCCGCGCAGCGACAGCGTTCGATTGCATTGTCGCCCTCGAGCACCCCGTGCCTGTGCTTCAGCGCGCGCCGCCCTGGGTCGCGCTCTCCAGGTTTGCCCTTACCTTTCCCAGGTCGCTTAAGTATCATGGCGCCCCCGGCGATCGCCCCCGATCGCGCAAGCCTCTGACAAACCGCACGTTTATCGCAAGCGGAGAGATGGCCGAGTGGTCGAAGGCGCACCCCTGCTAAGGGTGTAAGGGCCAAAAGCCCTTCGAGGGTTCGAATCCCTCTCTCTCCGCCAGATATCTCGTTACTGCTCCGGGACTTGCCTTGCCGGCAACGTCTCTCGGATCGATCCAGTGCCCACTCGCGCGGAGGTTCCCTCTCTGTCCTGAACCCTCGACGAGCTGCGTCAATCAACGATCGCTCGATCGCCGCGGAGCCGCTTCAGTCGCACCCCGCGCCCAGGGCGACGTAAACCCAGCATCGTTTCAATGCTGTGCCCGTGTCGAGCGAGCGTCACATTCCCGCGCCGTTTGCTCCAGGAGAACCCACACGTACGGTGCGAAGGACCGCCAACACTCCAAGTGCCACGCCGTTTCATCGCGATGCCACAGGACGATCTCCGCTTTCCCGAACAGCGTCCGCGTACACGACCCCACCGGAAACGCGCCGTCACACAAATCGATTGGGCAACCGCCTTGCAGAATCCACCAGACGTGCGGTCCTTCCAGAGCAATCCCCACATTGCGCGCCGAGACATCCACCACCGAACCGAGCCACTGGGTGTCTCGACTCATCGATATCACTCGGCTCCTAAAATCAGCTTCGTTTTTCGGCGCCACTAGCAACAGCCATTCGTCAGGACCGAGCCACAATGCCGACGCGTCTCGCGAGGTGTGCGCCCGCTGTGGTTCTTCCGGGAGTGCGATCCCCGTGCACTCGTTCCAGGTCGCGCGCGCTTCACCGCGAGCGCGGACCGACCAGCGACTCCAATCTCCCGCCGTCTCAATCCGCGCACCAGCAATGGAGAGCGTTTGAGATTTTTGTGCGTCAACCATTCAGGCGCGCTCCAACCGCATCGTAGAAGACGGGTGATACCACTTCGGCAGCTACCGTCCGACCCGACAGGGGCACATGCACGACCGAACCCATGCGGTTGCGACCATCCACAAGC
>DASTRY010000084.1:0-40540 GCA_035760965.1 Steroidobacteraceae bacterium | reverse complement strand
ACCCACCAATACACCCAGCGCTCGCCATCCAGCCGCCGCTCGCTCCAGCCCCGATAGTCCTCTTGCCACTGCTGCTTCAGCCGACTCACCACCGGCGCCGACAAGCCGCGCGCTTCCTCTCCGACCAATACCGACAGCGCTACCGTGCCCGATCCCAACGTCGTGCCATCGCGAGTTGCCGCGTCATCACTCACACAGAATCAGCTTGGATGTGTCCAGTTGATTTCGGAGCCAAGACACGCGATAGCGAGGGGGGTCGCAGGGGCTTGTCAACCGGTTGTCAATGACAGGGCCCAGTCGACAAGGGGTTGTCAGCGGCTACCCCCCCTGGCATGCGTGCTCGCAGCCGCAACGATGGGCTGGCCGGGCCGGCCGAGGTTTCGTGGCGAGAACGGAAAGATCCAGATCAAAACAGCGCCGACACAAAGGGCGTCCGCGGCACCGATCCCGTTCGGCATTTCAGCGGACGCTGGTCGATACGGATCTCGGCTCTCGAGCCGTGAGGTACAACGCGCTGGGCGAGCTCGTGAGCTGGTCGGACGGCGAAGATCCGAATGCCTCGGCGACATACGACGCGCTTTCGCGGCCACTCACCCGCACTGAGGACGATTTGTCAACGACGTGGACCTAAGGTAACAGCGCCACGGCGCACAATCGTGCAGCCGAACTGTATTGTTTCAAGGGCAGATGGCGTTGAGAGAAACGAAGACCCGCATACCGTGCCGTCATGCTCATCCCGGCACATATGAGATCAGAGGTCGCGAAGGATACGGAACATCGGATTGCTGCACTCGCACTCGCGCCCCGAATATCCGCCAATTTCGCCCCAATAACGCGTTGACCGCATCGCCCCACCCAGGCACATTCGGGCACACGACATGGACCCGTCGTTCACGCCTTCATCTCGTCGAGCTTCCATGTCGTCGAAAGGAATCCGACCCCTCTTCAAACATTCTGAGATAGCGGCGCCGGCCGGTGTTAGCGCACCGGCCGGCGCCTACCACCAAACGCCTGAAAGGGAGGCACTCGATGGATACACGCGAGTCTACGACGCCTGCGCGTCCGAAACGAAACTCGGCGCCGCAATTGACGCTGCCGCTCCGCACACCCGATGGGGACTGGAGCATCCCGCTCTACATGAAAGTCGGTGCGCAGTTCGAGCGTGCGCCTGACGCGGTCGTCATCGAGCGCGCGCAGGAATTGATCGCGGCGGACTTTCGGCCGGGCGCTTCGATTGTCACGTCCGTCGCGCAAGTGATCGATTTCCTGCGCCTGCAGATCGGAGGCCGTGACGAGGAGGTCTTCGCGGTGATGCTGCTGGACAAGCGTCGGCGCTTCATCGGCTACGAAGAGCTCTTCCACGGAACGGTGGACACCGCGAAGGTCGAAGTGCGGCGCGTGCTTGCGTGTGTCGTGCGGTCTCGGGCGAGCGCGGTGATCTGTGCGCACAATCATCCTCAAGGAGGTTGCGAGCCGTCGCACGCGGACGTGCGCATCACGTATCAGCTGTACCGGGTCTTGAAGATGCTCGACGTCGAGCTCCTGGATCACATCATCGTGGGTGAATCCGTTCTCTCCTTTCAGGAGCGAGGCTGGATGAGAGAGCCGTGGTTGGCCTTGCGCGCCAGCGACTAGCGGCGGCGCGCAACGGCACACGCGATAAGTTCGTACAAATGTGCTCAAGAGGTCGCGCGGCGCGCGTGAGCATCTGCTAGCCTCCGCGTCACTGGTCAATCGTTTTCCACGGAGTGGAGTACAGACATGTTTCGGATAGGAGCGGATCGATTTCGCAGCAAGGCCGCTGCTTCACGTGAATTCGGCACGGGTCGTGGGGGTGGGGGCGAGATGGGCGACGTGTCTAGACGGCTGGGCGCAGTCGAAGCGGGGATGAGTAGTCTTCGCGAGCAAGTGGCGGAACTGCGCGGCAAGATCGAACAGTTCGCGATCAAGGCGGACCTCCATGCGCTCAAGGCGGACCTAAATGCGCTCGAAGCACGCCTGATCTACTGGATCGTCGGCACGGCGCTCACGCTGGGGATCGCGCAACACGTGAGTTGTCTGTTCGGGCTCTGAGCGAGACCTGCCTCAGCGTTTGCGTCGGCGTCCCATCCGGATCTTGCTCTGACGCACGGCCTCGCGCGTGTAGCCGAGCGCTTCGTGGAAATCACTGTTGATGCCGTGCGCCGGATGACCGTCGACCGCGAACCCGACGGCACGAACGAGCTCAAGGGATCGCTTGTCGGCGGCATTGCGTTCGATGAGGGCGAAGCGCAACGCCTTTCTCAGCTCCGTGACTTTGGCGTGCGCCTCCAAGCTCGGTTGCACGGCCGTTTTGAATTGGGGGAGGGAATGACCGAAGAAGGTGGCGCGGGGATCGTGCCGTTCCCACGCGCGGATCGTTTTCAGGATTCGGCGGAGTCGCTGTGCGGGGGACATACGGGCCATGGGATTGCCTCGTCGCGTTCGGTTCTTGGCAGGCGATCTTTGCGGACATCAGGGGAATCGTCTGTCCCCGGATGTTCTTGCGGCGCAGCGAAGCAAGTTTGCGACGGCGTTTGACCAAATGTCCTCGGGAGCGACGAACGCGCGGATTTCTGACGGCAGGATTCGCCTGCGTGTTACCCGAGTGCCGTCGCATTGCCAGCGGGGCGGTGAAAAGACCAGGGGAAGGGCGAGTCCCTCGGAGTGCCGAGCGATCCAGGTCTGCACGACCGTGGGAGACATGAGGGGATTCGCGAATCCCCACCGTCCTCTTCATTTCCGAGACGCTTTTCTTCGTACATTCGTGCTTCGAAAGTTGCTCAGCGCGCGCGGGCGTTTGCTAGCCTTCGCGTCACGGCAAATCGTCTTCCAATGGATGGAGTGCAGCCATGTTTCCAATGGGATCGGATCGCTTTCGCAGCAAGGCCGCTGCCTTACCTGAATTCGGAGGTCGCGGAGGCGCGATGGACGACTCTTCCAAACGACTCGTCAATCTCGAGGTCGGGCTCGCGGAGCTGCGCGCCAAGTTCGACACGGCTTTGCCGCACCTTTCGACACACGCTCAGCTGGAAGCCGTTCGGAGCGAGCTGAGTGGACAGATCAGTGGCGTTCGGACGGAGCTGGGTGGGCAGATCAGCGCCCTCGAAACCCGCCTCATCAAGTGGATCGTCGGCGGCATCTCTACGGGGATGGCGATCGCGGTCGGCGTCGCGCAAGTGGTCACCCGTCTTTTCGGGTCGTCAGGGTGACCCCCCAACCCAACCGCTAGCCATAACCCTCCCCGAACACCTTCGGTACACAATTTCCGCCCCGGCCGGTACACTGCGGCCTCGTGCCTACCCGCCAAGCCCCCGAAGAATCAAGGCGTTATCCTGCTCAGGCTCCCCAAAGCCGAGGGCACGATCACGACCGAGACTTCACTCAGAGCCGCCTACCCAGGCCATGAATACGCAGGTTCAGGACGACGCGCCTCGGGCGGTCGCGCCCGGAAGCGCCCCTCACTCCGCACTGGCGGTGACCGCCGTCGTCGCGCTCGTGCTAATGCTGATCGCAGCCGGCGCGCTCGCGCTGTACTTGCAGAACGATCGCGTCCGACTGCAGCAGCAAGTGCTTCAGCAGAGCACTCAAATGCTCGAGCTCCGCGAGCACCTCACCAAGGTCGAAATCGCCTTGCAGGAGAAGACGGCCGCGCTCGCGACGCGCGACGCCGCGCTGGCGGAAGCGAACAAACCGCCCGTGCCGGTACGCGTGGCGTTCCGGGCTGCCTTCATGGGGCAGGGGTTCGTCGCGACGATTCGCAATGCGACGGACGGTCCGCTGAACGTGATCGCGGAGCTGCGCGAGCCGGGCAACGAAGCCACGCGCAGCGTCTCGCTGGCGCTCGATCCGAACGGGACGACGGAAGTGGGCTATGCGCAGGGCTGGACGATCACATCGGGCCAGTCGATCACCGTCGCCGCAAGCGGCTATCGCAGCGTCACGGCATTCGCGCCGTGAACACGCGCGTGCACTCCGGGGCTTGACGCTGCAAACCTGCGGCTATACTGCACCGCCGGCAAAAGTCGCGCCTTTTGTCGACGGAAACCTTGTGGGGTCTTGAGAAAAGCGCCGCCGCCGCCGTTCCGATGCAGAAGGGCGCTGGAGGCGCGCGACGAGGGTAGATCATGCACGACGAGGCGAGCCGCTATTCGCGGCGCGAATTCATCAAGCGCGTCATCGCGTCCGGGGCCGTGGCCTCGGCCGCCACCTATATCTACGGCGGACTCGCCGGATGCTCGACCAAGGGGCAGGCGCTGGTCGCCGGCGGCGTCGAGCGTCTCGTCTCGATCGATGTGAATGGCGAGACGCGCCGAGTGGACGTGCTCCCGCAGGAAACGCTCGCGATGACGTTGCGCTACAAGCTCGGGCTCACCGGCACGAAGCTCGGTTGCGATCGCGGCGAATGCGGCGCCTGCACGGTGATGATCGACGACGTCACGTACTACTCGTGCTCGGTGCTCACGCACAGCGTGCGCGGGCGCAAGGTCGTGACCATCGAAGGTGTGGGCGGACCGAACGGCGAGCTGCATCCCGTGCAGCAGGCGTTCATCGACGAGCTCGCCCCGCAGTGCGGCTTCTGCACGCCGGGCCAGGTCGTCTCGGCCGTCGCGCTGCTGAAGCGCAACCCCAAACCCACACGGGATGAATGTCGCGCGGCGCTCGCCGGCAATCTCTGCCGTTGCGGCGCGTACGACAACTACCTGAATGGCGTGATGCGCGCCGCCGCACAGGGGGCGGTCCCAACATGAGCTACAAGCTGCTCGGCAAGAACTTCACTCCGCACGATGTGATTGCGAAGGTCACGGGGCAGGCGAAGTACGCGGAAGATTTCCGCGTGGACGGCATGGTCTTCTGCCGTCTGCTCCTGAGCCCGATGCCGCACGCGCGCGTGCGGCGCATCGACACCACCGAGGCTCTGAAGATTCCGGGTGTGCTCGGCATTTTGACGGCCGACGACATCAAGAATCCGCCGGCGCCGGAGCCGACGATCCTCACGAACGAGCCGCGCTACGTCGGCGAGCCGATTCTCGCCGTCGCTGCGGTCGATGAGACCACGGCGCAGGACGCCATCGAGAAGATCAAGCTCGATTTCGAGCCGCTGCCGTTCGTCATCAACCCGCTGGACAGCCTGCGGCCCAATCCGGTCGATGCGCGTCTCGACGGCAACGTCGGCGCGCAAGGCGTCAAGCTGCAGACGATCCGCTGGACGAAGGAGGACTTCGAGCAGGCGGGCGAAGGCAAGCTGCCGCTGGGCAAGGCCGCGGAGGACTGGTCCTACGGCGACATCGAGGCCGGTTTCGCGAAGTCGAAAGTCGTGTACGACGAGACGTTCGTGACGGCGAGCAACTCGCATCACAGCCTCGAGCCGCGCACGGCGCTCGCGTACTGGCAGAACGGCAAGTGCTTCGTGCACGGCTCCACGCAGAGCCAGTCGTTCGTCGTGCCGGGGCTTGCGGGGCTCATCGGCATCAAGCCGGACGAGCTCGTCTACATCGCGGAGTTCTGCGGCGGCGGCTTCGGCTCGAAGGGCGCCGCGTACCCCGTGATGGCGATTCCCGCGCTGATGGCGAAGAAGATCTCCAAGCCGGTGATGATGCGCATCAGCCGCGCGGAGGAGTACGCGGTCGGGCATGCGCGCAACGGCTTCATCGGGCGCGTGAAGCTCGGCTTCGGAGAAGACGGGCGGCTGCTCGCGGCCGACCTGTACATCGTGCAGGAAGGCGGCGCGCACAACGGATTCTGGGATTTTCGGAACGCGGCCGACGCGCTCTCCATCGTGTACACGCCGGAGTCGATGCGCTGGCGCGGCGTGCCGGTGTACGCGAACACGCCGACGCGCTCGGCCCAGCGCGGGCCCGGCGAGAATCAGATCGCGTGCATTCTCGAACCGTTGATGGACCGCGCGGCGCGCGACCTGAAGCTCGATCCGCTGCAGGTTCGCAAGATCAACACGCCCAAAGTGTTCGACTCGCAAGTGGGCAACGATCGCCGCAAGGTGACGAGCGCCTATCTCGGCGAGGCGCTCGAGAAGGGCGCGGCGCGCTTCAACTGGGCGGAACGCCGGGCGCGCAGCGGCCAGCGCAAGGGCTCGAAGGTCACGGGCATCGGCATCGGGCAAGCGTATCACCCGGCCGGGTTCAACGGCTTCGACGGTCTGTGCCGCATCACGCCGGACGGCATCCTTCATATTCACACGGGTGTCGGCAATCTCGGCACTTTCTCGCACTCGGGCACCGCGCGCATCGCGGCCGAGGCGCTGAAGTACGACTGGGAGAAGTGCGTCGTCGAGCGGGGCGATTCGCGCAAGCATCTGCCCTGGAACATCGGACAGTTCGGCAGCAATACCTCGTTCACGATGGCGCGCACGAACTACGTCGCCGCCATGGACGCTCTGCAAAAGATCAAGGAGATCGCCGCGAAGGACCTCGGCGGCAAGCCCGACGACTACGACGTCGACGGCGCGAAGGTGTTCGCGAAGCACAGCCCGGGTCGCAGTCTCTCGCTCGCCAAGGTCGCGCAGCGCGCCATCGAGCTCGGCGGCAAGTACGACGGCCATGAATTGCCCGCCGACATCAACCCCATGACGCGAGCCTCGGCGACTGCGCTCGCCGGCTCGGGGCTCATCGGCGTCGCGAAGGACACGTTGCCCGTCGGGGGCGAGACGGCGGCGTTCGCGTGCGCCTTCATCGAGATCGAGCTCGATATCGAGACCGGCACCCATCGCATCGTCGATTTCCTGAACGTCGGCGATTGCGGCACCGTGATTCATCCGATGGGTCTCGAGACGCAGATCAAGGGCGGCTCGGTGCAAGGCTTCGGGCTCGCGTCGCTCGAGCACTATGTGTACGACCCGCAGAACGGCATTCCCGGGAACGTCGGGCTCTATCAGGCCAAGCCGCCGACCTATCTCGACGTGCCGGACCTGAAGGCGGACTGGGTCGACAAGCCCGACCCCACGAGCCCGATGGGCACGAAAGGCATCGGCGAGCCGCCGCTCGGCGCGGCCGCATCGGCGCTCGTCTGCGCGATCTCCGACGCGCTGGGAGGATACCTCTTCAATCGCACACCGATCCGGCCGGACATGGTGATCAATGCGATCGCGAAGCGGCCGCCCGCTCACAAACCCATGCAGATCCACACGGCGTAGGAGGGCGCGCAGATGCACCGGGACATGATGCCGCACTTCGAGCTGTACCAGCCGGACACGGTGGATGCGGCGATCGACCTCGCGAAGCGCATCGGCGAGGGCGCGTGGTTCCTTGCGGGGGGCAACGACAGCTTCGACTGGTTCAAGGACCGCACGAAGCGTCCGACGGCGGTGATCGAGCTCACCGGGATCGAGGCGCTGCGCGGCATTCGCGAGACGCCGGACGGGCTCGAGATCGGCGCGCTCACGACGCTCACGGAAATCGAGCACTCGCCCGTCGTGCGGGAGAAGTACTCGCTGCTCGCGTCAGCGGCCGGGCGCGTCGCCAGTCCGCAGATTCGCAATGCCGGGACGCTCGGCGGAAATCTGTGTCAAGACACGCGGTGCTGGTATTACCGGTACGGCGTGAGCTGTTACCGCGCCGGCGGCATCACGTGCTATGCGGATACGCCGGAAGGGCAGAATCGCGAGCATTGCTTGTGGGGCGCGAGCCGCTGCGTGGCGGTGTCGCCGTCGGACATGGGCACGGCATCGGTCGCGCTCGATGCGCAGATGGTGATTCGCGGGCCGTCCGGCGATCGCATCGTTCCCGCGGAAAAGTTCTTCGTCGGTCCGGCGAAGGACATCCGACGTATGACGGTGCTGCGACCGGGCGAGTTGCTGGTTGCGGTCCGCTATCCGAAGAGCTGGGCGGGCGCCAAGTTCTACTACGAGAAGGTCACGGACCGGAACACGTGGGACTTCGCGCTCGTGAGCGTTGCCGCCGCGATGATTCTCGACGGCACGAAGATCAAGACGCTTCGCATGGCGTGCGGCGCCGTCGAGTGCGTGCCGCGCCGCCTGGTCGAGGTCGAGCAGCTCGCCGCAGGCAGCGAGAAGAACGAGGACCTCGCAACGCGCGCCGGCAAGCTCGCGGTCAAAGGCGCGACGACGCTCAATTTCAATCAGTTCAAGGTGCCGCTGATGGAGAACCTCGTTCGGCGCGCAATCCGCGATGCGTAATCGATAGGGGGAACGATGGAGCTCTTTCGCGTTGGGCATGATGTGTATGGGCAGCGAGTGCTCGAAGGCGTCGCGTGGGACCTGCTGCCGGTGTTCGCCGGCATCGGTGCCGTCGTGATCGTCGGGCATCTCCTCTACAAGCTGGTTCGCGGCAAGCGAGGAGCGTGATCGATGGCGACCGTTGTCGATTCGGGCGCGATTCCCGCCGCTCAGGCCGAGACGCCCAGCGGACGTATCGAGCGTCACGCCGGCATCGACCGGCTGTTCCACTGGTTGACCGCGGCCTCGGTGCTCACCTTGATGGCGACCGGGTTGCTGCCGGTGCTGGGTGTCAAGTTCAACTGGGTTGTGGTGCACTGGAGCGTCGGCTGCCTGCTGATCGTGCTTGTCGTGTTCCACATCGTGCGTTCGCTCGTATGGCAGCGGTTGCGCACGATGTGGTTCTCGGGTGCGGAGCTGGCGCGTAAGCAGGTGGGCAAGTACACCGTGGCCCAGAAGCTGATGCACCTTGCGATGACGCTCATGATCCTTGCCGCGACGCTCACCGGCGGGACGATGCTCGCGAAGATGGACACGCCGCTCTGGAAGCGCGATCCCTACGTGCTGTCGCAGGAGGTGTGGGGCGCGATTTACGTGGTTCACGGTCTAGCGGCGCTCTCTGCGGTGACGCTCGTGATGATTCACGTGTACTTCGGCATTCTTCCCGAGAACCGCATGTACCTGCGGGCGATGATCAAGGGATGGATTACTCGGCAGGAGCTCGTGCGGCACCACGAAGTGCACACGAAGAAATGAAAGCGCACACGAAGACATGAGCGATCTCGCGGAGCGCATCGACACGATCGAGCGCGGCTATGAGTACCTCCTGGCCTATGCAGCGCAAGGTCGCCGTGACGATAGCGGTTCTGAGGTGCGCGCGACGCTGACGGCCATGCACGGCGCGCTCGATGGGCTGGGGGAGCTGGTTGGCGAAGCGATCGGGCGTGCCAGCCGCGCAGCAGGCGAGATTCACGGGGCCGGTGTAGGCCGCGAGGCCAGTGCAGGCCATGAGGCCAGTGCAGCCAGCGAGGCCAGTGCAGGCCGCGAGGCCAGTGCAGGCCGTGAGGCCAGTGCAGGCCGTGAGGCCAGTGCAGGCCGTGAGGGCGGTGCAGCTCGCGAGGCGGCCCTCGGTTCCTCCGCAACCTCGGCCCCGGACGCCGCCGCGTTCCTCGAGGCCGTCACCGAAGACGCCCGCAAGGCCCGCGGCGCGATCGCGCTAGTGCTCAGTCGCCCCGCAATCAGCTCGCTCCTCGTCGACAACCTGAACGCCTCGATCCATCTCCGCGCGCTGCTCACCGACGTGTTCCTCGTTGATCAGGCCCTGAAGCCCTAAGCGACAAATTCCGGTCGATCGAAGCGAGCAGGGAATGGACGCGCAGCTGCGCGCGCTCAGCGCTGCATGACTGGCGCGGCCCAGCACATGGATGGCCTCCGATGCAGTCTTTCTGCGTGATTGAGGCCGAATGGTTTGGCGGGTGAGTGGGAGCTGCCGGCGGTGCGTGGGGGTTGGATGTCGGCGCACGGGCTGATCGCGCGGGATAGATGAAGAGTTCGGCGCTGCCGCCGAGCGGGATCGGTGCCGCTGACGCCCGTTGGATCGGCGGCCTTTGGATCAGCCCGCCGATTTGACGCGCGATAGCGAGGGGGGGTCGCAGCGCTTTGACAACCGGTTGTCAATGACGGCGCCAAAGTCGACAAGGGGTTGTCAACGGCTACCCACCCCCCTGACACGCGTGCTCGCGCCAAACCACTGCGCCCCCTCGCTATCGCACTGCCAAACACGTGTGCGCTGACCCAACGGGCATCGTCGGCATCAAACCCGCTGGGCGGCAGCGCCGAACTCTTTAAGGAATCTCACGCGGCTCAACTGTGCGCCGACACCCAACCCCCACGCACAGCCGGCGCACCCCACACTCCATCGCCGAACCATTCGGCCTCAACCACGCGGAAAGATCGCGTCGAAGTCGCTGCCTCACCATGTGGATGTCACTGCCGTACGCCGCATCGAAGTAGCTGCTGCAACAATTCGAAGTCGCCGGCGCGCCGATTCGAAGTCCCGCCGCTCCGATTCGAAGTCCCGCCGCACCGATTCGAAGTGAGTAACGTGCCCGGCGCCATCCCATGACCAGAGAACCAGCGAGATCCGCACCGGCCAACACAGCGCGAGCACTGGGTCTCAATCAAGGCGAGCCGCCGTCAGCTCGCACCAGCGACTCACTCACTCCCGCCACCCATCTCAACACTCGCAATAACTTCTGCCCGCACATCCGTAATCTCCCGCGCCCGTGAAGGCCTCGCCCCCTCACACCGCTCCGGCCGCGGGCACCGATTACTTCGCGGGCAAATGATCCGCGCCGGACTGCTGAGCGCATCCTTGATCCACGCGATGTTCAACACATTCGCCACCATCGCGATCGACGCCGCAGCCGCCTTCGGAATGCGCGCCTCGCCACGATGTTGCAAGCACTCGCTCGCCAGCGAGCCCACCAGGTCCTCGGCATCGACGCCATTCGATGCCAGCGCCGGCGCCAGATCCACTCCCACCGACAGCACGTGATGGTTCCCCGCCATGTCATGCGTCCGCATCGAATGGCAGCAGTAAAGAAGCGAGCGCTCCCCATCACGCAGAATCGAAATCTGCGACCCGCTCTGCGCACGCTTGTCGTCGATCATGCGAAACACCGCCCAATTCGGGCACGGGTCGGTGACCTGCGCGAGATTCCCCCACGGCAGCGGAATCCCGTTCCCGCGATACACCGCACGCAGGTACCCCGGCGGATACGCATCGAAGAAGTGCCAGTGCGGATAGGGCGCGACCTTCGTCATTCTCCTCATGATCACAGCAGGCGTGAGCTCGAGCTTCATCCCCGGCTCGATCCGGTAGCGCTCGCGCGTGAGGAACCGGCGGAAGGGAATCTTCGGGCAGAGCAGGGCGCCCGCGAAGAAGCTGCACTCGAAATCGCGCCACGCGTGCAGCACGTCCTGCGCATTCATGCCGGCCGTGCTGAGCCCGCTCTCGGGACTGCCGCCCATCTCGCCGCCGGTCGCGTGCGGGGATTTCAGGCCATCGCCGCCGTGCAAGATGACGTGCGCGAGATGCGAGGCGAGATCGAACTTCAGCCGCGCCGGATCCCGCTTCAGGGCCGTGTTGAGATAGATCGTGCGCGGCGGCTCGAAGAAGGAGCGCAGCATGCTGCGCACCTCGCGATCCTTGTCGCGCGCGAGCACGGGCTTGCGCTCGAACCAGCGCAGCGTCAGCCCGTGACGCTTGCAGAGCCGCAGCAGCTCGTCGGCGCCGAGCGGAAAGCGGCGCTCGCCCACACTCTCCGCCGCGCGCTCGAGATCCGGGAAGTCATTGCGCGACATCTCCTGATGGGAGCGGATCAGCAGATGCGCGAACTGCCGCCCACTCGTCCCCGTCTGGGCGAGGAGCTCGGGAATCGCGGCCTGCAGCAGGTCCTTGGAAAACAAGAACGAGGGCTCGAGCGGAATGCGCTCGATGCCGCCGCGAGTCTTCTGGGGCTGCTCGGCCCCGACACCGGCGTTCTCATCGAGAAACCAGCTCGGGTCACGCTGGAAGATCGCGGCCAGCATCTCGAGCAAGCGTGGCGAGGGCACCCGCTTGCTACTCTCGATCATGCTGAGATACGACACGGACGGAGCCGTGGCCGGATCGATCGCGATACAGCGCGCGGACAGCTCCTCGAGGGTGAGACCGTTGCGCTTGCGCAGCGCGCGCAGCTTGGCACCGAGAAAGTGACCCTTACGCAAGATCGTGGCCATGAGCGTGACGGCCTGCCTGAGTGGAACGGGCGTGTGAAATTAACAGTGTGAAGTTTTGAACGTCAAATTCTCCGCCCGAAGCGCTTATCCTCTCGGGCCTCACCCACACGCAGGGGACCCGACATGACGCAGCTCTCCGCCGCCGATCTTCGCCGTGCCTGGACTCAGGATGCCCGCTGGGCCGGGATTCAGCGTCCTTACAGCGCCGAAGACGTAGTGCGCCTGCGGGGAACGGTGCACATCGAGTACAGCCTCGCCCGGCTCGGCGCCGAGAAGCTCTGGCGTTACGTGCACGAGAAGCCGTTCGTCAACGCGCTGGGCGCGCTGACCGGCAACCAGGCGATGCAGCAGGTGCGCGCGGGTCTCGATGCGATCTACCTGTCGGGCTGGCAGGTTGCAGGCGATGCGAATCTCGCAGGGCAGATGTATCCCGACCAGTCGCTGTATCCGGCGGACTCGGTGCCGAACGTCGTCCGCCGCATCAACAGCACGCTGCGTCGTGCCGATGAGATTCATCATGCGGAAGGGCAGGACACGATCGACTGGTACAAGCCCATCGTCGCGGACGCCGAAGCCGGCTTCGGCGGTGTGCTGAACGCGTTCGAGCTCATGAAGCAGATGATCGAAGCCGGCGCCGCGGGCGTGCACTTCGAGGATCAGCTCTCGTCGGCCAAGAAGTGCGGGCACATGGGCGGCAAAGTGCTCGTGCCGACCAGCGAGGCCATCAATAAGCTCGTTGCCGCGCGCCTTGCGGCGGATGTCTGCGGCGTGCCGACGGTACTCATCGCGCGCACGGATGCGGAGAGCGCGAACCTCCTCACCTCGGACATCGATCCGCGCGATGCGCCGTTCATCATCTCGAAGGACCGCACACCCGAAGGCTTCTTCCGGCTGCGTGCCGGCCTCGAGTCGGCGATCGCTCGCGGCCTCGCGTATGCGCCGTACGCGGACATGATCTGGTGCGAAACCGCGGTTCCGGATATCGAGGAGGCGAAGCGGTTCGCCGAAGCGATCCATCGCCAGTTCCCGGGCAAGCTGCTCGCCTACAACTGTTCGCCCTCGTTCAACTGGAAGAAGAAGCTGAGCGATGTCGAGATCGCGCGCTTCCAGCGTGAGCTCGGGGCGATGGGGTACAAGTTCCAGTTCGTCACGCTGGCCGGCTTCCATGCGCTGAACTACTCGATGTTCCAGCTGGCGCGCGGGTATCGCGCGCGGCAGATGAGCGCGTACGTTGCGCTTCAGCAGGAAGAGTTCGCGGCCGAGGCCGATGGCTACACCGCCACGAAGCACCAGCGCGAAGTCGGCGCGGGCTACTTCGACACCGTGACCGAAGTGATCACGGCTGGTACGTCGTCCATCGCCGCGCTGAAGGGCTCGACGGAAGAACAGCAGTTCACGCCCAACGCACCGCAGCCCCAACGCGCCGCCGGCTGATCGTCAGCGCAACGTCGGCTTGGTGACTTGGGCCACGCCCTTCTCATCGAGCCGCACGTTGCCGGCCAACACCGCGTTGGGCCCCAGCTCGAGCGCGTACATCAACGAGTGCCCCTTCCCATCCGGATCGGGACGCACGGTCGTCGGCCGCCCGAGCAGCGCGATGACGTCGATGTCCTTCATGCCGGGTTTGACGCGGTCCCAGTTCGTCACCACGAGCCACGCGGGCGAGCTCTCGGTGTTCCGGCGCACGGCATCGGGCGGCGCGGGCGGGAGCGAGCGCGTGGTCGTGCCGCGTAAGTTGCGTTCGAGCTCGTCGATCCGGCGCGACTGAGCATCCAGCTCACGCTGCAGACGGCTGACTTCGTTCTCCAGTTGCCGCACGCGCAGCTCGTCCTGAGCCTGCGCACCCACCGCTCCCAGCGCCAGCACGGCCCCCATGATCAGTCCTGTGATTGGCCTCGCGAGCATGATCCATCCTCATTCGGCAGCACGTCGTCGGCAGCACCATGCCTCACCGGCGCCGGCCCTCACAAGAGCCCGGGCGGCGCGAGTCTCAGCGGTGCTAGGCCCTCACAAGAGGCCCTGCGCGCTCGGCCTCAGCTCGCCAAGGTGCCGAGCGGGGCCTTCTCCGGAGATCTGCTCGCCGAGGTCGTTCCTTTCGAGCTCATCGCGACGGTGCTGGGCCTCAAGAGCGCCGGCGGCGCGCGACAACGCGCATGCCTCGCACATCCTCATCCCGCTCCTGGCGCGGCGTCTCGTACGTCAGCGACTCCGTCTCGAACCCGGCGGCATCGAGCGCCGAGCGCACGTACGATTCGCCATGAGCGTAACGACCGTGGATCTGCAACTGATAGTTCGCGGCCGAGTCGCCACTCAACGCCTCGAGCGTGAACACCAGCCAACCGCCCGCGCGAAGTGTGTCGTGAGCCGCACTCAGCGCATCCTCCAGCGCGCCGAAATAGACGAGCGTATCCGCGGCGGTCACAGCGTCGAACGACTCGGGGCGTGCACGCATGAACGCCGTCAACTCTGCCGCCGCCAGCTCGTCGTAACAGCGTCGCGACGTCGCGAGCTCCAGCATCTTGGCCGATAAGTCGACGCCCACGAGGTGCCGACAATGGGGTCGCAGCAAAGGTCCGCACAGGCCCGTGCCGCAGCCGGCGTCCAGCACAGAGTCCAATGGCGACGCGCCGATCCGCTCGACGAGACCGGTGACGACGCTGTGATGCGCGCGGTAGTGGAGCTGAGCAAGATTGGTCTCGAACTCCGCCGCGGCATCATCGAACAACTCGCGCACGTACTCGTCGGAGGCGCGAGCGGGCACGTTCTGGCCCGATGCGGCCGCCGCCATGTGCCGTGCCTTCGCACTCGCAGGATCCAGGCTCGCCCATCTCGCGTATGCCGCTGCCGCCTCATCGATGCGTCCGAGCTGATAGCACAGCATCGCGAGCGCCTCATGAGCACGGAAGTACTCAGGGTCGCAGGCGATGGCCGTGCGCAGATGGGCCTCCGCGCTTTGCAGATCACCCGCGTCACGCTCGCAGATTCCGAGGTTGTACCAACCCTCCGCATGCGATGGCGCAACCTCCGTTGCACGGAGATAGGCTCGCGCGGCTTCTGCAGGTCGATCGACGGCGATGAGCATCCCACCCAGTGCATTCCAGCCGCGCGCGTTATCCGGCTGGCATTCGAGTGAGCGCGAGAGGTGAGCGATGCCGCCCAGGCGATCGCCCTCATGGAACAGCAGCAAGCCAAGAAAGTGCAGCGCCTTGGGATCGTCCTGACGCTGCTTCAGGACACGCCGATAGCCCATTTCGGCCACCGCCATGCGTCCCGCGCGATGGGCGATCATCGCCTCACGAAGAAGCTCGTCGATGGATGACGGTGCGGCGGTCATCAATCCTTCTGCGCCACGGCTTGCTCTGCCGTGTAGCTGAGACTCACTCGCCAGCCGCGTGTGCCCGAAGGCTCCGCGACCGACGCGTGCGCCTCGGAATGTCCGTCGTTCCAGAACGCGACTTCGGTGTCGGCGCGCGACAGCGTTGCGCCGATCGACTGCATCTTCTGCCGGTACTCGCGCGAGGCAAAGTCGTACGAGGGCGCGCCGCGCTCACGGGTGACGCGTTGTTTCAGCGCTTTGTAGAGGGCGGATGCGTCGGCCTCGTCGCGCGCCTCGAAAATGTACGCTCCGCGGAAGAAGCGGCCGTCGCGACAGGCGTAGGCGATCACCACGTCCCGATTCATCTCACGGCCCCGAAACGCGTACTGGAACCCCGACGGCAAGCGGTCTTCGAACGGCTTCGAGCCCCGCGCGGCCTCGAGTGCGGGCAGGTCCTCGCACGGCGCGCCGAAATCGAGCGCACGAAAATCCGCGGCTGCGGCTTGCGCGCAGGCGAGGGCGCCAATCGTGAGCACGGCGGGCACGGCGAGCTTCGCTATCGGCACGGCAGATCTCCTGGACGATAATGGTGCGCATGATGCCGAAGATGAGCGTTCGATGCGCGTCGGGTTGATCTCCGATACGCACGGGCTGCTGCGCCCGGAAGCAGTCGAGGCGCTCGCGGGCGTCGAGCACATCCTGCATGCGGGCGATATCGGCAGTGCGGATGTTCTCACGGAGCTCGGGAAAATCGCGCCGGTCACCGCGGTTCGCGGCAACAATGACAAGGGTGCATGGGCCGCATCTCTCGCGGAGTTCGAAGGGATCGCGCTGGGCGGACGGCACATCTACATGCTGCACGACCTGTCCGAGCTCGATTTGGATCCGGCGGCCGCGGGCTTTGCCGCCGTCGTCGCAGGTCACTCGCACAAGCCGAAGATCGAGACCCGCGAGGGCGTGCTCTTCATCAACCCCGGCAGCGCCGGGCCGCGACGCTTCAAGTTGCCGGTGACGGTCGGGTTTCTCGAGATCGACGGCACCACGCTCAACGCCCGTATTCGCGAGCTTTCGCTCAGAAGCTGACGTCGGCCGTCGAGTTGCACGCCACGATATCGTCGCGCTGGCCGCGATGGGTTCCGGCAGCGTGTCCGCGACTGCCGGTGCGCTTGGCGCGTGGCACCCTGGGCGTCGCGGGCATATCGCGTTCCGCGCAAGTCGACCTGTCGGCGACGAGCAGTCCGCTTCCGATCCAAATTGGGCAACGCCTTCACGCAATCTGGGTAGCCGGTCCCGATTCGGATGTGTTCGCCGCCGCCTACCTTTGCAGCCTGCACTCAACAACTCTGGAGAACACCCGTGCGCATCCCTCTCTCTCGTCTAGCAATGGCAGTGTTGCCACTCGTGCTTCCGTTCGTCGCCGGTGCAGCCGAGCCGCAGCAATCACTCGGTGCCTCGAGCTCCGCGCAAGCGCTGCTGAAGCGCGACACCGGTCCACTCATCGATAAAGTGCGCCGCGTGACGGCACGCTTTCGCGATGTGAACGTCGCGATGTCGGAGGGGTGGGTCCCTGCCACCCCTTGCGTCAGCGGCCCGAACACCGGCGCGATGGGCGTGCACTTTCTGCTGAAGCCCGGCGAACCCGGTAACCGGCTCGACGACGGCGAGCTCGATTCGGAGGCGCCGGAGATGTTGATCTACGAGCCGCTGTCGAACGGCGCGTTGCGCTTGGTCGGCGTCGAGTTCGTCGTCAAGAAAGCGGATTGGGAGAAGCACCATTCCGGGGCCGCCGTGCTCGACGGGCACTTGTTGAACTTTGTCGGCGCTCCGAATCGCTACGGCTTGCCGGAGTTCTACGAGATGCACGTGTGGGCATGGGAGGACAATCCGGAAGGCGCGTTCTCGGACTGGAACACGCGCGTGACGTGCAACAAGCAGACGGCCGAGTAATTCGAAGCTGACAGACGAGATCGATTGCTTGGACGCTCGTCGCGCATCTCCCGGTGCGCGACGGGCTCCATGTTGCGTCAGTGGCGGATCTGCGCGAGCTGCTCGAGCTGCCGCAGATCGAGAATCGTGACGCCGAACTTGCGCGCGCGCCGGCGCAGCTTCAATACCGCCTTGTCTTTCGAGACGAGCGCGTCCGCGGCGGCGTGATGCGTCAACGCGAGAAAGTGATCGTCGTCCGGGTCCCTGCAGCGAGGGAAGCCGGCGGGCAACTTGAGGTCTGTCCGCGAGTAGCCGTCCGGAACTTTCGCAATCGAAGCTGTCGCGCGATACGTCTCGAACAGAGCTTCTCGTCTCGCGGGCTCGAGCTGCAACTGCGGATAGCTGAGCACGCGTCGAAACTCCGCGAGCGCGAGTTCGTAAGTGATGACGGCGATGCGTCGGTCCGCGATCCCCTGGCGCAGGGTCGCGACGCCGGCATCCTCGAACACGAGCCAATCGAGGACGACGTTGGTGTCGAGGACGAGTTTCAGCGCGCTCATGGAGACCTATGATGCCATCGCATCCGCCATCTGGACGGCGCATCGGCCCGCACGAACTTGGCGTGAGCGCAGCGCCTACCATCCTCGCCCTTCCACGAACGACAACAAGGTGGGCCTGTGATGGACGAGCAGACACTGAACCGCCGGCAAATCCTCGGCGGCATGGCCGCAGTCGGCGCGGCGGGCGTGCTGGGTACGGGTGCACGCGAGGCCCTGGCCGCGGACGCGCCGCCTTCGGGCTCGGCGCCCGCATCGACGCCGGATGTCGGCGCCTCACAGCCGCCGCAGATCACCGATGTGAAGGGCAAGGTCGCCTACATCACCGGCGGCTCGAGTGGCATTGGGCTCGGAATCGCGCGCGTGTTCCACGAAGCCGGGATGAAAGTCGTGATCGGCTATCTCGGCGACAAGCACATCGTCGAAGCGCTGACGCACTTTCCGAAGGACGATCCGCGCGTGCATGCGATTCGTCACGACGTGATGGATCGCGACGCCTGGGAGCGCACGGCCGACGAAATCGAGAAGAAGTTCGGCGGTGTGCACGTGCTCGTCAACAACGCGGGCGTCGGGCTGCAAGCACCGGCAAGCACCGGAACGCTGAAAGACTGGGAATGGGGCCTCGGCGTGAATCTGTGGGGACCGATTTACGGCGTGCACACGTTCGTGCCGCGGATGCTTGCGAGCAAGCAAGGCGCGCACATTGTCACGACGACCTCGACGAGCGGCATCCTGCCGGGCAGCGGGGCGGGCATTTACACCGTTGCGAAGATCGCGGCGGTCGGGCTCATGGAGGAGCTGCGCCACGAGCTGCGAAACACGAACATCGGCACGTCCGCATTCATCCCCGGTCTGACGACGACGAACATCGGACAGAGCGAGAGCTATCGTCCTGAGTCCTTGAAGAACGATGGGCCACCGGCGGGGGCGCCGGGCGCGCCGCCGCGACCGGCTCCTGGTGCGGGCGGACCGCGTCCGCCGCGTCGGCCGCCGATCGAGGGCGCGAGCCCGATCGCGGCGAGGCCGCAGGATCCTTACGTCGTGGCGCGGCTCGTCCTCGACGGCATCCTCAACAACGACCTCTACATCGTCGCGCAGCCCGAGTACCGCGTCGGTGTCGAGGCGCGCTGTAACGCGCTGCTGGAGTCGATGGTGTCGTACAAGCCGCTTCCGGCAGAGATATACCGCGGCAACCTTTACCGCACACCGATCTACCAGCAGGAAATCGCGCACCGCAGAGCCACGCAGAAACGCGACATCGCGGGGACCTAGAAGCCCGCGTCGCGGAGACGTGAACAACGCGGATTGGTGCCCGGGGCCGGAATCGAACCGGCACGGAGTGATCCCCGAGGGATTTTAAGTCCCTTGCGTCTACCAGTTTCGCCACCCGGGCAATGCGTTTCGGGACGTGCGGCATTCTACCGTCAGGCAGTCGCGTACCGTCAGGCCGTCGTGGCGCTGCGTGTCGGCGGCGGACCCAAATTGCACAGTCGGCCAGTCGTGGCGCTCAGTTGTGGCGCTGCGCGAAGCATCGCGCGCCGCGAGCACGCTCCGTCGAGCAAAACTCCTGTGCTGTCGCAAGCGAACAAGCGCCCGAAAGCGAACGGGAGCCGCTCAGGACTGTCTGGGGAGGGGCAAATCGCGGAAGGGCCATTCGCGCGAAAAGCGTCATTCGCTCAACGTACGCGGCGGGCATACGACAAAAGCCGGCGCTCCTGACGCCCCCCGAAGACACTCGCGAGGATGGCGCTAAATCACTGACTTTGCGAGACTTGCGGGCTGAGATGGGGCGTGTCGGGGGTTCATGTCGACTCTGGGTCTGCGAGGCGAGGGGCTGCACCTGTGGCGCGGCGACCGGCACATTCTGCGCGGTGTGAGTCTCGAGCTTCGCGGGGGCGAGGTTCTGCAGCTCACCGGCTCGAATGGGGCCGGCAAAACGACGCTGTTGCGCACCCTGAGCGGCCTCATCTACCCGGAAGAGGGTCGCGTGCTCTGGGCGGGAGAGGACATTCGCAAGGACCTGCGGGCGTACCACGCGCAGCTCGCGTACGTCGGCCACGAGCCGCCGCTGAAGGCGGACCTGACCCCGCGTGAGAACCTGCACTATTGGATCGGCGTGCGACAGCGGCTCACCGCGAGCGCCATCGACCAAGCGCTGGACGAGGTGGGCGCCGATGAATGGCGCGACCGCGCGGTACGCACGCTCTCGGCAGGGCAGAGGAGGCGAGTGGCACTCGCAGGGCTGAAGTTGCTGACGGCGCCCCTGTGGTTGCTCGACGAGCCCACGACGAATTTGGACACCGCGGGCCAGGACCTGGTCGGCCGGCTCATCGAGGCGCAGGTGGCCCGCGGAGGCATGGTGATCGCGGCCGTTCACCATGAATTGGCGCTGCCGACGCTGATGGTTCGGCGCATGCAGTTGGCAGCATCGTGACAGAGATTCGCAACGAGACGGTGGACACGACGACGACATCGGAGGCTTCATTCGCGAGCACCGCGACGCCCGCGCTCGCCGCCGCACGGCTGGTGCTCGCGCGCGACCTGCGGCTCGCCTTCCGGAGGCCGGGCGAGATGCTGCAACCGCTCGTGTTCTTCGCCATCGTGACGACCCTGTTTCCCCTCGCCATCACCCCCGAGCTGTCCCAGCTGCGAGTCGTCGCGCCGGGCGTCGTATGGGTGGCCGCTCTTTTGTCCTCGCTTCTGGCGCTCGAATTTCTCTATCGCGAGGACGCACACGACGGAACGCTGGAGCAGTACGCGCTGTCGGGTCAGTCGCTCACATGGTTGTTGTTCGCGAAGACCGCCTCGCACTGGTTGCTCACGGGCCTGCCGCTCGCGCTGATGGCGCCCATCGCGGCGCTCGCTCTCGGCGCGCCGATGAGCTCCGTCCCGGGAATCGTCGCGTCGGTTGCGGTGGGCAGCATCGCACTCAGCCTGATCGGCGCGATCGGCGCATCGCTCACGCTCGGAGTGAGGCGTAGCGGCGTGCTGCTCTCGATTCTCACGCTGCCGCTCGCGATTCCCGTACTGATCTTCGGTGCGAGCGCCACCTCGCGTGCGATTGCCGGCGAGGACTACTCGGCGCCCCTGTATCTCGTCGGCGCCATTGCCGTGCTCGGCATCACGTTGGCGCCGTTAGCGGCGGCGGCAGCGGTGCGCATCAGTTTGGAGTAAACAGCAGACATGGCCTGGACGTGGTTTCACCGGCTCGGATCGCCGCCGTACATCTACGCGCTGGCGGCAAGGCTCACGCCGTGGTTCGCCTGGCCGGCGGCCGTGCTCACGATCGTCGGGCTCTATGCGGGGCTCGTGCTTGCGCCGCCGGACTATCAACAGGGCGATGGCTACCGAATCATCTACGTTCATGTCCCCAGTGCATGGATGTCGCTCATGGTCTATACGACCATGGCTGTGTCGGCGGCTATCGGGCTCATCTGGCGAATCAAAGTGGCGCATGCGGTGGCGGCGAGCTGCGCGGCCATGGGCGCGACGTTCACGTTCGCGGCGCTGGTCACGGGTTCGCTATGGGGCGCGCCGATGTGGGGGACGTACTGGGAGTGGGACCCGCGGCTCGTCTCGGAGCTGATCCTGCTGTTCCTGTTCCTCGGCTACATGGGCCTTCGCTCGGCCATCGACGACGTGCAGCGTGCGGATCGGATCAGCGCGGTGCTCGCGATCGTTGGCGTGATCAACGTACCGATCATCCATTTTTCGGTGGAATGGTGGAACTCGCTGCACCAGACCTCGTCCGTGTTCAGGCGCGCCGGTCCCGCCATGCCCATGTCCATGCTGCTTCCGCTGCTGACGATGTTCGTCGCGTTCACGCTGATGTTCGCCGCGCTGCTGCTGACGCGCTTGCGGGCGGAAGTGCTGAGCCGTGAACGCTCGGCGTCGTGGATTCGCGAGGTGGTGAGCGCATGAGTGTGTCGGAATTTTTCGCGATGGGCGGGTACGCTCGGTACGTCTGGCCGTCGTACGCGCTGGTGCTGGCCGCCATCGTGCTGAACATCGTATGGGCGCGGCGTGCGCTGAAGCGCGCGCGGCTCGAAGCGCGTCGCCGCGTGGCGATGAAGGATGCGACATGACTCCTGCGCGCAAGCGTCGTTTGTTTCTCGTGCTCGGCATTCTTGCCGGCGTCGGCATCGCGGGGGCGCTCGCGCTCACCGCGTTCAAGAAGAACGTCATGTTCTTCTACGATCCCTCGCAGGTGGCGGCCGGGCAGGTGCGGCAGGGCGAGCGCTTCCGGCTCGGCGGCATGGTCGAGAAGGGCAGCGTGCAGCGCACGCCGGGCAGTCTCGAAGTCCGCTTCGTGGTGACGGACTTCCAGCACGAGCTGCCGGTGAAATACGACAAGGTGTTGCCCGATCTCTTCCGTGAAGGACAAGGGGTCGTGGCGCACGGCCGCCTCGACAAGGACGGGGTCTTCATCGCCGACGAAGTGCTGGCCAAGCACGACGAGAAATACATGCCGCCCGAGGTCGCGAAGTCCCTGAAGAAGCAGGGCCAGGCGTACGTGCCCGAGGGCACTTCCAAATCCGATGCGCTCACCCCGCCGCAGCCGGCGAAGAGCACACCAGCGGGGACGTGATGCTTCCAGAGCTAGGTCATTTCGCGTTGATCCTCGCGCTGCTGCTGGCGGCGCTGCAGGCGTTCTTCGGCATCGCCGGCCCGCAACTCGGCAAGGATCGCTGGATCGCGGCGGTGACGCCGGCGGTGGCGGGCCAGTTCGTGATGGTCGCGACGGCGATCGGCTGCCTCGTCGTGTCGTTCGTGAACCTCGACTTCTCCGTGCGGTACATCGCCGAGAATGCCAACTCGGCGCTGCCGATGGGCTATCGGATCGCGGCCGTGTGGGGCGCGCACGAAGGGTCGCTGCTGCTCTGGATCTTCCTGCTCGCCTGCTGGACGCTCGCCGTGGCAGTCGGCGTTGCGAAGCTCCCGAAGCGGTTCGGCGCGCGCGTGCTGGGCGTGCTCGGCTTCGTGAGCTTCGCGTTCCTGCTGTTCACGCTCGCGACCTCGAATCCGTTCCTGCGCCTCGATCCCGCGGCGCCGGATGGCCGTGACTTGAATCCGCTGCTGCAGGACCCGGCGCTCGCGATGCATCCGCCGATGCTCTACACCGGCTATGTCGGCTTCGCGGTCGCCTTCGCCTTCGCCGGCGCGGCGATGCTCGAAGGCAAGCTCGACCAGACCTGGGCACGCTGGACGCGACCGTGGACCACGGCCGCGTGGGCGTTCCTCTCGATGGGCATCGCGCTCGGCAGCTGGTGGGCCTACTACGAGCTCGGCTGGGGCGGCTACTGGTTCTGGGACCCGGTCGAGAATGCGTCCTTCATGCCGTGGCTCGCCGGGACGGCGCTGATCCACTCGCTCGCGGTCACGGACAAGCGCGGGCTCTTCAAGAGCTGGACCCTACTGCTCGCGATCATTGCGTTCTCGCTCAGTCTGCTCGGCACGTTCCTCGTGCGCTCGGGCGTCATCGTCTCGGTGCATTCGTTCGCGTCGGACCCGACGCGCGGCATTTTCATTCTCGCGTTCTTGGTCATCATCATCGGCAGCGCCTTGACGCTTTATGCATGGCGCGCGCCGCTCCTGAAGTCGCAGGCGGGATTCGAATTCCTGTCGCGCGAGAGCTTCCTGCTGTTCAACAACATCCTGCTGGTCATCGCGCTGGCCGTGGTGTTCGGCGGCACGATGGCGCCGTTGATTGCTGAAGCGCTGCACATGCCGACGCTCTCCGTCGGGACGCCCTACTTCAATCCGAGCTTCGCCACGCCGATCCTGCCGCTGCTCGCGCTGGTGTCGCTCGGCATCATGTCGAGCTGGAAGCGCGGTCGGCTCGGCGAGCGTCGGCGCACGCTGCTCGTGACGCTCGGTGTCAGCATCGTGCTGGCGCTCGCCGTCTCGTTCGGCGTGTTCGGCGGCGCGCGCGTGCTCACGCCGGTGGGGTTCACACTGGCGTTCTGGATCATCCTGACGTCGCTCATCGATCCGATCGATCGCTGGCGCCGCAAGCTCTCGCTGTCCCGGAGCATCGTCGGCATGACGGTGGCGCACCTCGGGCTCGCGCTGTTCGTCATCGGCATCACGGCGGTCGAGTCGTACACCAACGAGCACGACATCGCGCTCTCGCCGGGGCAGACCGCAAAGCAGGGCGGCTACGAGTTTCGGTTCGCGAAACTCGAACCGGCGGAGGGGCCGAACTACAGCGGCGTGCGGGCGGAGTTCATCGTGAGTCGCGATGGCGTGCCCGTTTTCACGCTCAACCCGGAGAAGCGAAATTACTGGGTGCAGCGTTCGGTGCAGACCGAAGCGGGCATCGGCACGCATCACGGCACGAACATCCTGATCGCCCTGGGTGAAGACCTCGGAGCCAACAAGTGGAGCGTCCGCCTGCAGCTGCGGCCGCTCGTGACCTACGTGTGGATCGCGGCGTTCGTCATGGCGCTAGGCGGCGGCATTGCGGCGAGCGACCGACGATACCGAGTGGCTGTGCGAAGTGAAGCGTCCGATGCGGTACCCGCGTCCGAGGGCGCTCTGGATACGAGCAAGGTGGGCTGATGAAGAACCGGTTCATCATCGCGCCGATCGCCTTCGCCGTGCTGGCGCTCGTGCTGCTCATCGGCATCCTGCGCGCGCCGCGCGGCGAGCGCATCATTCCGTCGGTCCTCATCGGCAAGCCGGTGCCGGCATTCGAGCTGCCGAATCTCACGAATCCGGGCACGAAGGTCAGCTCGAAAGCACTGCAGGGCAAGCCCTATGTCCTGAACATCTGGGGCACGTGGTGCGTGACCTGCCGGCAGGAGCACGACACGCTGCTGAAGATCCAGCAGATGAACGAGGTGCCGCTCATCGGCGTGAACTGGCGCGACGAAGACACGCTCGCGCTCCAGTGGCTCAGCGATCTCGGCAACCCCTACTCGCAGATCGCCGTCGATCGCGAGGGGCGTCTCGCCATCGATCTGGGCGTCAGCGCCGCCCCGGAGAGCTTCCTGGTCGATGCGAACGGCGTCATCGTTCACAAGCACTCGGGCGCGCTGACGATGGAAATCTGGAAGCGCGACTTCGAGCCCCTGATCGCGGGCCGTGCGCCGGCGGGGTCCTGATGCGCATCGTGTTACTCGTCCTGCTGGCGGCGCTGCTCTGCGTTCGAGCCGCGTTTGCGATCGATCCGACGACGCTTCCGGACCCGCAGCAGCAAGCGCGCTATCAGAAACTGACGCACGAGCTGCGCTGCATGCAGTGCCTCAATCAGTCCATCGCCGATTCGCCGGTCGAGCTCGCCGGTGAGCTGCGCAACCAGGTGCGCGAGATGGTGGTGGCCGGCAAGACCGACGACGAGATCCGGGACTACATGGTCGCCCGGTACGGCGAGTTCATCCTGTTCCGGCCCCGATTCTCGGCTCGCAACGTCTGGTTGTGGTTCGGGCCGGCCATCATGCTGGTGATCGGCGCGTTCATCGCCGTACGCATCATTCGCCAGCGCAGCAAGCTCGTCGAGCAAGACAACGAGCCCTTGGAAGAGGAAGCGGCAGGGCGCTGATGACTACGTTTATTCTCATTGCGATCGTGCTCACGATCGCCGCTGTCGCCGTGGTCGCCGTTCCGCTGCTGAAGCGCAAGGAGGGCGGGGCGGAGCCGGCCGTCTGGGCCGCGTTCGGCGCGGCCGCCGTGCTCGTGTTCGGCGGTGGTCTGCTCTATCTCGTGTGGAGCAACTGGTCCTGGCGCGGGGCCGATACCTCGGGCACGCCGCAGGGCATGGTCTCGAATCTGGCGCGCCGGCTCGAGTCGAATCCGAACGATCTCGAGGGCTGGCTCATGCTCGGTCGCTCCTACACCGTGCTCGAGCAGTACGAGCTCGCGGAGCGCGCCTACCAGCGCGCCGACCGGCTCGCCGACGGGAAGAACGCCGAAGCGCTCGTCGGCATGGCCGAGGCGCTGATCCTCACGGACGAGAAAGAGCTCGACGGACGCGCCGGGCAGTACCTCGAGAAGGCCCTGCAGCTCGATCCGAAATCCGGCAAGGCGCAGTTCTATGGTGCGGCGGCGGCACTGCGCCGCGGCGATCTGCACCTCGCGCGCGAGCGGTTCAGCAACCTGCTCGCGCTCAATCCGCCGGAGAACATCCGGCCCCTCCTGCAGCAGCAGATCGCGGCCATCGACGAGAAACTCGGCGGCCAGATCGGCGGTGCAGCGCCGGCGCCCGGTGGGCCGATGGCCCGCGCCGACAGCGGCGGTGGATCCGCGCCTTCGGGGGCGGATGCAGGAGCCGCCGCCAAGGCCGCTCCGCCGGTGCGCGTGAAGGTGACACTCTCCGCCAAACTGAGCGGCGAAGTGCCCTCCAGCGCCCCGCTATTCGTCCTGGTGCGCGATCCGCGCCAGGCGGGCCCGCCGCTCGCCGTGAAGCGACTCGCGAGTCGATTCCCGCAGACGGTGGAGCTCACCACCGCGGACTCCATGCTTCCCGGGCACACGTTCGCCGCGGGTCAGCTGGTTGAGGTCGTGGCGCGCGTGTCGCGCTCGGGCAGCCCCATTGGGGCGTCGGGCGACCCGTTCGGCCTTGCAGCGCACCGGGTGGGTGAGGGCGGCATCGTCGACATCGTCATCGACCATGTGACACCCTGAGCGTGCAGATCTACGCTGCGCGCGCCTCTCAACGCATGGCTTCACCGGTTTCGCTCAGCTTTCGCTCGGCTCCCTCGATCGTTCCTTCGTACCTCCGCGTCGTCTTCAACAAGAAGCTGCCGCTGTTGCCGAAGGACACGACGTTGCCGCGACTCGAAGCGGTCCTCGCGCGCTTTCAGGCCAAGCGCGAGCGCGTCGACGCGTATCGCGCCGTGTGCGGCGGCGAATCGTCGGAGACGCTGCCGGTCGCCTACCCGCACGTGCTCGCGATGCCGGTGCAACTGGCGTTGATGTCCTCGAGCGCCTTCCCCGTGCGCATCATGGGCCTCGTCCATCTGCGCAATCACATCGAGCAGCAGCGCCCGCTGCGCGTCGGCGAAGTCGGACGGTTGCGCGTGTGGATCGAAGGTCATCGCGAGACGAATGTCGGACAGGAGTTCGACGTCAATACGAGCGTCGAGATCGACGGGCAGCCCGTGTGGCAGGAGACCTGCGTCTTCATGGCGCGCCGCACGACGCGCGAGAAGCGCTATGCCGGCCGCATCGCCGCGGGCGAGGGCATCCCCGCGCCGGATGCCGAATCCGTGCAACCCGACTCGCCCGACAGCGTGCGCACGATGAGCTTCGAGGCCGATGAGGGCATCGGCTGGCGCTACGCGCGTGTGTCGAGCGACTTCAACCCGATCCATCTCTCGAAGGTCGGCGCCCGCATGTTCGGCTTCAATCAGCCGATCGCTCATGGCATGTGGTCGATGGCGCGCTGCCTCGCGGCGCTGAACTCCGACACGTTTACGGGCGCGAAGCGCGTCGACGTGGTGTTCAAGCGGCCCGTGACGATCCCGGCTCCGTTGACGCTCGAGACCTGGCACACCGCGAACGGCGCCGGTTTCGCGCTCAAGGGTACGGACCGGGGCAAGATGCACGTCGCGGGAAGCGTCGTGCCGCTCGTGGCGACTCGAGGCTGATACAGGTCAAGAGTGGCGTCGCACACGACGAGCGACGCATTGACCGAAGCCGGCGCGAATGGACCGGGCTCGTTGCACAGAGTGAGGGCAGTGCGCTCGCGGGCGCTGGCGGCACATATTTGCTTCGAGTGAGGGCGGTGCGCTCTGCTGGGGCACATATTTCCTTCGGCTGTGTGCTTCTTACATGCGTCGCTCCGCCGCGCGATGAAGATCGAAGCCGGACGTGCAAGCACTTCCTCTCCGGCTCGCAACCTTGGTGATGGTCGCTCGGCCGTCGTCGCACCCGATTGTCGTGCCAGTGCGATCGGTACGCGCTGTCGGCTATCCAAGTGGTGCTGCTTTTTACGGCCATTGCCACGCTTGCGCGCAGGGCGCCGACGCATGCGTACAACACGCGCAGCTGTCTGCGGATGCGGATGATCGATGATCTGGAGCAAAGGTGCGCTCGCCGTCTGTGCTCGCGAGCGTGCATTCAACGTGATGGTCCCAAACGCTTCGCGCGCTAGTACACCTCGAGGCGGCGCGCCACGTGGAAAGGGCTTACGAAAATCTTGCAGAGCGCGGCGCGTTTTCTCCACGTGGATCTCGCCGCGAGCGTCTCGGCATTCCTGATCCAGATGCTCGCTTGCGCGGCGGCGTACGCGCGACGCTCGCCGCAAGTGGACGCGTCGGACGCGTCGTGTGCGGCGCTCGCGCGGATTTCGTTTACGTGCGCTGCTGTTCATCACGCAGGTTATTCCACGGCACGCGCAGGCGATCGTCGTGTGCGCGATGCGCTTCGTCGCACGGTCCAAGGAAACTAAGTTCGAGACCGACAGTCTTCTCGACACCGCGCTGCGGCGCGGGGCCGATCGCGTCGGCAACGGCGTGCAGCAATGGCAAACGCCGTGATCTCGCGGGCATCGCGGGCGCTAGCGCATCGGCATGTGTCTTGCTGATTCGCGGGTGCTCGCTGGCTGGGGGCCGCTTTCGCCGAAGAAGAGAGTAAGGGATTGCGCTCACGCTGATTGCAGCCCTGCCCCAAGTGGTCACACGCGCGCCCGCGAGCGGCAAGCTCAACAGTTGTGAGGAGAGTGATGATGGCTCACGGCAGGACTCAGGACGGACGGACCTCCAACCGCGGTTTCGCGTCGATGGACGCCGAGCGGCAGAGGGAGATCGCCAGCATGGGCGGCAAGGCCGTCCCCGATTCGAAACGGAGTTTCTCGCAGAATCGCCGACTCGCCGCCGAGGCGGGTCGCAAGGGCGGTCAGAGCGTTCCCGGCTCGAAGCGCAGCTTCTCGCAGAATCGGTCGCTCGCGGCCGAAGCGGGACGGAAGGGCGGTCAGAGCGTTCCGGACGAGAAGCGCAGCTTCTCGCAGAACCCCGAGCTCGCGGCCGAGGCAGGCCGCAAGGGCGGGCAGGCCAGCCACGGCGGTACCGCCTCGCACGAGGCGTCCTCGTCGTCCGACGCGGATAAGTCCCGGCAGGCGCAGCCGGGCGGCAAGAGCGGCTCCCACTAGAGAGCGGTTTTCGCCGCACACCGGCGCGGGGCCGCTCTTGCCGAGGGGATCGGCGTGCGGCCCAGGCCTCCGGGCTCGCGCCCGCGTGCCTCTTGCAACCGCGTGATTGCAAAGATTGCAGCCGCGTGCAGAAACTGCCGCGTTCGCGGTGCCCGAATCTCGGTATTCGAAGCGTGAGCGTCGCTATTCATTAGCGTGCGCGGCCTAGTGCTACCTCGTTGGCGCGCAATGGACTAGCGGCTGTGGGCTGGGGGCGTGGGTTAGCGCGCCAAGGCGGCGCGCGCGAGTAGGGCGCCGGCGCCCGTCAGGGCCAGCGAGCCGACGAGATGGCTCGCGATCACGACGAGTCCCCAGCCGTACTGTCCCCTCAGCAGCAGGTTCGTCGTTTCCGCGGAGAACGTGGAGAACGTCGTCAGGCCGCCGAGGAAGCCGGTCACGACCAGCAGGCGCATCGTCGGCGAGAGCTGAATCGGCTCGGCGATGCCCATGACGATCCCGATGATGAAGCCGCCCACCAGGTTCGCGGTCAGCGTACCGAGCGGCACGGTCGGAAACACCGGATTCAGGAGCAGCGAAAACCCCCATCGAAGCCAGGCGCCGCATGCTGCGCCGGCGCCCACTGCCGCAAATTGGATCCAAGGCATCTAGGCCTACTTTCGTGTTGTCGCGAGGTTGCGCGGTCATGGGCAATGGCCCGCGCGAGGAGCTGCGCGAGCCCGTTCTGCCGCGGAGTGCGGACTGAGCGGAACGATAAAAGCGCACGCGGCGCGCAGGGGCGTGCCAAGATCCGCACATCGCGTTCCAGCTACATGACGGTCGCATCGGCGGCCATTGTATGCACGGGCGCTCGAGGGGGCGCACTGCGGTGCGATTGCTTTTATGTCGGCTCACGTCCAACAGGAAATGCTGGCCACCGCCGGAAACTTCCTTTTTCGGTATCGAAACTCACTCTTTCCCCTGGCCTGCGTGCTGCTGTTCCTGCCCGGGCCCGATCCGTTCCCAGACCCGCTGCTAGCGGCTGCCGTCGGTGCGGTCGTCGCGGCGCTCGGGCAGATCGTGCGCGCGGCGACCATCGGCCTGCGTTACGTCATTCGTGGCGGCCGCGGGCGGCGCGTCTACGCGGAGGACCTCGTCACCGAGGGCATCTACTCGCACTCACGCAATCCGATGTACGTGGGCAATCTGCTCATCATGATCGGCGTGGCGCTCGCTTCGAATTCCTGGGTGACGATCGCGGTGGCCGTGCCGCTCGGCTTGTTCATGTACGCCAGCATCGTGGCGGCCGAAGAAGACTACCTGCAGGACCGCTTCGGCGCGGCGTTCGCGGCGTACTGCCGTGACGTGCCGCGCTGGCTGCCGCGTCTCGCGGGGCTCGGTACGACGCTGCGCTCGATGCAGTTTCACTGGCGCCGCGTGATCGTGAAGGAATACGGCACGCCGTTCGGCTGGATCTCGGTGATCGTGCTGATCGCGCTCTACAACGTATGGATGGCGGGCCAATGGCAGATGCGGCTCGAGACGATTCACGATCTCGAGATCGTTCTTCTCGTCGTCACGGTCGCCTGGATGGTGGCCTTCAGCCTGAAGAGAACGCACAGGCTCGTGGCCGACTGAGAAGAGGGGTTTGGGATCGGCCGAGGTCCGGCGTCCGGATCGAGATCGCCCCCGTACCGGGAGACTTACCTAGTATATTTACCATAAGATACATTATGCGCATTAGGATCACGACATATTTCAATTGCCTTTGTGAGGCCCTGCGCTATATTCCGGTCGCAAGTCGCTTGTTCTGGTCAGGATTCCTCGAAAAACAACAAACCGGACGCCCTCCCAAACGAGCCGGCACCAAAATGGGGCTCGCAACGTCCATTGACACACGCATAAAACGGGGTCGCACGCATGAATGGCATCAGCTCAGCCTGGGAAAAGCTTCAAGGAGCGACACTCTCACTGGCCCGCTCGGGGCCGCTCAAGGATCGGCTCACGGACGCTTACCGCAACCATCTCTCGCACATCGCCGAAGCCGACCTGCCCAAAGAGCTGCGCGATGACTTCCGGATCCTGACCGACGCCATGACGCGCGAGCCGCCGCTCGTGCGGGGCGACGACGCGTTCCGCGCCACCGTGCGCAAGATGTCGACTGAGCAGGCCGAGGAAGTGGCTTCGTGGGTCGTGCGCCTGCTGTGCGCGACGCCCCGGCCGGCCGCCGCGCATCGTGAGCGCGTCACGCAGTCGGCGCAGATCCTGCCGCTCTACATAAGCGAAGCACGAGCGGCCGAAGGCTGAGCCGCAGCGCCCGCCCGCGCCGATTCGCACGGCTGCGTCCCAAGGGGCCGCCTGCAAGGGTGCGTCGGTTCCGGCTGATCAGGTCAGGTGGAACACCTCGCCGGGCCGATGCGCGTGGCTGTGCCGGCGAGGCGGCCTACAAGCGCGGCGGCGATTCCGTCGCGGCGGATCAGTCGAGCTTGAACTCGATGGTGTCCCAGCGCGTCGTGTCCTCGTGCCGCGCGTGCTTGCGCACGGCGTCGACCAGCGCGCGCTCATCCCAGTCGATGACCTCGGTCGCATGGTCGACGAGCGCCTTGGCGGGCGGCCGAGCATCGCCGAAGGGCTTCATGAGAATGACGGGGATATTGTTCGCTTGTGCGTAGAGAAGCTGGAACGTCACCAGATCCTTGTTCTTCTCGTACAGGCTCGACAGCGCGATCACCGCTTCGACCGGAGCGATCTGCTTCCGCAGGTCTTCCTTCAGCGCTTCCTTGTCGCCGACCGGCGGGTGATCCGGGGTGCTGTAATTGCGGTAGAAAAAGTTGCGTGCGCTCTCGAGGTACTCGAACACGCGCAGGTAATCATCCGAGGTCTCCCACAAGTGGGTCACGAAGATGCGGAGCGGGTTCGATTGGGACATGGCGATGAGTCTGGCACAGTTCAGGTCGACCGCGAAACCGGCGGCCCACGTACGTCGCCGGCGGGCGACGTGCGCTCTCCCGATTGCCGCGTTCGATCGATAGAATGCAGCATTTCGCGAGTCCGAAAGGCTCTGTATTGCGCTTACTGGTCTACAACATCCGCTATGCCACGGGCACCGGCCCCGCATTCCATCTGCCGCTGCCCGGTGCGGGCTACCTGCGCAGCAACCGCAAGGTGCTCGCCGGCATCACGGAGTTCATCCGCAACGAGCATCCCGACATCGTCGGCCTGATCGAAGTCGATACGGGCTCGATCCGCACGGGCATGGTGAACCAGGCGGAGCACATCGCGAGCCATCTCGGGCACTACTCGACGTTCCAGTGCAAGTACGGCACGAGCTCCATCAACCAGTTCGTGCCCATCGTGCGCAAGCAAGGCAACGCGTTCCTGTCCGCGCCGCACGTGCGCGGCGAGCGCTTCCATTACTTCGATCAGGGCATCAAGCGGCTCATCATCGAGCTGGAGCTCGACGAGGTCTGCGTGTTCCTCGTGCACCTGTCGTTGAAGTTCCGGCATCGGCAGCAGCAGCTGCGCTCGCTGCACGACCTGATCGTGCAGTCGAAGAAGCCGGTGGTCGTGGCAGGGGACTTCAACACCTTCTGGGGCACGCACGAGATCTACCTGTTCATGCGCGCCGCCGGCCTGACGAGCGCCAATAGCGCCGGGCTGCCCTCCTTCCCGGCGCGCGTGCCGCGCATCGAGCTGGACTTCATCCTGGTGAGCCGCGGCATCGAAGTGCACGACTTTCGCGTTCCGGACGTGCGCTTCTCCGATCATCGGCCGCTGATCTGCGATTTCACCGTGCGCGAAGACGCGATGGCCCGCCGCCCCGCGGCATGACCCATAACGAGCAGGTTGTTGCCATGAATACGTCCGCTGCTGCATGGAAGGTGGAGCGCGATGCCGAAGGCATCGCGTGGCTCACATTGGACAAGCCCGGCACGTCGACGAACGTGCTGAGCCGTGTCGTGCTCGAAGAGCTGGGTACCCTGCTCGGCCCGCTCGCGAGCAATCCCCCGAAGGGCGTCGTGGTGCGCTCCGCGAAGAAGAACGGGTTCATCGCCGGCGCGGACATCAAGGAATTCACGTCGTTCAGGGATGCGTCGGATGCGTACGCGCTCATCCGCGCAGGTCAGGAGGTGCTCGACCGGCTCGAGGCGCTCCCCTGCCCCACGGTCGCGGCCATCCATGGGTTCGCGCTCGGCGGCGGCCTCGAGTTGGCGCTGGCGTGCCGGTATCGGGTGGCCGTCGGCGACGATCGGCTCTCGCTCGGCGTGCCCGAAGTGCAGCTCGGCATTCACCCGGGGTTCGGCGGCACCGTGCGCCTGCCGCGCCTCATCGGCGTGCAGCCGGCGATGAAGATGCTGCTCACCGGGCGCCCCGTGCGTTCGGACAAAGCGCTGCAGATCGGCATCGTCGACCGGCTCGTCAATGCGGCCGACCTGGAGAACGCGGCGCGCGACATGATCGCGAAGAAGCCGCCGCATCACCGGCCGCCTTTTGCGGAGCAGGTGCTCAGCTGGCCGATCGTGCGCAGGTTCGTGAAACCCGCGCTCGTTGCGCAGGTTTCCGGCAAGGTGAAGCGCGAACACTATCCCGCGCCGTACGCGATCATCGATTTGTGGACCGAATACGGCGCGCGCGGGCAGCAGGCGTACGAGGCCGAGGCGCGCTCGATCGCGCATCTCTTCACCACCGAGACGGCGCGCAACCTGATCCGCGTCTTCCTGCTGCAGGACCGGCTGAAGGCGATGGGCGGCAAGGGCGCACGTCCCGTCGAGCACGTTCACGTCGTCGGTGCGGGCGTGATGGGCGGCGACATCGCCGCATGGTGTGCGTTGCGCGGACTGACCGTCACCTTGCAGGACCGCGGACCGGAATTCATCGAGCCGGCCATCAAGCGCGCTCACGAGCTCTTCGAGAAGCGGATTCGCGAGCCCGCCCAGCGTGCCGATGCGCGCAATCGTCTGCAGGCGGATGTCGCGGGCGACGGCGTGCACGATGCGGATGTCGTCATCGAAGCGATCTTCGAGAATCTCGAAGCCAAGCAGGAGCTGTACGCGCGTCTCGAACCGCGCATGAAGCCGACCGCCCTGCTCGCCACCAACACGTCCAGCATCACGCTCGAACCGCTCGCGGCGAAACTCGCGCGGCCCGAGCGGCTCGTTGGCCTGCACTTCTTCAATCCGGTCCCGCAGATGCCGCTCGTCGAGATCGTCAGCGGCGTGCGCACCGCAGACGAAGCGGCACAGGCCGCCGTGTCCTTCGCGCGCCGTCTCGACAAGCTGCCGGTGCCGTGCCGCAGCGCGCCGGGCTTCATCGTGAATCGCGTGCTCATGCCGTATCTACATGAAGCCATGTACGCCGCGCAGGAGGGCGTGCCTCTCGCGACCATCGACGAAGCGGCGGTCGATTTCGGCATGCCGATGGGCCCTGTGGAGCTCGCGGACGTCGTCGGCCTCGATGTAGCCAGCCACGTCGGCAAGATCATCGCCGCGGAGCTCGGGCGCCCGGCCCCGGATTTGCGACAGCTCGATGCGCTCGTCGCCGAGAAGAAGCTCGGTCGCAAGAGCGGCGCGGGCTTCTACGAGTGGAAGGACGGCAAGGCGGTGAAGCCGTCGACCGCGGGCGCCGCCGCGCCGCCGGATCTGATCGATCGCATGATCCTCGTGCTGGTGAACGAATGTGTCGCGGTCCTGCGCGAAGGCGTGGCCGCCGATGCGGACCTCGTCGACGCCGCGGTCATTTTCGGTACGGGGTTCGCGCCCTTCCGCGGCGGCCCGCTCGCCTACGCGCGTAGCCGCGGCGCCACGGAAGTGGTGGCGCGCTTGAACGAGCTCACAGAGCGATACGGTTCTCGTTTTCGGCCGGACCCCGGCTGGGAATTGCTCGGCGCGGCCGGAAAACCGTGAACCCGTTCCGGAGCACTCGGAACGCTGTGTTACCATCGAATTCGCTCGAACGACCCGTACGGTTTTCGGGCCCGTATCTCATGGTGAACAGGCGGGTTTGCTCACGATGTCCGAAGAACGCGAAACGAGCGTTCAAATCCTGAAGGCGTTCGCGCCTCTCGACGGTCTGAAGCGGGACAATCTCGCCGCACTCGCCAAAAAAGTGAGCGTTCGCACGATGCCGGCCGGGCGCGTGCTCTTCAAGGAAGGCGACACGGACAAGCGCACCGTGTGGGTCGTGAGCGGCATGGTCGAGATGCAGGAAGGCAGCCGCACCGTGGCGATGATTCGCGGCGGTACGCCGGATGCGCGCAACCCCCTCTCCCCTCAGATTCCCCGCAGGCAGACCGCGCGCACGCTCGACGAGGTGAGCTATCTCGCGATCGACAGCGATCTGCTCGACGTGATGATCACGTGGGACCAGACCGGCACGTACGAAGTGGCGGAGCTGCAAACGCAGCTCGAAGCCGCCGGCGGCGACGACTGGATGACGACGCTGCTGCAGACGAAAGCCTTCCATCGCATTCCGCCGGCGAACATCCAGGCGATCTTCCTGCGCATGCAGCGCGTGCCATACAAGGCCGGCGAAGTCGTCATCAAGCAGGGCGAGGAAGGCGATTACTTCTACGCCATCGTGAACGGCAAGTGCCTCGTCACGCGCGAGACCCCGCTCAACAAGGAAGGTATCAAGCTCGCCGAGCTCGGCATCGGCGATACCTTCGGCGAGGAAGCGCTGATTGCCGAAGCCAAGCGCAACGCCACCGTGACGATGATGACGGACGGCGTGCTGATGCGGCTCAACAAGCAGGATTTCCGCGAGCTCATGAACGAGCCGCTGCTGCAATGGGTGAGCTACGAGCAGGCGCGCGACATCGTGGCGAAGGGCGGCAAGTGGCTCGACGTGCGCTTGCCGAGCGAGCATCAGAACCTCTCGATCGAGGACTCGCTGAACATCCCGCTGTATTTCATCCGCCTCAAGATCTCGACGCTGGATCGGAACGTCCCGTACGTCGTGTATTGCGATACGGGCCGGCGCAGCTCGGCCGCCGCGTACATTCTCGTGGAGCGCGGGTTCGACGCGTACGTGCTGACGGGCGGGCTCACGAGCGGCAACGTCGCCCTGCGACGCACCGCCTGACGCTCACATCGTGTGCGTCGCCTTGTCCCCGGACAGGGCACCGGCCAGGTAATTCTCGATCTTCTTCTGCGTCTGGCCGCGATCCTGCTCGCTGAACTGCACGCCGATGCCGGCCGTGCGCTTGCCCTGCGCGCCCTTCGGCGTCACCCAGATCACGCGACCCGCGACGGGCAGCTTCTCGTCCTCACCCATGAGATTCAGCAGCATGAACACCTCGTCGCCGAGGCGGTAGTTGCTGTTCGTCGGGATGAAGAGCCCGCCGTTCTTCACGAACGGCATGTAGGCGAGATAGAGGGCGCTCTTGTCCTTGATGGTCAGCGTCAGGAGACCCGGTTTGTTCGCACCCGCTCGCAAATGCAATGTCCTCTGGACTGTCAGGTTCGCTGCCCGGCGAGCTGCCGCAGCAGCATCTCGATGGCCAGCGATCGGTTTATCGGCTCGTCCAGCATGGACCTGAGTCCCCGTACGCCGTCCACGAGCTCGAAAAGGCTTCGTATATTCAATATCGGCGCGGGCCGTGGCAAGTGCGCAGCCGGCCGCATTTCTACGGAATTCCCCATGGCGCCGGACTGCCGCCGGATGCGATCCGTGAGCCAGTTCTCAAAGCACCGCAAGCGCAGCGCCGGCTCGCTGCGACTCCAGCGCTCTGCGATCGCGATCGGGTCTGCTGCACCGGCGGCGATCTCTTCGAGCGTGCGGCGCGTCTCCTGCCCCAGCGCCGGTATCGCTTTCGGGTCACTCTCCGCGGCGGCCCAGAACGGCGCTTCGCCGATGACGTCGAGGACACCGCCCCAGTCGGCTTTCCCCTTCGTCTGCTCGAGCCACGCGGTGGCTTCGGCCCGCGTCGGCGTGCGCACGCGCAGCCGCTGGCAGCGGCTCAGGATGGTCGGCGGCAGGCGCGAGGGCTGCGTGGCTACGAGGATCAGCAGCGTACGGGCCGGCGGCTCCTCGAGCGTCTTCAGCAGTGCGTTCGCGGCAAATCGATTGAGCGTGTCCGCCGGCGAGAGGATGCCAACCTTGTAGCCGCTCTGATGACTCGTGAGTGCGAGCTCGCTGGCGAGGTCGCGCACCTGCTCGATGCGCAGCTGCTTGGAATCTTCGATCGGGACGACGCGCGTGAGGTCCGGATGCTGATCGGCGGCCACGCGGCGGCACCCATCGCAGCGGCCGCACGGCGCTTCGGCGGAGTTCGTGCAGAGCGCGAGGCTCGCCGCCCACTGCGCCAGCCAGTCGCCGCCCGCGCCCGGCGAGTCGTGAATCAGCAGGGCGTGCGGCAGCCGGTCCGCGGCATACGCTGCGCGGAGCGATTGGAGCGCCGGGGACAACCACTGCGGATTCATTCGGAACAATAACTTACGACGTACTCTTCAGAAGCTCTTGTAGCACGCCCGCCACCTGGCTCTGCACCTCCGGCAGGTCGCGAGCGGCATCGATGATACGGATTCGTGTGGGCTCGGCGCGCGCCAGATCGAGATAGGTGGCGCGCACGCGCTCGAAGAAGCGCGCCGGCTCCTCCTCGAAGCGATCGCTCGGAGTGGCGGTGCCCGAGCGCTGGCGGACTCGCTGCAACCCGACCTCGACCGGCAAGTCGAGCAACAGCGTGCAATCGGGCTGCAGACCGCGCTGAACGGCCGCTGCGAGCTGCTCGATCCACTCACCGCTCACGCCGCGTCCGCCGCCCTGATACGCCCTCGTTGCGTCGGTGAAGCGGTCGCAGACGACCCAGGCGCCGCGGGCGAGGCTCGGCCGGATCAGGTTCTCGAGATGCAGCCCGCGCGCCGCAAACATCAGCAGGGTCTCCGTGACGGGCGTGATCGGCTCACCCTGCCGATTCAGCACCAGCTCGCGGACCCGTTCGGCCAGCGGCGTACCGCCCGGCTCGCGCGTCGCGCAGACCTCAATGCCTCGGCTCGTCAGCCATTCGCGCACGAAGCGCGCGACCGTCGACTTGCCCGCGCCTTCGATCCCTTCGAGTGTGATGAACCGCCCGGCCATCAACGGGCCTCGCTTTGCGTGGTCGTGTGCGTCGGCAGCGTGCCTCGCTGGCGCAGTCGCGCGAGGTAGCGCCTCACAGCCTGGTTGTGCTCCTCGAGAGTCTTCGAGAAGTAGTGGGCTCCGGTGCCATCGCCGGTCGCGACGAAGTAGATGACGCCCGTTTCCTCCGGGCGCACTGCGGCGAGCACGGACTCGCGGCCCGGCAGTGCGATGGGCGTCGGCGGCAGCCCCGTCCGCGTGTACGTGTTGTACGGCGTGTCCGTCTGAAGGTCCTTCGTGCGGATGTCGCCATCGTAGCTCTGCCCGAGACCGTAGATCACGGTCGGGTCGGTTTGCAGGCGCATACCGCGGCGCAGGCGCGCGGTGAACACACCGGCGATCAACGCCCGCTCGGAATCCAGTGCCGTCTCTTTCTCCACGATGGACGCGAGGATCAGCGCCTCGTAAGGCGTGTGGATCGGCAGATCCTCCTTGCGCTGGGCCCAGGCCTGCTCGAGCACGCGCTGCATGCTGTTGTACGCGAGCTTCAGCAGCTCGACATCCGTCGTGTGTGCGGCGAATCGATACGTATCCGGAAAGAAGCGCCCTTCGGGGACTTCGTTCGGGTGACCGATCGCAGCCATGACTTCCGCGTCGCTTTTTCCTCGCAAGGTCACCTGGACCGCCGGGTGGCTTTCGAGCGTGCGGCGGAAGTCAGCGAATCGAGACCCTTCGACCACCGTGAGCTGCTCGAGCACGACGTTGCCCTGCTCGAGCATCTGAACCACCTGTGCCGGCGTCGCATGCGCGGGAAAGTCGTACGTGCCGGCTTTGAACTTGGGACTGAGCCCTTGCACGCGCAGGTACAGCGAGACGGCACGCGCGTCGGCGAGCACTCCACGCTTGCCGAGCTGCGTGATGACCGCGCGCACGCTGGCGCCAGGCGGTACCTCCACCCGCGTCACCTCGGTCAGGGGACCGGGCGCGGTGTAGCTAGTCGTGATGTAGCGATATCGCGCGTAGCCGCCGATTGCAACCAACACCACGACGATGAGGAGCAGCTTACGCATCGACCGGATTCTCGAGCGCGGGGGCGATCAGCGCCTGTACCCTGCGCGTGACCTCACCAATCGTCAGCGCACGCGAGCCGATCGCGCGGATCGGCCAAACGCCGATGCGCGCGTTCGTGAGGAAGGCTTCATCCGCGCCGTTCAGATCGTGCTCGGACAGCCCGCCCTCTTCCGCAGCCAGTCCGGCCTTCGCAGCCTCGCGGAGCACCACCCGGCGCATGACGCCGGCGACTCCGCAGAGGTCGACCCGCGGCGTCGCGAGCCGGCCGTTCCGAACGATGAAGACGTTGCTCATGGTTCCCGATATCAAAAACCCCGAGCTGCTGAAAAGCAGCAGCTCCGCGGCCTCTTTGCTCGGCACCTCGGCGCGCGCCAGCACCTGCTCCAATCGGTTCAGATGCTTCATGCCGGCGAGCGCCGCGTTCTCGCCCAGCTTCATGCGCGCGATCTGGACGCGCACGCCATCGAGCCAGGCGGTCGCATCTTCCTGCGGCCACGCATAGCGCAGGAGGACGCGCGTCGCGGATTCGGTACCCGACCAGCCGTAGCCGCGGGCGACGGCCGGGCCTCGCGTCACGATCAGCTTGATCAGCGAATCGCCCGTCGCCGCGGCGGCCTCCTCGATTTCGCGACGGATCGCAGAAACGTCGCCGATGTCGATGCGCAAGCGCTCGCACCCGCCCATCAGCCGATCGAGATGCAGCGACAGGAACCGCGCCCGCCCGCGACGGCACGCGAGGGTTTCGAAGAGGCCGTCGCCGAAATGCAGGCCGCGATCGAGCGGCGACAGCGCTGCGGATGAGGTCACCTCGACGCCGTTGACCCGCACCAGATCCGGGCCGGCGCCGGCGGTGGAACCGGGCCGAGCCGCGCCCGTCATGACCGCGACGCTCCGCCGCGCAGCGCGCCGGTGTCCGCATCGAACACGGCGAGCAGACCGCGCGCCTTCGCGCGCGTCTCCTCGAGCTCGCGTTCCGGGATCGAGTCCGCTACGACGCCGCCGCCGGCCCGCAGCTCGACCTCGCGTCCCCTCAGCGTCATCGTGCGGATCAGAATGTTCGTGTCCATCGTGCCGTCGCGGCCGAGAAAGCCGATCGAGCCGGTGTATGCGCCGCGCCCTGCGCCTTCGAGCTCGGCGATGATCTCCATGCAGCGCACCTTCGGGCAACCCGTGATCGTGCCTCCGGGAAACACCGCGCGCAGCGCGCCGATCGGCGTCACATCCTCCCGCAGCTGCCCCGTCACGTTCGAGACGATGTGGTGCACGTGAGCATACGACTCGATGGTCATGAGCTCATCGACCCGCACCGTACCGGGGACGCACACGCGGCCGAGATCGTTGCGTTCGAGATCGATCAGCATGACGTGTTCCGCGCGCTCCTTCGGGTGCGCGGCGAGCTCGGTCATCTCGGCCACATCGCCGCCCGGCTTGCGGCTGCGCGGGCGCGTGCCGGCGATCGGGCGTGTGTCGATGCGTCGGTCCGCGCCGATGCGCGCGAGCCGTTCCGGCGAGGAGCTGAGGATCGCAGCGCCGTGCCACTGCGCCAGCGCCGCGAA
>DASTRY010000083.1:0-6074 GCA_035760965.1 Steroidobacteraceae bacterium | reverse complement strand
GGATTGGTGAAAGTGTGCGGTTGGTTCGGGTTTGAGGGGGTGTGTTGGAGGGGTCGAGCGGGTGAGTGAGTGGTGTTCGAGTGGACGGTTGGGTTCGTGGTGGGTACGGGCGTGGGCTGAAAGATTTGGGACTCGGGTGGGGGCCGGTTGAGTTCGTCGCGGGCAGAGACGCTTGCGGTCGCCCCGGGGAGCCAGGATTCGGCGCTTGTACAGGTGCGCCCCGGGGAGCCGGAATCGCACGGGCTGTGCGCGGCGGAGGGCTCGGTCCGGGAAGGAGTTGGGGGCGGGGGGACGGGGTTGTTTCACAGTGCGGGGGCGCTGATTCCGTTAAGCTCCGCCGCAAATTCAGGGTCCGGGGGATCGGTTTTGAAGCCAGTTGTCGTTCACCTGATCGCGGCGGCGCGTCCGAATTTCATGAAAGTGGCGCCGCTGTATCACGCGCTCGCGCGCGCGGAGTGGTGCGAGCCGCGGGTCGTGCACACGGGTCAGCACTACGACGCGAACATGTCGGACGCCTTCTTCCGCGACCTCCGTCTGCCCGAGCCGGCGCATCACCTCGAAGTGGGCAGCGGCTCGCACGCCGAGCAGACGGGCCGCACGATGATCGCGTACGAGGCGGTCTGCATACGCGAGCGGCCCGACGTCATCATCGTCGTCGGGGATGTGAACGCGACGGCGGCCTGCGCCATGGTCGGCGCGAAGCTGTGCATCCCGGTCGTCCATCTGGAGGCCGGTCTGCGCAGCCGCGACCGCACGATGCCCGAGGAGATCAACCGCCTCGTCACGGACGCCATCGCGGACTTGCTGTGGACGCCCTCCCCTGATGCCGACGCGAACCTGCGCGCCGAAGGCGTGCCGGCCGAGAAGATCGAATGCATCGGCAACATCATGATCGACTCGTTCGAGATGCTTCGCGAACGCATCGAAGCGGCCCAGACCGGTGCGCGCTTCGGGCTCGGCAGCGAGCCGTATGCGGTCGTGACGCTGCACCGGCCCTCGAACGTCGATCACAAGGACAAGCTCGGGCAGCTCGCCGGGGCGCTCGTGAAGCTGTCGCGTGATCTGCGCATCGTGTTCGCGATTCATCCGCGGACGCGACGGCGGCTCGAAGAATTCGGACTCATCGGCGACATCACGGGCTCGCCCCGCATCGTGGCGACCGAGCCGCTCGGCTACATCGAGTTCATGAGCCTCGTGTCGAGGTGCACGATTGCGGTGACGGATTCGGGTGGGCTGCAGGAAGAGACGACCTATCTCGGGATTCCGTGCGCGACGTTGCGCGAGAACACGGAGCGGCCGATCACCGTGACCGAGGGCACGAATCGGCTGCTGCGAGCCGACGACCTGGTCGGTGCCGTGCAGTCGGCGCTTCAGGGCAAGTGGCCCAAGGGTCGGCGGCCGGATCGGTGGGACGGGAAGACGGCCGAGCGGGCGAGCGCGCACCTGAAGCGGTGGATGGAAGGTCGGGCGAAGAGCTGATCCACATTCGGCTGCGCGGGATGCGCGGTGCATCGCGCGTCAGGATGCTAGCGCTGGCGCGCGCGCTCGAGAGCGGTTACCCACGCCCGCGCTGCTGCGGGCAGCCATGAGTGGCAAGGGATGCGCAGCGCGGGACACGCGGGCGCCGTCTTGTCGGGTTAGGCGGTCTTCGCCTCGGGTGGGCGGCGGATCGCCGCGAGCAGCACGTTGAAGTCGCTCCCCTTGGAAACGAACTCGGCGGCGCCGCGCTTCTTGGTCTCGCGCGCCGCCTCCTCCGCGTTCGCGAGCCCGCTGAACACCACGATGCGCAGGCCGGGCATCGAGGAGCTCAGCTCCTCGATGAGGGTCATGCTGCTGCCGCCCTGAAGCGAGAGATCGAGCACGAGCGCATCCGCGGAGGCGTCACGGGCCGCCTGCGATACGTCGGTCACGCGCGGCACCTGGCCGACGCAGCGCATGTCCGGCTCGGCGTCGATGATCCGCGCCACCGCCTCGCTCAAGTCCGGATGATTTTCGGCGATCAGAACCCGCAACGGCTTCCCCAACGTCACCGTGCACCTCACACATCGCCCCGTGGCGATTTCGAGACCCTACGCGGGCGCCGGCGGCAATCAAGCGCGATTTCTGCCGCCTGTCTCCCCTAGCTGCGCCCAGGCCGGCAACTCCGACGGTCTGCGCGAGCAACAGTCGTGCCCGAAGCAAGCGCGTGCCCGACGGTCAGCCATCCAGCAGCGCAAGCAGCTCCTCGGTCTTGCGTCGCATGAGCACTTCGTCGCCGCGCGACTCGACATTCAAGCGCACGAGCGGCTCGGTGTTCGAGCCGCGCAGATTGAAGCGCCAGTCATCGAATTCCATCGATAACCCGTCCGTGAAATCCACGGTCCGCGCAGTTTTTTCGTACACCTTCTGTACGGCGGCGAGTACCGATTTCGCATCCGTCTTCAGGTGGCGGTTGATCTCGCCGCTCGCAGGGAAGAGCCGCATGCGCTCGCCGACCAGCTGCGAGAGCGTCTGCCCGCGCTCACAGAGTGCCTGCAGGACTAGCAGCCACGGGATCATTCCGCTGTCACAGTACGAGAACTTGCGGAAGTAGTGGTGCGCGCTCATCTCGCCACCGTACGCCCCGTCGACCTCACGCATCTTGGCCTTGATGAAAGCGTGGCCGGACTTGCAGAGCACCGGCTGTCCGCCGTTCTTCGTCACGATGTCGATGGTGTTCCAGGTGAGCCGCGGGTCGTGCACGATGCGCGCGCCCGGCTCACGCTTCAGAAACATCTCGGCGAGCAGGCCGACGAGGTAGTACCCCTCGATGAACGTGCCCTGCTCGTCGAAGAAGAAGCAGCGGTCGTAGTCGCCGTCCCATGCGAGGCCGACGTCCGCCCCGTTGCGGCGGACGGCATCGGCGGTCGCGGCGCGGTTCTCCTCGAGCATGGGATTGGGGATGCCGTTCGGGAACGTGCCGTCGGGCGCGTGATTCACTTTCACGAACTCGAACGGCAGATGCGGCTCGAGTAAATCCACGGCAAGACCCGCGCCGCCGTTGCCGGCGTTCACGACCACCTTGAGCTTGCGGAGCTTCGCGCGATCCACGTAGCTCAGCAGGTGATCGATGTAGCTCTGGCGGATGTCGAGCTTGCGCTCGGTGCCCGCCTTCGCGGCGGGCGGCGGCAGCTTGCCGGACTCGATGAGCGCGGCCATGTCCTTCAGGCCCGTGTCGCCGCTGATGGGGCGCGACTCCTCGCGCACGAACTTCATGCCGTTGTAGTCGGGCGGATTGTGGCTCGCGGTGACCATGATGCCGCCGTCGAGCTTCTCGGCGAACGTCGCGTAGTACACCGCCTCGGTGCCCCACAGGCCGATGTCGAGCACGTCGGCGCCGCCTTCCTTGAGGCCGGTTTTCAGCGCGGTGGCGAGCGCCGGGCTCGAGAGGCGGATGTCGTAGCCCACCGCCACCTGCTTCGGCTTCACGAACGCCGCGTAGGCCCGGCCGATGTCGCGCGCCATCGCTTCGTTCAGCTCGTCGGGCATCCGGCCGCGGACGTCGTAGGCCTTGAAGGCGGTGAGCTTCGGCATTCGCGTGAGTCCTTCGTGGAAAAGCTGAAAGCTTACAGGCCGTTCCGGCGGCGGCAAGCGATGTTCGAGCGGCCGTCGTCGGCGCCATCGGCAGTCCTGGCGGCGCGCCTCACGAGCGCTCGTAAGCCTTTAGAAATTCCTCGCGCGCAATGCGTGCCTGTGTGCAGATCGCGCGCAGCGTCGAGCTCTTGAGTGTCGGATGATTCGGGAGCGTGAGAGGAGTCGCGGATCCATCCGGATTTGCACGGCGCATGGCAATATGCTCGCGCTCGCGGACGATCTCGAAACCGAGCAGTCGGAGGGCCCGGACGACGCGGGCTTTCGGCGCGTCGACCGGAAATTTCATAGCTTATGCGACGGCCGCCTCGGCCACGTAAGCCGCTTCGACGTCGCTTTCGTCATCGAGGGCATCGCTTCCGAACGTTTCCAGATGGAAGCGCGCAGCGGACTTCGCATCGGCCAGAGCTTCTTCGTAGGAGTCACCCTGGCCCACGACGACACCCTTGAACCCAAGCGGATAGGCGATGTAACCGTCGGGGTGCTTCTCGACGACAAACTTGAAGGTACGCATGGACTGTAGAGTAGCTGTGGCCGGCAGGGATGAGCAACACACGACGCCGAGCCAGCAATGATTCCGCCACAGATCGCGGCCTGAAGGCGGCCAGCTTCGGCTTTCGCAGCATTTGGGCTCGAAGGGGCCGAGCTGCATCAGGCAAGTGGGCGCTCAGCGGCCGCGCGCGCCCTCACTGGCAGGAGGTGTTCATCGCGCTGATCCACTGCTGCAGGAGCATCGCGCCGTCTGTGTCGACGCGATTGCTCGCGATGGGCGGCATCTGATTCGAGTCGCGTCGATTCATGCGGAGGTAGAGGAGCGAATGGGCGGCGTCCCCCGGCGCGATCACCTTCGCGCCGGCGACGCCGAGATCGCCCTGCACTGGGTCCACGTTGCACGTGTTGGTGTCGGCGATGGGCGTGGTGTAGCGCAAGTCCAAGGTGACCGGCGTGCCGCCGCCGGGCCGATGGCAGTTCGAGCAATTCGTGTGCAGATACGCCCGCGCTCGATCGGCCAGCGGCTTCGTGGCGTCCGCCGGATTCGGCATCGCGGGCAACCGCACGGGCGATGACGTGAACATGCCGATCGCTTCCAGCGTGTCGAGCTGATTGGCCGTCCGCCCGGTCGGGTACGCGAAGTCCGAATTGAGCTGCTGCACCTCGAGCCCGAGGCTCCCGCCCGCTGCGGCGGTGTGACACTGCAGGCACTGCGCCTCGCTCGGCCAAATCCAGTCTTGCCCCGCGACGTTCGCGACGAGCCCGCCGGAGACGAGCGTCGCGTCCGTGTGCGCGTCGTTCCAGCGATACGTGTACCCGCCCCAGTTGCCGGTATCCGTATGCCGCATGAAGAGCCGCGTTTCGACGAGCTGCCCGTTCAGCGAGAAATTCTTCACGAGCACCGTGCCGTTCGGAAAATCGAAATCGCCCGTCGATGGATCGACGGTGATCCGCTGCCCATCGGGCACGCCCATCCAGCGCTGTTTCGTCGCGCCGTCCGACCAGAACGCGGCGTTCGGCGCGTAGGGAATGAGGCCGGCGACGGGCTGCGTCGGATTGGTCGAGCTGAAACATCCCGTCTGCGAGAGCTGCGTCTTGATCGGACTCGGGCCCGAAGCGGACGCCGGCACGAGCTTGAAGAGCTTGCCGGCATAGTCCACGACGTACAGCTCGCCGTCGCTCGCCTGCGCGAAGGTGCTGATCGAGAGTGAGGTCTGCAGCAGCTGCACGCGATCCAGAGTCCCGCCGGAATTCGGGATCAGCGTGAAGATGCGGCCCGAGCCGAAGTCGCCGAACACGTAGCGCCCGACCAGTCCCGGAATCGCCGAGCCGCGATACACGTAGCCGCCCGTGACGGAGCTCCCGAGATCGTGCCCGTACTCCGCCACCGGATCGATGAGCGGCGCGCCATTCGCGGTGGTCGGGCAATTCGTGCTCGGGTTGAAGCAGTGCGCGCCTTCGCGGAAGCGCCAGCCGTAGTTGCCGCCGCGCTGGACGCGATCGACCTCTTCCCACGCATTCTGCCCCACATCCGCGAGCCAGAGATCCGTCGGCGCGCCGGCGTCGAAGCTGAAGCGCCAAGGATTGCGGAAGCCGTACGCGTAGATTTCCTGGCACATCGCGCTGCTGCCCGAGGTGCCGGTCTCGCAGCGCGCCGTGCCGGCACCGACGTACGGATTGTCCGGCGGGATCGTGTAGGCGCCGTCGCCGCGGACGTCGATGCGCAGCAGCTTGCCGAGCAGCGTCGAGCGGTTCTGCGCGTTGTTGTTCGGATCGCCGCCGCTGCCGCCATCGCCAAAGCCCGCGTACAGGTAGCCGTCGGGCCCGAACACGATGTTGCCGCCGTTGTGGTTCGTGAACGGCTGCGCGATGGTGAGCAGAATCGACTCGCTCGCCGGATCGATGACGCCGCCCGACATCGTGAAGCGCGAAATGCGCGACTGCAGGACGCCGCTGCCGACTGGATTCGCCGT
>DASTRY010000082.1:0-26032 GCA_035760965.1 Steroidobacteraceae bacterium | reverse complement strand
CGTTCCCGCGGGAACGTCCTGCGCTCGGCGCCACTTCGCGAGCAGGCTCTCGACGGCGAGACTGTAATCCATGTGCTCCCCGCGCCAGCGGGTGGTCGCAGTCGTCTTGTCGATGCGGATGTCGCTTTCCGCGTGCTGACTGAGCAACTGCGTCCACTCGCCCTGCTGCCGTGGCGCGACGCTCTCGAACACCCGCCCATCGGGCCGAACGAACCGGAACGCCCCATCCTCGAGCGCCTGCACGACGATGCCGCCCTCGTGCACCTTGCGGTGATGGAAGCGGCAGAGGGTCACAAGGTTCGAGGGCTTGGTTTCACCCCCCTGCGCCCAGTGCTGCACGTGATGCGCATCGACGTAGCGGGTATGCGTGCAGCCGGGAAAGCGGCAGCCGCGATCGCGGGCGTGGAGCGCTCGGCGCAGTGCCGGCGGGATGCGGCGGGTCTTGCGACCGACGTTCAGGGGCTCGCCCTTCTCGTTCTCCAGGATCAGCACCGCACTGCAGTCGCAGGCGAGCCGTCGCGCCGTTTCCGCGGGAACGCTCGGTCCCGCATCGACTTCGCATTGGCCGGCAATGCCCTCGCGCAGCGTCTGCGCATCCACGTGCACCACGATCTGGTGGCGCTCCCCGCCGCTGAGCGGTGCGCCGCCGTGCTTGATGAAGGACTCCGCGAGCACCCCGAGCGCATCGGCCCGCCGTGCGGCGAAGCTTGGGCGCTCGTCCGCGGGCAGGGGTGCGCTTGCGAGAGAGGTCCCTTGGGGAACGGGCGGAGTGGAAATCTCCTCGGTCGCGGCATCGAGCGCTTTGACGAGGAGGGCGCCGATCTCGGCAGGCAGTCGCGCCTTCAGCAGCAGCGAGCCGTCATCGTCCCAGAAGTAGCTGACGCTGCGGGTGGCCTGCTGTTGCGCCTCGCGGGAGAGCTCCTCGGCTTCCTTGGCGCGGCGAAAGTAGCGCACGACGCGCTCGACGTGATGAGCCGTGCCGTGCAGGGCGATGTTGAGCAGGTACTCCTCGGTCTCGGCGCTGGCGATGCGGGTGAGCGCGCGGGCTTTGGAGTAGCTGAGCTCGCCGCGGGCCATGGCGGCGGCGATGTTCGGCAAATTTTCCAGTGCACGGGCGACGCGCACCTTCTCGCGGGCGGCGCCGAGGGCGATGCCGCACTGGAAGTTGAGCCAGTGGGCGCAGGAGTGGCAGGCGCCATCGGACCAGCCGTTGCGGCGATCGAACTCGGCGATGAGCTTGAGCCAGCGATGGGTGGCGGCGTTCAGGTGGCCGGCGAGCTCGGTGATCTCTGCGGCGAGCTCGGTGAGCGGACGAGGCCGGCTCGGTGTGGGCGCGGGTGCAGATGCGGATGTAGATGATGCAGGAAGAGAAATCCGGTCCATGGCGGTGACTTCCGTGAGCGAGAACGATGGATGACATCGTAGCGATGCGCTCGCGCGCTCGACACACGAATAATTGCCCGAAAGTGGCAAAAATGCCGGGCCTCAGGGCTCTGCACTTTGCGTGCGGAATGCCCTTGCGGATGCTGCGTCCGTGCGAGCGCGTAACGGTCAGTGAGCTCGACGGCGTTTCCGCGGGAACGTCCAGTAGTGCCTCAGCGCTCATGCGGACGCGCGTTCCCACGGGAACGTGATGTGTGTGCAGCACTAACGTGCACGCGCCTGCCCAAGTCAGCCTATCGCTCGGCTCGGCAGCGAAGCGCGTTTCAGCGGGAACGCCAGGGTAGTCGACGCTGATGCATACGCGCTGGCGGGGCCAACTCGTCGGGTGGCGCGTTTCAGCGGGAACGTGGAGGAGTGCTCCAGCACTCGTGCGCACGCGCCTGCAGAACATCAGCTAGTCGCCTGGCACAGGAGCACGTTTCAGCGGGAACGTCAGGTTGGTCGACGCTGATGAATACGCGCTTGCGGGGCGTCAACTTGTCGGGGTGACCTCAGGAGAGCGTTTCAGCGGAAACGTCGGGTAGTGTTCGGTACTCATGCTGATGCGCCTGCCGCACGTCAGCTTGTCGCTCGGCGAGGGCGTGCGTTTCAAACGGGAACGTCTGTGTGCTCAGCACTCGCATACGCACAGACGCACTTGCGGCACGCGAGGCTGGCCTTTCCGCGCTCACGACCGGGTTTGCCGTACGTCAGCGCGTGCCCGCACTTGCACCGCGTTCCCGCGGGAACGTGAGGCTGTGGAACGTGACGTTGTCGCTTGGCGCCGTGGCTTGGCTCGGCCTGCATCCGCGCCCCTCCGGCACGCGCCCCTGACGCTTGCCCGCCCTTCTTCTTTAATTCCTCGCCAAACCATTCCGAGCCCAAGCCCCATGGGGCGTCTCAGAATCCGAGCCGGCGAAACTCTGTCGGCGGCAGCGCGCGCCGCCGAACCCACCGCTCGCGACTGCGCACGGGCCCGCAACTGCACGCACCGAGCCCGCAACTGCACGCACACAGAAGCCCCCCCCTCACGCCGCTACGGCCCCGCGCGGTAGCGGCTTCTCCTCCCGAATCGGCAGATTCGCAACGGCGGCGGCGAGCGCCAGTGCCATGTCCGCATACCACACCCACTGATACGACCCGAGCCGCGCCATCGCGATGCCGCCGAGCCAGGCGCCGAGAAACGCGCCCGTCTGATGGGAGACCAGCGTAAGTCCGAACAGGGTTCCGAGATATCGCACGCCGAACAGCTTGCCGACGATGCCGGAGGTCGGCGGCACGGTGGCGAGCCAGGTGAGGCCGAGTCCGGCGGCGAAGAGGTAGACGTTCAGCGCCGTCTTCGGCATCAACAGGTAGATCAGGATCAGCGCCGCGCGGGTCCCATAGATCCCCGCGAGCAACGACTTCATCCGCATGCGCTGGCCGAGATAGCCCGCCGCAAGACTGCCGCCGACATTGAACAAGCCGATCAGCGCCAGCGACGTCGCCGCGACGCCCGCAGTCAACCCGCAGTTCTGGATCTCGCCGGGAAAGTGCGTCACGAGAAACGCAACGTGAAAGCCGCACGTGAAGAAGCCGATGTTCAAGAAGAGAAAGCTCGGATCACGCAGCGCAATGCGCAATTGCTCGCGCAACGTGATCGCCGCATGCGCGGGACCAACGCCGGCCGCGGCCGTGCTCGCCGGGGCCGTAGCGCGCGCACGCAGCGGCAACGCGAGAGGAATCGTGAGTAGGGCGCTCGCGGCCAGCGTGAACATGGCCGTTCCCCAGCTCGCCGCCGCGATGATTGCCTGCGTGATCGGCGCGAAGACGAATTGCCCGAGCGATCCGCCCGCGTTGATCACGCCTGCCGCAAGCGACCGCTGCTTCGGATTCAGCGCGCGCGCCGTGCCGCCGATCAGGATCGAAAAGCTGCCCGCGCCCGCGCCGGCCGCGCTCAGCACGCCGAGCGTGAGCAACAGGCCCGTCTGCGAGGTCGCGTACGTCGTGAGCGCGAGCCCCAACGCAAGGAGCAGCGCGCCGACGACCAGCACACGAAACGCGCCGTAGTGGTCCGCCAGCGCACCGAAGAGAGGCTGCGCAGCACCCCACATGAACTGGCCGACGGCGAGCGCGAAGCTGATCGCGGTGATGCTGACGCTCGTCGTCGAGATGATGGGCAGCACGAAGAGCCCCGTCACCTGACGCGTGCCCGTCGTGATGAGGAGGATGGCGGCGGCCGCGAGCACCACTGCCAGCGACTGGCGAGAAGCGGTCATTTGCGGAATCATGTCGAGCACGTCCCCCGCCGCAAATACCCCAGTCGAGGCAGACCCGTGACTGACTCAGGACAGACCGTCGCCGCGCACTACGACGCGCTGCTCGCCGAGCGATACACCTGGATGATGGGCGGCGCTGCAGCCTGCCAGAGCAACGCGCGGGCGCTGCTCGACGCGACCGGCGTCACGGCGAACGAGCGGGACATCGCGCTCGATCTCGGCGCAGGCGGCGGGTATCACGCGCGGGCACTCGCCGAGCGCGGGTTCGAGGTGATCGCCGTCGATAGCAGCGCCGCCATGCTGAAGGAGCTGAGCGAGTCCTGCGCGGGCTTCGGCGTCACGCCGCTACAGGCCGATCTGCTCGATGAGCGCGCGTACAGCCGATACTCGCCGTTCGCCGTGATCCTGTGCGTTGGCGATACGCTCAGCCATCTCGCCACACATCAGGACGTGGATCGGCTGATCGCCCAGTGCGCGAATCTGCTCACGACCGGCGGCAAGCTCGTCCTGCAGTTTCGCGAGCCCCCGGCGGACATGTCACCGCAGAACAGCGTGTTCACGACGCGCAGCGAGCGCGACCGGATCATGGAGTGCGTGCTGCACTTCTGGCCCGATCGCGTGTGGGTGACGGACGTCGTGCACGAGTGGGTGGGAGGTACGTGGCGATCGATGCGCAGCACGTATCCGAAGCTGCGCCTGACCGTCGATGAGATCGTCGAGAGCGCGCGTGTGGCCGGTCTGGGTGTACAGCTCAACGAGCCGCACGCGCGCCAACGATTGCTGGTCTTGAATCGCCTCTAGCGCGCGCTCACTTCGGCTCGGCGCCCGGCTTCGGGTCTTCCATCGGGAAGGTGCGTGCTTCCGTGGAGGCCGGCGCATGCGGGCCGCCCGCAGGCGCTTCGCTCACCGCCGTGCCGCTCGGCGACGACGTGGAGGTCGACGCGGACGCGGGCGGTGTCGTGCTGCTGCCCGCCGCGGGCATGGGCGACGTGCTGGTGGCCACCGCGGCCAGGAAGCGGCGCGCCGTGTCGTCCGTCGTCGTGACGGTGCCATTCAGGATGTCCGAAGCCATGACGCCGGGCTTGCGGTAGTAGGCCGCGTTGGCCTTGCTGTCCACGCTGATCGAGGTGCCGTCGAGGGCGATCCCGGCGAACAGGCCGCGCGAGCGCGAGTACGAGTACACCTCGGCCGCGAAGTTCTGATCGGTCGCAGCGGACGCGGAGCGTCCGACCGGGCCTGCCGCGACGGACGCATCCGCGCCCAGCGTGAGCTTGCCTCCCGTGATGCCCTCGATGCCCTTGCGAGTGGTGAACACGAGGACGATGTCCGTCGATTGCCCGCCCCATTGCCAGCCGATGCTCGCGCCGGCGAGGTTGATGAAGACGGGGCTCGTGAAATTGCCGTTCTTGTCGCGCACGACCATGGCGCCCTTGCCCCAGCGGCCGCCGGCGATGAACGCCACTTTCGTCACGCTCGGCACCACCACGATGCCGTACGCGCGATCGAGCAGCCGGTCCGGAATGAATTGGTCACGCGAGGAGCGGATTTCCTCCAGCACCTGGGTCGCCATCAGGAGACGCCCCTCCTCGCGAGCTTGTGCGTGGGCGTAAGAGGCGGTGAAAAAGAACGCGAGTCCCGTCAGCAACGCGGAAAGCGCGACGCGATTGCGCATGCGTATCCCCTATTCGTGTCGCCTGCTGTCAGCACAGGCGGTCGCAAGCTTAACTCACGCGGGCTTGCGACCTGAAATTACGATCAAAAATAGATGGACAGGAACAGCTGGAAGATGTTCGCGTTCAGCTTGTACAGGGGCTCCGCGCCCGCCAGGATGCCGTTCGCGGGGTCGGTGACCGTCGCGTCCCGGAAATCGTCATAGCGGATGATCATGTGCTCGAGACGGGCACTCACGGAGCTCTTCTGGATCCAGCGGACGCGCGGAATCTGGAAGTCGTAGGTCGCCTGCGCGCCGAACGTGATCGCGTCGTAAGTGGCGAGCTCCTTGTCGCGCGCCAGGAAGTTCTGGCTCTGCGCGCGTGGGAACAGGTCGGAATAGAAGTCGGCGGCGGTCTGCTTGTAGTAGCGCAGGTGCCCGTCCAGGATCCAGCGCTTCCACACGGGCTGCGTGTAGGTGAAATCGACGTTCCACGCATCGACGCCCCAGGTATCCGTGTAGATGCGCCCCTGGCCGTCGAGCGCCGCGCGGTACGGCAGGTAGTACTTGAGTCGCACCGAGGCCGCGTTGCTCGTGTGCGTGCGCGGGTAGATTTCCTTCTCGAGACTGAAGCCTTTGGGCGAGCCGGGGTCGACGTAGCGCACCGAGCGATAGGGGCTGTTGAGGAAGCCCTCGTCGGTGATGACCTCGTAATTCAGGCCGAGGATCAGATTGCGCGTCAGGATCTGGCTCAGCCCGACCGAGTAGCCGCGGCTGTCGGCGTTGTCGGCGAACGTCGGGTCGCGCACCTTCGAGCCGTCGGCGAGCTTCACGTTGCGGAACACGTCGTTCCAGCCGCGCTTGTAGCTCAGCGACACCGTGGTGAGGTCGCCGAACATGTCCTGGCTCAAAGAGAATACCGCCGTGTCGGCGACGTAGTCGGATTCCTTGCTGTCGATGACGGCGACGCTGTACGTCGACTTGTTGTGCAGATAGTCGACGCTGACGCTCTTCTGCTTGCGCTCTTCCTTGTACTTGCTCGCCGAGAGCTTCACGTCGATGGACGCGGACGACACCATGTCCACGTAGTAATTGGCGGAGACGGAGAAGCTCTCGCCGATCTTCTTGCGGATGAGCACCGAGGGGCCGTCGATCGTGATGCCGCCGCCCTGATAGCGGTGATACAGGATGTCGGCGCGATCCTCGGGCAGCACGCCCGCCGGCACGGTCGAATTCAGCGCAACGAGGACCAGCGCGACGATCGCCGTGCGCGCGACGGTGCGGAAGGGCAGGGCCGCCGGGCCGGCCGTGCCAGCCCGCCGGAGTGCGCGCGCCAGCCGCGCCGTCGCCGGCCCGTATGCCTGCCGCAACGCTCGCATCGCGCCCATCAGTTACAGCCGCAACCGCCGCCGGCGCTGCCGCTCGCCCCACGTGCGCCCTCACGGGCCTCGAACACGTGATCGAGATAGGCCGAGGACACCGGGTTGCGGTCGAACGCCATGATGGGGTCCGCCAGATGCTCGCGCTCGAACGGCTTCACCCACGGCTGGATGGGGCTGCATGCGGTGGCCCCGACGAGTGTCGTGAGCGCCAGCAGAATTCGGATGACTCGCATGCTCCCCACCTCCCCGCGGGCGCGTTACTCGCGCACCAGCTTACGGATGCTGTCCTGATACTCGTTCTCGTCCCCCGGCTTGTAGCCGTGGTGGATGACGCGAACGTTGCCCTTCCGATCCACAATGATGGTGCTCGGCATGCCGGACACCTCGTACATCTTGCTCACTTCGCTCTTGGTGTCGAACAGTATCGGAAAGCTGACAGGGATCGCCTTCAGGTACTCCTCCGCCGGCTTCGCGTCCGGTTCGACGTTCACGCCGAGCAGCGTGAAGCCCATCTTGTGGTACTTCTTGTAGATGCTCTCGAGCAGCGGCATCTCCTGGCGGCACGGCCCGCACCAGGTGGCCCAGAAATTGATCATCACGACCTGGCCCTTGAACTGCGCGAGATTCACCGTCTTGCCGCCGCGCGCCGTGAGCGAGAACTGCGGCGCGGGGGCGCTCGTCGAGAGGGCGAATGCCGGCAACGTCACGGCCAGCAGGGCGGCGGTACGGACGGCGATGCGTGCGAAAGACGACTTCATGTGCGGACTTCCTCTCAGAAGAAGACGGTCAGACCGATGTTCGCTTCCAAGTTGTTGGTGAGCTTGCTCTCGCCCAGGAGGTCCGAGTCGAACACGCGATCCTGCATGCGGATGTGGATCGCCAGCCAGTCCGTCGGCAGCACGCGGAAGCCTGCGCCGAAACTCACCGCGAACTTCTGGTCGCCGGCGAAATCGACGCTGCCGATTCCGCCCAGCAGATAGAAGCTACTCGTCATGGCGCGGCCGCGACCGAGAAAGACCTCGCCAGGCAGGAAGTTATAGCCGAGGGCGAGGTTGTAATACTTGAAGCGCCTCTCATCGCCTACAAGGAGCTGGACGTTGCCGCCGAGCGTCTCGAAGCTGGTTTTCCCGGCCTCGGAGCGGCCCGCTTCCGCCTGGAAAAAGAAGTCTTCCGTCACGTGATAGGCCGCCGTGACGCCATACACGGCGTTGGTGCCGAAATCCTCGATCGAGAGCGCGCCGAACACCCCGCCGAGCTCGACGTTCTCGCTGTCGATCTTCGGCACGGTCACCTTGCGCCGTTCGACCTCGGGCTCGATGACGCGCGGCGGGGCCTGTTCGGTCTCCTCGCTCGCGGCCTGCGCGGCCTGCTCGCGCGATTCCTCCTGGCGCTCTTCGCGCCGCTCCTGCCGCTGCTCGGTCCAGTTGCGGAACGACTGGCATCCGGAGAGCGCGGCCAGCGCGCTCAGAAAAAGAATGCGAAGCCCAGTTTCCATTCGTCCACCTTGTCGTTGTCGTTGCGGCTCGTGAACACGATGTGCTGCTTGTACTCCCCACGCACGAAGAAGCGGCGGGTGAGATAGAAGCGCACGCCGCCGCCGACGTACGCCGTTTGATCGGTGCGGTCCGACGGCAACACGAGCGTCGCTTTGGGCTCGATGTGCACGAGACCCGTGCCGAGCATGACGAACGGCGACAGCCGCCACTCGGGCACGAAGACATGCGTTAGACCGAGGTCCGCCACCGTTCCATTCGAGGCATTGCCGAGGAACTGGCCGACGGAGAGCTCCACGGCGAGCTGCGAGTTGAAGGAGAACGAGCCGTAGCCGGAGATGAGCGTCGCGCCGCTGTAATCGCCGGCGAAAATGCCGCCCTCGATCCGGTGCGAGGTGAACCCGGCGCGATCCCCGAGCGGGAAGGTGAACGGCGTGCCGTCGGCGAGGACGACCTTCTGCATGTCCTGCTGCGAGGCCCAGCCTTCGATGCCGCGCTCGGTGCGCACTTTGAAGTAGTCGGTGCGGCGCTTGAGGATCTCGACACTCTCCTCGCGCGGCACCACCTGCGTGACCGGATAGCCGCGGCCCGGGCCGGTTCGCAGCTCGAGATACGGCTCCGTGACGAAGACCTGCAAATACTCCCTCGCGCCGCACACCATGGGTGCGGCAAGCAGAGGAAGTAGCAGGAGGAGGAGACTGGCGGGCCTGAAGCGTTGCAAGACGCTCCCATCAATTGAGCGGCACAGCCGGGTCGAACGGATTGTTGAAGTACTGTGCCCCAATATCCAGCCACTCTGATAGCAAGCGCAGCTCGGCCGGGCTCATCCAGCCTGCATGCGTCGACGCCGCCCCTGCGGCGAACCGACTCAAGAACGCATTCGAGAGCCCGCCTCGCGCGCTGCCCGCGTTCAGGTAGGGCCCCACAGCCACCGTCACCTGAGTCGGATTGCCGTTCTCGTCCGGCGGACCGGGAACCAACCGGTCCTGCAGCGCGCCCCCGACCAACTCCTGCTCATTATCACTGAAAAAGAGTTCGCGATACGAGCGCAACTGCAGGGGCTGTTCGTCGGAAGCGACATTCGTGAGATCGAGCTGGCCCGCGGGGACCTGCGCGGCGCCGGCCGCATCGACCGGCCCGTGACAGATCGTGCACTTGTGATTGATGGGCAGGTTCGTGACCGGATCGAGATCCGGCATGCCGTCGTTGTCCGCATCGACGGTGCGATCCTTGTCCCACAGCGGCTGGATGTGCTGGACGTAGTTGATGATGATCCGGCACGTCGCGCTCCAGGTGGTGACGCACGTCGCCGGCACCGCGGGGCTCGCCGGGATCGAGGGATCGTCGTAGCGCAGGCTGATCGGCGCGTCGCGACCCGGCGGGTTGCTCCATTCGTCGGTGAAGAGCAGGTGCACGCTCAGATTCATCGCGAAGCACCGCGGCGTGTCGTTCGCGCAGCTCAGGCGGGCACGCGTCTCCGCCATCGTTTCGCCCATGCTGGGCGAGAGCGCGGGATTGGCGCCGGGGAACGCCTGGCCGTCGGACGAGGCGCCCTTGTTCACCGCATTGAACAGGTCCTTGCGCCCGTGCGAACGCGGGTTCTGCGCCGTCGCGGGCTGATGGCAACCGTTGCACGTCAGCACCTCGCCTGGCCGCACTTGCAGCCAGTTGTTGTGGGAGGGCGAGATGCGCCGGCCGTTCGCGTCCAGCACGCTGATCTGGAACGCCACGTTCGCCGGCACTTTCACCTTGACCGAGCCGTCCGGCTCGATGGGCGCGTAGCCGAGGATTTCCCGCATGTAGCCGGTGACGCCGAACGCCGCGTTGTCGATGTCGCGGACGTCACGGTCGGGCTGCGACACCGCCTTCTCGATGCGCAGGAAGCGCGCGGGGCGCTGATCGGCCGTGCGCAGCTGCGGGTTCGCAACCGTCGCGAGGTTCGGGGTCGCGGTGTCGACGCCGTCGAAGTCGTAGACGCTCTTGATGTCGAGCACGCCGACCGACTGGCTCACGAAGTCCGCGTCGAGATCGCCGGGCGCCGTCTTGTCGAGGATCACGGGCGGCAGCGTCGCGCGCGGCTGGGCCGCGACGACGTCCGTGATCATGACGTCCTCGGTCGGCGTCATGATCGGCAGGAACGTGTTCTGGTTCGGATCGAACATCCACACGCTGTAGATCGGCGGGCCGACCTTGGCGTTGGGGTCCGAGAGGCGCGAATCGGTGCACGGGACGATGGTGGCCGTCGCGTCGTCGAGCAGGCGGCACTGCGTCCAGCTCGTGAGGATGCGGCCCGTGCCGTCCCACAAAGGATACGCCGAGTTGAAGCGGCCGCCGGGCGAGGGGCCGGGGATGGTGCGGACGTCGTTCGTGGTCGCGCGCGTCTGCGCCGGGCCGCTCATGCCGGCGCTCGCGAGCACCGGTTGCGTGTTCTCGACGTACGTCTTGGTATCGATGATCACGAGATCGCCGCCGAAATCGACGTTGGTGTACGGGCGGACGATCGTCAGGATGCGCCCGTCCATCATCTCGCGCGGGTGCACGAACTGGATGATGCTCGGCTGGCCGTTCGCCTGCGGCGTGCCGGTGTTGTGACTATTGGCGCCGTAGAGGAGCTGCAGGTCCGTGCCGTCCGGGTTGGACGTATATAAATGAATGCCGTCGTTGCCGGGCGCGTGGTCCCAGCGGCTCCACGCGATGCGCCCGCTCGAGAGGACGGTCGCGTCGCGGTCGCTGCTCTGGTTGAAGGAGATCTGCTTGATGTCGGTGCCGTCGGGTTGCATGACGTGCAGCACGAATGCGGATTCGCTGCGATCGTCGGTCTGCGCCTCGAACTGCGGCTTGTTCTCGTCGAGCAGAATGGCCTTGGACGAACGCTGGCGCGTCGAGGAGAACACGATGCGGCCGTCCGGCAGGTAATGCGGGGAGACGTCATTCGCCTCGTTCGCCGTCACGTCGGACTTGATGACGCGATGCAGGTCGTCGCTCGCGATGGTGTATTCCCAGATCTGCCAGGTCGGCGGGTCCTTCTCGTCCTGGTTCATCCGCAGCGGGCCGCGGAGCGCGAAGACGACCTTCTTGCCGTCTAGCGAAACATCCACGTCCTTGACGTCGAAGACGTCCGTATCCTTGGTCGCAAGCCGCGCGGTGATGTTCGTCTCGATGGCGCTCGGGGCCGCGCGGTCGCGCTTGTAGAGGTCGGCCTTGGGGAGGGCGTCCCGCAGCTGGCGCAGGTCGTCGGTGGCCTGCGGGATGGTGCGCTTCACATAGAAGATCGGGAAGTCGACGGTCGCGGGGTCGGGCGTCTGCCCGCTCCCGACGTTGACGCTGCCGCCGCCGCTGCACCCGATGAGTGCGCCCGCGAGCGCGACGGCGATCCCGCCGCGCGTGAACCAGCTCACGAATCCGCGCTCGACCTTCATTTCAAGACACTCCCAAGCACACGCGGCGCAAGCGCAGCGGACCGTGCATATGACGTAATCAAACCATCGCGCAAGCGGCTTCGGCAATCTGCCGAGGGCATCACGCCGGCTGCAACGGGTTCGCGGTTTTCTCGCCTCCGTCGCTTGGGCGCACAGGTAAGGCGGACGGTCTCCTCGACGCCGTGATTCCGCTCCCATTTCGCGGCGGGAAGGTTACCCGCACGCGCTATGGCAAAGGCATGTCGGCGGTTGGCGACGTACGCAGCTTGAGACAAAAGGATCGCCGCTTCGCGTGGGTATAGTGCGCCGGCATTCGGTGGGAGTGGTTGAACATGAAGCAGCAGAATTCGCAGGTCTCGTGCGCCGTCGCGCTCGGTATCGCGCTCGCGTTCGTCGCGCAGATCGCCGCGGCCGGCCCCAGCGAGCGCGCGCTGGCGAAGCGCATGTACGACGCGATCGCCGGCGTCCCGCCCGATGAAACGACGCTCGACGCGATGGAAGCGAAGATCCCGAGCGATGCGGTCGGCGCTGCCCTCATGGCCACCGACGATCCGGCCTTCTACAACGTCACGCTGAAGAATCTCGTGACGCCGTGGACCAATCGCGACCAGACCGTGTTCGCGCCCCTGAACGACTACACGGCGACCATCATCGGCATGGTCCGCGACAACAAGCCGTTCAACACGGTGCTGTCGGCCGACATCCTGTACACGGTGAACGATTCGACGCTGCCCCCGGTGTCGAACAACAACAACGATCACTACGAGCAGGCCGAGGCGAAGAACGTCGATCTGAAAGCGAAGCTCGTCGAGACGCAGCAGTCGGCCGTGTACGGCACGCCGGCCGCGGCCACCGCCGGCGTGATCACGACGCGCGCCGCCTCCGCCGCGTTCTTCATCGCCGGCACGAACCGCGCGATGTTCCGCTTCACGATGCTGAACCACCTGTGCCACGACCTCGAGACCGTGCACGACACGACGCGCCCGCCGGATCGCATCCGGCAGGACGTGAGCCGCTCGCCGGGCGGCGACAGCCGGCTCTTCCTCAACAACTGCATCGGCTGCCACAGCGGCATGGACCCGATGGCGCAGGCCTTCGCGTACTACAACTACGACGGCATGGACGCGACGGCCGGCAAGATGGTCTACACGCCCGGCGTGGTCCAGGCGAAGTACTTCATCAACTCCGACAACTTCAAGCCGGGCTTCGTCACACCGGACGACAGCTGGGAGAACCGCTGGCGCCACGGCCAGAACACCGTGCTCGGCTGGAAGCCTGGTATGCCCGGCTCGGGCAACGGCGCGAAGTCGCTCGGCGATGAGCTCGCCAACAGCGACGCGTTCGCCGAGTGCCAGGTGCAGAAAGTGTTCAAGACCGTGTGCTTCCGTGCGCCGGAGAGCAACGCGGATCGCGCGACCGTCAAGACGATCGCGAGCGATTTCAAGAGCGGCGGCTACAACCTGCGGCGCGTGTTCGCCGAGACCGCTGCCAGCTGCAAGTGAGGGGAAGGCACATGACAAGGGAGAAGACGATGACCGGCCTCCGCCTCATCTGTGCATTCTTGGTGACGGCTGCGCTCGCCGCTTGCTCCGGCGGCGGGCCGAGCACGGTACAGAACCCCGTCACCTCGGCGCCTCCGGTCGCCGACTACAACGGCCCGCCCGCGCAGAACGCGGACGTGCAGGCCTTCAAGCTGAATCTCTGGCAGAACATCAAGGACAGCAATCGCTGCGGGGGCTGTCACAACGCGGGCGGCCAGACGCCGCAGTTCGCGCGCAACGACGACATCAACGCGGCGTACACCGCCGCGAACACGGTCGTGAACCTCTCGCAGCCCGATCAGTCGCGCATGGTCCAGAAGGTGGGCGGCGGTCACAACTGCTGGCTCGCCTCGGCCTCCGCGTGCGCCGATACGCTGACCGTCTGGATTCGCAACTGGGCCGGCGCATCCGCGACCGGCGGTAAGCAGATCGAGCTGCAGGAGCCGTCGATCAAGGAAGTCGGTGCGAGCAAGACCTTCCCCGAGAGCTCGGCGAGCTTCGCGAGCACCGTCTATCCGGTGCTGCACGATGCGAACAAGGGCAACTGCGTTCGCTGCCACTCCTCGACGGCCGGCAACCCGATCTCGCCGTTCTTCGCGAGCAACGACGTCGACGAGGCGTACGCAGCCGCGAAAGCGAAGATCAATCTCGACCTGCCGCAGAACTCGCGCTTCGTCGTGCGTCTGCGCGACGAGTTCCACAACTGCTGGGCGCCGAACGGCGGCGGCACGGATTGCGCGGCGAGCGCCACGGTGATGCAGAACGCCATCCAGGCGTTCGCGAACAGCATCCCGGTCTCGAACGTCGATCCGAACCTCGTGATCTCGAAGGCGCTGACGCTGTACGACGGCACGGTGGCCGCGGGCGGCAATCGCTTCGACAACAACGTCATCGCGCTCTATGAGTTCAAGACCGGCACGGGCACCGTCGCCTACGACACGAGCGGTGTCGAGCCGGCGTTGAACCTCGATCTCACCTCGCCCGACATGTGGGTCGGCGGTTGGGGCATCAACATCAAGGCCGGGCAGAAGGCGAAGGGCTCCACGGCCGCGAGCAAGAAGCTCGCCGACATGATCAAGGCCACCGGCGAATTCACGGTGGAAGCCTGGATGGCGCCGGCGGACGTGGTCCAGGAGGACGCGTACGCGATCACCTACTCGGGTGGCAACGACGCGCGCAACTTCACGCTGGCGCAGCGCGCTTACCAGTATCAGGCGATGGTCCGCGCGAGTAACACGGACGCGAACGGCATGCCGGCGTTCCTGACGAAGGATGCGGATCGCGACGCGCAGGCCTCGCTGCAGCATGTCGTGCTCACCTACGATCCGGTGAAGGGCCGCCATCTCTACGTGAACGGCGTGGACACGGGTGATCCGGACCCGAAGGGCAGCGGCGGCTCGCTCGCCGATTGGGACGACAGCTTCGCGCTGCTGTTTGGCAACGAGACCACCTCGATGCGGCAGTGGAAGGGCCTGCTGAAGCTCGTCGCCATTCACAACCGCGCACTGACGCTCGAGCAGATCCAGCAGAACTTCGCGGCGGGCGTGGGCGAGCGCTACTTCCTGCTCTTCAGCGTGAGCCATCTCGTGCCGGTGCCGAAGGCTTACGTCATGTTCGAGGCGAGCCAGCTCGACAGCTACGCCTATCTTTTCAACAAGCCCACGTTCATCAGCCTCGATCCGACCGCGGATCCCGGCACGTTCCCGCTCAAGGGCATGCGCATCGGAGTGAACGGCGCGGAGGCGAAGGTCGGCCAGACCTACGCCACGCTCGACACCACCGTCGGCGGCGCCAACTACGACAAGGCGACGGGCCAGCTGCTCTCGAACGTCGGCGCGGTCATCGGTCTCGAGAAGGGTCCGCTCAGCGACGAGTTCTTCCTCTCGTTCGAGCAGATCGGCGGCAACTCGCATCCGCACCCGGATCCGGACGGCCAGGTGTCGACGGCGCCGGTCGTCGACCCGGATCCGCCGCCGGCGCGCTGGGGCATGCGCACGTTCGATGAGCTCAACGCGACCTACGCGCGCTTGACCGGCGTGTCGCCGAACACGACGAGCGTCGCTGCGACGTATGCCAACGTGAAGCAGCAGCTGCCCACGGTGGAGTCGATCGATGCGTTCCTCGCCTCGCAGCAGACGGGCATCGCGCAGCTCGCGATCGCCTACTGCAACGCGATGGTGAACGACAACACTCTGCGCACGCAGTTCTACGGCAGCGTCGATCCGAACGCGAGCAGCGCCGATGCGTCCGTGCGTACAGCCATCATCAACTCCGTGCAGGCGAAGATCATCGGCAGCACGTCTACGCAGCCGGACAGCACGTTCGTCGCGAGCTCGCTCACGACGATGTTCGATGGGTTGAGCGGCGCGAGCGCCGCGACCGCGATGAAGGCCGCTTGCGCCGCCGCGCTCGGCAGTGCCGCGACGACGGTGCAGTAAGGGTTCGAGGGAGTCTCACGTCATGCTCATTCGCAAAAAACTTCCGCGCGCACACGGCCTGAACGAGCCCATCCTGCACGCAGATCATCGGCGTCCGGTCACGCGCCGCGACTTCATCGCGAGCGGCCTGCTGACCGGGCCGGCGGTGGTTGCCGCGGGCAGCTTGCTGGCGCTGCTGGCGAAGTCGCCGCTGGCGCGCGCCGAGCTGTCGCAGCACATGAAGGACCTGAAGGGTCCGCTCGGCTGCAACATCCAGGGCGGCGCGGGGCGCATTCCCTTCATCTGCTTCGATCTGGCAGGTGGCGCGAACCTGTGCGGCTCGGAGATTCTGATCGGCGGCAAGGGCGGCCAGCTCGACTTCCTCTCGACGGCGGGCTACGCGCGACTCGGGCTCCCGGGCGACATGGTGCCGAATGCGCCCAATGCGGCCTCGCCGACGAACAACTTCATCAACACGGCTTTCGGCGCCGCGTTCCATTCGGACGGCGCGATCCTGCGCGGCATGCTCGAGCGCACGTCGCCCACGACGCAGGCGCTGACCAACGGCTGCGCGATCGCGGCCCGTTCCGAGAACGATACGAGCAACAATCCGCACAACCCGATGTACGGCATCATGAGGACCGGCTCGCGTGGCGAGCTGCTCGGGCTCATCGGCTCGCAGTCCTCGGACTCGGGGGGCAACTCCGTTGCGCCGATGAGCATGATCGACCTCTCCAATCGGCCGACGAAGGTCGACCGGGCGAGCGATGTCACGGGCCTCGTCGACACCGGCGACCTTGCGAAGCTCCTGCCGCCCGCGCAGGTGCCCGCAGTGCTCGAAGCGATGACTGCGCTCACCGGCGGCACGGCCGACCCGGCGAGCATCGATCCGAACAGCAAGCTCGGGAAGATCGTGTTCGGCACCGGCGCGAACGACGCCAACATCGAGAAGGCCGTGCGCTGCGGCTACGTGAAGTCCGCGTACCTCGCCGACACGTTCAACAACCCGGCGGCGTTGAATCCCGACCTCGATCCGGACATCGTGGATCAGTCCGCGACGCGCGGCAGCGGCATCTTCGGCCAGGCCGAGTACCAGGCCGACGGCGAGTTCAGAAAGACGGCGGCGATCATGAAGATGGTCGTCAGCGGCTTTGCCGGCGCCGGCACCATCACGATGGGCGGCTACGACTATCACACCGGCAACCGCGCCGACGGCGAGCAGCGCAACCTCCGCGCCGGCCGCTGCATCGGCGCCTGTCTCGAATACGCGGCACGCAAGGGCGTGCCGTTGATGGTCTACGTGTTCAGCGACGGCTCGCTGAGCGCGATGAGCACCGTCGACAACAGCGCCAACGGCCGCGGCAAGTTCGCGTGGCAGGGCGACAACCAGGCCACGGCGAACTCCTTCTTCCTCGTCTTCAGCCCGAAGGGGCGGCCGGTCGCGCTCTCTCCCGATCCCGCCGGCGGCCTCGGCAAGCAGATCGGCTACTTCCGCGCCGACGGCTCGGTCGAGACGGCCTCGCACCCCGGCGCGAACGCGGTCAACCTGCTGGTCGAGACGGTGGTGCTCAACTACATGGCCCTGCACGGCGAGGCCGGCAAGTTCACCGACCCCGACAAATTCCCGAATCAGGGCCTCGGCAGTCCGACGATGCGCGACAGCCTCACGGCATTCGCGCCCATCATCTGACGCGCTTCGCTGCGGGCGGTGCTCATCGACCCCGAGGGGCTCGCGAACCGCGAGCCCCGCGCGCGCATGCATGTCGCGCTTTCCCGACGCGGCGCTCAATTCTTTGAATCGATTCGCGAACATGCGTGGAGCTTCGTTGACATTGTTAACTTCGCTGTGCGAGGGTTGCCCGCGCCAGCGGTCGCATGCTTCGGCGAAGGATTTTCTCGTGGCGCGCACACTTCAGCAGCGCACTGCCGTGCCTCGCTCGAACGGGTTGCGGTGTCTCGTATTGGTGGTCCTGTGCGTCACGGGCGGCGTCGCTGCGGCGTTCGGGTGGGCGGCTGCGCAGGCGGCCGCGCCCTACCCACTGCTCGGGCGCGAGGCGCCGGACTTCGCGTTGCACGCGCTCGTCGGGAGCAACGTACGTCTGTCGGAGCATCGGGGTGAGGTGGTGGTCCTCAGCTTCTGGGGCAGTCGCTGCAGCTCCTGCCGCAACCAGCTCGCGGCGCTCGATGAGAGCCTGAAGACCTACAGCTCGGTGGGGCTGCGGGTGTTCGGTATCGGTGTCGACGACGATCCGGCGCGCTCGCTGGAGTTCGCGAAGGCACAGACGGTGGAGTTTCCGCTGCTGCTCGACCCGACGAAGAATGTGAGCAAGCGTTATCAGGTCGACAACCTGCCGATGACGCTGCTCATCGATCGAAGCGGTGTCGTGCGCCACGTGCACCGCGATTACAGCGCGAAGGAAGACGAGCTGTATCGGCAAGAGCTGCGCGCGCTGCTGAACGAATGATCGGAAGAACTATGTCGCGTGATCCGTCATCTCAACGCCGCTCGTGGGGCCTTGCGCTCGCGACGGCGCTCGTCCTCGTCGCACTCGTTGCGGGCACACCGCGCGCCGCGCAAGCGCAAGCCGCCGTTGCAGCCGCCGCGCCGGATTCCGCGCAGGCGCAGCCGGCCGACACTGCACCCGCCGCGGCCGATGCTGCTTCCAACCCGGAAGCCGCCGACAGTGCGAGCGGCGAGCCGCCCGTCGACACGAAGGGTCTCGACGAGGAGATCCAGGGTCTCAAGAAGGACGTGGTCGATCTCAACAAGGACCTGTTCGTGCTCGAGGAGGAGCTGCTGTTCCCGGCGAACACGCAGGTCGCGATCTTCGTCTCGATGGACGTCGGCGAGTTCTTCGCGCTCGACAACGTCACGCTGAAGATCGATCAGAAGGAGGTCGCGAACTACCTCTACACGCCGCGCGAAGCCGAGGCGCTCATGAAGGGCGGCGTGCAGCGGCTGTACCTCGGCAATCTGAAGGTCGGCGAGCACGAGCTCGTGGCATTCTTCACGGGCAAGGGCCCGAACGAGCGCGACTACAAGCGCGGCGCGACGCTCAAGTTCGAGAAGGGCATCGGCGCCAAGTACCTCGAGCTCAAGATCAACGACCGGCAACGCAAGCAGCAGCCGGAATTCGAGATCAAGGATTGGGAATAACGGCCGGCACTCGCGATGCGTCCGTTGCGTTCACTGTTTCGTCAGCTGATGGCCGCGCTGCTTGCGGCGATCTGCGTCGCGCCGGTCGCGCTCGGCGCGCGCAAGAGCCCCGACAAGCTGCCGACGACGAAAGTGCAGGACCTGCATTACGGCGACGTCCTCTTCTACTTCTATCAGGACGATGACTTCGAAGCGATCACGCGCCTGAACGCCTACGAGCAGTGGGGGCTGATGCCGCATCACTCGGCGGACTCGCAGCTGCTGCTCGGCGGGCTGTATCTCTCGCTCGGTCTGCACAACGAGGCGGGCAAGCGCTTCCAGGAGCTGCTGACGCCGCAAACGCCCGCGGGCGTGCGCAACAAGGCGTGGTTCTATCTCGCGAAGGTCTGGTACGCGCGCGGCTATCTGGATCGCGCCGAGCAGGCGATCGATCAGGTCGCGGGTCGGCTGCCGCGCCAGATCGAAGCCGAGAAGCAGCACCTGCACGCGAACATCCTGATGCGGCTCGGCAAGTTCGACGAGGCCGTCGCGCTGCTGCGCAACTGGCACGGGCCGGTGGACTGGATGGCCTACGCGCAGTTCAACCTCGGCGTCGCGCTCGTGCGCGAGGGCAAGCTCGCCGAGGCCGATCCGTTCCTCGCGCAGGTCGGTCAGCTCGAGACGCAGCGGCCGGAGCTGCTCGCGTTGAAGGATCGCGCGAACCTCGCGCTCGGCTTCGCGCACCTGCAGGCGAATCAGCCGGAGGCGGCGCTCGAGGCGCTGCAGCGCGTGCGTCTCAACGGGCCGTACTCGAACAAGGCGCTGCTCGGCACGGGCTGGGCGGAGGCCGCGCTCGGCAGATATCGGGATGCGCTCACGCCGTGGATGGAGCTGCGCAATCGCGATCTGCTCGATGCGGCCGTGCAGGAGTCGTATCTCGCCGTGCCGTATGCGTTCGGCAAGCTCGATGCCGCCGCGCAGTCGGCGGAGTACTACGAGCAGGCGGTCGCCTCCTTCGATTCGGAGAACGTGCAACTGGATGATGCGATCGCGCGTATCAAGAGCGGCAATATGCTCGACACGCTGCTCGCTCAGGATCAGGACACGCACTACGGCTGGTTCTGGCAGCTGCAGAATCTGCCGAACGCGCCGGAGTCGCGGTATCTCTACACGATCCTCGCCGGCCACGATTTCCAGGAAGGACTCAAGAACTATCGCGATCTGGCGTATCTCGGCACCACGCTGACGCGCTGGGCCGACAGCATGGATGCGTTCAACAACATGATCGATACGCGCGAGAAGGCGTATGCCGAACGGCTGCCGCGCGCGGACGCGATGCTCGCGGGCGGCGCGCTCGAGCAGCACCAGCGCGCGCGCGATGAGCTCGAAGGGCGCTTGAACGCCATCGAGTCCGAGGGCGATGTCGCCGCGCTCGGGTCGCCGGAGGAGCGCGAGCAGTGGGCGCGCATCGAGCGCCTCGAAGCCGCTCTCGCGAACGCGCCGGACGACGAGGAGAACGCCAATCTGCGCGACCGGCTGCGGCTCGTGAAGGGCGTGCTGTATTTCCGGCTCAACGAATCGTTCAAGGCGCGGGTGTGGCGCGAGCGACGGACGATCAAGGATCTCGATCTCGCGCTGCGCGAGGCGCAGTCGCGCTGGATTCGAGTCGACAAGGCGCGCAAGAGCGTGCCGACGAACACCGGTGAATTTGCGGCGCGCATCGCCTCGCTCCAGCAGCGGATCGATGCGCTGCAGATTCGCCTGGCCGCGGCGGCCAAGAAGCAGAACGAGTATCTCGCGGCGCTGGCCGTGAAAGAGCTGGAGGGGCAGAAGGATCGGCTCGCGACCTACCAGATCCAGGCCCGCTTCGCGCTCGCGTCGATGTACGACCGTGCGGCCAACGCCGATGTCGCGCAGCCGAAGCCGACCGCGCCGAAGCAGCAGGGCGCGGAGGAAGAGAACGGTTCGAGCGAACCGCCGGAGGAGCCGAAGCCATGAGCATTCGCCTTCGCTCTCGTCTCGTCGTCCTCGCCGTCGCGCTCGCCTTTGCGGCGGCAATCCCTGCCGAGGAGAAGCCGAAAACCATCGGCGACCTGAAGTCGAAGCCGGTCGAGGTCCGCAAGGATGCCAAGATGCCCGCGAGCTCCTCCAAGGCGATGGAGAACTACCGGCGCTTTCTCGAGCTGCAGCGGACCGATCCGCAGCTGCGCGCCGAAGCGATGCGCCGCCTCGGCGACCTGAATCTCGAGTCCGGCGAGCTCGAGCGCATGGAGAGCGAAGTCACCGCCGTCGACATTCAGGGGGCGGAGGCGATCAAGCTCTATTCGACGCTGCTGAAGGCGTACCCCACCTACAACCGCAACGATCAGGTGCTCTACCAGCTCGCGCGGGCGTACGAGACGACGGGGCAGCCGGAGCAGGCGCTCGCGACGCTCGATCGCATCGTGAAGCAGTATCCGCAATCGCCGCAGCTCGACGAGGTGCAGTTCCGTCGCGGCGAGCTGCTGTTCTCGGCGAAGCAGTATCCGCAAGCCGAGAGCGCCTACGCATACGTGATCAAGCGCGGCACATCGTCCGCGTTCTACGAGCAGAGCCTCTACAAGCACGGCTGGTCGCTGTTCAAGCAATCGCTCAACGAGGAGAGCTTGCCCTCGTTCTCGGGCGTGCTCGATCAGAAGCTGCTCGGCGGACCGAACGGCAAGGTCGCGAAGGATCCCGAGAAGCTGCGGCGCGCCGACCGCGAGCTCGTCGACGACACGCTGCGCGTCATGTCCATCACGTTCTCGTATCTCGACGGCGCGCAGACGCTCGACAACTACCTCAACAAGCGCGGCGAGCCGCCGTACTCGTATCTCCTTTATTCGCGGCTCGGCGACCTGTACGTCGAGAAGCAGCGCTATCAGGACGCGGCGACGACGTATCGCGCGTATGTCGCGCGCAATCCGAACAGCGACTACGCGCCGAATCTCGCGATGCAGGCCATCGAGGCCTATAACAAAGGCGGCTTCACGCAGCTCGTGCTGGATGGCAAGCACGAGTACGTCGAGCGGTACAACTTCGGCACGGCCTTCTGGGAGGGGCGCGACCGCGCGAAATACCCGAAGGTTGTGAGCGAGCTGAAGACGAACCTCAAGGACGTGGCGACGTACTTCCACGCGACGGCGCAGAAGTCGAAGAAGACGGAGGACTTCCAGGAAGCCGCGAAGTGGTATCGCGACTATCTCAAGTCGTTCCCGGACGATCCGGATTCCGCCGGCACCAACTATCTGCTCGCCGAGACGCTCTTCGAGAGCAAGCAGTTCGCGGAGGCGGCGACGGAGTACGAGCGCACCGCGTACTTCTATCCCAAGAACGACAAGTCGGCGACGGCGGCGTATGCCTCGCTCGTGTCGTACAAGCAGGAAGAAGAGCGGCTGACCGGCGCCGCGAAGCAGGAATGGCACGCGAAGGCGACGGATGCCGGCGTGAAGTTCGCGCAGGCCTTCCCGGAGCATCCGGACAGCGCAGGCGTGCTCACGCGCGCGGCCGAGGACATCTTCGCCGCGAAGGACCTGCCGCGCTCGATCCAGGTCGCCGAGATGGTGCTCGCGCGCCAGCCGCCGGTCGATCAGCCGAAGCAGCGCATCGCCTGGACGATCGTTGCGCAGGCGAACTACGACCTCGGCCAGTACGAGAAGGCGGAGCCCGCATACCTGAAAGCGCGCGAGCTCGCCGGCAACGATCCGAAGATGCGCGAGGATCTGACCGAGCGCCTCGCCGCCGCCGTGTACAAGCAGGGTGAAGCGAAGACGAAGGCGGGCGACAACGCCGGCGCCGTCGAGGACTTCCTGCGCGTCGCGCGGGTCGCGCCGGATTCGAAGATCAAGTCGACGGCCGAGTACGATGCGGCCGCGGCGCTCATCAACTTGAAGCAGTGGGAGCGCGCGATCGGCGTGCTCGAGGACTTCCGCCGCGAGTATCCCAAGAGCGAGCTGCAGGCGGACGTCGGCCGCAAGCTGGCCGTGGCGTACACCGAGGCGGGCCGCTCGGGTCAGGCGGCCGCGGAGTTCGAGCGCATCGCGTCCGATCCGCACGAAGACAAGAAGGTGCAGCGTGAAGCGCTGCTGCAGTCCGCGGACCTGTACACCAAGGCCAACAACATCCCGAAGGCCAACGCGATGCTCGAGAAGTTCGTCGCGACCAATCCGCGGCCCGTGGCGGATGCGGTGGAAGCGCGTCAGCGCCTGGCCGAGTACGCGGAGCGCACCGGCGACACCGCGAAGCGCGACCAGTGGTATCGCGAGATCGTGAAGGCCGATGCGACGGCGGGCAACGAGCGTACGGACCGCACCAAGTATCTCGCCGCGAAAGCGCAACTTGCGCTGGCGCAGCCGGTTCGCGACGCGTTCCGCGGCGTGCGACTCACCGCGCCGCTGAAGAAGAGCCTGGTCGGCAAGCGTGCCGCGCTCGACAAGGCGCTGGCCGCGTACAGGCAGGCCGCCGAGTACAACGTTGCGGAAGTCACGACGGCCGCGACTTACGAGACCGCGGAGCTCTATCGCACGCTCGCGAAGGATCTGCTGAATTCGGAGCGCCCGAAGTCGCTGAAGGACGAGGCGCTCGAGGAGTACAACGCGCTGCTCGAAGAGCAGGTGTTCCCGTTCGAGGAGCAGGCCATCAACATTCACGAGCTGAACGTCGCGCGCGCGCAAGAGGGCGTGTACGACGAATCGGTGCGCAAGAGCTATCAGGCGCTTGCCGAGTTGAAGCCGGGTCGCTACGGCAAGACCGAGCTGGTTCAGGATGTCGTCACCGTACTCAAATAGCGCCCTGCGGGCGGCGTTCTGCGCAGGCGTGCTGCTCGTGCTCGCGGCGTGCAGCAGCGCGCCGACGGCGCCGAGCGACGACAGGTCCGCCGTGTCCGCGCCGGAAGGCTCGACGAATGGCGGCGCCGCGCAAAGTGCCGCGAAGAGTGGCGCAAGCGACTCGGGAGCAGCGGCCGCGACGCCTGGGGCCGCGCCGCCCGGTGCCGCGCAAGCATCCGCCCCTGTGGTCGTTCCGAAACGCGCGCTCGCCGATTTCGATCGCGCGGTTGCGCTCATGCGTGCGGGCAACGCAACGGAAGCCGAGCTCGAATTCAAACAGCTGAGCCTCAACTATCCCCAGCTCAGCTCGCCGCGCGTGAACCTCGGCATCCTCCAGCGCAAAGCGGGCAAGCTCGACGAGGCGACCGCGACGCTCCAGTCCGCAGTCGGAGCGAACCCGAACGACACAGTTGCGTGGAACGAGCTGGGCGTTACTCTTCGCATGCGCGGTCAGTTCAGAGAAGCGGTCGATGCGTACGAGCATGCCCTCGCCGTCGATCCCAATTTCGCGCCCGCGCACCGGAATCTGGCAGTCGTGCTCGATCTCTATCTCGGCGATGCCGAACGCGCGCTGACCGAGCTCGAGCGGTACCAAGAGCTGACGGGCGAAGAGAAACCCGTCACCGGCTGGATCGCCGAATTGCGACAACGCACCGGCAAGCCGGCAACGCCGCGACCGCCGGCGCCGGCAGCCGAGGAGGCCGCGCCCGCAGAGGGCGCACCCGCAGAGGGCGCGCCGGCGCAGGGTACGGGCCCACAGCCGGCCGACACGCAGCCGCAGGCAACGCCGGCGGCGCCACCGCCGAAGGCAGGAGGATCGTGATGAAACACGTGACTCGGCGCATCGCCATGTCGTTGCTGGTGCTGAGCGCGCCCCTGTTCGCGGTGGCTGCGCTTGCGCAAGACGCTGCGCCTGCGCGCGAAACGCCGCAGCCGCAGGCCATCGACCCCGGCGTGAATACGTCGGCTCCCGCGCAAGCGCCTGACCGCAGCTCGCGAGCCGAAGACATCGATCCGGCGGTCAATACCTCGGCGGCCGCCCCTGCGAATGAAGCCGAGGGCGCGCCGCCCTCGACGTCGGCAGGCGGTGCGCCCGAGAGCGCCTCGGACGCTGCGACCAAAGCCGCAAGCACGAAGCCCGCGGCGGCCGGCGGCGCCAAACGGGCGCAGGGCAAAGCGGTCGACCGTCTCGAGCTCGATACAACCCAGATCACCGGCAACCGCGAGCTGCCGAAGGTGCTGTACATCGTGCCGTGGAAGCGCTCCGATCTCGGCGACCTCACGGGCAAGCCGGTGAACAGCCTGATCGACGAGGTGCTGACGCCCGTCGACCGCGACGTGTTCAAGCGCGAGAACCGCTATTACCGCGCGCTGACCCCGGCCGAAGGCGCGCCGGCAAACGGGAACGCCGCACCGCCGTCGGGCACGGCGCCTGCGAGCGGCACCGCGGGCGGGAGCGCCGGTCCGGCCGCTCGGGATGAGAGATAGGTCGCAGCTTTTTGGGTATGCGTCATTCAGTTTGGCAGTGTTTTGTGTCAGGGCTTGCCTGAAGTTGGGGAGCAACGTCGATGGATCTCTGGAATGCAATCGTTCGATTCTTTCAAGGCGGCGGGGAGTTCATGTACCCGATCGCCGTGGTGCTGGTGTTCGGCGCGGCCATCGCGATCGAGCGCTACATCTACCTGTCGCGGGTCGCCGCGCGTAACCGCACGCTCTGGAACGAGATCGTGCCGCTGCTGTCGCAGGGCAACTTCCGCCAGGTCGTCGCCATCACCTCGAAGTCGGATTCGGCCATCGGCCAGATCCTCAACTACGGGCTCGCGCGCATCCAGTCGGCGCGCCGCCGTGACGACATCGAGAAGGCGATGGAAGAGAGCCTGATGGAAGTCGTGCCGCGTCTCGAAAAACGTACGCACTACCTCGCGACGTTCGCGAACCTCGCGACGCTGCTCGGCCTGCTCGGCACCGTGATCGGTCTGATCCACGCCTTCGGCGCGGTGGCGACCGTGAACCCGGCCGAGAAGGCGAACCTGCTGTCGGCCTCGATCTCGGTGGCCATGAACTGCACCGCGTTCGGCCTCATGACGGCGGTGCCGATCCTGTTCGTGCACGCGTTCCTGCAGACGAAGACCACCGAGCTGATCGACAGCCTCGAGATGGCCTCCGTCAAGTTCCTGAACGCCATCACCGAGCGGCAGGCGCCCGCGCAGGCGCAGGCCTGACGCGCGCCTTCCGGTCGCAACGCCATCACGCACCGTAAGGTTCGCGCATGAAGAGGTCATTCCAGGCCAAGAAGCTGGCGCGGCATTCGCGCAAGCCGGCCGAGCTGCTGCTCGTGCCGATGATCGACATCTTCACGGTGCTCGTGACGTTCCTGCTGATGACGGCCGTGTTCTCGAAGACCGTGGTGCTGCAGCTGAACCTGCCGGCCGCGGCCACCGAGTTCAAAGAGCCGCCGCCGGGGCTCGT
>DASTRY010000081.1:0-2893 GCA_035760965.1 Steroidobacteraceae bacterium | reverse complement strand
TCGCGGGATCAAGCGGCACGGGAAGTGACTCGCGATAGGCGTCGGGGTCCTCGCTCGGCATGCCGCTGCCCTCCGCTCCCCAGCGCAGCAGCACGCGATCCGTCGAGACCAGGTGCGTGGGCACGCCCGGGAACTTGAAGTCGGCGACGACGACGGTGCGCGCGAGTTCGGCCTGCTCGCGGCGCCGGCGCTCGGCGGCACTGATGGGCCGCCAGTCCGTGCGCGGCGGCTTGCGGACCGTGCAGTACGGGCAGCGCACACGGCCGAGTTTGCGGCTCTCGATCACGCGCAGGTCGTCACAGGCCTCGCAACTCGGAGGTCGGCGGCGGCGCAGCGGTGCGTTCACGAGGCCTTGGCGGAGTCCGCTGAGGCGATGAGCGACGTCGAACGCGGGGCGGCGCCGGCGCGCGGATCGAGCTCGTGGCGCGAACACCAGTCCTCGCGATTCACGACGGGCCACACGGTTTCCGACAGCACGCGCGGCACGTTCTGCCCGCCCTGGCTCACGACGACGACGCCGCTCGCCACGCTCGGCCCGAAGGCGCGGCAGATCATGACGCCCTGGCCGGCGCTCATGGCGAGCTGCGCGAAGACGCACGTGTCGCAGTATCTGCGGCCGGCGGGACGCTCGGCCGGTGCCGGCTGATCCTGCAAGTTGGCGCCGTTGATGTCGTTCATCGAATTCTCCAGAGCCGGACTCCCGGCAGTTTCGTGATTTCGTCGCAGTCCGTGGCACGCGTCGCGAACTTGACGTCGGGGTGCTCGCGCTCGTACTCGCGCGCCGCCGCCTGGGCGCTGATCGCCTCGAGCATGGCGGCGGCGAAGAAACTATTTCCGAGTTCCATGATCGCGAACGGCCACTGCCGCCACTCGCTGCGCGGGCGCCGCCCCTTTTTCGGCGGCAGTGGCACGGCATCGTCGATGCAGAAGTTGCGGGCATTGATCGCGCATTGCCTCACCGCGTGAAGCCTCGTGCGTAGAGCACGGCGAGCGTCGTATCGATGGCGGCACCGGACTTGACCATGCCTTGCTCGAAGTGCAGCACGAACCAGCCCAACTCGCACGCCAGATTCCCTTTCACCATGTCTTGGCGCATGCCCGTGATCGTGGCGTGCCGGCCCATCGTGACGGTCTCGCGGCCGATCTTGCGCACGACCAGCCCATCCAGTTCGACGGCAACGCGGTACTCAGGCCAGCAGAAATCGAAGCGGAATTGGCGACCGCGTTCCTTTGCGAAACGGTGCTCAGTGACGAACGCGGGCAACCGCCTGGCGCGACATTGGAACGCGAATGCGTCGTGCAACTGCTCGGACTTCGAGCGCTTCACGCCCCCCGCCCATGCGCTGGCCTGCAGGACCTCAGTCACGTTCGCCATGCGACACCTTCACGGCTTGCGATCCTCGATGAATTGATACCCATCCCACTTGTCACTGCGGGCAAACCGTCGCTCTCGCCACGCACGCCATGCGCGATAGAGCGCAGCGCCAACCACGCCGCCGATTGCGCCGCTGAAGACCGTGACGATGACGTCGGCGACGCTCATCGCCCTCTCCGCATCACGCGCGAGTTAAACGCCTTCGAGCCCTTGGCATTGCGCCGCACGACGGGGTAGTCGAGGCCGTGAATGCGCCCCGGCCCCGCCTTCGTCGGCGAGCGATAGCGGCCGTGGCCCTGAATGAAGCCGCGCGGATCGCCGAAGCGGTCGGATGCAGCGTGGCGGAACAGGTTGAGGAAGCCCGTCGGGTCTTCGGCGGTGGATAGGCGACGCATCACGATTCACTCCCGTTCGACGCCAGTAGCAACACCGTCGTCAGGCCCGCGCTCGATGTGGAAGCCGCGCACGCTGATGTCGGCGCACAGCACTTCGCTGTCGCCGTGCTTCTCGAGCCGCGTGTTGATGTTCACGTACTTGGCGGGACGGCGGGCCATTTCGATGGATTTATCAGCCATGGGATGAGACCTCGTTGCAGTTGTTAGGAGAAGTTCCGCATGGAACCGCGAGAGAAACGGGCTCAGGCATCACGTAGGCATAGCCGAGCCGGATGCGTTTGACGGTTTCGCGACTGACGCCGAGCGCGTCGACCTGCTGCTGCACGGTGGGCAGCGCGAGAATCGCCGCCGTGAGCGCTACGCGTTCGGTACGTGACCGAGTCGCGCGGCGCTGCGCGATGAGCTCGTCGCGACGTGCGCGCGTGGCGCGCACCCAGGCGACCTGTGCGTCCGTGAGTTTGCGCGGGGCACTCATGCCGCAGCCCTCGCCTCGTTGCGCGCCGATACCGTGCGTCCGCATGTGTGCACGACGAGGCCGGTGACGAGCTGGTCGACGATGCGCCACTCGCGCCCCTTCGGCGTTTCGAGCAGCAGCCGCACGACGTCGCGCCTGCAGTCCTGGCATTTGCCGTGGCCCTGGCTCAAGACCTTGTGGCCGGCGAACTCGAGGACGTACTCGCTCATGCCGCGACCGTCCCGCGCTCGGCGTGGAACTCACAGACGCGACGCGCGCCTTCGAGGCTCTGCGATGAGCCAATCAATTCCGGTCGCGCCCACAGTGCCTCGATGTGAAACGCCTCGTGCGGCGGACCGCTCGCGATGCGGTAGTAGCCGCAGGATGAGATTTCCGACCATTGCGGATCGGAGGATTTCTGCCAGGTCAGCATTACGCAGCCCTCCCGAGTCTGTTGGCGGCGAGATAGCGGTCGATTTCGGCATCCGCGTTCGCCATGTTGGCGAGCCATTGCGCGTCGGCGTCGATGTCGAGATCGAAGCCCTCGGCCCTGCGCGCCGCGGACTCGCGCATGTCGGCGGCCCACATCTGCGCCCAGCGCTGCAGGATGTCGGCGACGGCGAGCGTGTGCGGCCCGCATTCGCCGCGCTTGACCTGCTCGTAGGTCGT
>DASTRY010000080.1:0-13929 GCA_035760965.1 Steroidobacteraceae bacterium | reverse complement strand
AAACGCGCTGGTTGTCGCCAAACGCGTACGTCTGGCGATGACGACAATTGCGCAGTGGAACCTGCATCGATTTAACTACAGTCGAGACAAGGGCAAACCTGCCGTAAGGCAGCGACGCAAAGCCTCCGGTCTGATGGGGTTTCAGATAGCGGGGTTGCCGGTCGGGACGCTTCATGGTGGTACAGCGTTCCGCATCGTCAAGCGCGACCAGCGCCGCCCGAGCAATGTGGGTGCTTTTTCAATTCGGGGTGGATGAATGGTCCGTAACAGGTCTCGCTTTGGTTTTCTTGCGCGCGCAGTGCTCTGCGCGAGTCTCGCAGCGACGCTCGCCGCATGCGGCGGTGAACAATCGAACGTCGCCGACGATCCAACACAACCCGCCGTCGATCCAACCCCGCCACCGCCCTCGACACCCAGTCCGACGAACAACCCTCCCGTGCTCGGCGGCACGCCGCCGCTGACCGCGAAAGCGGGAGTCGCGTACTCCTTCGCGCCGACCGCGAGCGATGCGGACAACGATGCGCTTTCGTTCACCATCACCGGCAAGCCCGCATGGGCGTCGTTCAATGTCGCGAACGGCACGCTCTCCGGCACGCCGGGTGATGTCGACGTCGGTCAGACCGATGACATCGAGATCACCGTGTCCGATGGCACGGCGACCGATTCGATCGGTCCGTTCCGCATCACCATCGCCGCACGCGACGCGGCGCCGAGCCCGACGAACACCGCGCCGAAGATCTCCGGCACGCCGCCGACGACAGTCGCCGCGGGCGCGACCTACATGTTCGTACCGACTGCGACCGATGCCGAGAACGACAAACTGACGTTTTCGATCGCCAACCGTCCGCGCTGGGCCACCTTCAGCACCGCGAACGGCCAGCTCTCCGGCACGCCGGCGACGCGCGATGTGGGAACCACCTCGAACATTCGCATCAGCGTCAGCGACGGGAAGACCACCACCGCGCTTGCGCCCTTTTCGATTCAGGTGACCGCACCCCCGAACGGCGCGCCCACCATCTCCGGCACTCCTTCGACGAGTGTGCAAGTGGGTACGGCGTACTCGTTCCAGCCGACCGCGAGCGATCCGAACAACGACACGCTGACGTGGTCGATCACGAACAAGCCGGCCTGGGCGAGCTTCAGCAACACGACCGGCAAGCTGTCCGGAACGCCCGGCGCCTCGGATGTCGGCACCACCTCCAACATCCGCATCAGTGTGAGCGACGGCAAGCTCTCGGCCGCCCTCCCGGCGTTCTCACTCACCGTCACGGCCGGCGCGAACAAGGCGCCGACGATCAGCGGGACACCGGCCACGTCCGTGACCGCGGGCACGGCCTATTCTTTCAAGCCGACGGCCTCGGATCCCGATGGCGACACGCTGTCCTACTCGGTGCAGAACAAGCCGTCGTGGGCGAGCTTCAGCATCGCCACCGGACAGCTCTCGGGCACACCGACTTCCGCCGGGACGTACGCGAACATCATCATCAGTGTGAGCGATGGCAAGGCGAGCGCCGCACTGGCTCCCTTCACGATCACGGTGACCGCGGCACAAGGTTCGCCGCCGCCACCGACGACGTCGTCCGTCACGCTCAACTGGGGCGCACCGACGACGAACACCGATGGCTCGGCACTCACGAATCTCGCGGGCTTTCGGATCGCGTACGGCAAGAGCGCGTCGAACCTCGACACCACCGTGCAGGTGCCGGGCACCGGAGTGATGAGCTACACGATCGACGGGCTGACTTCGGGGACTTGGTACTTCACCGTCAAGTCCTATTCGTCGGCGGGCGTAGAGAGCGCGCCCTCGAATCCCGTATCGGCAACGGTTCCCTGACGGACGAGCGGCAGATCGCGCGGAGCTTACCGCGCGATCTGCTTCAGAGCGGCATCGATCCGTGCGAGCGTGCGCTCGCGTCCGAGCAGCGCGAGGGTGATGTCGATGGGCGGTGACACCGTGCCGCCCGAAATCGCGACGCGAATGGGCTGCACGATCTTGCCGAGCCCGACGCCTTTCTCCGTGGCGAGCGCATTCACGGCGTCGTGAACGGCCGGAGCGGCCCAGTCGGCGAGCGCGGCCAGACGATCACGCGCCTCGGTGAGCGAGCCCCGCGTCTCCGGCGTCAGGTGCTTGGCGGCCGCCTTCGGATCGATTGCGATCTCCGCGCCGAAGAAGAAGCGGCTGTTCTCCGCCATTTCTTTCATCGTTTTCGCGCGCTCGCGCTGCGCGAGGATGATGCCTTCGAGCAGCTTGTCGTCATCGCACGCGATGCCGAGCCGGTCGAGTTGATAGCGCAGATGCGGGACGAGCTCGCCCGGGCTCGCGCGCATCATGTGCTGCTGATTGAGCCACAGGAGCTTCTCGGGGTTGAACGCCGAGGCCGCCTTGTTGACCTCGTGGATGTCGAACGCGGCGATCATCTCCGCGCGCGTGAACACCTCTTGATCGCCATGCGACCAGCCGAGCCGCACGAGATAGTTGAGCAGCGCATCGGGCAGGAAGCCCTCCTCCTGATACTGCAACACGCTCACGGCACCGTGCCGCTTCGAGAGCTTCGCACCGTCGGGGCCGAGAATCATGGGCACGTGCGCATACACCGGCGGCGTCGCACCGAGCGCGCGCAGCATGTTCATCTGGCGCGGCGTGTTGTTCAGGTGATCGTCGCCGCGGATCACGTGTGTGATCCCCATGTCCATGTCGTCGACAACGACGCAGAAGTTGTACGTGGGCGTGCCGTCGGAGCGCGCGATGATGAGGTCGTCGAGCTCCGCGTTCTGGAACGTCACGGGGCCGTGGATCACGTCCTCGACGACGACCACGCCATCGAGAGGATTCTTGAAGCGGATCACCGGCTCGACGCCGGGCCGCGCATCGGTGCGATCGCGCCAAACGCCGGTGTAGCGCGGCTTCTCTTTGCGCTCGAGCTGCTCCTTGCGCATCTGCTCCAGCTCTTCCTTGGTGCAGTAGCAGCGGTAGGCCGTGCCCTCCGCGAGCATGCGCTGGATGACTTCGCGATACCGGTCGAAGCGCTGCGTCTGGTAGTACGGACCCTCGTCGTGGTCCAAGCCGAGCCACGCCATCCCGTCGAGGATCACCCGCACGGCCTCGTCCGTGGAGCGCTCGCGATCCGTGTCCTCGATGCGCAGGATGAACTTGCCGCCCATGCGGCGCGCGTAGAGCCAGCTATAGAGCGCCGTGCGCACGCCGCCGACGTGCAGAAGCCCCGTCGGACTGGGGGCGAACCGCGTGACAACCGTCATTGATCCGATTCTTTCGCGAGAGATGGTGGACAGTGCAGGGATTGAACCTGCGACCCCTGCCGTGTGAAAGCAGTGCTCTACCGCTGAGCTAACTGTCCCCCCCGAGAGGGGGCGCAGTGTAAGGCGCGGATTCGATTGGAGCAATTCCCCCCTCGGCGCGATGGTCCGGGGGGACCGGAAGCCGGCGCCAGACGGGGGTCACGAGCGCTCTCGTCGGTGCCGATCGTGACCGTGGCCGTCCGGCGCGCGCCCGCGGTACTTACCGTACCGGCCGTACCGTGCGGCGACGCCGGAGTCGAACGTGCGCGGGAGCGCGCTGCCCTCAGCTCTGCGCCGGTCCGTTCTCTTCGCTGCGTTCGCCGTTCGAGCGCAGGCCCGCACGCTCCATCAAGTCGTACAGCGTGGGGCGAGCGATATCGAGCAGCTCCGCCGCGCGCGACACATTGCCGCCGGCAAGCGAAAGCGCGCGCCGCACAGCCTGCAGCTCGGCGCGGTGACGCACGTCGCGCAGCCGCAGTGGCTCTTCTCCGCCCTCCTCGGCCGCAGGCGCCTGCAGCCCGAGGTCTTGTGCGCTGACCTGCTTGCCGTCCGCCATGATCGCGGCGCGGTTCACGCGATTTTCGAGCTCGCGTACGTTGCCTGGCCACTGACACGCCTGAATGGCCCGCAGCGCGTCTTCGGTAAACCTGAGGCCGCCACGGCCATGTTTCTTGGCGGCGGCGCGCAGCAGATATTGCGCAATGAGGACGCTGTCGGCGTCGCGTTCCCGAAGCGGCGGCACGTTCACCGACACCTCGCTGATGCGGTAGTAGAGGTCCGAGCGGAACCTTCCCGCCGCAATGGCCTCTTCCATGTTGCGATTGGTGGCCGCGACGATGCGCACGTCCACGGGAATGAGCTCGCGCCCGCCGACGCGCTCGATGACGCGCTCCTGCAGAAAGCGCAGCATCTTCGCCTGCAGCGCGTACGGCATATCGCCGATTTCATCGAGGAACAGCGTGCCGCCGCTCGCCTGCTCGACCTTGCCGATCGTCTGCTTCACCGCGCCGGTGAAGGCGCCGCGCTCGTAGCCGAACAGCTCGCTCTCCAGCAGATTCTCGGGAATCGCCGCGCAGTTGATCACGATCATCGGCTTCGCGGCGCGCCGGCTGAGCGCATGCAGCGCCGCGGCGAGCCGCTCCTTGCCGGTGCCGCTCTCGCCGAGCAGCAGCACGGTTGCGTCCGTCGGCGCGAGCTTCTCGATCGTGCGGCAGACCTTCATCATCGCGTCGCTGAATGCGATCACGCCGGGCAGCCCCGAATTGCCGCGCGCCTCGAGCAGTTGCTTGTTCTCGATCTCCAGCTCGTGCAGGCGCGCCGCGCGCTCGACGATCGCGCCGAGCAGGGGCGCATCCACGGGCTTCTGGCAAAAATCGTAAGCGCCGAGCTGCACGGCGCGCAGCGCGTGCTCCCGCCCTTCCCGGCCCGTCACGACGATGATCTTCGCGTGCGGCGCCTGCTCCTGAATCGCGGCCATCGTCGCGAATCCCTCGGACACGCCGTCCGCTTCGGGCGGCAGCCCGAGGTCCTGCAGGACCACGGCCGGATCGAAGCGCTTCAATGCCGCGAGCGCTTCCGCGCGATTGCTCGCGCACACCACCTCGTACGCCTCGAAGCGCCACTTGAGCTGCCGCTGCAGCCCGACATCGTCCTCGACGATGAGAAGCTTACGAGTACTGTCGTTCATCGCTGACGCCGGCGGCGGCCGCCGGCACGGTGGCGGGCGCCAAAGGCAAACTGATCACGAAGCGCGTGCCTTCGCCCGGCGTGCTCACGACCTGCACGTCGCCCTGACACTTGCGGACGAATTCGCGTACTTCGTACGCGCCGATTCCCATCCCACGATCCCCTTTTGTCGTATCGAACGGCCGGAACAGCCGATTGCGGATGAATTCCGCGTCCATCCCCTTGCCAGTATCGACCACTTCGAGCACCGCGCGCTGCGATTCGCGCCGCAGATTCACGGTGATGGAGCCGTCCTTGGGTGTGGCGTCCTGCGCGTTCCGCACCACATGCTCCAATGCATGGACGAGCCGCTCGCGGCTCGCGAGGCTCTCGACCGGGGACTCGATGGTGCCGAGCTGCGGGATCGGCTCCCGGTTGCGACAGCGCTCCACGACCTCGCGACAGATCTCCGCCAGCTCGACCCGGCGAGGCGCTTCGGCCACGCGCGCCGTGCGCAGCTGCTCCATCAGGTGCGTCATGCGCTTCACGGAATGCTCGATGGTGAGGATCGCATCGTCGATGAACGCCGGGTTGTGCCGATGCTTGACCGCGTTCTCGACGACGAGCGCCTGCTGCGCGATGAGATGTCGCAGGTCGTGCATCAGGAACGCGGAGATGCGATTGAAGGCTTCGAACTGGCCCACTTCCGCGAGCCGCTGCGCGGTCTGCTCGAATGCGAGATAGCTCGCGACCTGCCGCCCCGAGGCGCGGAGCAGGTCGAGCTGCTCCCAGCCGATGTGCATCGGCGCGAGCGGCTCGCCGATGACGACGATGCCGATGAGCGCATCTTCCACGACGAGCGGGACGACGAGCCAGGCTTTCGGATCGTTCAGCAGCCAGTCCGGTGGACGCGGCCGGTCGCCCGGACCGTCCTGGCGGATCTGCTTCAGATCGCAGATCCACTCGGATTGTCGCAGCCGCTCGAAGAACTCGGTGTGCTCGGCGCGGGGACGAGATGCGGGTGCGAGATCGCCGCCCGCGGGCGCGTACTGCCCGTCCGCCTCGCGCAGCCAGAGCCCGGACGCCGGGCTGTGCACGAACGACGCCATCACGCGCGCGACCCGCTCGCGCAAGGGCGTCTCGGTGTTCTCGGAGAGTGCGCGCGTCAGTCGCAGCCACTCAGCGCGGAAGTCGTGCTGGTACGGGAAGAGGTGCCTGGACAGCGTCACACGAATCCAGGCGCGCGATTGCTCCGAGAAGAGTGCCACCGCCAATACGATGGCGCCGGCGGCGCCGAACACGGTCTGCAGCATCGCACCGGAGGCGCCTCCATACGCCCGTATGAGCGCACTGGCCGCCGCCATCGAAAGGATGTACACGCCGGCGCCGACGAGCGTCGTGTTGAAGAATACGAGCTGCGGCGACAAAAGCGCCGCGGAATTCCACGCAGGCATGCGGCTCACGGCGACCGCGAGCACCCCGCAGATCAGCGCGTTGACGATGCCGCGAGCGGTCCAGAGTGTCGGGTCGATGGCGCCGTTCAGCAGCGATACCGACCATAGACAAAGGTCATAGGTGAAAAGCCCACCGATTGCGAGCCAGAGGTACTTCAGGTGCCACGCGCGGCCGCTGCGCACGTTGCGTGCCACCTGCTCGACGAGCACGAGCCCGAGAATCGGCAGCAGCAGCCCGGCCCACATGCGCACGCGTATGATCCAGCTCTGCTCGATCAGTCCGGTGAAGAGCGCCTGAGCGCCGAACCAGGCGAGCCAGCCGACGCACAGGGCGCCCGCGAAGACCAGCACCGCACGGCGCCGGCCGGCATCGTCCCGCGCGAGACAGCGCGCGAGCACGACGAGCCACCCGGTATCCCGCAGGATCTCGGCGAGCATCAGGAGACGAATGTTGCCGATGGGGTCCGGGCGGAGATGCCCGTGCACGACTGCCCAGGCGACTTGCAGAAGCAGGGCCGTGGTGAGCCACGAGCCGGTGACGCGCGCGCGCCAGCGCGTGAGCGCGATGAGCAGTAGCGTGGCGAAGGCAGCCGCGGCGAGGTCGTAGCCGAACGCCGCTGAATGTATCGGTATGGCGAATCCCCCCGATCGAGCGCGACGCGATTCGATACCGATCGCGGCAGCATTTCAAGGAGCAACTCGACAGATTCAGGTGCGGCCGGTGCCGTAGCGCGCCTCGCCGGGCGGCAGCGTTGCCGCGCGCGGGTGCTTCAGGCTCTCGAACATGGAAAAGACCCACGGGCGCGCCGCCAGCAACACCGCCACGCTGCGCTTGTCCCGGCTCGGCAGCGAGCGGTCGAGCTCCGCGAGATCGCGAAACTCCTGCGCCAGCTTCTCGAGCTTGCGCAGGAATACGCGGCAGGAGGCGTCGGAGAGCTCCGCGGAGCGGAAGTGCTGGGCCTCGAACAGGCCCGAGAACGAGGAGTGCAGGAATTCCTCGCGCACCTTCTTCTCGTAGAGGCGACGCACCGGGCCATCCTTGCGCCAGGCGATGGCGGACGCGGTGCGTGTGCGCGCGCGCAGCCCCGAGCGCAGCTCGACGAGGCGCAGCGAATGCAGCCGGACGAGCCAGCGACGCACCTGTTTCTCGTCCGCGCGCAGCTCGGTGCCGATCTCGCGACCGGTCCGGCCGTTCGCCAGCAGATAGAAGCACGCGAACAGGTTCGCGTCCTCGGCGAGCGCCGTTTCCTGCTCGAGCGTCAGGAGCTCGGCGGCATCCGCGCTCTGCTCTGCCGCGATTCGCGTCACCTCCTGCATGCTGACATCGAGCGCGCCGCAGATCTGCTCGAGGCGCTGCAGAGTCAGCGTGCCGCGCGAGAGGATGCGCTTGATCGAGGGCTCGCTCAGCCGGATGTCGCGAGCGAGCTGCGCGTACGTCACGCCGCGAGATTTCATGATCCGCTTGAGGCTCGCCACGATCCGAGCCGTTTCAGTCGCCGCTGCCGTCATGGGGCTCTCCCCGATCTCTGGAGTATCGGATTCCGATACTTGTCCGCTCGGTATTGTACGACGCAACCGTGCTCTTATCCTGGCCGCCCACTATGAACGCGCAACGTCGGCCATTGGATTGGGTGAACGACACGCATTCGTCGTTGAATCGCACGCCCGTGGCACACACCGTCGAGCCAAAGTCCGTCGCGGAGGTCGTGCGCGCGGTTCGTGCCGCCCGCGAGCAACGCCTGCCCGTTGCAATCTCCGGCGGGCGGCACGCCATGGGCGGGCAGCAGTTTCTGTCGGGTGGGACGCTACTCGACATGCGGCGAATGAACCGTGTACGTCGTTTCGAGGATGACCTCGGGCTCATCGAAGTCGAGGCCGGCATCACCTGGCCGGATGTCATTCGCGGCTATCTCGTGCGTCCGAACGGTGCGCCCTCACGGTGGGGCATCCGGCAGAAGCAGACCGGCGCGGATCGCTTGACGATCGGCGGCGCGGTCGCCGCGAACATCCATGGCCGCTGCCTCACGGCGGCGCCGTTCATCGCCGATCTCGAGGCGCTCGAAGTGGTGACCGGCGACGGGCAGATCGTGCGCTGCAGCCGGATCGAGCATCCCGAGCTGTTTCGTCACGTCGTCGGCGGCTATGGACTCTTCGGTGTCGTCACCGCGGCGACGCTGCGCCTCGTGCCGCGCCTGCAGGTCGAGCGCATCGTCCAGCTGCTCGATGTCGATCGCCTGATCGACAAGCTCGAGACGCACATCGCGGAGGGCTGTCTCTACGGCGATTTCCAGTTCGCCACCGATCCGACACAGCGCGGCTTTCTCCGCACCGGTGTGCTCTCGTGCTATCGACCCGTGGAGCGGGCCCGCCCTATTCCGGCGCGCCAGCGGCGGCTGTCGCAGGCCGACTGGAACCGGCTGCTCGAGCTCGCCCATTGCGACAAGCGGCGCGCATTCGACGAGTTCGCGGCGTTTTATCTCTCGACGTCAGGCCAGCTCTACTGGAGCGATACGCACCAGCTCAATCTCTATCTCGAGAGCTATCACGGCGCGCTGGACGTGCGCCTTGGCCGCGGGGTCCGCGGGAGCGAGATGATCACGGAGCTCTACGTGCCGCGGCGGCACCTCACGGCGTTCATGGACGACGTCCGCAAAGACTTCCGCGCCAACGACGTGGATTTCATCTACGGCACGATCCGCCTCATCGAGCCGGACACGGAGAGCGCGCTACCCTGGGCGCGCGAGCGCTACGCCTGCGTCATCTTCAACCTGCACGTCGATCACGTGCCCCGCGGTATCGTGAACGCGCGCGCCGCGTTCACGCGGCTGATCGATCACGCGATCGCGTACGGCGGCAGCTATTACCTGACCTATCACCGCTTCGCGAGGCGCGATCAGCTTTTGACCTGCCATCCCGCCTTGGAGCAATTCTTGGCGGCGAAGCGCCGGTTCGATCCGGCAGGCGTTTTCCAGAGCGATTGGTATCACCACATCTCAGCCCAGCTCGCCGGCACGCTCGGCTGAAGCGGCGTTACGCGCGGCTCGCAAGTCCCAGGCGGATGCCGAGCGCGATGAACATCGCGCCAAGTGAGCGGTTCAGCCACGTGCCGATGCGCGAAGCCACCTGCAGTCGGCGCGCGAGGTAGCCGGCCGCCCACGCGACGAAGAGATTCCACGCGGTGCCGGTGGTGTTGAAGATCGTGCCGAGCAAGAGAAATGCCTGCACCTTGGTCGGGCTCGACGCCTCGATGAACTGCGGCACGAACGCGAGGAAGAAGAGCGCGACCTTGGGATTGAGGACGTTCGTCAGAAAGCCTTGCCAGAAGATGCGCGCGTGACCCTCGGCTGCGCGCTCTGCAGGCTTCTCGGTGCCCGAGCCCGCGTCGGGACTCGAGGCGAGCGCGAGCGTCAAACCGCCGCGCTGTCGGAGCATCGAGATGCCGATATAAATGAGGTAAGCCGCGCCCACCCACTTCACCGCCGTGAAGGCGATGGCCGAAGACGCGAGAATCGCCGAGAGCCCGAGTGCAGCGAACGAAATGTGGACGAAACACCCGAGCCCGATGCCGAGCGCGGCCCATACGCCCGCAAGCGTACCGCGCGACGCCGCGCGACTGAGCACGTAAAGGAAATCGACACCGGGCGCGATGTTGAGCAGCAGACCGGAGACGACGAAGAGCGCGAGATCGTGGATGCCGAACACGTCGCGATCTTAGCTGTGCCGGCGCGGCGGCGCCAAAAGACGCGACTCTCCATGCCGATATCGCGACCCGCTCCCCCCGCTTGCGCTGCATGCAGCGAGCTCGCGATTGCGATGCCTCCCGATGATCGAGCACGGGCCTTTTTCCGGAAGACGAGCGGAGCGCGCGGATGCGTCGAGGACCTAACCCACCAGTCGGCACATACGCGGCTCCGCCCGGCAGAGCGAAGCGTCGCGACATCAACGGTCCCCACACTGACCGGCGCACGCGCGCGTTTGTTCCCGCGCGACGCCAGCGAGCGACACGCTCACATTTTGCGGAATGTTTCGCCGCCGAGCGCAACGAGCTACTTCTTCTCTTTGCTCGGCTCCGGATGCTGATTCTGATACTGAAGCGCGAACGAGGGATCGCAGTCGTAGGGATACACGTGCTCACCCGGCTGCTTGCGCCACGCGATGAAGCGCGCGCCACGGTTGTCCAGCACCTCGGGGTCCTCGAACTCCTGAGTCGCGAGCAGCGCCGTGCCGTCCTCGCTCAGCTTGAAGTGCTCGATGACGCGCACGTTCTCGCTGTGCGTCAGGCCGTTGTTCGTGATCGTCGCAGGCTCGAGATGCGTCGTCTCGACGACGAGCGTGTCCCCTTCCCAGTGGCCGCGCGAGAAGCCCGTCTTCGAATGCGGATAATCGGCGCCCGCCGCGGGCCGACCGTCCATGAAGATGACGCGGACCATGTCGAAGTATTCGAGCTTGATGACGATGAGCTCGGTGCCCTGGAAGATCTCGATCGGAAACGGCCCCTGCATCGCATACACGATCGAGGGCGGGCGGCACGCGTTGCTGAGCGACATGTCGTCGCGCGGATTCCACTTCTTCGCAGCCTCGAGCGCCTTCGGCTTGACCCTCAGTCCGCCGAAGACCCCCGCCGGAAACTCGGCGGCGCCGGTGTCCTCGAGCACGACCGTGTTCGGCGGCAGCGCCGCGATCATCGCCTTGTCGACGGGGACCTTGGTGGAGAGCATCCAGTAGCCCGACAAGTCGGGATGCTTGGCGGGCGCAGATTGCGGGGCCGCGCTCGTCGTGGCCGAAAGGCCAACGAGCACGAGCAATGCGAATGCGTGGGCGGCGCGGGCGAGCGCGCGCACGAGGGCTACACGGCGCGTGATCATGCCGGTCATGCCTCCGGCCCGAACGGTTGCCCGATCGGCTCACCGTTGGCGCGCTGGGCCTTGCGCAGCCGGGCCCAGTGCGAGTTGTCGCGGGCCGGCCAGCCTTCCACCGTGATCTTCTCGCCGATCTTGATGATGTCCGGCGACCAGCCCCGGCGCCGCAGGATCGACGGCGAATTGGTTTCGATACGCCACTCGTCGGTCGTCCCGTCCTTCTCCTCGACGACGAGGCGGATCAAGCCGTGCGGGTTCACGAACTGAAACTCCTTCACTACGCCGGAGATGGTGACCGACTTCTGCGAGTCGAAGAACACCGCAAAGGAATGATGCGCCCAGGCCGCGGTCGCCCAGCCCAGCGCTGCCGTCAACACGAACCATCGCTTCAATCGCATGTGCCCCTCCTCGCGAGAGTACGATTCTGCCACGCGCACTGCCGAGCACGATCGCACTCATTGGAACGGCCGTTCCACAGCCGCACGATGGCTGCGAAATCAGCCGCGCCATACATCCGTATCGCCCCCTGTTTATAGTGCGGACAATAAAAGGGGGAGCCTTGGACCATGAGCTACAACCGCCGCGACCTACTCACCAGCGGAGCCACGGCCATGACACTCGGCGTGCTGGCATCGGCGTTCGGGGCCGCTCTGCCGCGCGGCGCACGCGCCGCCGACAGCGCGCAAGGCGTGAGCTGCCTGACGATCCTCTACCCGGCCGGGGACGGCATCCACTTCAATGCCGACTACTACCGCGATCACCACCTCGCGCTCATCATGAAGCTCTACACGAACACGATCAGCCGCTTCGAGCTGCGCACCGTCCCGCAGCAGGGCTCCCCTGCGCCGAAGTACAGCGCCGCCGTGAACATCTGGATCGCCGATCTCCCGGCGTTCCTCGCGAACAACGAGAAGCACGGCAAGACGCTCACCGACGATGTCCCGCACTTCACGAACGGCATGCCGAGCATCCAGTTCGATACGGTGCAGGGCGAGTCGGGCGCCAAGCGCGCCGCGCCGAAGGTCGGCGATACGTGCCTAACGATTCTGTATCCCAACAGCGAAGGCGTGAGGTGGGACGTGGACTACTACCGTACCCACCACATGCCGCTGATCATGAAGCTGTACGGGGAGAAGGCGATCAAGCGCTTCGAGCTGCGCAAGGGCGACAAGAACATGGCGGGCGCGCCGCCGGACTACGTGGGCACCGTGAACATCTATATCGCGGATCAGAAGGCGTTCGAGGCGGCCGGCACGCAGCACGGCGAGACGCTACGCGACGATGTGCCCCATTTTTCGAGCGTGATGCCGACCGCCTTTCCGACCGTGATTCACGGGGTGGCCTGATCGGCCGATGCGCGAGTGCCCGCAGGCCGCCGGGGGGAAGCGGCCCGCAGGCACCCCGCGGGTCAGACCCGCGTGCGCACCATGTCCGGCCGCGGGTCACGGCCGGCGTACCAGCACAAGCACAGCCACACGAGCACGCAGAGCCGCGTAACCATGGCCGTCACTCGAATCGATTGACGAGCGAGCTCGTCGCGAGGTGCAGGCCGCTCTCTCCAGCGGCGCTCGTGGCGGGCACGGCGAACCCCACCCCCACGCAGACCAGCATCACCGCCGTGATGACCGTCGCTGCGGCAGCGCTGGCGAGGCGGCTGGTCAGGCGCATGTCGTTGATCTGGCAGATCACTGCAAGTCTCCCGGTGTAACTAAGAATGTGTCGTCGCGAGCGGCCATCGCAGGCAAAACGCGACGTCCTACACCGGGTACATGCGGAAACCCGTTAGAATTTGGCTCACAACAAGTAAGACGGCCACCGAGGGCTCGAAAATGGAGCGCACGCCTGACCGCCCGGTCACCCAGCTACTCTCCCAATGGCGCGAAGGCAACGAGCAGGCCCTCGGCCAACTGACCGGGCTCGTGTACCAGGAGCTGCGGAACCTCGCACAGCGGCACCTCCGGCGGGAACGCCCCAATCACACCATCCAGCGCACCGCGCTGGTGCACGAGGCGTTCGTCCGACTCGTAAACCAGCAGTCGGTGGACTGGCAGAGCCGTGCCCACTTCTTCGCCCTGGCCTCGAACCTGATGCGCCGGATCCTCGTCGACCACGCCCGCGCCCGGCTCGCCTCGAAGCGGGGTGGCGGCGCGGTCGCGGTGAGCCTCGACGACCTCATGGCCCCCCTCGATGCCGAGACGACCGGCCTGCCGCAGTTACCCGAGCCCCAGCACTTCGACGGCGAGACCGACGACGACGTCGCGGCCATCGACGAGGCGCTCACCCGCTTGAGCGCCATCGACGACCGCCAGGCGCGCATCGTCGAGATGCGCTACTTCGGCGGGCTCACCATCGAGGAAACCGCGCAGGCGCTCGACATCTCGGATGCCACCGTCAAGCGCGAATGGACGCTCGCGCGTGCGTGGCTGAAGCGCGAGCTGTCGCGCGGCGTCTGACGACGGAGGTCGCGAAACCTGGCAATGCCAACCGGAGCGAAACGCAGTGCGAGCTGAGCATCCGGCCGGGCAACTCGACGCCGCTCGCTGGCAGCGCGTGAAGGAGGTGTTCGCCGCCGCGCTGGAACGCGACGCGGCAAGCCGCGCTTCGTATCTCGACGAGGCCTGCGGCGGCGACACGGACCTGCGCGCCGAGATCGA
>DASTRY010000079.1:0-106365 GCA_035760965.1 Steroidobacteraceae bacterium | reverse complement strand
ACGACGAGCGGCCCGCTGCGCCGATCGATGCGCGCCTCGTCGATGGCGCGCTCGAGCTCCTCGAGGCCGTTGCGAACGCGCGGCAGCAGCCGCGCGCCTTCGGTCGTGAGCTGCACCACGCGCCCACGACGCAGGAACAGCGGCGATTGCAGGTATTCCTCCAGCGAGCGGATCTGCATGCTCACGGCACCAGCCGTGATGCCCAGGTTCTGCGCGGCTCGCGTGAAGGAGAGCTGCTCGGCCACGGCGACGAACACGCGCAGGCTCGCCAGCGGCAGCCGACGAAAGGCGGTGGTCGTTTTCGGCTTGGCTTTGCGGGCAGGTCGTTTCAGCGTTTGCATCGATGCACCCGGGCGGCGCGACATGCTGTCACGACGCGCGGGCGAGGACAAATCGCTAGCCACGCCATTGAACCCGAGGGCGCTGGGAAAAAAGCCCGCGCCGGATGTTCCGGCGCGGGTGATCGGAGGAATCAATCTCTCGCGCGAGGTAGATGCGCGAAGCGCGGAAAGGGTTGCAACGCTCCGCGGGCCCTGAAGCTCGGAGCGATGCAAGGGGTTGTCGCGCTTGCTGCCCTCGGCGCTGAGGGCGATGCAGAAGGGTTGCAACGCTCCGCGCCACTCGGGCTCAGAGCGATGCGATGATGGGTTGCAGCGCCCCGTAGCGCTCGAGTTTCAGCGAGATTCGGCGGGCTTCAGCGCGCCCGAGGGCGCTTCGAGCTGCGCATTCAAGGTGTCCGCGTCGACGGCCCGGCACCACCTGGCAACGACGAGGGTCGCCACGCCGTTGCCGACGAGGTTCGTCAGCGCCCGCGCCTCCGACATGAACCGATCGATGCCGAGGATCAACGCCAGCCCGGCGACGGGCACATGCCCGACCGCGGAGAGCGTCGCCGCGAGCACGATGAACCCGCTGCCCGTGACACCCGCCGCGCCCTTCGACGTGAGGAGCAGGACCAGCAGCAGGGTGATTTGATGCCAGATATCGAGGTGCGTATTGGTCGCCTGCGCGATGAACACCGCAGCCATCGTGAGATAGATGGACGTGCCGTCGAGATTGAACGAATAGCCCGTCGGAATCACGAGCCCCACCACCGACTTCTGCACGCCGAGACCTTCCAGCTTCGTGATCATCCGCGGCAGCACCGACTCGGACGATGACGTGCCGAGCACGATGAACAGCTCCTCCTTGATGTAGCGCACGAAGCGTGTGATGCGGAAGCCGTGCAGCCGCGCCACCACCCCGAGCACGACGAACACGAAGAGCAGGCACGTCGTATAGAAGCACGCCATGAGCTTGCCGAGCGAGGCGAGCGTGCCGATGCCGTACTTGCCGATCGTGAACGCCATGGCCCCGAATGCGCCGAGCGGCGCGAGCCGCATGATGATGTTCACGATGCCGAACATCACGGCCGAGAAGCGCTCGATCCACTGGTACAGCGCACCGTAGCGTCCGCCGATGGCATGCAGCGCAAAGCCGAACAGCACCGAGAAGAGCAGCACCTGCAGGATGTCGCCCTTCGCGAACGCGTCGACGACGTTCGTCGGAATCACGTTCAGCAGGAAATCCGTCACGCTTCCCATGCCGCCGGGCGCGGTGTATTTCTCGATGGACTTCGTATCGAGCGTCGCGGGATCGACGTTCATGCCGGCGCCGGGCTTCACGACATTGACGATCAGCAGCCCGACGAGCAGCGCGACGGTGCTCATCGCTTCGAAGTAGATCAGCGCATAGCCGCCGGTCTTGCCGACCTTCTTCATGTCCTCCATGCCGGCGATGCCGAGCACGACCGTGCAGAAGATGATCGGCGCGATCATCATCTTGATCAGCTTGATGAAGCCCGTCCCGAGCGGCTCCATCGCAACGGCGGCGTGCGGCCAGAAATGCCCGAGCAGCACGCCCACCACGATGGCGGCGAGCACTTGCAGATAGAGCGAGCCGAAGACCGGTGAGCGCGCCACGAAGCTCCTCGAAATGCGCCGCGATCTCCTGCTCAGACGTGCGACCGCGCCATCAGCGGCCAAGCACCTGCGCGACCGAGTCCGCGAAGTACGCGATGTTGTCCGCGCGCAGGCCCGCGATGTTGATGCGGCTGTCGTCGGTCATGTAGATGTGATGCCGCTCGCGCAGCGCCCGCACCTGATCCACGTTCACGCCGAGATACGAGAACATGCCGCGCTGGCGCTCGATGAACGAGAAATCCCGCTGCGGAGCGGACTTCGCAAGGCGCGCCACGAGATCGCGCCGCAGACCGGCGATGCGGTTGCGCATGCCGCCCACCTCGTCGATCCACGCGGCGCGCAGAGCGTCGTTCGAGAGAATCTCCTGCACGATGGCCGCGCCGTGATCCGGCGGCATGGAGTAGATCGTGCGCGCGATGCGCACGAGCTGCGTGAGGATCGCATCCGCCGACTGGCTCGACTGGCTCACGACGTGGAGCGCGCCCGTGCGCTCGCGATACAGGCCGAAGTTCTTCGAGCACGAGACCGCGACCAGCGCTTCCGGAAGCTCGGCGGCGAACAGCCGCACGCCGAAGGCATCCTCGGCGATGCCGGTGCCGAGGCCCTGATAGGCCATGTCGATGTAGGGAATGAGCCCGCGCTTGGCCACCAGCGCGAGCACCTCGCGCCATTGCGCTTCCGACAGATCGGCGCCCGTCGGGTTGTGACAGGACGCATGCAGCAGCACCACCGCGCGTGCCGGCAGCTTGCCGAGCCCGTCCATCATCGCGGCGAAATTCACCCCGCCGCTCGAGGCGTCGTAGTACGGGTAGCGTTCGAGCTTGATGCCGGAGCCCGTGAGCAGCGGCACGTGATTGGCCCACGTGGGCGTGCTGACGTGCACCGTCGCCTCGGGCATGGCGATCTTGATGAGCTCGGCGCCGACGCGCAGCGCGCCGCAGCCACCCGGCGCCTGAATCGTGCGCACGCGCCCCGCCTTGAGCGCCGGATGGTCCTCGCCGAAGACCAGCCGCTCCATGCACTGGTTGAAGCCGGCATTACCGATCGGCGCCACGTAGGTCTTGCTGGTCTGGCGGCTCAGGACCGCCTGCTCGGCCTTGCGGACGGCCTCGAGCACGGGCGTCTCGCCCTTCTCGTTACGGTACACCCCGACGCCCAGGTCCACTTTTCGCGGGTCCGGATCGGCGCGGAAGGCCGCCATCAGGCCGAGAATGGGATCGTCGGGCATACGCTCGAGGCGCTCGAACATGGGGTGTCCTCCGGGTGGGGGCCCGAAGTTTAGCCGGTTCGGCGCCTCGCCGGCTGCAAACGGGCGGACCTCATACGATGGGCGGCATTTCCTCGTAGCGCGGCAGGGTGTCCGTGATCTCGAACCAGGTCGCCTTCTCGGCGACGCAGATGTGCGCCTCGGGACGCACTCCCGGGTCGCCGTCGAGCGTGCCTGCGGGGACGATCACCACGGCTTCGCCTTGCGACGCCCGCGGCAGGTCGCTCCCGCAGCGCCTGCAGAACGCCGTGGAGAACGCGCCGTCGCCCGGAAGACGGTAGGTGACGATCTGCTTCTCACCGCGGGTCCAGCGGAAGTGCTTCGCGGGCACGAACAGGTTCTGCGCATACGCGGCGCTGCGCGCCCGGCGGCAGTTCTCGCAATGGCAGTTCACCATTCGCAGCCGCGTACCGGTGATGCGGTAGCCGACTTCGCCGCAAAGGCAACTTCCCGTCACTTGTACGCTCATGGTCAGAACTCGCGGCGCTGGGGCAGCGTGTCGGTGATGGAGTGCCAAGCGGCCTTCGACCCGACGAACACGTGCACCGGCTCGGGTGAGTCGAGCTGCCCTTCGAGATTGCCCGCCGGACACAGCACCAGCCCCATCTCGGAATCGACGAGCGGCGTCACAGAGCCGCAGTTCGCGCAGAACGAGCGCATGCCGAACGCCGACGAGCGGTACAGCGTGACCGAGTGCTGCCCGGCGAGCCAGCGGAAGCCGCCGATCGGCACCGAGACCGTCGTCGCGAAGGGCGTGCCGTGATGCTTGCGACACATCGAGCAATGGCAGTGCGACATCGCGCCGATCGGGCCCGTGATCTCGTAGCGCACTTCGCCGCAGAGACACGCGCCCCGCAGCGCGCGTGCGCCGCGTGCCGCGTGAACTTCATTCAGTTTGATGACCGCAACCATGTCACTTCTCCTGTACGCGGGCGGCAGAAGCAACGCGTATGCCAGTTGCGCAACTGCACGTTCCGCTTCGCTTTTTCAAAAACCGACAGCAGCGGATGGACCGACGCTGGTGCGTATCGTGAGGTCGCGCACACCGCGAGTGCGCATACGTAACCGGCGCAGGGACTGTCGCCAAACGGAGTCTCCACAGTGCATCGCGCACGTCCGCAGGCGCGGCCATGCCGGGCGTCGAGCCCCGACTCCTGTGGCGGAGCGTGACGTGAGCCACGCTCTGCGCACCTCGGCCTGCCTCAAGATTGAGTCTGGCGTTCGCCGGCCGCTAACGAAGCTCGCAAGAAGTCATGATTCAGCTGATCGGTTCCATCGTCGTGCTCGGGTGCGTCGCGGGCGGTTTCGTCCTCGAGGGCGGGCGGCTGCTCGCGCTCTGGCACCCCACCGAAGTGCTGATCATCGTCGGCGCCGCACTCGGTGCGTTCATCACCGGCAATCCGCCCAAGGTGACCAAGGCGGCGTTCCAGGGCGCGCTCAATCTGCCGAAAGGACCGCGGTACAAGCGCGAGGAATACGTGCAGCTGCTGAAGCTCGTCTACGACATCCTCGTGAAAGTCCGCAAAGAGGGCGTGATGGCGATCGAGGCGGACCTCGAGAAACCCGAGGCGAGCCCCGTGTTCAAGAAATATCCGGTCGTGCTCGCGGATCATCACATGACGACGTTCATCACCGACTGCCTGCGCCTCATCGTCGGCGGCAATCTCGATCCGCACGAGCTCGAGAGCCTGCTCGAGTACGAGCTCGAAACGCATCACAAAGAAGTGCACGAGCCGGCGCACGCCGTGCAGAAAGTGGCGGACGCGCTGCCCGGCTTCGGCATCGTCGCCGCGGTGCTCGGCATCGTGAACACGATGTCGGCGCTCGAAGGCGCGGATACGGCCACGATCGGCCACAAAGTCGGCGCGGCGCTCGTCGGCACCTTCCTCGGCATTCTCGTCTCGTACGGTTTCGTCGGGCCGATCGCGTCGGCGATGGAGCACAAGGCGACCGAGGAAGCGAAGGCCTTCGAGGTGGTGAAGATGGCGCTGGTCGCAAGCGTGCGCGGCTACGCGCCCCCGGTGGCCATCGAATTCGCGCGCAAGCTGCTCTACAGCGAGGTGCGCCCGACGTTCAGCGATCTCGAGGCGCAGCTGAAGGGCAAGGCGCCCGCGAAGGCGGCCTGAGCGGCCGCGGGAACGGGACATGACCGGTCAGGGCACGAACCGCCCGATCATCATCGTCAAGCGCCACAGGAAGCGGGACGAGCGCTATCACGGCGGCGCGTGGAAGGTGGCGTACGCGGACTTCGTCACCGCGATGATGGCGTTCTTCCTCGTGATGTGGCTCGTGACCGCGGTCTCGAAGGAACAGCGCGCCGCCATCTTCGATTACTTCAAGAACCCGAGCATGGAGCCCGGCAAGAGCGTCAAGCCCGCGCCGGGACAGGTGGGACCGGGCGGCGCCAGCACGAGCCCGATCGATCTCGGCGGTGGACTGGATGCGCCGCGCACGACCGTCAACGAGAAGCCGGGCATCGGCACGCCGGTCACGCTGGTCAATCGCTCGAAGCCGACCGAGCTCACCCCGGAGCAGAAGGCGGAGCTCGAAGCGAAGCTCAAAGCCGAGATGGAGAAGAAGCGCCTCGATGCGCTGCTGCAGGACCTGAAGGAAGCGATCAACAAGAGCCAGGCGCTCGAACCCTTCAAAGATCAGCTGCTGCTCGATATCACGCCGGAAGGGTTGCGCATCCAGATCGTCGACGCGCAGAACCGCCCGATGTTCGACCTCGGCAGCTCGCACCTGAAGCGCTACACCGCCGACATCCTGCGCGAGCTCGCGCCGTACCTGAGCTCCGTGCCGAATCGGCTGAGCTTGACGGGTCACACGGACACCACGCCGTATGCCGGTGTGACGGGCTACACCAACTGGGATCTCTCGACGGATCGCGCCAATGCGGCACGGCGCGCGCTGGAAGCCGCGGGCCTGCCGAGCGACAAGATTGCGCGCGTCGTCGGCCTCGCCTCGTCCGTGCTCTTCGACAAGGCGAATCCGCGCAACCCGATCAATCGGCGCATCAGCATCATCGTGATGACACGCGAGGCCGAGCAGGACGCGCTGAAGACCGAAGCCCCGCTCAGCGCCGCTGCGAGTGCCGCCCCCGCTCCGATTACGGTGGCGGAGGCCCTTCCGGGAAGCGGGGCACCGAGTCCGTGATCTCGAACCAGGGCGCGCGGTAGTTCGTGAAGATGTGACGCTGCGGGCGCATGCCCGGATCGGTGTCGAGACTGCCCGCGGGAATCACCACGATGTTCCGTTCGCGTGAGACCCGCGGCAGCGCGCTGCCGCACGTACGGCAGAATGCCACGCCGTAGTACTTCGCATCCGGAACCTTGTAGTCGGCCAGCCGCTCCTCGCCCCGCGTCCAGCGGAAATGCTCGGCCTTGTAGAAGATGTTCGTGCCGTGCGCCGCGCCGCGCGCGCGGCGGCAGCGGCTGCAGTGACAGCTCTGCATGAAGAGCGGCTCGCCCGTGACTTCGTAGGCGACTTCGCCGCAAAGGCAGCTGCCTTCCGTGATCCCCGGCCGCGGGGTGACTTGCGGCCGAGCCTGCGCCGGCGTGTTGAACTCGGGCGGATACTCCGCGTGCTGCGGCAGCGAGTCGGTGATCGTGTACCAGGGCGCTTTCGAGCCCACGAACAGGTGCGCCTGCGGTGTGATCCCGAGGTCGCCCTCGAGCGGCCCAGCGGGCAGCACGGCGAGATTCCACTTGCGCATGAGGTTCGGCAGCACCGAGCCGCAGATCTTGCAGTTGTAGCGCTCGCCTTCGGCGGACGACCGATAGCTCATGACCGCATCCTCGCCCGCGACCCACCGGAAGCGGTCAATGGGCGCCGACACGTAAGTGCCGAACGGCGAACCGTGCTGCTTGCGGCACATGGAGCAGTGGCAGCTCACCATCATGTTGAAGGGCGGGTCGACTTCGTAACGCACCGTTCCGCATAGGCACGTGCCGCTGATCGCCATGTGAGTCCCTCCGCTTCTAGTGTTGTGCCACTTGCTCGAGCGCCTTCTTGCGCGCGGCCTCGAACTCATCGCCCGGGGTCCAGGTCGGCAGCGCGTCCGCCTGTGCGACGGCGTAGCCGGCGAGAAAGCCGACGGTTGCGTCTTCGATCATGCCGTCGAAGACCCAGGTGTCGTCAATCTGATCGCTCGGCTGATGATACGTATGCTCTTCCCACTCTTCCTTCTGCTTTGCGCCCCAGCCCGGCGGCTTGCCGACGTAGTCCGTGCCGGCGTCGAAAAAGAGCGCCGGCACGCCGATCTGCGCAAACGAGAACTGATCGGAGCGGTAGTAGTAGCCGCGGTCCGGGAACTGGTCCGGCACGAGCCGGCGTCCCTGCTTCTCGAGCACCGCCCGCGCGATCGCATCCAGCGAGGATTTGCCGTAGCCGATCGCGGTCAGGTCCTTGGTCCGGCCGCGGAAGTTGCCGCCGTCGTAGTTCAGGTTCGCGGCGATGCGACCCGGCGGGAGGGTCGGATGCAGCGAGTAGTACTTCGAGCCGAGCAGGCCCTGCTCCTCGCCTGCGACGAACAGCAGCATGACCGAACGCCGCGGCCGCTGCGGCAGCGCCGCCATGGCGCGACCGATGGCCAGCACCTGCGCGCAACCCGAAGCGTTGTCTTCGGCGCCGTTGTAGATCGTGTCGCCCTTCGCATCCGGCGGCCCGATGCCGAGGTGGTCGTGATGCGCCGTGTAGATGACCACCTCGTCCTTCAGCTTCGGATCGCTGCCCGGCAGGATGCCCGCAACGTTCGCGGTCTTGACGTGCGTTACCTTGTTCTCGAGCCTGATCGAGGTTCGCAGCCCGAGCGGGACAGGCTTGAAGCTGCGGCTACGCGCCGCCGCGACCAGCTTGTCGAGGTCCTGACCGCCCGCCTTGAAGAGCCGGCGCGCCGCGTCTTCCGTCACCCACGCTTTGAGCTGGATGCGCGGCTCGCCCTCCGCCGGCAGCTCGAACTGCTCGCCGCTCCAGGAGGACTGCACGACCTGCCACGGATATCCCGCCGAGGGCGTCGTGTGAATGATGATGACGGCCGCGGCGCCATGCCGCGCCCCGTTCTCGTACTTGTACGACCAGCGGCCGTAGTAGAGGCGCGTCTTGCCGGCGAACAGCTTCGGGTCCCAGTCGGGATCGTTGTTCAGCACGACGATGACCTTGCCCTTGACGTCGACGCCCTTGAAGTCGTCCCACCGATACTCCGGAGCATCGATGCCGTACCCGGCGAACACGACTTCGGCATTGTCGAGGCTTGCCGTGTCACTCTGGACGCCGCTGCCGGTGATCCAGTCCTGGTACCACTTCAGGTCGGCGCTGCCCTTCTTGCCGCTGAAGTGCCAGGTCTCGGGCGCCTTCGCCGTCACGCCGACCACATCGAACGGCTGCTCCCAGCCGCCGTTCGCGCCGGCCGGTTGGTAGCCCATCGATTGCAGCTCCGTCGCGAGGTACAGCCGCGCGAGCGTGTCGCCCCGCGTTGCCGGTCCGCGGCCTTCCAGCGCGTCCGAGGCGAGAAAGCGGATGGGCGCTTCGAGCGTGGCGCGCGTGATCTGCGCCGCAGCCGCCGCTTCCGCGGCCGGGTCGATCACCACCGTAGGCGCGGAGCTCTGTGCGGCAGCGAACGTCGCGGCCGCAGACAAGAGGCAGGACGCGAGCGCGCGCGTCGTCATGTTCCTGAAAGCTTCGTGGCTGATGCTCATGAGAGGTCCGGGTGTGTACGACTTGCCGCAATTTGCATCCCGATTGCACATCGCCGCGCAGCGGCGGTGCGTTGGGCGCACGGATGGTAACAACCGGATCACGCAGAAACAGCCACTTGAGACGAAGCGAGCGGCGCCGTGCGACTGGCACCGAACTTGCTTTCGTCCAACGAATCGAGTCACCTCTCCTTGCGCACCACTCCGGAGGCAAGCCATGCCCACCCCATCGCGCGACACCCGTGCGGACGATGCCGTCAGGATGCTGCCCCTTCCTCGCACCTACTTCGTGGGCGGCCATCGGGTCGAACACCTGCGCGACGCCTACGGCCAATCGTCGTGGAGCTGCGATTGCGTGGAGTACGCGCGCGGCAAGCAATGGGGTGGTGAGCACTGGTGCCAGCACGCGGAGCGGGTCGCCGCGGCGGCGGAGCTGGATCGCGTGCTGCGAACGCCGCAGCTGATCGTCTCCCGCAAGAGCTACTAGAGCACGCCTTCGAGCGTGTAGCGTACCGAGAGCTCCAGCTTCGACTCCGTTGCGAGCGGTGTCTGCGCCGGGATCAAACCCGCGCGCGTCTCGACGTTGCTCCTGACGCGCAGCCATTCCAGGGCCACGCGCCAGCGCGCATTCGGCTCGAAGGAGTAGCACACGTCCAGGGCATGCCCCTCCTCGTCGCCGAACTGTCCCTCGACCTCGAAGTGGTCGTACCGAGCGGCGAGCATGTGCGGCCCGTAGCGCTTGGCCAGCAGCACCGAGCGGGATGCGAATTCCCACTCCCACCACATGCCGGCCGGCGCGATATAGGTCTCGCCGCTCAGCCATTGCGCGAGGCCGGTCCAGCCATTGCCCGTGTCGGCGCGTAGCGCGGCCGCGTCGAACTTCGTCTGCCATGCGAAGTCGCGGATTGCCGGGTCGTACGCCGCGGGGTTGCCGCGGTTGTCGTAGTGCAGGCCGTTGAGAACGACGCGGTCGAGATAGCGCACCTGCGCGCCGACGTAGTAGCCCGCGCGATTATCGATTTCGTGGAAGAGCTCGTTCTTCGGGAGCTTGTCCGAGCGCGGCTCGCCGGAGCGGCCGAAGAGCGTCGTCTGACGATCCGAGAACACGAACCCGTGCTGGGCGATCATCGTGCCGGCCGGATCGTTCCAGCCATAGAGCGCCGCCGTGAGCTGCAGGTCGAAGACGTGGCCGGTGCGTGTTCCGAGCCAGTCCACCTGGCCTTCGAGGCCGACGGTGCGCAGCTCCTCCCCGATCCATGAGCTGATCGCGGAGGGCGTGATCGTGTACGGCGTCTCCCAGCCTCTCGCCCGGTTCTCCAGCGACATCGGTGGATAGAACGCGCCGAGCCGCACACGCGAGCGAAAACCCGCGCGCGGGTACGGCCGATACTCGACGTATGCCTCGGTGAGATCGATGGGGTTCTTGTCGTCGTCGCCCCAGCTCGAGGCCTCGATGTGCGCGGCGAACACCTCTCCCAACGGTTGGTTCAGGGCAGCGCGAAAGCGGCCGACGTGCAAGCCGTCGTCGTTGTCGTCGTAGCGGAGCTTGCCCTGGCCGCGATCGAGATAGGGCTGGCGACCATCCGACTGGACCGCTCGCAGATCGAGCGACAGCTCGTAGTCCGTCGCATGCGCGACCGCGACGCTCGCCAGCAGAACGAGGGGCGCGGCGCGCACGCTCAATAGTCCCAGGAGTGCGGCCGACTCGAAATCGGCGCGGGTCGCAGCGCGCGTGAGAGGCGCATGGCCAGCTCGGCTCGCTCCGTGCCGTCGACGTGCACGGTTCGCTCGACCGAAGCGCCGGACTCGCTCAGCAGCGGATGCCACAGCGTCACGCGATACGTGCCGTTCGGAATGTTGGTGGCGATCCAGTCGCCGTGCGCGTCGGTCCGCCCGAAGAACGGGGCGTCGGTCACCACGACGTACGCGAGCATGTTGTCGTGGATGTTGCAGCCGAGCGTGACGAGGCCCGGTCGATCGAAGGTAACGGGCGGATAGGGCTTGCCGCGATACAGCGGCAGCTGAAAGCGCCGGGCGCTCGAGAACGAATACACCTGATGGCTCACCGCATCGCTGTTCGGGAAGGAGATCGTCGAGCCGACCGGGATCACGATCACATCCGGAACGAACGCGAGATCGACCTGATCCACCACGGCGTGCGTCGGAGCCGCGGGCGGCAAGCGGGGCGACTCCGCCGCGACGGTCAGCACCGCGCCGACGAGCGGCTTGCCGTCCTTTTTCTGGACATGTATCGCGAGAGAGGCCGCAGAGGCAGCCGGTGCCCCGACACAGAGCAGCAGGTGCAGCATGCACGTAGCGGTCAAAATCGCTGAACTGTGCGGCTTCGCCGTGCGCGGCATCTCACTCCCGTCTCGAATTTCTCGCCTCGAATACGAGGCGCTGCGTACGATGCAAACCCGCGCATTCGAGCCTATGTCATGGGCACTTTCCGCAACCAGCTTCTCGCGCTGATCATCGGCCTGATTGCCGTCACACAAAGTGTGACGCTGCTCGCAGTGCTGGCGCGCGTGGAACGGTCGGTCGAGGCGCGCGCGGGCGAGCAGCTCGCGGCGGGCGGCATCTTCATCGATCAGCTGCTCCGATTCCGAGCCGCGCAGCTCGCAAACGGCGTGGCCGTGCTCGCCGCCGACTTCGGTTTCCGCGAGGCGGTCGCCTCCGGCGACGAGGCGACGATGCTCTCGGCGGCGGACAACCACATGCGCCGGATCGGCGCCGGCCTCATGCTGCTGATGGACAACCACGGCCGGCTGCTCACATCGACCTCGCCCCTGAATTCCGGGACCGAGGACGCTCTGCGGCAGCTCATCGCTGCCGGCGACATGGCGAGCGACCACCCGCACGTCATCGCGATCGGCGAGCAGCCCTATCAGCTCTTCCTCGCGCCCGTGCGCGCCCCCGAAGTCATCGGCTGGGTGGCGATGGGCTTCGCGGTCGACGACTCGCTTGCGCAGCGCTTGAGCGCGATGACGGGTGCCGAGATCAGCTTGGTGACGACGGGCAACGCGCACACGCCGCTCATCGCCTCGACGCTGGACGACGACGGTCGCCGCGCGCTGCGCGCCGCGCATCTCGCCGGTGACGATGCGGCGCGCTTCAGCCATGTCGTGCTGGGCGCGCACGAGTATCTAAGCGTGTCGCGGCGCATGGCCTCGAGCCCGGATGCCATCGATGTCGTGGTCCTGCGCTCGAAGCACGAGGTGCTCGCACCCTATCGCGACGTGCGCGATGCGATGCTCCTCATCGGCAGCATCGCGGTGCTGCTCGCCGCGGGCATCGGCTTGCTCGCCGGGCGCAGCGTCTCGCGGCCGGTCGCTTCGCTCGTGCAGGCCGCGCGGCGCATCGAGGAAGGGCATTACGATCATGCCGTGCCCGTGCGCGGTGCGAGAGACTTCCGTCAGCTCGCGTCGACCTTCAACGCCATGCAAACGGGCATCGCGGAGCGCGAAGCCCGCATCACACATCTCGCCTATCACGATGCGCTGACAGGACTGCCGAACCGTGCGTTCGCGGAGAAGCACCTCGAGCAGATCCTGCGCGACGATCCGAGCACACCGCTCGCGCTCATCATCATCGACGTGCGGAATCTTCCGGAGATCAACGCGACGCTCGGTCACCACGTCGGCGACGAGGCGCTGAGCGAAGTCGCGCGGCGTTTGCGGCAGAACGTCGGCGGCACGGACCTGGTCGCGCGCCTCTCGGCGCACCAGTTCATCGTCGCCTCACGCCCGTGCTCGCTGCAACGCGCGCCGCTGCTGGCCGAGCAGCTCACCGGCACGATCCGCGCCGGCTTCCACGTGGCGCAGGTGAGCCTCGACATGGACGCCGTCGCGGGCGTGGCGACCTTCCCGGATCACAGCACCGCCTCGCGCGAGCTGCTTCGTTGCGCACAACTCGCGCTCCACGATGCCAATGAAGCGCGCACGCGCGTCGCGCTGTACGTCGCAGGGCGCGACGAGCAGCACCGCCGCCGTCTCACGCTGCTCACCGAGCTGCGCCTTGCGCTCGATGGCGCGGGCTTGCAGCTCGTCTATCAACCCAAGGTCGACATGAGCACGCGCAGCGTGAAGAGCGTCGAGGCGCTCTCGCGCTGGACGCACCCGCAGCTCGGCGTCGTCTCGCCCGCCGAGTTCGTGCCTCTCGCGGAGCAGACGGGCAACTCACGGCGGCTGACGAGCTGGGTGCTCGGCGCCGCGATTCGCCAGATGGAGGCCTGGCGGCGCGAGGGGCTGGAGATCGACGTCGCGGTGAATCTCTCGGCGTCGGACATTCTCGACCCGCAGATCGGGGACGAGATCTTGCGCACGCTGCGCGCGCACGGCGTGCCGGCGACCGCCCTGCTGCTGGAGATCACCGAAAGCGCGGCGATGCGCGATCCGGTGCTCGCCGCTCGCAACATGCAGCTGCTGCAGGTGGCCGGCGTCCGGTTCGCGATCGACGACTTCGGCACCGGCTACTCGTCGCTCTCGCACCTGAGCCGACTGCCCTTCGATGAGCTCAAGATCGACCGCTCGCTCATCGTGCATGCTCACGAGCGCAAGGACGATGCGACCATCGTCGCCTCGACCATCGAGCTCGCGCACAGCATGGGCCTGCGCGTCGTGGCCGAAGGCATCGAGATGGCGGAGACGTGGAACCTGTTGCGGCGGCTCGGTTGCGATCTCGCGCAGGGCTACATCGTGAGCCCGCCAATCGCGCCCGATCGGATTCCGGGCTTCGTCCGCAAAGCGAATCAGTTGCTGCAGGATTCGGACAGCACGGTGCGCCAGATCCAGGCGCTCGAACAGCTGAAGAGCTTGCGGCGTCAGTAGCCCGCCGCGAAGCGCTCGCGATCGTTGCGAGACGGTAGCTCGGTGAGCAGGCGCGTTGCCGACAGACAGGGGGTGTCCTTATTTGACGCGCGCACCGGCCTGTAACCGGCCTGTATTGACACGCGCAATGAAGCAGGCGAAAACGCGCCTCCTGTCAGCGTCGAGAGCGGCCCGTGACACCCGAGAGCAGGCGCGTCGAGATCGTGACTTTCGCTGCAACCCGCGTTGCCTGCTACGAGCATCGCGGCCCGGCGTGGCGCTTGAACCAGTCGATTCGCAACTTCGTGCAATGGCGGCGCGAGCACCAGCTCACGCGCCAGACCAGCGCGACGTTCACCGTGTTCCATGACCACGCCGACACGGCGATCGACTTGTGCGCAGCCACGGACAAGGATATCGAGCCCAATCGGTTTGGCGTCGTGGCGAAAGTCATCCCCGGCGGACGCTGTGCGATGCTGAGGCACGTCGGCCCCGAGAGCACGCTCGCCCGCAGCATTGCCTATCTCTACGGCGAGTGGCTCGCCGAAAGCGGCGCGGCGGTGCGCGATTTCCCGCTCTTCTGCGAGCGTGTCGAATTCTTCCCTGACGTTGCGATGGACGAGGCCGTTACCGACCTCTACCTGCCGCTGCGCTGACCGTCACGCGAGATCGGCCAGTGCCGCCGGCACGTGACGGCGCAGGATGGCGTTGTGCGCTTCCCACTGCTCCTTGGGCTCGAGCTGCATGAGCAAGCGAACTTCGCCGCCGACGTACGCCGCAACCGGTAAGCCGTCCCGATAGAGCACGCGATTTCCGGTGAGCGCCGGCACGCGGCCTTCCGGCGTGAGGGTGCCGATGAGGTTCAGCGGGTCCGCCGCGGACACCGCGATGAGCTGCCCGCTTTCCGGCTTCTTGCGCATGTCGCGCAACAGGCCGACCGCTTCGGGCGTGGCGTACTGCTCGCCGGAGAACCCGGCGACGAACCGCCCGCCGCGGATTTCGCCGCGTGCTTCGAGCCGCCGGCAGCACATCAACAAATCGCGCCACGGGGGCAGCCAATCGGCTTCGAGCGCGATGAGCTTCCAGAAAATGACACCCCAGCGGCGCAGGAGCGCGCGCACGATCGCTTCCATCGCTTCGTTGTCGCGAGTCATCGCCGCCGCGCGTGCGCTCGTCGCGGCGTGCGCTGCATTCGCCGCAGCGGACGCGTCGGGGCTCGCGCTCGGCGCGGCTGCGCCTTGTGCCTCGGTCGCGATCGGCCGCCGCACCAGCGCCCAACGCCCGGAGTCGGCCATGCCGAACAGGGCAATGCGCCGACGACGACGCGCATGCCCACCGCTCGAGCGACGCCGATCGGACGGGACGAGCAGCGCCCGCAAGCCGGCGAAGCTGTCGGAGTTCACGATGCCGAGCGCGACGAGCTCCCCGAGCGCCTCCTCCACTTGTGCGGGCAACAGCCGCGCACCCTCGACGATCTCGTCGAAGAACGAGGCGCCGTTCGCCTGAATGAATTCGACGACGGCGGTCGCGATCGAGGTGAGATGCGTCGGGTCCGGCGGTGCGGCGAATGCCGACCACACCCGCACGTTTCGCCGCGGCAGCAAGGTAATCGGCGTGGAGCGCACCGGAGCAGCGCTGCGCTCCGGGCTCGCCGTGCGCTTCGCGAGCCGCGTCCACACGAAGCGCCCCGCGAGGCAGTGCTCATCGAGCCAGGACGGCTCGTACTCGTTGATGCGGGCCGGAAGAATCTCCGTCTCCCACGCGCCGGCCGGCGCCTCGAAACCCTCGAGCTGCGTGAGCACGGAGGCGAGCGCATCCGGCCCCTGCATGCGCGCCTCGGGCGTCACGCGCTGCCACTCGAACAAGAAGCGCATGAAGTCGCGCGCCGTGACCGGCTCGATCTCCGCGCGCAAGCGCTTCACGGTGTAGCGATGGATGCGCGCAAGCAGACGTCGATCGCACCACTCCTCGTCGAGAGCGCCGGGCGTGAAGCGCCCGCGCATGGCGAAGCCCTCGGATTGCAACGCCATCAGGGCGATGTCGATCTGCGAACGCGACACGCCCAGCGAGTCGGCGAGCGCGGCCGCCGTGACCGGTCCGGACCCTTCGAGGCGTCCGCGGACGAGCTCGACGAGCGCTTCTTCGGGCGTCCAGGTCTTCTGATATTCGATCGGAACGGCCACGTCCGGCGCGAACCGCGCCGTGGGAAAGACTGCATCGAAATGCGGACGGCGCTCCGCCGCGATCCACAGGCGATCGTCGACGCGCGTCGCGCGCCGCTGCGCCGCGAGCTCCTCGAGCAATGGCGGCCACTGCGCATTGCGACGCGCCTCGTCTTCCGTCAGGTAGCCGAGCCACATGAGCGCATCGTGCAATTCGTCGGCGCTGCTCGAATCCGGCCAGGCTTCGCTGCGCACGCGCGCGATCGCGTCGGCATCGAGCTTGCCGATATCGGATGCCGATTCCGGATCGAGCCAGCGGCGGCTCATCACCGCCTGTGTCCGCCGCTCTTCGAGCGGCGCATCGTCCAGGAACGCATACGGACGCGCCGACAGCACCTCGAGCGCGAGCGGTGAGGGCTCCGTGAGATCGCGCGCGATCACGCGAATCTCGTTGGCTTCGAGCCGGCGCAGAAGACGATCGAAGCCCTCGATGTCCATCGCATCGTCGAGACAGTCGCGAATGGTCTGGCGGACGAGCGGGTGATCCGGAATCTCGATCTCCCCCGGCAGGTTCTCGGCACACGCCACCTGGTCCGGAAACACGGAGGCCAGCAGGTCCTCGGCGTTCATGCGCGCGATCTGCGGCGGGATGCGCTTGCCGCCCCGGAAGCGCGGGAGCGCCAGCGAGATCGACGCATTCCAGCGCCAACGCACGCCGAACATCGGCGCCGCGCAAAGCGCTTGCACGAGGATGTGACGCGCGGTGTTGGAGTGCAGATAGTGCGCGACGTCCGCGAGCTCGAAGCTGTGCGCGGTGGTGAGCGAGAGGATCAGGCAGTCTTCCGTGGCTGCCGCCTGCAGCTCGAAGTTGAACTTGCGGCAGAACCGCTTGCGAAGCGCGAGACCCCACGCGCGATTGATGCGGCTGCCAAAGGGCGAGTGGATGACGAGCTGCATGCCGCCCGCTTCATCGAAGAAGCGCTCGAACACCACCGTGTCCTGCGTCGGCAACGTGCCGAGCGCGCCGCGCGCGGCGGCGAGATAGTCGACGAGCTGGCGCGCGGCGCCTTCGCCGATCCCGAGCTCGGTCATCGCCCACTCGAGCGTGGCGTCGCTGCCCTGATCGAGACGCGTGTCGAATTCCTTGCGCAGACGCGAGACGGACGCCGACAGCTCGTCCGTGCGGCCCGGCGCCTCGCCGAGCCAGAACGGAATGCTCGGCGGCGCGCCGTGCGCGTCCTGCACGCGCATCGTGCCGCGCTCGACGCGCAAGACCTGATACGAGGTATTGCCGAGCTGGAAGATGTCGCCGGCCATGCTCTCGACGGCGAAGTCCTCGTGCACCGAGCCGACCACCTGGCCCGTCGGCTCGAGCAGCACCTTGTAGTCCGCCGTGTCGGGAATCGCGCCGCCCGAGGTGAGCGCCGTGAGGCGCGCGCCCTTGCGCGGACGCAGGACGCGATTCACCGCGTCGTAGTGAATGAGCGCGCCGGTGCGCCCGCGCCGCGTGCTGATGCCGTCGGCCAGCATCTTCACGATCTCGTCGAATTCCTTGCGGCTGAGATTGCGGTACGGATAGGCGCGTGTGAACGCGGAGTACAGCTCGTCCGCCGTCCATTCGCGCGCGGCCACTTCCGCCGTGATCTGCTGCGACAGCACGTCGAGCTGATTCTCCGGCACGCGCAGACGATCGAGCTCGGCGCGTCGCACCGCATCGAGCAGCGCCGTCGACTCGACGAGGTCGTCGCGCGAGAGCGGGAACAGGCGCCCTTTCGGCGTGCCGCCGACGGCGTGACCCGAACGTCCCACGCGCTGCAGGAACGCGTTGATCGAGCGCGGCGAGCTGATCTGGCAGACGAGATCGACATCGCCGATGTCGATGCCGAGCTCGAGCGATGCCGTCGCGACCAGCGCTTTCAGCTCGCCCCGTTTCAGCCGCTGCTCGGCGTCGAGCCGCAGCTCTTTCGCGAGGCTGCCGTGATGCGAGGTGACGTGCTCCTTGCCGATGCGCTCGGAGAGATGGCGCGCGACGCGTTCGGCGAGCCGGCGCGTGTTGACGAAGACGAGCGTCGTGCGGTGCTCGTTGATGAGCTCGGCGAGACGGTCGTAGACCTGGCCCCACACCTCGGTCGACATCACCGCTTCGAGCGGCGCGCCGGGCACCTCGATGGCGAGGTCGCGATGGCGCACGTGACCGCTGTCGATGATCGTGCACGGCCCGCGCTCTGCGGCGCCGACGAGGAAGCGGGCCACTTCCTCGATGGGCTTCTGGGTCGCAGACAGACCCACTCGCGTGAGCGGCTGCGAGACGAGCGCTTCCAGGCGCTCCAGCGAGAGCGCGAGATGCGCGCCGCGCTTCGTGCCCGCCACCGCGTGAATCTCATCGACGATCACCGTGCGTGTCGTCGCGAGCATCTTCCGGCCGGACTCCGAGCCGAGCAGGATGTACAGCGACTCCGGAGTCGTGACGACGATGTGCGGGGGCCGCCTCGCCATACTCGCGCGCTCGGACTGGGTCGTATCCCCGGTGCGCACGAACGTGCGGATGTCCAGCTCGGGCAATCCGAGCGCCTTCAGCTCCGCCGCGATGCCCGATAGCGGCGTCGCGAGGTTGCGATTGATATCGTTCGACAGCGCCTTCAACGGCGAGACGTACACGATCTGCGTCTCATCCTTCAGCGTGCCCTCGAGACCGGCCCGCACGAGCGCGTCGATGGCCGCGAGGAACGCGGCGAATGTCTTGCCCGAACCGGTCGGTGCGGCGATGAGCACGTTCCGCTGCGCGCGAATGGTCGGCCACGCTTCGACCTGGGCCGGCGTGGGCGCCTCGAAAGCGCGTCTGAACCAGGCGGCGACGGCGGGATGAAACGAGTCGAGAACGTCCATGGGAAGACTCTTCGCGGGGATGCGAAGAGGATACCCCACTCGTTCCGAAATGCTCTGGCTCGGAAGGGAGAGCCTGCTCGAGCGGCTCTCATACAGTACCGCGACCGGAACGAAGCTGTACGAGCTTCGTTCAGTCGGACGGCGGTCAGCGGGCGGCGGCGGCCGTCGTGGTCTCGAGCAACGGGATGCGGTAGCTCACGAGGATGTTTTCGATTTCCGGTTTGTGGCTGCCAATCCATTGGTCGAGCGTGTTCTTCCACTCCTTGTCGGCGAAGCGCACACCCATCGCGATTTCGTAGTCAAAGCGAATCTGCGGATCGGGCTTGAAGGGTACGACCGCCCACGGCTCCGAGCCCTGATGATGGTCCGCGAGGAACCCTGCCACGGGACCCCACACGATCGCCACGTCGATGACGCCCTTCTCGAGATCGCGCTCGACGATGCTGGCCGGATGCTCGTCCGGGTCGGCGCTTTGCGGCGCATAGAGTGCGGCCTGGTTGATGAGCCCATTACGCAGCAGCCAGTCGGTGGCAGGCGTGCGCGCGAAAATGCCGAAACGCAATTTCTCGAGCCGCTCCTTCGGCAGCTTCAGCAGATCGTCCGGCGTTTCGATGCGGCCGAGTTGCACACGTTCCGGCACCACCAGCGCGTACGTCGAGTGCATATACGGCTGTGTCGTGGCCGTGAGCTCGTAGCCCTTCGGCACGCCGATGATCACGTCGCACTTGAACTCGCCGGTTGGCTCGATGCGGCCGTTCAGCGTGTTGCGCACGAAGCCCATGCGCTGCGGGAAGAATGTGTAGGCGACCTTCTTGCCCAAATCCTTGGCCAAGGCTTCGGCGAGCTTGTTCTCGTAGCCGGCTCCGTTCTTGTCGGAGTTCGGCATGTTGTTCGGGTCCGCGCAGACCCGCAGGGTGTCGCCCGGGGGTACGCCTGCAGTCGGTGCGGTGCTGGATGCCGGAGTGCCCGATGGCGTGGCGCTGCTCTGCGCGCTCGCGACCGTACCGAGCGCGCTCGCCAGCAACACCGCCGCCATCAGCATGGGCACGCGCCCTCGCTGCGCGCCCACTAAACGCCTCGCAAGGATGCGCCTACTTCTTGCCACTATCGATCGGATAGAGATGTCCGGGCTTGATCTGACCATCAGCGCGACCTTTCAGGTAAGCGTACAGGCCCTCCCAATTGTCCATCACCATCTTGCTTGCGCTGAACGGAGGCATGCCCTTCTCGGGGCGCCCGTCGGTGATGGTCTTGTGGAATTCTTCCTTCGTCAGCCGATGCAGCGAGACGACGAGCGGCGGGCCCACGAGCCCTTCCTGCTCGGCGCCATGGCAGCGCTCGCAGGCTAGCGCGCGCCAGGTCTTCCATCCCGCAAGCGTCTTCGGATCGACCTTGTTGCCGTCCTTCACGGTGTAGAGCCCACCGTTGGGACCGCCCGAAGGCTTCGACAGCGCGGCGATCTGTGCGTCGCTGGCCGAGGAAGGAGTCGCCGCGCCTGCGGGCGATGGTGCCGCCGGCTGCGCCGAGGCCGCCGCGGTCTGCGACGGCTTCGTGGTCTGGTCCACGGCGGCCGCGTAAGCGGCGCTCGCGAGAATCGCAGACGTAACTAGAGCGAGAGTATTGCGGTATTTCATCGTCCGGGGGTTCTCTCAAAAAAGAGCCGTCCTGAATGGACGGGTGGCTCAGGTGATGGTTCCGACTTTTTTGCCGAGGGCGGAGCGCTACCCCGTCGAGGTAGCGCTCCGCACGCTGTAGTAGGCAGTCGCGTAGTGCCCGCGTTCAGCGCATTGCCGTCGCCGCTCCGCTGTCGGGGAGCGAGAAGACGAACAGCGATCCACCCAGGGTCGTGTACTTGGCGAGATCCTTGTAGCCGCCGACGGCGCCGAGACCGGCCGTGGCTTCCGTCAGGCCCGCGGCCATGCCGATGCCGGCCCAACCGCCGATACCCGAGTACACGCCGACGTACTGCTTGCCACCGTACTCATAGGTGAACACGTTGCCGATGATTCCCGAGGGCGTCTTGAACTTCCAGAGCTCCTTGCCGTCCTTCGGGCTCACCGCCTTGATGTAGCCTTCGAGCGTACCGTAGAACACCACGTCGCCCGCGGTCGTCAGCGCGCCGGACCATACGGAGAAGCGCTCCGGCTTCGACCATACGATCTTGCCCGCCACCGGATCCCACGCGATGAAGTTGCCCATACCGCCGTGGCTATTCGGCGCCGGGAACATCGTGAGTGTCGCGCCGACATACGGCTGGCCCGCGGTGTACTCCACCTGGAACGGCTCGTACGTCATGCACACGTGGTTCGTCGGCACCATGAAGTAGCCGGACTTGCGGTCGTAGCTCGAGGGCTGCTGGTCCTTCGAGCCGAGCGCCGCCGGGCAGATGTCCTTCACGTTGACGTCCGGACCGGCTGCATCCGTCGAGTACTGCCGCACGACCGTCGGACGACCCGTCTTCATGTCGACGCCCGACGTCCAGTTCACCACCGGGTCGTACTTCTGGGCGACGAGCAGCTCACCGGTCTCGCGGTTCAAGGTGTAGCCGATGCCGTTGCGGTCGAAGTGCACGAGCGCGGGCACTTTCTTGCCCTTGATCGTCAGGTCGACCAGCGGCACTTCGTTCACGCCGTCGAAGTCCCACTCGTCGTGCGGGGTCATCTGGTAGACCCACTTCGCGACGCCGGTATCGAGGTCGCGCGCGAAGATGGTCATCGACCACTTGTTGTCACCCTTGCGCTGCGAGGGATTCCACGTTCCGGGGTTGCCGCTGCCGTAGTAGACGAGGTTCAGCTTCGGATCGTAGGAGTACCAGCCCCAGGTCGTGCCGCCGCCGAGCTTCCACTGCTCGCCTTGCCACGTCTTGAGCGACGAGTCCTTGCCGACCGGCGCCATCTTGCCGTTCGTCCAGGTCATCGTCTTCTGCGGGTCGAACAGCAGGTCGCTGTCGGGACCGACGCTCCACGCCGTCCACGCCTTCTTGCCGTCCTTGATGTTGTACGCGATCACACGGCCGCGGACGCCGAACTCACCGCCGGAAATACCGGTGAGCACCTTGTCCTTGAACACGTGCGGGGCGTTGGTGTTCGTCTCGCCGATCTTCGGATCGCCGTTCTTCGCGGTCCACACGACCTTGCCGGTCTTCGCATCGAGCGCGACCAGTGTCGTGTCCGCCTGCTGCAGGAAGATCTTGCCGTCACCGTACGCGAGACCGCGGTTCACGGTATCGCAGCACATCACGGGTACGACGTTCACGTCCTGCTTCGGCTCGTACTTCCACTTGTACGTTTGATCCTTCAAGTTCACCGCATACACGTTGTTCGGGAACGGCGTATGGATGTACATGGTGTCGCCGATGACGAGGGGCGAGCCTTCGTGACCGCGCAAGACACCGGTGGAAAGCGTCCACGCCACCTGAAGCTTTCCGACGTTGCTTGCGTTGATCTGATTCAGATCGCTCCAACGGTGGTTGGCGTAGTCACCCGCCTGTGCCGCCCAGTTGGACGAATCACTCATCTTCTGCTCGAGGTCTGGATCAGCAACGGCGGTGACCGACATCACCGTTGCTGCCAGCGCCGCGACGCTGACCAAACATTTTCGATGCTCGTATTTCATATCTCCTCCGGGCCTTGTGTTTCTGCTGGAAATACGCGACCGCCTCCCTGCTCTTCTACAGAAGACGAGTAGTCAGAAGCGAGAACCCCCTCTGCCGCGCGAAACACGATTCCACGTGTCGTGCGCTAATCAAAGATCGAAAACGGCGGTATGTGTACACCCGCAGTACTAGGCACGCAACACAACTTGGAGGTGCACAAACGGCAAGCGTACGATGCGTGGCAAATTTGAGATTCGAATGAAAGCGAGCGCGTGATATGGCAGGTTTTAGCGCCAGAAATGACACAGTGTGTAACGCATTTGGAGCAGCGATCTTGGGTCTCGCGGCGGCGACGGCCGCCTACGCCGATCCACCTGCGTACAACTATCCGACCGTCGCGCGCATCGAGTACGTGCAGGAGTGCATGAACCGCGCGGGCACCCAGCAAAACACGATGTACCAGTGCGCCTGCGCCATCGATTGGATCGCGAACAAGTTGTCCTACGACGATTTCGTCGAGGCGTCCACCTTCGCGAAGTACGCGACGCTACCGGGCGAAGGCGGCGGCATCTTCCGCGACCCGGAAGACGCCAAGAAGAAGGCCAAGCTCTTCAGGTCGATCGAGAGCGATGCCTTCAAGGCGTGCAACGTGCCGACTCCGCAGCTGCGGCAGAAATAGCGCCGGCGCTGCGCGGCGCGCGAGCGCGCCGCTACTTCGGCGTGGGCCCGACCGCCACGCCCCAGGGCGACTTGCCGACGGGAATCTTCGCGATCACTTTCAGCGTCGCCGTGTCGACGACGCTCACGTCGTTCGAGGGCCCGTTCGCCGTGTAGAGGCGCGAGCCGTCGGGTGACAGCGCCATGCCCCACGGGCGCGCGCCCACCGGCACCAGCTGTACCAACTTCGGTTCAGCCGCGGAGATATCCAGCACGGCGACGTTGCCGCCGCGGCCCGTGCTCACGTACAGGCGCTTGCGCTTCGCATCGAGCCGCACCGACATCGGCCGCTGATCTTTGTCGAGCTGGATCACCTTCTCGACCGGCGCTCCCTCGGGAACGTGAATGCGATAGACGGAGCTGTCGAACTCGCCCGAGACGTACGCCGTCTTGCCGTCGGGCATGAAGGCGATGTCGCGCGGCCGCTTGCCGACGGTGACGTTCTTCACCAGCGCGAACGTCTGCGCGTCGAGGATCGAGATCGAGTTGTCGGACTCGTTCGTCACCAGCACGTACTTGCCGCCCGGCGCGACGCGCACGCCCTCGGGCTCCTTGCCGACCGGTACGCGCTTCACGATCTTGCCGGATTTCAGATCGAGCACCGTCGCGCTCGCCGTGTCCTCGTTCGCGACGATGAGCCGCCCGTCCGGGCTGATGTCGAACTGCTCCGGATCGGAGCCGGCCTGATAGACCTTCTCGACCTGCAGCGTCCGCGTATCCACCGCGGCGATGCCGTCGGCTTTGAGATCGCGCTCGAGCTTCTCGCACTCCTCGTCGGGCACCGTGGGCGGACACTTCGGCAGCCCGCTCACCGCGACGTACAAGCGCGTGCCGTCACGGCTCACCTCGATGCCGCGCGGCCGCTTGCCGATCTGGATCGTCTGCACCACCGCGTTCTTGTCTGTATCGATTACGGTAACGGTGTGCTCGTCCTCGTTCGAAACGTAGGCGCGCCCGGCGTGCGCGGCGAGCGGCAGCGCCAGCACGCCGCAGAGCAGCGCGGCCCGGGAAAATTTCCTGAAAGCTCTCGCGAAAATCATGAGTCCCTCGCAAATACCCGACGTGAAAACTTGGACCGTCCCGTGGATGCGCGCGGCAGCATATCGTTCGCTCGCGCCGCGAGCCATGCGCCCTTGCGGCCACGACGCGGGCGCTGCACCCGGAGATCATTGGCAAGACACACTGCGGCCGATAATCGTCCGTCACTCTGACGAATGCATGAGCGAGCCGCGCGTGGCGCCGGGAGACGTGTGATGCGGGATTTTGCAGGCAAAGTGGCGTTCATCACGGGCGGCGGCAGCGGCGTCGGCCTCGGGCAGGCGAAAGTGCTGGCTCGCGCGGGCGCGAAAGTCGTGCTCGCCGACATCCGCGACGATCACCTCGACGCCGCGCTCGCGTACTTCAAGGAAAGCGGTACGCCCGCGCACGGCGTGCTGCTCGACGTGACCGATCGCGCCGCCTACGAGCGCACGGCACAGGAAGTGGAACGCACCGTCGGCCCCGTGCAGCTCCTGTTCAACACCGCCGGCGTGTCGATGTTCGGGCCGCTCGAAGAATCCACGTACGAGGACTACGACTGGATGATGGGCGTGAATTTCGGCGGCGTGGTGAACGGCATCCGCACCTTCGTGCCGCGGATGATCGCCCACGGCGAAGGCGGCTACATCGTCAATTGCGGGTCGATGTCGGGACTGATCGCGAGCGGACCCGCCGGCATCTACAGCGCGTCGAAGTTCGCGGTGGTCGGCCTCTCGCAGGCGTTGCGCCAGTCCCTCGATCGCTACGACATCGGTGTCTCCGTGCTCTGCCCGGGCAACGTCAACACGAACATCGCGGAGTCGGTCTTCACGCGGCCCGCGCATCTGCGCAACAGCGGCTATCACTTCGATGCGGACGTGTTGGCCGCGTTTCGGAACATCTACGCCTGCGGCATGGACCCGGTCGAGCTCGCGGAGCACACGCTCGCCGCGATGGCGCGCAATCAGCTCTACGTCATCCCCTATCCGGAGATGCGCCAGCGCCTGGTGGATCACTACGAGGAGATTCTCGCGTGCTTTCCGCCGCCCGATTCCGATCCCGCAGGCGTGAGCAAACGGCAGGCGGCGATGGCGCGCTTCGTTCGCGAGCGGCAGGCGATCGAAGCACGCCGCAAGTAGCGCGATCCGGCGCGATGGGCGCGCCGGCGATCGCCCCGTGCCCGTCAGCTCACCTTGATGTCGCTCAGCTGGATGATCGGCTGCACGTTCGTGTAATTGGCGATGTCGTTCTGAATCTGCGCGGCATGCGGCCCGAATGCCTGCTGGAACGCCTCGACGGAATCGAAGCGCAGATGGCACAGCGTCGAGAATTCCGCCTTGCTGCCCGGCGCGCCGCCGCCGACACCCTGCTCGACGATGCAGCCCTTCAGGGCGCCGCCCAGCAGGCGCTTCACCATCGGGATGTGCGTGCCGAGGTAGTAGCTCATGTCGAACTTCGCGCCATCTTGGTTGGGATAGAGAACGTTCACCGTGATCATCGCGTTCGCTCCTGTGAAATGAAAAACCGCCGCCGTGTGCACGCACGGGGGCGTGCATGCTACGGCGGCGGTGGGAGCGGACGCAAAGCGCGGTGCGCTTTGCCGGTCGCGCTGCGATTCGCTGTCACGCGAATCGCACAGTCAGATCAGCTGCTCGTGAGCGGAGTGAGCGTCAGCTCCACGCGGCGATTCTGCTGGCGTCCATCGGGCGTGTCGTTCGAGGCGATCGGGCGAGCCTTGCCGTAGCCGATCGTCGCGATGCGATTCTGCTGGATGCCCTTGCTTTGCAGGTACTGGCCCACGGTATTGGCGCGGCGCTCGGAGAGCGCCTGGTTCGTCTGATCCGAGCCGACGCTGTCCGTGTGGCCGGCCACGTCGATGATCGTCTTGTCGTATTCCTTCAGGACGAGCGCGACCGAGTCGAGCACGCCGAAGAAGCTCGAGTTGAGATCCGCGCTGCCCGTGGCGAACGTGATGTTGCCGGGCATGTTCAGCACGATGTCGTCGCCCTGGCGCGTGACCGATACGCCGGTGCCGCGGAGCTGCTCACGCAGCTTGGCTTCCTGGCGATCCATGTAGTTGCCGACGGCCCCGCCGGCGAGCGCACCGACGCCCGCGCCGATCAGCGCGCGCTTGCGCCGCTCCTTCGAGTTATCGCCCGTGAGCGCACCCACTGCGGCGCCCGCAAGCGCGCCGATGCCGGCGCCCTTGGTCGTCTTGCTGACCTGTTTCTCGCCTGTGTAGGCGTTCGTCGTCATGCAGCCCGACAGGATGCCCGCGATCGCCGCGACGATCAGACCGCGCACGAGCGGGCTCCGGCGCAGCGTTTCCAGATGAGTCATAGGGTCCAACCTCCACGCAACAGGACGCGCACGCTACGCGAGCGCCCGGCGCCGTGAAGTGACGCGATTCACGCCATCGAAGTCAACGGAACCCCTTGATTTGTCGCGGATTTAAGACATCCGGGAGACGGTCTGCGCGTATTGCCATTTCCCCGCGAAACTGCCATGGGCGGCGCACGCGCGCGCCCTGGCCCGTCAGAACGTCACGGGGCGGGCGAGAAACTCATCGGTCCCGAAGAACATCTCGAACCCGAGTCCCACGCCCCAGCTCGGTTTGCGCGACTGCCAGCGAAAATCCTTGGGATACGTGAAGCTCGAGCGCACCTCGAGGATGAGCCAGTCCCGGATGACACTCTGGCGATACGCGGCCTTGATGCCGTACTCGTGCAGCGGGACTTCCTGGTCCGTCGCGCCGTCGAAACCGACTTCGACCGCAACCGCCCGCCGGTGCGGCAGGCCGCGCAGCGCGCGCACGGCCGAATATCCGAACACGCCCTCGGAGTTCTGCGAGATCGTCGCCGACGTCGTCCAGCGCACGAGCCACTTCTCGTCGAAATATTTCTCGAGGTCCGCGCGCGTGGTGAACCCGAGTCGCTCGCTGTTCTGCCAGAACACCGTCTGTCGCAGGCTCATGAGCCCCGTCTCGGATTTGCCGAGCTCGTAGACGAAGCTGCCCTTCAGATACGGGTCGAGCGGAAAGCGCAGGCGCACGCCCGCGCCCGCGTCGAAGTGGCTGCCCTGTTTCTCGGGAGTGTGAAACGTGATGCCGGCGAGAGTCTGCTCATCGCTCTCCGGTCCGTACTGGCGCTCGAAGGCGCCGGACTGCGGGTCGCGCTCGGACACGTATTCGTCGCGGTTCACGCGTCCGATGAATGCGTGCCAACGATGATCGAGCTGCGGTAGCGGCACGTCGACGTGAAAGCGCAGCTTCGGCTGCCAGCCCTCGAACTCATCCCACAGCAGCGCGGGCGCGATGCTGCCGGTCACGGCGTCATAGGCCTCTTCATCCTCTTCGGGGCCGAAGAGGCGATCCAGACGCTCGGCCGACTTCGAGACCATGTCCTTGACGCCCTGCTGCGTGCGGTCGAGCCACGCGTCGTGATTCGGCTGCGGTCCGGCGTTCTGCTCCGATTGCGGCGCTGGCGGAGGCTCCGGTGGTGGGCTCGAAGGCGGCGACGCTTCTTCTGCACCCGCGTAAGCGGCCGCGCACAAAAGCGCTGGAACCCACCAGCGTGTCGTCAACAGCTGCCGCATTGCGTGTTGCCCGTGCTCCTTCCTGATCAGCGTAGGCGAACTGGATGCGAATAACCGTGCGGCACGTCCGCCACGCCAAATTTGATCGTGTCGCTCCCTGAATAAAAGCCTGCCCGCACAGCTTTTGTTCCCACGGCCGGCGTGCCATGCGTTGGTCTCACGCCACGCAAGGCTTGACGGGCGCGGAGAGGAGCCCGAAGACTCCGCGCAGAACGAGAGGCGGGGCATGGTCAGTCAACGTACGGTCCTGCAGAGCGCGGTCGCCGCTACATCATTATCGGTTCTTGCGAGCGCTGGCTGGACACGTGCGTCTGGCAGGACGGCCACGAGCGCCGCTCTCGATCATCCCGCGCTCTACAAGGTGCTCATCGACAATCGGTTTGCCGCTGCGCGTGCGTTCGGCCGCGAGGCCATAGCACGCGGCGAGACCGTCCACGCGTTCGACGGTGATGTCACCGACATCTGGTATCACGACCTTTATCACCGCTGGCGCGAAGGTCGAGCAGCCATCGCCGGATTCACGACGTACGGTACCTGTTCTGCCTGCAAGAGCTCGCGCGCGATGCGCGCATGCGCGTAATTCACAGCGCCGAACACCGATATCCCGAAGACGAGACGCTGTACTCCTGGACGATCGCGTAGCGACACGCCGCACGACCTGTCTCGATTTCGCGGCGGCTCATCGCCGCGCTCGTAACGGATCAAACGGACTCGTCGCGCCGCGCGCTCGCGTTGCCGCAGAGAGTGTGCATTCGCGCGCGCCATCACTAGGCTCATCGACAATTCCACGACGCGACGGTCTCCCCACATGAAAACACTTTGTGCGCTCGTGACCTTGGCGCTTGCGGCGGCGGCGTTCGCCGACGAACCCGCGATGTTCCGCGGCGATGCTCGACATGGCGGCGTGAGTCGAGACAAAGGCGTGCCGACGCTGCACGGCCTGAAGTGGAAGTTCAAGACCGGCGGCTGGGTCGTTTCGTCTCCTACTCATGCCAACGGCACGCTCTACTTCGGCAGCACGGACCATTACGTCTACGCGATCGATGCAAAGACGGGCGCGCAGCGTTGGAAAGCGAAGACGAAAGGTCGCGTCGTGTCGTCCGCAGCGGTTGCCGACAACCTCGTTTTCATCGAGAGCTACGACGGCATTCTCTATGCGCTCGATGCCCACAGCGGCGCCTCGCGCTGGACCTTCAAGACGGACGGCGAGCGGCGCTTCACGGCCAAACACTTGCATGGCAGCGAGCCGGCCAGCGAGTTGATCGCCGATCCGTTCGACGTGTATCTGTCGTCGCCCGCGATCGCTCAGGGTGTGGTGTATTTCGGCAGCGGCGATGGGAATGTGTACGCGCTCGATGCCGCCTCGGGTGCGCTGAAGTGGAAATTCCAGACGGGCGATGTCGTGCACGCATCCCCCGCGATCGCCGACGGCACCGTCTACATCGGGAGCTGGGACACGTTCTTCTACGCGCTAGATGCGGCGACCGGCCGGGAGAAGTGGCGCTACAAGACCGGTGAGGATCAGGACATCCACAACCAAACCGGCATCCAGTCCTCCGCCGTCATCGCGAACGGCGTCGTGTATTTCGGCTGCCGCGACTCGAAGGTCTACGCCCTCGATGCGAAGACCGGCGCGGAGCGCTGGACCTTCTCGAACAAGGGCTCGTGGGTCATCGGCACGCCGCTCGTCCACGCTCGGCGCCTCTATTTCACGACATCCGACTCGGGAATGTTCCACGCGCTGGAGGCGGACTCGGGCAATCCCGTGTTCTCCCTGAAGCTGCTGTGGCCCATGTTTTCGTCGCCGACGGTTGCGGGCGACACGCTCTACGTCGGCACGCATTCGGGCAAGCTGCTCGCGATCGACCTGAAGCAGCAGAAGGTCGCGTGGGAATATGCCACCGACGGTGCGAGGGAGAACGGCGCGACCTACACGAAGCCGGACGGGACGCCGAACTACGAAGCCGCGTTCTTCGACTACTTCCATGACGACATGGTGATCGGCGTGAGCCGCATGATGAGCGTGGGTGCAGTGCTCTCCTCGCCCACCATCGTAGGCGACACCATCTACTTCGGCAGCACCGATGGGAACGTGTACGCGCTGACCTAGGCGCTCACGCGATCGACGCGTTGCGGCGCCGGACGCGGCGAGCTGGCGGCGGGCGCCTGCGGCGCGGACACCCGCGGATTGGCGGCCGACGTATCCTCGGCCACGACGACGACCGGAGCGCGTTTCGCGAGCCCGTAACGCAGGCTGTAGCGATCGAAGGGCGCCGCCTCCATTCGCAGAGGCGCATGTTCCGGCACCGGATGGAAATCGTCCGCCGTTGCGGGCGCGTGATACTCGGGCGTGTTCACCGCCTCGATACCCATGAGCTCCACCGGCGTGCTCGTCTCTTCAGGCGTCAGGAAGTAGCCGCGCTCGCGCAGCCGGTGTCCTACCGTCGCGCGGCTCGTCAGCACGGCAAGCGGCGGACTGAGGAGCAATCCCGCGATCACCGGCAGCATCCACCATATGAAGCGCGGCGCGAGCGCGAGAATGACTGCGCCCCACGCGATACCGATGAAGACGTGCCACTTCATGCGGATGAACGCTTCGCGGAAGCTGATACCGCGGTCGTCGCGCGCCTGTGCATCCCACTTCACCACGATGCCGGACAGCGTCTGCAGGACGAAGCTCGTGTGGAAGATCATCATCGCCGGCGCGAGCAGCATGCTGAACAGCTGCTCCGCGAAAAGGCTCTTGAGAATGTTTGCCGTGCCGCCGAACAGCTTGCGCTGCACCGGATTCACGAGCGCGAGCGTCGCCCCCAGCACCTTCGGCAAGAGCAGCACGACGATCGTCACCGTCAGCAGCAGCGCGATCTCGCCCGTGCGGTACTCGGGCCAGATCGGAAACAGTGAGTACGTTCCGGGCTCGAAATACTGATAGCCGCGAATAGCCTCCTGGCATGTGACGATCGAGCTCAGGATCAGCACGATCATCCACAAGGGCGAGGTCACGTACGCGAGCACGCCCGTGATCATGTGAATGCGGCTCACCCAGTGCAGGCCCTTGAGGGGCATGACGCCGAGGTGCTGCAGATTGCCTTGCGCCCAGCGCCGATCGCGCGCGGCGAAGTCGATGAGGTTCGACGGCACCTGCTCCCAGCTGCCCTCGAGGTCCGGGACCATCCACACTTCGTAGCCGGCCTTGCGCATCAGCGCGGCCTCGACGAAGTCGTGACTCAGGATCTCGCCGCCGAACGGCTCCGACCCCGGTAGGCGCGGCAGCGCGCAGTACTGCGCGAACGCACGCACCCGGATGATCGCGTTGTGTCCCCAGTAATTGCTCTCGCTCAGCTGCCAGAACGCCAGTCCGCTCGAGAGCATCTGCGAATTCAGGCGCGCGGCGAACTGCTGCAGCCGGGCGAAGAGCGTCTCGCGGCCCGCCGGGCATGGCAGGGTCTGGAGCAGCCCGATCTGCGGGCTCGCGTCCATCAGCTTCGCGAGCGTGACCACGGCGTTGCCGGACATCACGCTGTCGGCGTCGAGCACGATCATGTAGTCGTAGCCCGCACCCCACTTGGTGACGAAGTCCGCGACGTTGCCCGCCTTGCGGCTCGTGTTCTTCTCGCGCCGGCGATAGAAGATGCGGCCGCGCGCGTTGTGCCGGCGCACGAGCTTCTTCCAGCCCGTCTCCTCCTGCGCGGCGATATCCGGCTTGCGCGTGTCAGAAAGAATGAAGAAGTCGAACTTCGCCTGCTCCGGCTGCTTCATGAGCGAGGTCCAGATGGCGTCGATGCCGGCGGCGACGTGATCGAAGTCTTCGTTGTAGGTGCAGAGAATGAGCGCCGTGCGACCCTGCACCGGGCGGCCGGCCACGTCCTCGGGATGCGGCACGGCCGGGTCGCGCCCGATGAGGCGGATGCAGAAGCCGGCGATCGCCGTCCAGAACGCGCCGGCGATCCACGTGAACAGGATGAAGAACAGCGGCAGCGCCAGGTGCTCCGCGAACGTGAGGCCGTTCGCGTTCAGGATGTCGAGCATCAGCAGCGTGGCGAGGATCGAGCTCGCGAACGTCAGCCCGAAGAACAGCGCGCGCCGTCGCCGCGCCATGTGGGCCAGATGCCGATTCCTCTCTTCATTCACGCAATCGCCCTCAAGTGTCGCGAGACCACAGGTAGCTCCAGGTCTCCGTCAGCACCTCACCGTACAGAGTGAGGTTCGCGCGCATGTCGACCGCGCCATCGCCCTTCGGCGTCATCCGGAACGCGACCCGCCACGTGGTCGTACCCGGAATCTGCTCAACGGTGACCGAGTCGATGTCGGCGCCGTTCGCCTTGACCTCGGCCCTTACCGGCTGCGCGCCGCTCAGGCTGTCGAGGTCGCCCCCGGCGAAGTCGATCAACACGCGCCGGGCGTTCGATTTTTCATCGTACCCACCCACGGCGGCCGTGCCGATGCGGGTAGCAATTGCCTTGCCGCCCGGGGGCCAGCGCGTCGAGTTGGCGAACGCCGAGAGCACGTAGGAGTAGGCGAGCGGCCGGTTCGCCTCGGCGGGGCTGGCCGGTACCCAGTACGTCACGATGTTGTCGTGAATCTCCTCGCGCGTGGGCAGCTCGACCAGCTCGACACTGCCCTTGCCCCAGTGGCCGAGCGGCTCGACCCAGTAGCTGACGCGCCGCTCGAAGCGCGACTCGTTGTCCTGGTAGTTGCGGAAGTCGCGGTCGCGCTGCACGAGACCGAAGCCTCGCGGGTTCTCGTCGACGAAGCGCGACACGATGGGCGCTTTCGTCGGGTTCACGAGCGGGCGCCACAGCCATTCGCCGGCGCCGTTGTTCACGAGCAGCCCGTCGCTGTCGTGCACTTCGGGGCGAAAGTCGTCGAAGCGCCGGCCGCTGTTCTCACCGAACAGAAACATCGAGGTGAGCGGCGCGATGCCGAGCTTCTCGATCTTGCGTCGCGGATAGAGGTGATTGCTCACTTCGACCTGCGTGACCGTGCCCGGCCGCACGTCGAAGCGATACGCGCCGACGATGCTCTTGCTGTCGAGCAGCGCATAGATCGTGAGCACGCGATCGTCCGCTTTCGGACGCACGAGCCAGAAGTCGGTGAAGAACGGAAATTCCTCGCCCTTCTCGGTCGCCGTGTCGACCGCGAGACCGCGCGCCGAGGCGCCATAGCCCTGGTTACGGCCAAGGAAGCGGAAGTACGAGGCGCCGAGAAAGCTGATGACCTCGTCCTTGTAAGCGGGCGTGTGCAGCGGGTAATGCACGCGGAAGCCGGCGAAGCCCGTCTCCGGCGGCAGCTGTCCGGGCGAGTTGAGCTTGCCGAAGTCGAACATCGAGGTGCTGTAGAGGATCGGGCGCACGCCCGCTTCGCTCACCTCGTACAGGTTCACGCGCTTGTCGAAATTGGCGCCGCGATGAAACATCTGCACTTCGAACATCGACTGACCGCGCCAGATGGCATCGGCCGGGCGATAGCGGATGTCGCGGTACTGGTCGTACGTGAGGTTCGCGATGGCGTCGGGCAGCTTCGGCGAGGTGTCCTGATATGGCTTGGCGGCGCGCTCACGCGCGAGCTTGTCGACGTTTGCGAAGCCGAACTGCTGCGGAGTCGGCGCGGGCTGCACGTCCCCCGATCCGCCGGTTGCGTCGCTGAGGAGCGCCACGGCGATGACAGCGAGCATCAGAATGTATCGCTGCATGGCGCTCAGCTCGCTCTCGAGAAGTGCGCCGCAAGCATCTCACACGCCGCGCGACGCGCGGGCTGATGTGCATGTCGGACGTCGCCGCATTCGCGGGTACGCGCGCACCAAAAACCCTCAGTCGTTCGCTCACTGTGCACGCCGTGCGCGCCGTTGAACCGCATACGTCTCTGCTGCTTGAAAGGCGAAGGAACCGCTAACCGTGTTGCAACCGACATGCCCATGCCGGGAACAGGGCAAATGCCCGCTCATCCCGTGCCATCGCGCGTGCGATGCGCCAACTGCATCGACTCCGGAACGTGGAGACGGCGACCCGCCGTGACAAGCTCGTCGCACACGCTCCTGTCCCTGACCTGCGCGAGCGGTCGGCGCCGGTGAGTGGGCCGGTGCAGGCTGCGAAGCCTTGCAGGCGGCGCAGCCTTGTGGGGCTGCGAGCCGTGCGTCCGTTCGCGATGGAGCGCGCCTGTGCGGCGGCGTCGATTATGCGGTCGACCGGTCTCCCCGAGACACTGTCGCATTATAGCGACCCGAGGGGTCGGCCGCCTGCCGCGCGATGTCAAACGAGATCGGGACGGACGCCGCGGCACCCGGCTCACGGGTGCGCAAGCGCCTTCAGGCATTACGTTTTCTTAATCTCGGCGGCAGCGCTCAGTGCCACGCGCCGAGCTTGGCTTCGGTGCGGTCGGCACATGTGCAGGTGCCGCCGGAGAAGTCCGTCGGCCGCACCCGCGAAATCGCGCTCCCGGAGCACACCAGCGCCATGTTGGCGGCCGCGCACGATTGCTCGGTGGCGGGCGGCGCGGCGCGCATGCTCTCCAGAAGCGCATGCGTCGTCGGCACGGGATCCGCAGCGGTCGCGCAAGCCCCGAGGCCGAGCGCGATGAGCAGACTGAGAGCGCGAAAACATGTCGTGGCTGGCATGGTGGTCTCTCCCGAGAACGTCGTGCCCGCGATCGGGGCAACGTCGAATCGACCATAGGGCTCGAGCGGCGCAGGGGACAAACGATGACGGTTCACGAAATGGGTGAGCGTCGCTCACCGGCGTGGGCCGCGTCCTCGTCTTGCACGCTCGCTGTCGGTGATTAAGTTGCCGCGGCAAGCGGAAAGGTCGCTGCGCGCGCGTGAGTTTTGTTAAGCGCGCGCAAGCTGCGCGGCGGATGAAGGGAATGAAGAAGGCGATGCGTGTGCTGATGCTCAGCGTCTGCGATGGGGGCGGGGAACTGCCACCTTAGCGACGATTCGACGCGGCGATCTCGATTCGCAAGGCGCCGTCGGCGGGCGCCGGAATCTGGTGACTTGCGAGCACGCGCTGGACGTCGGCCGACAGCGGAAGCGCCAGGTCCGCGTCGATGCCATCGATTCCGAGCTGCGCGTACCCATTCGCTTGGACGCCGGCCGCGCGGAGCTCGGCGACGATCTGCTCGCGAAGCGCCCGCGGGTTCGCGGCTTCGAGTCGCACGATGCCGTCGCTCGATGCGCGTGCCATCTCGCTCGTGGAAGTCTTCGGGCTCAGATGCCAGCCGAGCAGCACCACGGCCACTGCCAAGGCCGCCGCGGCCCAGCCGCGCGTGCCGGTCGCGCGCACGGCGGTCCGCCAAGTCGGACCCTTGCGATCGAATGGATTACCTTCGAGAGCGGCAGCGTCGATCTTCGGCTCGCTGGTGGCGGGTGCCGCATCCGCCGCCCGCGCACGCGAGAGCTGCCCCGCAAGGGTGTCGAGCCACTCGCGATCATCCGCGTCACTCATGGAGCTGCTCCGGTCCGATGGGATCTCGTGACCCGCAGTGTGCCCGAACCGGCACTGCATCGATCCGTGCGCAGCGCCGGGGGCCTTTCAAAGGCGACCTGTGCCTCGTTCGTCTGCCCGTCGTACGCCTGCCGGCGTCTTCTGCGCCGTCGACAGGCGCCCGCCCGCACGCCGTTTCAGCGCGCGAGCTCGGCCTTCTTCGGCGCCGCCGACTCGTCCACGTTGCCGTTCACATCGCCCTGGAGCTCGCGCTTGATGCGCTCGTAGATCTCTTCGCGATGCACCGGCACGCTCTTCGGCGCGTTGATTCCGATGCGGACCTGATTCCCTTTGACGCCCAGCACGGTCAGCGTCACTTCATTACCGATCATCACTGTTTCGCCCGTGCGCCGGGTCAGAATGAGCATGTTAGGACTTCCTCCTCGTGTGCGCGGCGCAGGGCGTGCCGACGCTTCTGTTGTGATAGTTCAAACGATTTGCGATGCGCCCGAGATGCACGGCCCGTTCGCCGGGTCCGCATTCGATCGGGTGCCGCTCGAGCGCGGCGCGCAGGTCCGGCTCGCTCTGCCGTCCCCGATACCCCGCGACGTGTGCGACGAATGCCTCGCGCCCGCTGCGCTCCGCGTTCGCCTCGATCGCGGCCGGTCGCCGGCCGCGCCCGAATGGGGTGAGCATGTCAGTCCTTTCCTCGATCCGGCTGCTGCGCCCGGTAGTCGAGCGTGAACGTGTTGTTGTTCTCTTTGACCTCGATCTTCGAGTCGAGCGTCTGCAGCTGCCGCAGCGCCTTGCGCACGTCGCGCGTGTTCAGCGCGCCGTTGATGCGCAGATCGGCAATGCGCGGGTCGCGAATCACGATGCGCTGATCCGTGTAGCGCGTCAGCTCGTCCAACACCATGGAGACGGGCTGGTTCTCAAAGATGTAATTGCCGCTGCGCCAGCGCACCGCATCCTGCGCTCGCGTCGGGTGCGGCTCGTGCAAGAGCCCGAGCGCGCCGTAGTCGATCTGATCGTTCGCGTTCAACGTGCGCGTCCACTCGGGCGTGCTGCCGTTGCCGAAGCCACGCACCTCGACCGAGCCCTCGAGCACGGTGACCGTCGTGTTGCCGTTCGGCTTGCGATACACGTTGAAGCGCGTGCCGAGCACGCGAATCTCGCTGTTGCCGAGCATGAGGCGGAAGGGGTGCTCGGCATCGTGTGCGACGTCGAACAGCGCCTCGCCCTCGGTGAGCTCCGCGCGGCGATCGTCCGACGTGCCGAGCCAGCGCACCTCGGTCTGCGTATTGAGATACGCGACGGTGTCGTCCTCGAATTTCACGGTGCGCGTCTCGCCCTTGCGCGTGACATACGCTTCACCGCCGAAGAGATGCCGCGTCTGCGCGAAGTAGCCGCCGAGCACGACCGCCGTGAGGATCGACGCGGCAACGGCCCACCACCGCAGAACTTGCCGGCGCGACTGAGTGCGCTCGTCGGTGGCGACGCTGTATTCCTCGACCCAGCGGGCGCGATCGGCCGCGGGCAGCTCGGGCATCATCGAGATGATCAGGTTGGCGCCGCGGAAGTCCCGCTCGTTGCGCGGATCGGCAACGAACTTCTCGAACTCCTCGCGCTCGGCGGCCGAGAGCGCGTCCGACGATTCGTGCATACGGGCCGCCCAGTACGATGCCCGCTCGCGGATGTCTTTGTCTGTTGTCGACATTCTCGACCTCCGGTGCCTCAGTCGAACCCGGCCCAGTCGATGCCGTGAGCGGCGAGACGCTCGCGGCAGTGCGTGAGGGCGCGGGTCAGACGTTGTTCCACTGCGCCGACCGAAATGCTGAGCCGGTCGGCGATCTCCTGGCGGGGCATCTGCGTCACGTAGCGCATGACGAACACCTGACGCAGATTCGGCTGAAGCTCATCGATGATGCGCGTGAGGCGCTGCATGGCCTCGTCCAGCAGGACGCGGCGATCGGGGCGGGGAGCTTCATCGGGCACGTCGTTCATCGTCTCCGTCGGTTCGCCCGCGACGGTGGCTTCGGCGCGTGCCCGTCGCAGGCGGTTGATGGCGAGCTTGGTCGCCACGTCGAACAGCAGGGCGCGGGGACAGTGGACCTCGTCCGGGCGGCTGAGGCGGTACAGCTTCAGGTACGACTCCTGAGCGACGTCCTCGGCGGCGTCTCTGCGGCCGAGCATGCGCTCCAGGAACCGCAGCAGCTGCGCTCCGTGGGTGCGCGACAGCCGGCTCACGAAATCGGCTGAGCTGCCGCGCATCGGCGTGATCTTCGTAACGGTTCCCATCGCCCGGTGGTCGTCCCTACCTTCTCAGACTCAAGTCCCTGCGGACGCGAAAACCCCCTTGCGGGGTATTGTGCGACGACCACGGTGTGGATGGGCGCCGCGAGGACGCCCGATGGCGTCACGGGCGTGTGGACCTCCGGATGCGGGCGGGGTTGCGCCCCGGCCCTATGAGGGCCGAGCACGCCAGCCCCGAATTCGCGAGCCATGAACCCGCCGACCCCGAATACGTGAGCCATGGAACCCGGGAGCCCCGAATGCGTGAGCCCAGCACCCGTGGGCCACGAATGCGCCAGCCTCGAACCCGCGAGCCCGCACCGCGTGAGCCGCCACTGGGCGAGCCCCGAACGCGTGCGTGCTCCAACGCCCATGAGCCCCGATGCCATGAGCCGACCGCCGACCTGACGGGAACGAAATCCCGTGGCATCCGGGAGTCGCCGCGTGATCCGGGGGAGCCGCCGCGTCGCGCGGCTCGAGATGGTTGCAATCGAGGACAAGCCGTTACCGAGAACAGACAGGAGTCGTCTCGTTGAGACGTCGCAAAGAGGGATTCACCGTCATTTCGTCCCGTACGCGAGTCGGCCCGGTTTCGAGGTACGCTAGGCGCCGCCGGGTCGCAATTTCCTTGCCGAGAAGGCGGTCTCCGGTCAGCGGGCAGCGGCTCGTTGTGGAAGGGTGCCGAGGGGTGTCGAGACGGGCGGCCGCCGCTGCGTCACGGTGCCGGGAATGCGTTGACGCGTGCATCCGGCAACTGATATTCCCCGGCGTGTTCGATAGGGTGTTCAGTTTTGGAGAGCAGAGATGAACGACGTGCATGTCGCGGCTGAGAACAACGACGAGGGCATGGAAGCTCGCGAGCTCGTCGAGTTCGGCGAGGTGTCGACGGAGACGAAGGGTTTGATCGGCGCGTGGTTGTATGACGGAAACGGTGGTTGGTGGGGTTGATCCTCTGCCCCCAGGTGCGCGGCGCCGATGCGCTGCGCACCTTTTGATTCTCACCAGTTCTTTTGGATGCTGAAGCTCACGACTCGTCCATAGGGCTCCGAGTTGAGTGAGTCGTAACCTTCTTCGCGATCCACGAACGGCGGCGCCGAATTGAATATGTTCGTCGCGTTCAGCACGATCTCGCTGTCACTCAGCACGCCGACGTCCCCGCGGGTGCGGTAGCTCAACTGCAGATCGAACGTCGTCGTCGCGGAGACATCCCGGTTCAAGCTGGCATCGATGTTCCTGTAGGCGCCTACGTGATCCGTCGTGAAAGCCACGGCAAATCCAGGCCTGTTCAGGCCGTGCTGGTACCACTCCGCCGTACCTCGTAGCTTCAGCGCCAAAGGATTGCCAACCGTATCGCGCACATCAACGGGGGGCACGTTCTTTGAAACCCCCTGATCGAAGCTCAACAGGTACGCCCCAGTAAGCCCTAACTGGAAAGTGCCGTGCGCGGCTGTGTCGATGGTTTGATCGAACTTCAGATCGAGTCCCTTGACGCGCGTGCTCGCGAGATTGCGCCATTCGAAGTCGACGACTGCAGCGATGGGAGCCGAGCCACACTGGGCGGCTGCGCCTCTGAAGTATGAGGCACTGCAAATCGCATCGATTTCGGCTGACGAGGGATGCCGGTCGATCACCGATGCCCATTGATCCTCCTGCAAGAGGATGTCGGTCGGCGAGGCGAGGCCTGGGAAGACGATTCGGTCGGTGTAATCGATCGAATAGTAGGTCAGCGACAACTTCGAACCGGGCAGGGCTTTGAAGACGAAGTCGGCGCCCGCCGACCATGTCTTCGCCGTTTCCTGCTTCAAATCGGGATTGTTCGTCTGCTTGATCAGAACAATGGACGAGCCTGTCGCGGACGTTGGGTCTCTGAACGAAGTCAGCGCAGCGAAATTGTGCGATTCATCATGCAAGTCAGTCAGCTTCGGAGCTTTGAACGACGTCCCCCAACTGGTGCGCAGCTTCAAGCTATCCGAGGGAGCCCAGCGAATGCCGACCTTGGGGTTCGAAGTGGAACCGAAGTCGCTGTAGCGCTCGTAGCGATTCGCGAGCGACAGCTCAAGACGCGGAACAGCGTAGGGATCGCTGGCGTCGCCGATGATGGGCAGCGACAACTCCGTAAATGCAGATCTGATCGTTCTTGCGAACGGCATACCTGCGCCCGCAACAGTACCCAACTGCTCTTTGCGCAACTCCGCACCTACCGCCAGCTTCGCGTCACCAGAGGGTAGCGACAGCACGCTGCCATCCACTATCGCCGTGCCTGACGAAACGGCGGACGTGCTGGAGTCGACTTGCGTCCAGCGAATCGCATCGATGACCGCCGGATTGTTTTGGCTGAGGCCACCAAAGGGATTGAACGCAGTCGCAAGTTGCGTGGAGTTCAACGCGGCGCTCAGCGCGGCTGGATTGGGAATATTCTTGGTATGCGAGAGATCGCTCTCGCGCCCATAGGAGCCTGTGAGATTCAAGCGCCAGGTCTGCGACAGCTCCGCCTTGATTCCGAGCGATCCACTGTAAGTGCGTGTACGTGCATCGACGGACGTGGGCCCGAGCGTGTCGAGGAAACTATAGCCGACGAACACGTACGGAGAAGTCGGATACGGATTCACTTTCGCCGCGTACGGGTTAGCCGCCGAAACAGGCAGGACTTGATCGAACGCGTAAATTTCCTGTGCGATGTTTCGCTCGCTGTAGCGACCCTCGGCGAAGACTTGCACACGATCGCCCAGGTCTTGGGAGCCGCTGAGAAATGCGCTGTGCATGCGCTTCTCCGGCAGCAACTCGTACGTTGAATACCGGTTCTGGAGATTGACTGCGCCGGGGATCAGATCCGAGACGGTGAGGATCGAGCCGCTCGGTTCACTAGGAATCGCAAAAGCGGGCAGCAGCGTTCGCGGGTCGAGGATGTTGCCTGGGCTGCTGCGAAAGGTGCGATGATCTGTCCCGCCGGAAGGCCGCTTGTCCGTATCGGCAGAGTACGCGCGAGCGCTCGCCGCCAAAGAACCACGTTCCGAATATTGGTACGTGAAGAAGAAGCGTCCACTGTCCCAATTTGTGCCGAACAGTTGTGCTACGAGCTTCTCGTCAGCGCCGCCCGGAGCTGTCCCGAGGCGTGCCCACGTCTCCGCGCCCTGCAGATCCTTGCGCATGATCACGTTGACTACGCCCGCGATTGCATCCGAGCCGTAGAGCGCCGAGGCCCCGTCGGGGAGAACTTCGATGCGCTCGACGGCGCTCCAGGGAATGCTCGAGAGATCGACGAAGTCGCCCAATGCGCCCGAAAACGGTTGGCGATGTCCGTTGATCAAGACTAGCGTGGCGCCGGAGCCGAGTCCGCGCAGGTTCGCCGCCACCCCACGCGCGAAATTTCCGTTGCCCGCGTAGTCCTCGCTCTGACCGCCACCGCCACTCAAAGTCAATGCGTTCAGCGCGTCCTGGACGGTCGCGTAGCTCGTACGCTTCATGTCATTGCGAGTCACGAACTGCAGCGGCGACACGATGTCGAGCACGCCGTGCATCAGCGTGCCGGTGACGACCACCTCTTCCAGCTTTTGCTCGCCGGCGAGCGCCTGCACCGGTAGGTCCGGCATGCCGCGGGCGCTCGCGCGCGCGGTGCCCGCCTGACCGGCGAGCGTCGGCCCCTGCACGTCCGCCCCTGTACCACTTTTGGCCGGGCGGATGGACGCGAACGTGAAATCGTTCTCGAACGTGATCTCGAGCCCGGTGCCGGCGATCATCTGGTTCAACGCCTGCGCAACGGTGAAGTCGCCCGACACGGCGTGCGTCGTGATGCCGCGGACGTCGTCGGACGAGTACAGCATCTCGATGCTCGACTGAGACGCGAACTGCAGGAGCGTCTTCTGCGCGTCCCCCGCAGGAATGTCGAAGTGGAGCGTTGCAGGCGTCGCGGCGTGGGCGAGGAAGCTGCAGAAGCTCGCAACGAGCAGGACCAGGAAGGAGCTCACGCCTCCCTGTGCAATCTTCCGCCCCGATGTGCCGTGTTCCATGCGTCCGCTACCCCCTTGGCTGCTAACGTTTCCCTTGTGGCGCGACGACGCTACTGCGGAGCGAGTCTGCCACTAAAGTGCCCGCGGCGGCGAGACGTTGCTCGTAAATAATGTTGTCACTCCCGATAACGGGAATCCCCTACTTGACCGTCTCGGGTCATGCTGCTTGCCACTGGCGCAGCCACGCTTCCACGCTGAGACACGCGAAGAGCTCCACGTTGCTCGAGACCGTACGTGTCGGTTTGCCCGAGAGCACATCCACGACGCGGTCCTTGTCGAGGATGCCGGCTTGCACGAGCCCGCCGTCGTGCAGCAGATCGCGCGCGAACGCGAGATTGCGCACGAGGATCGCTTTGGCGTGCTCTTCCCTCCCGCCCTTGGTGCGTCGCGTGACGATCTGCCGCGGCATGTCGTGCTGGAACGCCCGCCGCGCGAGCGCGCGGTCCCAGCCGCCCAGGGTCAGCAGCCAGGTGGGAATGCGCAGCACCAACTCCACCAACGGCTGCGATAACAGCGGCGTAACCGGCTCCGGATCGGTGTCCGCGCCAAGCGGGTGATAGAACTCATACGGGAAGAGAAGCTGGTACGCGTGCCAGATTTTCGCGCTCGAAACGCCGCGGGGAGCGTGCAGCCACGGATGTAACAGGCTCTCGTCCCGGCTTATGTCGCGTACCACTTCAGGTTTTATCAATGCGCGCCGTACGCCCAGCTCGTTCCGCTGCGACCAGCGGCGTCCGCAGAGGCCGTGCATGAACGCCTCGCGCAGAACAGTCCACACCGACAGCCGATCCACACGCGCAGCGTCGAGCGCAACGCTGAACAGCGCCGGGCCGATGCCGTGTTGCGCCAGGTACTCCGCCGCACCATAGCGCGCACGCGCCTGGAAAAAGATCTGATCGCCACCGTACCCAGAGAACAGAGCGGTGGCGTGCCGCTCGGCGGCGACCTCCGACTCCACGCGTCCGCCATCGAGGTAGAAGTAGTTGTCGCCGGGAATACAGGACGTCCTCACGTGCAGCAGCGGCTCGAGGGAAAGCGTCGAAATTCTCGGACGCTCGACGACTTCGCAGGCCGCGCTCGCCGCGGCGAGTCGCGCGTAGTCGCGCTCGTCCGTATTGCTCCCCGGCGAGTAAAAGTTGAGGCACGTGATCTGTGGGCGCAAAGAGGTAGGGGAATCCCTGAGACACGCCAGCACGATCGACGAATCGAGTCCGCCGGAGAGCAAGTGAACGATGCTCTGATGCCCCGACGTCCACGCGTGAACGCAATCGCGCGTCTGCTCGCGCAGGAGTCGGGCGGCCTCGGTGGGGTCCTCGAAGCGGGGCGAAGCGGCGACCTCCAGTGCGTTCCAGTAGAACTGACGCGACACCTGCCCGCGGCAGATCGCCACGCATTCGCCGCCCAGCACCTGCGTGACTTCGTTCAGGCCGGTGGCGTGCACTTGGAGTCGGTTCTGGCACAAGGCCGCTGCCACGTACTTCCAGTTGATCGTGAACGCGCGCCCGCCGAGCAGTGCGCCTTCCTCCATGTGCGAGAAGAACACATCGACGCCGAGCAGCCGCACCGTAAAGCACGGCAACCCGCCCGTCGGATCGCGCAGGATGCGGACCGTATGCGCCGCGGTTTCGTGGACGAATGCGACGTATCGGCCCCAGTAGTCGGCGAACAGCGCGCGGCCGGCAGTCGTCACAATTGCGCGCGTCGAGTCCTCGTCGAGCAGCGAAGGCACGCTCGCGCTCGGAACCCCGTTCGCACCGCGCGTGAAGAGCGTGCCGAGCACGACGCCGGCATCGCCCTGCAGTCGGTAGGGCCTACTCGAGCTCGCGCGCACGTCGCGGCAGAGCACCGTCAGCCCCTCACTGTCGATGACGGTTTGCCATTCGGATGTCGCCGCCTGCAAACGCTCGACCAGCACCCGCGTGCTCGCGCGCGCTTGCGGATCGGCGACGTTCCAAACGAATGCAACGTAGCGGAACACGAGCGCTCGTCAGACGGCGAGGATCGGCGTGAAGCGCCGGACGTATTCCGGCACGTCGTTGAAGACCATCGTCTCGTGCTGCACCCAGCAATGCGCGCCGAACGGACCGGTCTGCACACCGATCACACACGTCGGGAACACTCGGAAATACGAGAGATAGCGCATCATCGCCAGCGAGTCGAAGAGGCAGGCGTCCTGCGCGCCGAACAGCAGCGGGCGCAGGCGGATGAACGCCGCGACGGCCGTGCGCGCGGTGTCGAGGTCCAGAGTCGGCGCGCGCGCACGCCCGGCTTTGTTGCGCGCCGACAGACTCGCGATCACCGACTCGATCGAGCGCCAGCGCAGCGACAGCGCCGTCACGCCCGATGCCCAGAGGAAGCGCACGACGTGCACGAGCCGCACTTCCGGCCGCGTCTCGAGATCTTCGATCACGAGCACGGCATCCGGACGCGGCATCTGCACGGGACGCGCTTCCTTGCCGACGGACGCGTCGGTCGTGAGCATGCCGGCGGCCAGCATTTTGTTGATCACCGACTCGGAGGCGGCAGTCGCGTTCGGTGTTCGCACGTCGCCAGCGGACGACGCCCCGGCAGCCGAGTCGGCGGATGGCTCGCCAGGCGCGAGCGACTCGGGCACCGGCCAGCCCTTCACCCGCGCCGCCAGACCCGCCATCTGCTCGCGACTCACGCCGACATACTTGTCCCGCTGCAAATCCAGCAGGACCACGTGGTCGTCCGTAACGCAGGGATAGACGTGAGGTGCGAGAAAGTACGACTGCTGCACGATGCGCCTAAGTACAAGCCGCGTGCGCAGGCGGTCAAGTGAGTCGCCTGCGCCGCGCCGCCCTACAATGAGTGTGTTGACCCCAGTGGCGCGAATCGCGCAGCACTCCCAATGAATCTCACGGTCTCAAGGAATTCGAGGAGATTTGGACCGCGATGAAACCCTACCTGCCTCTACTGATCGTTGTGTCGGCCGCTCTACTGTATGCGTGCTCGACTCCGCATGCGCAATTCCCACTGCAGAAGTATGTGCCGGTGAGCCGCTCGCTCGAGCCGCTCGGCGAGCTCCATCTCAGCAATACCAGCATGCAGCTCGCCGCGCTGGATGGCGAGATGAAGCTGCGGTACGTCGGCCAGATGCCCGACACCGCGGGCGAGGATCTCGCCGGCGCCTCGGTCTATCGCGTGCAGAACTGGAAACCCTTTTTCAAGCAGAACGCCGGTCGCCAGGCCTACTGCTCCGAGCCGCCGCGGTACGTGGCCGTTAACAGCGAGACCGGCGCGCCGGCGTGGAGCCGCGAAATCACGATCGCCCTGCTCACCCTCGACGAGTGGTCGAAGTTCACACCGGACGAGCACCATGCCTGCCTGAGCGGCAAATACGTCCGCACCCGCGAGGGATGAGGAGCCGACTCGCGATACATGCGACCAGCTGCGTGTGGCAAATACGCCCGCACGCTTCCGTCGCGCAGCGAGCGGCCGCTTGGGCGTGCGAGCGCTTTGGCATTCACCCGCGTAACCGAGCGTCGTAGTCAGCCACCAGCTTCGCGGGCGCGACCGTGCGCCACGCCCGCTCGATCAGCCCCGGCAGCTCACGCACGCGCACTTTGTTGAGCCGCACGAGCACCATCGGATAGTTGCGATAGTGATCGGTGATGAAGAACGCGCGCGGCGCCGACTTCAGCAGAATCTCGCGATCGATGAAATCGCAGCGGAGCGCGAGCGCGCCTTCGGCTTCCGTGCGCAGGCGCGCGAGAATCTTGCCCTTCACCTTGAGTCCAGGTGTGCCGTAGGTCGTGCACTCTTCCACTCCGGGCAGCGCGAGAGCGATCGCCAGCACGCGCTGGTACTCGGGGCGAGGCGGAGCGCGCGTGACGAGCGCCAGCTTGCGCAGCTTCGGCACTTTCGTGGGCAGGGATTTTTTCTTCCGGCGCCGGGCCATGGCGACACTCCTGATCCTCGACGAGCACAGCGTACGCGTGCTCATCACGAAATGGCGACGGACTCCCGCCGCGAGCGCCGTCTAAGTGCCGACGGGTTTACGGGTGGACGCGAGTCCGTCGCCGCGCCGAAGAATGCCGCGCACGAACTGCCGCGCCCACGCGCAAAACGCGCGCAAATGCCTAGATTTGCCGGCGTTGCCGCAAACCGCCCGCCGCTGCGCCTGGGCGGCATTCACGTCCGAAAACCGCGAGACATTCTCGGCCGTGCGCGCAATCATGAGCGCATGGACCTCGACGACAACGCCTGCTACCGCGCCATCGCCACTCGCGATCGACGCTTCGACGGCCGCCTGTTCATCGCCGTGAAGACGACGGGCGTGTACTGCCGGCCCGTGTGTCCGGCGCGCACGCCGAAGCGCGAGAACGTGCGCTTCTTCGCATCGGCCGCGGCCGCTCAGGAAGCGGGCTTTCGCCCGTGCCTGCGCTGCCGCCCCGAGACCTCACCCGATCTCGGCGCGTGGCGCGGCACGTCCAACACCGTCTCGCGCGCGCTCGCGCTGATCGAAGCGGGCGGTCTCGATGAGACCGGCGTCGAAGCGCTGGGCGAGCGGCTGGGTGTCGGCGAGCGGCAATTGCGCCGGCTGTTCAAGCAACACCTCGGCGCGTCTCCGATCGCCGTGGCGCAAACGCGCCGCGTGCTGCTCGCGAAGCAACTCATTCACGACACGCAGTTGCCGATGGCGGAAGTCGCGCTCGCTGCGGGATTCGGCAGCGTGCGACGATTCAACGAGACGTTTCAGGCGCTGTACGGGCGCCCTCCCAGTGAGCTGCGCCGCAGCCGCCGCGTCGAAGCGTCCGCGACGGCGGCAGGCGAGCTGACCTTGCGACTCCCCTATCGCGCGCCGTACGACTGGGACGCGATTCTCGCGTTCCTTGCCGCGCGCGCCATCCCGGGCGTCGAATCGGTGCGCGACGGAGTCTATGCACGCACGGTGCATCTCGACGGCGCTGCCGGCGCTATTTTCGTGAGCCGGGCCGATCGAGCATTTCTTCGAGCGACCGTGCGATTTCCTCGGCTCGCGTCGCTGCCGGCGATCATCGCTCGCATACGGCGCGTGTTCGATCTGGCCGCCGATCCCTCTGTCATCGGTGCGCATCTCTCGGAGGATGAGCTGCTCGCGCCGCTCGTCGCTTCCCGGCCGGGCCTGCGCGTCCCCGGCGCGTGGGACGGTTTCGAGCTCGCCATCCGCGCGATCCTCGGCCAGCAGATCACCGTCAGCGCGGCACGCGGGCTCGCCGCGAAGCTGGTTGCGGCAGCCGGCACACGGCTCGAGGACGCGCGCGCCAATGCGGCTCAGCTCACTCACCTGTTTCCGTCAGCGGCACGTCTCGCGCAAGCGGACCTCACGGGGCTCGGCATGCCGCGCGCGCGGATTCAGGCCCTGCAATCGCTGGCACAGGCGCATCTCGACGATCCCGACCTCTTCGGCCCGCGGCGCGATCTCGACTCCGCCATCGAGCGGCTCTGCGCGCTCCGCGGCATTGGCGAGTGGACGGCGCACTACATCGCGATGCGCGAGCTGCGCGAGTCCGATGCGTTCCCCGTCGGCGATGTCGCACTTCTGCGCGCAATGACGAATCTCTATGGCGCGCGCATGACTCCGCAGCAGATGCTGAAACGCGCGGAGCGCTGGCGGCCCTGGCGCGCATACGCGACGATTCACCTGTGGGCGTCGCTCGCAGATGCGACGACTCATCGCACGAGCACTCCTCATGAGCGTCGCCGCGCCGCCTGACCGACTCACACTCGATCGCTACGCCACGCCGATGGGCGACCTGCTGCTCGCCTCGGACGACGCGGGGCGGCTGCGCGGCGTGGATCTCTTCGGCGACGAGGCGCGCATGACGAAATGGCTGCGCCGCCAGTACGGTGCGCGCCTCGTGCTCGAGCTCGGCTCCGCCCCTCGAGCAATCCGCGAACCGCTGGACGAATACTTCGGCGGCCGCCTCGACGCACTCGATCGCATCCCATGCCAGGCTGACGGCACCCCGTTCCAGCAAGCCGTATGGACTGCGCTGCGCGCGATTCCTGCCGGCCAAACGCTCAGCTACGGCGCGCTCGCCGAGCGGCTCGGCAATCCGCAGGCGGTGCGCGCAGTGGGGCTGGCGAATGGCTCGAATCCCATTCCGATCGTGATCCCGTGTCATCGCGTGATCGGCTCCGACGGCTCCCTCACCGGCTACGGCGGCGGCCTCGAACGCAAGCGCTGGCTCCTCGCTCACGAAGGCCGGCACTCGCCGCTGCTGACGCAGTGACGCGCCGTCCTCCGTTACACTCGCCGCGTCATGAAGATTCTCATTGTCGGCGCCGGCGCGATCGGCGGTTACTTTGGCGGTCGCCTGCTCGAAGCCGGGCGCGATGTCACGTTCCTCGTTCGTCCGCGGCGCGCAGAGCAGTTGCGCGCCTCGGGCCTGCGGGTCCGAAGCCCAAAGGGCGACCTTCACATTCCGTCGCCGCCCACGGTGCTGGCGGAGCAGCTATCGCGGCCGTTCGATCTGATTCTGCTGAGCTGCAAAGCGTACGATCTCGAGAGCGCGATCGAATCATTCACGCCCGCGGTCGGTCCGAACAGCGCGATCCTGCCGCTGCTGAACGGCATGCGGCACCTCGATGTGCTCGAAGGCCGATTCGGCGCGGACGCCGTGCTCGGCGGTCATTGCCTGATCTCCACGGCGCTCGACGCGGAAGGTCACATTCAGCACCTGAACGACACGCACGTTCTCACGTTCGGCGAACGCAGCGGCGCACGCACTGCCCGCGTCAGTGCAATCTACGCTGAGCTCGCAGCCGGTCGCTTCGACACGGTGCTGAGCGACGCGATCCTGGCGGAGATGTGGGAGAAGTGGATCTTCATCGCGACGCTCGCCGGCATGAGCTGCCTCATGCGCGCATCGCTCGGCGACATCGTGACCGCCGGCGGCGGTGACCTCTCGCTCGCACTACGCGATGAGTGTGTCGAGATTGCAAAGGCGGCGGGCTTTGCGCCCCGTGACACGGCTGTCCAGCGCATCACCGCCGCCATCACGCACGCGGGCTCGACGCTTTCGGCATCGATGCTGCGCGACATCGAGCGAGGCGCGCGCACGGAAGGCGAGCACATCCTGGGCGATCTGCTGCGACGCGCGCCGAGCAACACGCGTCCGCTGTCGATGCTCAGGCTGGCATATATCCACGTCAAAGCGTACGAGGCGCGCATGGCGCGGGAGGCGGCGGCCGCGCGCTAGCGTCGAAGGGGCGATGCGGCCCACCGAATTTGTCAGGGGGCCCCGGTGAGCCGCATGCCCGTCGACTGTCACTGGTGCATCAGAAGTTCAAGCGCACACCCACGCTATAGCGCCGCCCGTAGATGTCGAACAGGCTGGTGTTCGTCTGCTGTGAGCCGGTGAAGCCCCACGTGGCGACGAGCGGCGGATCGCGGTCGAACAGGTTCGTCACGTTCAGATACGTCTCCCACGAGCCGCTCTCGGACAACGCACCTTTGTACGCGAGCTCGAGATTCGTCAACGCCGTGGAGGCAACGCTGTTGTCGTCGATGTCCACGCCTTCGACGAACGTCGCGTCGTACGTGCCACTGCCGATGTACCGCTCCTGCACGGTCGCCGACAGCGGGCCGCGCTCGTAAGACAGACTGAACGTGCCCTGCCAATGCGGCGCGTTGCCCGCCGGATTCTGCAAGCCCGTCTGGCCCGCGCGGTCCACCTTCGCGGCGCCGACCTGCGTCGTCGACAGCTCGTTGACACGGCTCGCCAGAAGGCGCGCACGAATGTGCTCGTTGCCGCCGAAGAACGTCACGGGCCGCGCGTACGCGAGCTCGAAATCGATACCGCGCGCACGCGCTTCCGCCGTGTTGATGAACAGGTTGTACACGGTGGAGATGAACCCATCGCTGCCGCGCACGATGTAGTTGCAGAGCTGCGTGGCACCGAGCCGGCACTGATCGACGATGGCCTGCGCGCCGAGCTGGCCGATCGCGCCCGCGATCTTCACGTCGTACGCATCCACCGACATGCCGAAGCCCTCGAGCCACGTCGGCTGATATACGACACCGAAAGTGAGCGTGTCCGCCTTCTCCGGATCGACGTTCGGATTGCCGCCGGCCACCACACTGATCGCGTACTGCACACTCGAGCCGGACTCGGGGTCGACGACGTTGCCGGGGCCGCGCGAGGTGTCGAAGCGTTCGGACAACGTCCCCGCGCGCACGTCGCGCGAGCGCGTGAGCCGGAACCGCACGTCGGTCGTCGCCGCCCAATCGAGGCCCGCCTTCCACGCCCACACACCGCCGCTGCCTTCGTAGTCGGCGAAGCGCACGGCCGTGTTCAGATTCAGCGCTTGCGCGAGCGGCTTCTCGGCGAGCAGCGGCAGTTGCATCTCGGCGAACGCTTCTTTGACTTTGTAGCCGCCGCTCGGCGAGGCCGAGGGCCCGCGCTCGAAGATGTTCGCGTTACCCGAGTACACCGCCGGCAAGCCGCGATAGCCGAGCGACGGACCGTTCACGGGCATGTCGAGCTCGTGCAGCTCGACCGGGTACACGGCCTGCTCGAACGACTCCTGCCGCCAGGCGGCACCAAGTGCCATCGACACGGGCCCCGCCCAGTTGTCGAAGGGCGAGCCCGAAATCGAGACATCGGCGATGTGCTCCTCCACGACCTGATGCTGCGAGATGTCCTGCGTGATCCAGTCGATCGCCGCCTGCGAAGGCGAGCCCACGCCGAAGATGTTCATCGGCACGCAGCCGTTGTCGGGATGGCTCAGCGTGGAGTTGCAGACGATCTGCCCCGTGACCGGATCCTTCACGGCATCGATCGCCTGATAGATGCGATCGAGGCGGATCGCATTGTCCATGTTGATGTTGGAAGTCGTGTGGCCGTACTGGTAGTAGCCGTCGAGCTTCCAGTTGCCGAGGTCCGCCTTCACGCCCGTCGTCACCGACCTCAGGATGTTCTGCTGCTCGATCGCTTTCGATGCGCCGTAGTCGAGATCACCCGCACGCCCCAGGCGGAACGACGATCCCACCGGCATCTGCGAGGCGATCGAATCCGGCAGATACGCATTGTTCCAGTAGATCGTCGCGGTCCAGGTGGCGAACTGGCCGCCGGCAGGCGGCGAGAGGTACTTCGTGTCGCCCGAACCGTACAGACCCTGCATGAAGAGCGACACGTGATCGTTCACGTCGAATGAGAGATGCGCAAAGGCGCTGCCGCGCGAGGTGTCGGGCGTGAAGTAGTTGTACCAGGCAAGGTCCTGGCCGTCGCCGCCGACCTGCGCGCTCGTCGTGAAATCCGTGCCGCGCACGAACGGCGCCGGCACGCCGCCGGGCAGGAACTGAGTCCACGTGAGAGACGCTGGCGCACCGCCGGCCACGCCGGTGATGAGCCCGCCTTCGGTGAATTGCGTCGAGCGCACGTTCGAGCGCGTGATGCGCGTCGGCTGTCCCGGCTGGCCGGCGAGCGGATTCGAGATCACGCCCTGGCTGTGCTGCCAGTCGCGCCGCGTGGCATCCGTGATCGGATCGGCTTTGTAGTAGTCCACCGCGGTGATCAGGTGCATGCGCTCGCCGATCGGGAGGCCGCCGGCGAGTGACACGGTGTAGTTCTTGTTGTCGCCGAGCTCGGTGACACCGCCCTGAATGTCGGACTTGAAGCCCTCGAACTTGGTGTCGAGGATGAAATTGACGACACCGCTCACCGCATCCGAACCGTACGCCGCGGACGCACCGCCGGTCACCACTTCGACGCTCTTCACGAGCGCGTCGGGCAGCAGATTGACGTCGAGCGTGCCCTTGCGCGTCGACGCGACGACGCGGCGGCCGTCGAGCAGCACGAGCGTGCGATTCTGGCCGACGCCGCGCAGATTCAGAATGCTGGCGCCCGACGCACCCGTCCAACCCGACGAGGGCGCGCCTTCCGGGACCGCGCTGTTCACGAACTGCGGCAACTGCGTGACGGCCGCGGCGAGCGTCGTCGGCGCCATCACGTGCAGATCGTTCATGTTCAGCGCGGTGACGGGCGTCGGCGTCGTCATGCCGTCGCGCTGAATGCGCGAGCCGGTGATGTGCACCTCTTCGATGGGCGCGGCGGCGGGCGCGGTGCTCGGTGCCTCCTGTGCGAGCGCGGCGCCTGCCATCCCGAGAGTCAATGCGAAGGCACAAGCGTGCGCGTGCTGCGCTCGAGCGCGCCGCGCCGTGTGCATCAATGCCGAGACCGTTCGACTTACGGTTGTCATGGTACCCCCCTTGATTCGAAGAAAACTGTCAGCCGCCGCGGAGTTGCTCAAGCAACGCGATGGTCGTCGGCTTCGCTTCCGGCGGATGCGTCGCCAGAAACACGCCGCGCGCCCACACGAGCGGTGTGCGGCCCTGCTTGTCGGCGACGTCGAGCTTTGCGCCCTTCTCCACCAGGAATCTGATGATGTCGTCCGACCCGCGATTGGCTGCGCCGTGAATCGCAGCCAGACCCATGTCGTTCGTCGCGTTGACGTCGTTGCCGAGCGACTGCGCGAGCTTCACGGCCTCGAGCAGCGCCTGCGGCCCTTCGTCGTAGGTTTGCGCGACCGTCCAGTTCACACCGGCTGCGGCCATGAGCGGCGTCGTGCCGTTGAAGGTCGCAATGTTCGGGTCCGCGTGATACTCGAGCAGCAGGCGCATCGTCTTCACGTCGCCTGCAAGCGCTGCCCGCAGAAACGGCGTCTGGCCCGTGAAGTCGACCCATGAGAGCGAGCCGAGCCGGGTGATCCAGCGACGCTGCGGCGGATATTCCTTGGTGCGCGCATTCGGATCGGCGCCGTGCGCGAGCAACGTCTTGATCAGCGCGAACGCGGCTTCGCGATCGACGCCGTTGTCGCGCGTCGGGCCGGGAACGTCGAGATTGCGGATGTCGACGGCGGACCAGAGCGGCGTCTGCCCGTACCAATCGGCGACCTTCACGTTCGCGCCGCGCTCGATGAGCATCTGCGCCAGGGCGATGCGGCCGTTGAGAATCGCCATCAGGAGCGGCGTGACCCCGTCCGCATCGGCTTTCTCGATGTCGGCACCCGCATCGAGCAGGAGCTGCGCGACTTCGATGTGACCTTCGCGAGCCGCATACAGCAGCGGCGTTTTCGCGCCCGGCGTCGGATCGCGTTCGCCGCGCTCCGGCCAGCCGCCGCGGATGATGCCGGCACCTTTCGAGCCGCTGTTGGAGCTCGGCAGGCGGAACTTCGGCGTCGGACCGGTGCGGGTTTGCGCGTTGACGTTTGCGCCGCGCTTGATGAGCAAGCGCGCAACGGCCGCGTGGCCACCGCGTGCGGCGACCATCAAGGGTGTCTGGTGATATTCCGGGTCGACCGCGTCGACAGGCGCGTGCTTCTCGAGCAGCGCCTTCACCGCTTCGAGATTGCCCGTGCGCGCGGCCATGATGAGGCACGTCTCGCCCGTTGCATCCGCAGACCTCGGGTCGGCGTGTGCCGCAAGAAGCAGGCGGATCATCGGGACATCGGCGTTGTCGATCGCGATGTGCAGTGGGCGCACGCCATAGCGGTTCGGACGATCCGCGTCGGCGCCGGCTTTCAGCAGGAGGCGCGCGGTTTCGCGGTCTTGAAGGCGCACGACCCAGTGCAAGGCGGGTGTGCCGTCGGCACTGGGAACGTTCACGTCGAATGCGTCGTCGGCGCCGCCGTGCCGGTTCGCCTTGCCGGCGCGCATTGCGCTCGCACGTTGCGCAAGCAGCTCACGCACGGCTTGCATGTCGCCGCGCTCCGCAGCTTCGGCGAGCGCCCGCCCCATCGAAGTGACCGGCGCGTTGCCCGCCAACGGCGCTGATGCGCCGAGGGGAATCGCTCGCGCCACGACAGGTTGGCCTTTGCTCGCAGCGCCGACGGGCGCAATGCCGACTGCGATCGCGAGCGATGCGAGCAAGACACCCGCCCGGCCGAAACGCGTATTCCGCAGCATTGCGAGTGGCGATCGCATCAAATATCCACCGCCCCCGTGCTGTCGCCGAAGGACTGATCCGGCACGCCGAGCTTCTCGAGCAGCGCGAGCAGCAGGTTGGAGAGCGGCGTCTTGCGCGCCACCTGGATGTGCCGCCCGCCTTTCAACTTGCCCGACGCACCGCCCGCCAACACGATCGGCAACGGATCGTGATCGTGCTGATTGCTGTTGCTCATGCCGCTGCCGTACATCGTGATCGAGTGATCGAGCAGCGAGCCGTCACCGTCCGGCGTGTCCTTCAGCTTCTGCACGAGATACGCGAACGTCTTGACGTGGTACTGATTCAGCTGCGCGAGCTTCGCGATGTTGTCCGGAATGTTCGAGTGATGAGACAGGTTGTGGAACGGATCGCGGATGCCGCTCGCGGGGTACACGGCGTTGCTCACCTCCTTCGCGAACATCAGCGTCGTCACACGCGTGACGTCCGCCTGCCATGCGAGCACTTGCAGGTCGAACATCAGCTTGATGTGCGCATCGAAGTCTTCGGGTATGCCCGCCGGCGCCGTGGGCAGCTGCAACCCTTGCGGCACCTGTTTCGCGGCCAACGCGATGCGCCGCTCCACCTCGCGCACGTCGGTCAGATAACGATCGAGCCGTGCGCGATCGCCCGCCGGCAGCTTCCGCTGCAACGAAGCGACCTCGCCGGTGATGGAATCGAGCAGACTTCGCGCCTCCGCACGACGCGCGGCGCGTTCCTCTGCAGTGCTGCCGTCGCCGAACAAGCGCTCGAACACCACTTGCGGATTGTTCTCCATCGGCAAGGGCGACTTCGGCGTGTGCCACGCGATGGTGTTGCGATACGCACAGGAAAGACCCGCGCCGCAGCTGAGACTGCCGTCCTCGATCGACAGCTCCAGCGAGGGCAGCGGCGCGTCCTGGCCAATGTGTTTCGCAGCCACTTGATCGGCGCTGATGCCGAGCTCCGCTTCGGCGCCCGTCCCGGGCTTCGCGCCGGTCAGATAGACGGCGGACGAGCGCGTGTGATTCGCGCCCGCGGAGGCATCCTGGCCGTACGCGTTCGGCAGATACAGTCCGCTTATCACGTTGATGCGCTCGCGGAAGGGTTCGAGCGGCTTCAAGGTGTCCGAGAACTCGAATCCCGTGCCGACTTGCGCGGGCGTCCACTTGCTCATCACCGCGCCGTGCGGCACGTAGATGCACGCAAAGCGGGTGCGCTGCAGCGCTGCTGCGGCTCGCGCGACACCCGCGGGGATCATTGAGTCGAGCAGCGGCAGCGCGAGCATCGCGCCGGCGCCGCGCAGCACGGCGCGCCGCGCGAGATGCCGTTTCGTCAGAATGTTCATGACGCTTCGCTCTTCAAGTGGGCTGTAGCTCGATGCCAAGACCGAGCGGATCGCGGAACCGCAGGTTGTGCTTCGCGGCCCCTTTCTCGATGCGCGCACCGAGCTTCGTCAGCTCCGCGCTCACCTTGCGCCGGTCGAAGCGCTCGACGCGAATGCCGATGCGATGCACGCGCGGCGCTTCGCCCGCCTCGGCCGTCTCGATACCGAGCCGCGTGCCCGCGATCTGGAACCACGCCGCGCGCGGGCTCCGGCTCGCCTCGCGCCCGAAGAACTTGCGATAGAACTCGAGCGCCTTGTCGACATCCGGCACGTGCAGCACGACTTCCTGCAGTCCGAGCGGACGCACGAGCGCGTCGCCCTCGACGATGCGCCCCGCCGGTTCCGTGGACTTGGCCAGCCCGCCCGGCACGCTGAGCAGCTGCAGCCCGATGCCGTCGGGATCCGGAATGATCCCGAACTTGCCTGCGGGGAGCCCGGCCGCCTGCAGCTCCTGCGCCATCGCGGGGCCGTCGTAATCCTGGACGAGCGCGCAGAAGTGATCGAAGAACGCGTGCGACTGATTCGCGCGGCTGCCGAGCGCGAGATATCCGACGCCGAGCGTCACGTAGTAGCGCAGCGGCGGCTCCTTCTCTTTGTGCAGCTCCGGATTGAACAGCCGGCCGTAGAACTTGCCGGCCGCTGCGACGTCGGGCACGACCGTGCCCATGTGCTCGAGGCCCGTCGTCTTCAGCGGCAACTGCGAGCCGCCCGCCGGCGGCGACGCCGGCGCGCTCGAGTCTTGCGCGCGAAGCAGCCCAGGCGCCCACGGCAACAGCGCCGCGGCACCGATGCCGCTCAGCACCTGACGGCGGGAGAGCGTCGCGTCAGCGCGCAGCGGTTGCGACTTGCGTAGCGGGTTTTTCATTGACGGCGTTCTTTGCTTTGAATTGAAAGGGCTCGCTCATGACGATGCCGAGCACGATCGCCGAGAAGCGGTCGTGCTCGCGATGCGCGTTGCGCACGATGGCGCGAATGGCGGGTTGATCGAAGTACTCGATGCGCCGGCCGAGCGCATAGGTCAGCAACTTTTCGGTGAAGCTCGTGACGAACGAGCCGGAGCGCGCGAGCAGCGCCTCGCGCAGGGCCTGCGGGCTCGAGAGCGGCGTGCCGTCGACGAGCTGACCGCTCGTGTCGATGGGCGCGGCGCCGTCGTGATCGCGCCAGCGGCCGACGAGATCGAAGTTCTCGAGCGAGAACCCGATCGGGTCCATGACTTGATGGCACATCGCGCACGAGGGATTCGTACGGTGCCGCTCGAGCCGCGCGCGCACGGTCGTCGGCTTGGCCACGTCTTCGGCTTTGAGATCGGCTTCGACACCCGGCGGCGGGCGCGGCACCGGCGCGCCCATGAGATTCTCCATCACCCACGCGCCGCGCATGACGGGTGAAGTGCGATCGCCGACCGAGGTGACCGTGAGAATGCTGCCCTGACCGAGCAGGCCGCGCCGCGGCGAATCCTTGGGCAGCGACACGCGCCGCATGTAGCTGCCGCGCACGCCTGGTATGCCGTAGTGACGCGCGAGCCGCGCGTTCACGAACGTGTAGTCCGCATCGAGCAAGTCGAGAACGCTGCGGTCTTCGCGCACGATCGTCGCGAACAGCAGCTCGGTCTCCTGCTGGAAGGCTTGCCGCAGGTTCTCGTCGAACTCGCGGTCGGCAGGCTGCGCGTTGCGCAGCTCGCGCAAGTGCAGCCACTGGCCGGCGAAGTTCTCGACCAGCTCGCTCGAGCGCGGATCGGCGAGCATCCGTCGCACCTGCTGCTCGAGCACGCGCGGATCGCTCAAGCGATTCTCGGCGGCCACTCGGAGCAGCTCGTCGTCAGGCACCGTGCTCCAGAGAAAGAAGGAGAGGCGCGAGGCCAGCTCGAGATCGGAGATGCGATAGATCGCGCCGTCCGCGACATCGGTCCGGTCCGCCTCGATGCGGTATAGAAACTGCGGATCGGCGAGCAGTCGCGCGATGCCGTGCTGAATGCCCGTCTCGAAGTCGTGCTGCTGCTGCCCGGCCTCGTAGAACTTCATCAGCGCATCGACGGCAGGATCGGTCGGCTCCAGCGGCCGGCGAAACGCGTGCGTCGCCAAGTGCGTGAGGATCTGGCGCGCACACGGCGCCTCTTCGCTCGCCTCCTTTGGATAGCAGACGAAGATGGCGCGCCGGCTCGGCGTATCGCCCGGCCCAGTTGCGTTGAACGGGCCGTTGATGACGATGCTCTCGACGTCATCGCGACGTGGAGTGGAGTGCGAATAGAGGTCGTCGACGCCCACCCAGCGCCGCTGCTCCACCAATGCGATGGCGAGCGTCTGCGGGCCCGCCTTCACTCGGATGCGGAATTTGCGCGGATCGGGAACGTCGATGGGCTCGCCGTTCAGCGTCACATCGAGGCGCGGCTCGGGTCCGCCCGCCGGGCCCGCGAAACGAAAGCCCGTGCCCGCGCTGATGCGGAACTCGTATTCCGCATCCAGCGGGAAATTGTGCGTGACGCGCATCCCGCCGCGCGTGCCGAGCGGTAGTCCTTCGATGTGCTCCTGTTGTGAGAGGCCCGCCGGCGCGGCGTACTTCACGAGCGTGGGCTGCATGGAACGGTCGCCCACCGCCCAGCGGCTGATCTTCATCGCCGCCGAGATGTAGCTCTGGATGAGCGTCGGCGACACGCTCAGCACGTCCGCGATGTTGTCGAAGCCTTCCGCGGAATCGTCGGCGGGCAGCAGCGTGCTCGGGTCGATGCGCAGGCCGAGCACGTCCCGAACGGCGTTCGCGTACTCGGTGCGGTTCAGGCGATGCAGCGACTTCGTGCCGGGGTACGGCCGAGCCGTCGAGACCCGGTCTAAACGGACGGCGAGCTCGCCCGCGAAGTCATCGAGCACGGCGCGCTCGGGGCGCGGCTTGCCGGGAGGCGGCATCATGCCCGTACGCAGCTTGCGGATGGCCTTCTCCCAGGTCTCCGCATCGCTCGCGATGTCCTCGGAACTCAGCGCGTCGAAGGCGATGCCGCCGGCCCAATCCGTGGTGTTGTGGCACTCGGTGCAGTACTTGCCGAGCACGCCCCAATGCTTCGGTGGCTGTTTCGTCGCCGCCACGCCTCCACCCGTTGCGCCGGATGCGCTCGGCGCGGCGAGCACGGCGAGAGCGCACGTGAGCGCCGCGCAGCCACCCGCCGCCATTTTCCAGACGAAGCGCATTCGACAGGATTCCCCCTCAGGCCGAGGGGCTCTTGTTACGGACGACGGCGCGCGCGCGGAAGTCTGAAACGGTTAGATATCACGTTAATAACGTACCGACTGACGGTCGTGGACGGCTCGACGCGCCTCGCCGGGCCGGCTTATGCTGCCTGCGTGATCGAGGTGGACTCCGAACGCGTACGAAGACATCTCGCGAAGCTCCTGGTCTCGGAGCAGCTCGGCAAATCCGAGACCAGCCGCAGGCTCGCGAGCTATCTCGTCGAGCGCGCGCTGCGCAACGAAGTGCCGAAGGAAACCGAGATCGCGCTCGATGTCTTCGGCAAAGACCCCTCGTTCAGCGGGGCGGAGCAATCGATCGTACGGGTGTCGGTGCGCACGCTGCGACAGAAGTTGGCGGAGTACTACACCGGGCCGGGCCGTGACGACGAGCTGCGCTTCGAGATTCCCAAGGGCGGGTATCGGCTGATCGTGACGGAGCGCGAAGCGCCCGCGCCGATGGGTACGACGCCGGGCGGTGCGCTTGCGAACGCCGGCATTCCGCCAAACCTCACAATGATGGCGAGCGGCACGATGTCGCCGGGTGCCGCGATGTCATTGAACGGCACAGTGGTGGCGGCCGGCGGGATTCCGCCACGCGGTTCGATGGCGGTGAGCGCCGCACTGGCGGCAGGCGCCGCGCTCGGGACAGGCACGGCGAACCCGCCAGGCGCCGCGATCGCGACAGGCGCGGCGAGCCCGCCGAGCGGCGCGATTTCGGCAGACGGTTCAATGGCAGCGGGCGCCGGCACGACAGCGGGCGCCCCGAATCTGCCGAACGCCGCGACGACAGCGAGCAGCCCGATGCCGGCAAGCGGCACCGCGCCCCCCGCACTGACCGACGCACACCCGCAGCTCGCCAACGCTGCAAAGGGCAGCCTCGACACAGCGCCGCGCTCGCGACGACTGACCTGGGCCATGACGGCCGCGCTCATGCTTCTCGCCGCCTCGCTCCTTTTGAATATTTACCAGTGGAACAACAGCCAGGCGGCTCCCGCCGACGCGGCGCTCGCGCAGGTGCGTGCGAGCACCGTGTGGTCGGACATCGTGACGAGCAATCGCCCCGTCACCATCATCCTCGGCGATCTGTTCATGTACACGCAGATCGACCCGAAAACGGGACGTACGGTCACGGTGCGCGATGCCGGCATCAATTCGAGCGAAGAGCTGCGCGCGTTCCTCGCGAGCAATCCCTCGTTCGCGACCGACCGCGGTCAGCGCTACGTGACGATGATCCAGAAGACCGTCGCGGTGGGCATGGCCTCCATACTGCGCATCGTGGATCGTCCCGGACGCCACATCGAGGTGGCCGCGCGCGATGACGTGCCTGTCGACGAGATCCGCAACAACGACATCATCTATCTCGGCCCGCTCGTGCGGCTCGGGCCGCTGACCGGCCATTACGAAGTGCGATCCCGATATCGGTACAGTGCGGAGGGCCCAGCCATCACCGACGTGTCCACCGGCAAGGTGTTCCTGCCGGAAGGCGCGCTCGGCGGCCAGCACCTCGATTACGCGCTCGCCGCCAAATTCATCGGCCCCACGGGCAACCACATCCTGATCTTGACGGCGGGCGCGCGGAATGCCGGGCTGCTCCAGGTCGTGCGCACCCTGACCTCGCCCGAGGGGCTCGCGAACGTCGAGCAGCGGCTGCGCGCCGAAATCCCCGGCGCGAAGGATTCATTCGAAGCGCTGCTGACCGTGACCGGGTTCAAGCAGACCGACCTCGCGGCGGATGTCGTGGCGCTGCATGCGCTGCCGCCGGTCGCGCCGCACTTGCAGAAGACAGCCTCCGCGGGCGGCTGATCGCACCTCAAGCGGCGAAGAAGCGCACCGGCAGTTTCGCCGGACCGTGACCGATGGTGGTCATCCAAGGCTCGGGCTCGCCTGCAGGTTCGAAGCGCTCGATGTGCTCGACGACCGCGCCGAGCAGCGCGTCCGCTTCCAGCCCGGCGAGCACGCGGCCGACGCACGAGTGCACACCGTACCCCCAACCCACGTGACCGCGGTTGTCGCGCAGCACGTCGAAGCGATCGGGGTCCTGCCATCGGCGGGGATCGCGATTCGCGGCGGCGAACATGAGCCCGCAGCGCTCGCCCTTGGGAATGACGACGCCTTCGATCTCGACGTCCCGCATCGTGATGCGCCCGGCCATGCGCGACGGCGAATCCCAGCGCAGGCTCTCCTCGAATGCGGCGCGCACGAGCGAGCGGTCCTTGCGCACCAGCTGATACTGGTCGGGGAACAAGCAGAACGCGCGGATTGCCGTCGCCATCGTCATCACGGTGGTGTCGGCGGCGGCGGAAAGCAGAATGCCGACGAGCAGCTTCGCCTCGTCCTGCGTGATCTCGCCGCGATCGGCGGCCTCGAACATCTGCATGCCGAGGCTGTTCGGCGCCAGGTTCTCGCGATTGCAACACTTCGTCGCCCACTCGATGACCGGGCCCGTGTCCTTCATGGCCTCGTGGAACAGCTCGTTCATCGGGCCCATGGTCGCCCAGACCATGTGACCGAACGCGTACATGTGCTCGCGCCCTTCGACCGCCACGCCGAGCAGGTCCGGCAGCACCTTGTACACGAACGGCTGCGTGATCTCGGCCACCGCGTCGATCACCGTGCCGCTCTTCTCTTTCACGCGGCGCACGAGCGCATCCGCGTCGGTGCGGAATGCTTCCGACATCTTCGACAGCGCGCGCGGCGACAGCGCGTTCGCGATGACGGCGCGCACCTGGGTGTGACGCGGCGGATCGTCCGTCAACAGAATCTCCGGGCGGACCGAGTTCGGGTCGTGCCACGGACGCGAGGTCGACGAGAACGTCTTCCAGTCCTGCAGCCCCTTCGCGACGTGCTCGTACCGCGCGAGCATCGTGATGTTCTCGCGCGCGAGCTTCACGACCGGAGCCGCTTCGCGCAGCGCGTCGTCGACGGCGCGCGCGTTGCGGACCGCAGCCGCGTTGAAGAGATCGTCGTGGCTGACGTAAGCGGTTGCCATGTTCACTTACTCCGCGCTCGCATGCCGAGCTACTCAGTGCGCAGCTTCCACGCCTTGCCGTCGCGCACGAGCCAGCCGGACGTCGGATCTGCAAAGTGACTGCCGATGATCAGCGTGTTCGTATCCGCGAAGCGATCGACGAACGCCTGGCGCGTGCGGGCCCCCTGGTCCTTGTCCATGTCGAAGTTGCCGTGCCGCTGCGGATCGATGAACTGGATCGGGTGATGGAGCATGTCGCCCGTGATCACCGCTTCTTCGCCGCGCGAGCGGATCAGCACGCTCACGTGGCCGGGCGTGTGCCCCGGCGTCGGGAACAGGGAGACCTCATCCGTGATCCGGTGCTCCGGGCCGATGAAGTCGACGAGCCCGGCCGCGATGACCGGATCGATCGCGTCGACCATGTGCTCGAAGTCGTGATAGCCGCCGGTGTTCCGCAAGTGAACCCAGTGGTCGTACTCCTTCTTGCCGAAGAGGTAGCGTGCGTTGGGGAACGTCGGCACCCAGTTGCCGTTCACGAGATGCGTGTTCCAGCCGACGTGATCGAAGTGCAGATGCGTGCACATCACGGTCGTGATCGAGTGCGCCGGATAGCCCGCGGCTTCGAGGTCCTGCAGGAAGGTCGTCTTCAGGTTGCAGAACACGTCGTACTCGCGCTTGCGATCCGCGCCGATGCACGTGTCGATCATCACGTTCTTGCCCTGCGAGCGCAGCACGAAGCACTGGAACGACAGGATCATCAGCCCTTCGGGCGTCGCGAAATGCGGCCGCAGCCACGCGAACTGCTTCACGTACTCGGCGTCGGCATCCTTCAGCAGCATCCAGATGTGATCCTGGAAGCCGTAGATCTCCGCGATGCGCGCCACCTCGACGTCGCCGATGCGCCACTTCTTGATGTGCTCGACCGCCATGATGCGTTCTCCGATAACTGTGCTCAGGCCGAGCGCCGCGCATCGGGCGCAGGCTCGGAGCGCGCGTACGGCAGATCGATGGGCTGCGGCGCGGCGATGCCGCGAATCATGTCCGAGGCCTTCTCGCCGATCATGACGACGGCGGCATTCGTGTTGCCGCCCACCACCCTTGGGAACACCGATGCGTCGGCCACGCGCAGCGCCTCGATGCCATGAACGCGCAGCTCGGCGTCGACCACGGCATTCGCATCCGACCCCATCCGGCAGGAGCCGCACGGGTGATGCACGGTGGCGGAGGCGCGGCGGATGTATTCGACGAGCGCCGAGTCGTCTTGCACGTCGGGGCCGGGTTGCACCTCGGTGGCGCGATAGCGCTCGAAAGACGGCGCGTGCGCGATCCGCCGGCCGATCTTCAGGCCGCGCAACATCATCGCGACATCGTCGGGATGTCCGAGCAGGTTCGGGTCGACGATCGGATGGGCGCGCGGATCGCTGCTCGCGAGCGTGACGCGCCCGCGCGCCTTCGGAGAGAGGCCGACGACGCTGATCGCGTAGCCGTGCCCGAGCGGAAACGGAAACGTGTGCGGATTGCGGCGCGCCGCCTGAAAGACGATCTGCACGTCCGGCCGCGCGAGCTCCGGCAGCGTGCGGATGAAACCCGTCGCTTCGAACACGTTGCTCGAGAGCGGCCCCGTGCGAAACAGCGCATACTCGAGCAGGTTCAGCACGTCGCGCGGCAACGCCTTCCACGAGATGCCGTAAGACTCGCTGTTCTTCATCTCGAGCAGCACGGCGATGGCGAGATGGTCGTGATAGTTCGCGCCGACGCCCGGCAAGTGCTGCTTCACCTCGATGCCATGAGCTTGCAGCGCGGCGCCATCGCCGATGCCGGAAAGCATGAGCAACTGAGGCGATAGCACCGCTCCGCCGCACACGATCACTTCGCGGCGCGCAGCCAAACGTCGTGTACCGCCGTCCACCAGCACCTCGACGCCCGTCGCGCGCCGGTTCTCGATCACGACTCGCGCGACGCGCGCGTGGGTGAGGAGCCGCAGATTCGGGCGCGAGAGCGCGGGTTTCAGATACGCGGTCGCGGTGGAGACGCGGCGCCCCTGCGCCATCGTGCCCTGTCGCTCGCCGTAGCCTTCCGAGGTGGGACCGTTGAAGTCCTGCGTGCGCTGGTAGCCCATCCACTCCATTGCCGCGAGAAAGGCGGGCGTCATCGGGTTCGGGCGCTTCACGAACATGACGTTCATCGGCCCGCCTTGACCGTGATACGGCGAGCCGCGATACGCCTCGTTGTTCTCGGAGCGCAGGAAGTACGGCAGCACCTCGCGATAGCTCCAGCCGGGATTGCCGGCGGCCGCCCAGTCGTCGAAGTCCGTCGGGTGACCGCGGAAATACACCATCCCATTGATCGAGCCCGAGCCGCCGACCACGTGGCCGCGCGGAATCGGAATCCGGCGTCCGTTCAGGTGCGCTTGCGGCGCGGTCGTGAAGCGCCAGTTGATGGCGGGCGTCGCGATGGCGGCACCCACCGCCGCCGGGATGTGAATGAAGGGGTGGCGATCGGGCGGGCCCGCCTCGAGCAGCGCGACGCACACGTCCGGCTGCTCGGAGAGCCGGCTCGCGATGACGCAGCCCGCCGTGCCCGCGCCCACCACGATGTAATCGAAGCTTTCCGCGCCCTGCTCGGTCATGAGTCGCCGCCGAATCCCCCTCCAGGCGAATGCCGAAGGACTGTAGACGAAAAGCGGCGCGAGGCGCGGAGCGCGCAACGGCCTGCGACCGAAGAGCGGCGGAAGGGCCGCGCGCCCGCGCCGCGTCGAAGAGCTCCTCGAACAGCCGTTGCGGACCTGCGACACTGCGCGAAAAATCCCTTGTCTCGGCCGAAAACACTGTCGTTTAATCGCCGCAACGTGCCGGACAGGCTGGCACGCACACTCGGGGAGACAACATGCGTCGAATCCAACGGACTGTGATTGCTGGCAGTGTGCTCTCGGCGGTGACGAGCGTCGCCGCGGTCGGCCAAGAGACACCGGAAAGCGCCGAAGCGCCGCCGCAGGTGGTGGTGACGGGCACGCGCGTCGCGAATCGCTCTGCGCTCGACACGGCCGTGCCCGTGGACGTCGTCACGAGCGAAGCGTTGTCGAACGTGGGTGTCACCGAGATCAATCAGGCGCTGTCCGAGACCTTGCCGTCCTTCAACTATCCGCGGCCGGGGCTTGCGGACGGCACCGACACCATCCGCCCCGCGACGCTACGCGGTCTCTCTCCCGATCAGACGCTGGTGCTGCTGAATTCCAAACGGCGCCATGCCTCGTCGCTCGTGAACGTGAACGGCACCATCGGGCGCGGCGCCGCGGCCGTCGATCTCAACACCATCCCGACGGCGGCCGTGCAATCGATCGAAGTGCTCCGCGACGGTGCCTCCGCGCAGTACGGCTCGGATGCGATCGCGGGCGTCATCAACGTGCGGTTGAAGGAGGCGCGCGACGGCGGTGATGTGTCGCTGACATACGGCCAGTACGAGACGTCGTACCGAGCCTCCGTTCCCACTCGAGCCGTGACGACGGACGTGCCGGCGAATCCGACCTGGCCCGTGCCGGATACGGTGGAACGCAGCCGCTCGGACGGCGGCACGACGACCGCGTCCGTGTGGAAAGGTTTTGGTCTCGGATCCACGGGCTTCCTCACGGTGACCGGCGAATACAAGAAGCAGAAGCTCACGCGCCGCGACGGCTACGACTCGCGCCAGCAGTATCCGCTCGTCAACGGCGCATTCGATCCGCGCGAGCTGACCTTCCCGCGCTTCGACGCGTGGTATGGGGAGCCCGAGTACAAGCAGTACACCGCGTTTCTGAACGCCGGCAACGAGCTGGGCAACGGCGTGAAGGTGTACGGCTGGGGTAGCTTTCAGCGGCGGGATGCGGTCTCGGCGGGATTCTTCCGGCGCGCGCTCGACACCCGTAACGTCCCGGAGATCTATCCCGATGGCTTCCTGCCGCTCATCGCACCCGATGTGACGGACTACAGCGCCGCGGCCGGCACCACGTGGAACCTCGGCGAGTGGGAGATGGATACCTCGCTCGTGTACGGCAAGAACAAGATGGAATTCACCATCGAGAACACGCTCAATGCGTCGATCGGTCCCACGAGCCCCACGCGCTTCGATGCGGGCGGCTTCGACTACGATCAGCTCGTGTTCAACTTCTCGGGCGTGCGCAAGGTCGATGTCGGCGCCTTCAGCTCGCCGCTGAACGTCGCCGCCGGGCTCGAAGCGCGGCGCGAGTCGTACTCGATCTTCGCCGGGGAACCGGCCTCGTACCTCAACGGCGGTGTGCTGCTGCCGAACGGCACGCCGGCCGCCTCGGGTGCGCAGGTGTTTCCGGGGTTCCGCCCCTCCAACGAAGTCGACGAGCACCGCACGGCCGTCGGCGCCTATCTCGATCTCGAAGCGAACCTCACCGAGAAATTTCTGGGCTCGGCGGCGGTGCGGGCGGAGCACTACTCGGACTTCGGCAGCAACGTCTCGGGCAAGATCGCCGGACGCTACGACTTCACACGTACGTTCGCGTTGCGCGGTTCCGTGCAGAACGGGTTCCGCGCGCCCTCGCTGCAGCAGCAGTTCTTCGCCACGACCTCGACGAACTTCATCAATGGCGTGCCGTTCGACATCACCACGTTCCCGGCGACGGATCCCGTGGCGCTGGCGCTCGGCTCGAAACAACTCGATGCCGAGAAGTCACTGAACTACTCGCTCGGATTCGTGTGGCAGCTCGAGGCGGCGAACGTGACCGTCGATGCGTATCGCATCAACATCACCAATCGCGTCGTGCTCTCCGAGAATCTCACGCAGGCGAACGTGCGCGACTACCTCACGTCGCAGGGCTTCATCGGCGTGGGCGGCGGGCGCTTCTTCATCAACGGCGTGGACACGGAGACGACCGGCGTCGACATGGTGATCAGCGTGCCGCTCGTGACTGAGACGGCAGGACGCTTCGACATCAACGTCGTCGGCAACTACACCAAGACGGATGTGACGAAGGTGCCGCAGACGCAGCAGCTCGCGGCGTTGAGCCCGTCGCCGCCGCTCTTCGATCGGGTGAACGTGCTCACGTTCGAGGAGGGCAATCCGCGCACCAAGTTCGCGACGGTGATGAACTGGAGCCGCGCGCAATTCGGCGCCACGCTGCGCGCCACGCGTTATGGCAAAGTGCTCGACCCGGGCACGACGCCGGCGCTCGATTTCGAGATGTCGCCCAAGACGGTGGTCGATCTCGAGGGGCGTCTCACGCTCTCGGATCGGGTGAACGTCGCGCTCGGCGCCGAGAACCTGTTCGACGAATATCCGGACCGGCTCCCGGCCGTGCGCAATTCCACGGGAAATACGCCGTTTTCCAACTACTCGCCGTTCGGACGGTCCGGACGATTCGTGTACGGGCGGATGTCGATGTCGTTCTAGATTGCAAGCTACAGGCGCGCGCCGGCGGGGCGCGCGCCTGTATCCGCAAAGCGACACGTCGGGCGAATTCGGTTAATTCGCCCGCCGCCTGGCGCGGTCGCGTGCTATTCCTCCGGCATGGCGGCGTCAGAGCACATCCTGCTCGAATCGGACGAGCGGAAGGTCCCCCATCCGCGCTGCTCGAAGAAAGTCCACGCAAGCATCGAGCTGCACAGCCGCCTCCGGCGCCGCGCGTTGCAGCTGCAACTCATCGACTACTACTTCCTCGTCGTGCGCGCGTACCGAGGGCGCGCCATGGTCGCGGAGTACGTTCTGGACCTGCGCTTCGTCGATGCGACGCTCGCGTGTTCGAAGCACTTCGCGTCGCGCTGGCTCCTCGCTGCATTGGCACTCGGCACGCTGGGCGTTGCCATTGCGCTGCGAATCGACGGCTCTGCAGCGCCGACCGGCTGGCTCATCGCCGCCGGCATCGTGACGAGCGCGGCCGTCGCCGCGGCGGCCGTCTGCATCTATCGCACGACGGAGACCCTCTCGATGCACAGCGCCCACGGGCGCGCGCGATTGTTCGAGTTCACCGCCGGCCTCGGCGTGAAGAAGGCGTTCGCCCCGTTCACCGGGAAGCTCGCCGCGCACATCAAGCTCGCGACGCGCGCACGCCGCCGGGTGCGCTCGGAACATTTGCGTGACGAGATGCGAGAGCACTTTCGACTCCGTGAACATGGCGTGCTCTCCGCCGAGGAATACGAGGCCAGCAAGGCGCGCATCCTTGCCGCGCATGCGCCCGGCGATGTGCCGGACGGCCTCTCTCCCGCGGAGCGCCGTGCCGCAAAGCTCGCGCCGAATCTGCAAGGCGGCTGGTACTGACTGGCGCGTCAGCTCGCGGCGTTCTGTAACCGGGCGATCCGCACCAGCGCCGGCGGGTGCGAATCGTAGAACGCCGAGTGCAGCGGGTCCGGCGTGAGGGTCGAAGCGTTCGCGCGATAGAGCTTCACCAACGCTTCGGCGAGAGCCGCCGCACTCGCATTCTTCGCCGCAAAGTCATCGGCCTGGAACTCGTGTCTTCGGGACCACCATGCGCCGAGCGGCGTCAAAAAATACGTGAACGGCGGGACGACGAACATCGCGAGCAGCAGCAGCGTATGCGAAGACGGCAGCGGTACGCCGAGCGCGCTGAATATCTCGGGCTGCTTCGCGGCCCATGCGAGCAACGCGAGCGCAACGAACGACATGACGAGCGACAGTACGATTCGCTGGCGCACGTGCTTCAGGCGAAAGTGCCCGAGCTCGTGCGCGAGCACCGCTTCGACTTCTGCGCCGCCGAGCCGCTCGAGCAGCGTATCGAAGAACACGATGCGCTTGTTCCTGCCGACGCCGGTGAAATAGGCGTTGCCATGCGCCGAGCGCCGCGAGCCATCCATGACGAACACGCCTTTCGACGTGAAGCCCGTCCGCGCCAGTAGCGTTTCCACCCGCTGCTTGAGCGCTTCATCGGTGAGTGGCGTGAAGCGGTTGAAGAGCGGCGCGATGAATCGCGGAAAGGCCCAGGTCAACGCAAGCGAGAACACCGTCCACGCCGCCCAGGCGTAGAGCCACCACCACGGCCCACCGCGGTCCATCAGCAGCAACGCGCCGATCACGACCGGGCCGCCAAGCACCACGCTCAGCACGAGCCCTTTCGCGAGGTCCGTGACGAAAAGCGCCGGCGACACTCGGTTGAATCCGAAGCGCGCCTCGAGCCGGAACGTGCGCCACAACGAAAACGGCAGATTCAGCAGCGCCAGAACGAGCATCACCGTGCCGATCACGAGCGCGCCATGCCAGGGCTGCGCCAGTCCAGCTTTCTGCCAGAGCACATCGATGGCCGCGATGCCGCCGCCGAGCGTGAACACGAGCCGCAGGAACGCGTCGAAGACCGTGTCTATCCGGCCGAGCTGCGCGCGCGCGACGGTGTAGTCCGCCGCCTTCTGTTGATCCGCGAGCTCAACCTGGTTGCGAAACAGCTCCGGCACCGCGTCGCGGTGTGCGCGGACCGCGGCGATCTGCCGTGAGGAGAGCCACAACCGCGTGATCATCTCGGCGATCACGGCCACGACGAAGAGCGAGGTCAGCCATTGCATTCCGAGATGGTGCGCGAATTGCGCGCGTCGCGGAAGATCAGGACGGGCTTCTCCACGACGTGCGGGTGCTCGGCGCGCGCCAGCGCCGCGTCGACGAGATGCCGGTGCGGGGATTTGTCGCACACCGGATCGGCATTCGCCGCGTCCCCGGTCAGGAGGAAGGCCTGACAGCGACAGCCGCCGAAGTCCTTCGCCTTCTCCGGGCAGCTGCGGCACGGCTCTTTCATCCAGCCGTCACCGCGGAAGCGGTTAAAGGCCGCAGAATCGCGCCAGATCGATGCGATGCTCGAGTGGCGCACGTTCGGAAAATGCATGCCGGGGAGCATCCGCGCGGCGTGGCACGGCAGTGCCGTTCCGTCCGGACTGATCGTGAGGAAGATCGAGCCCAGGCCGTTCATGCAAGGCTTGGGACGCTTCTCGAAATAATCCGGCACCACGAAGTAGACGCGAACGCGCTCACCTACCCGCTTGCGAAACGCGTTCGTCACCGCCTCCGCGCGCTCGACCTGCGCGCGAGTCGGCATCAGCTGCTCGCGGTTGTGCCACGCCCAGCCGTAGTACTGCGTGTTGGCGAGCTCGACGTAATCGGCGCCCATGCGCTCGGCCATGTCGAGGATCGCAGCCGTGTGGTCGATGTTGAGCCGATGGAGCACGACGTTCAGCACCATCGGATAGCCGTGTCCCTTGATCAGCGCGGCCACTTTCGACTTCAGCTCGAAGGTGCGCGTGCTGCTCAGGAAATCGTTCATCTCGCGAGTGCTGTCCTGGAACGAGAGCTGGATGTGGTCGAGCCCCGCTTCCTTCAGGGCACGGATGCGCGTTTCGTTGAGCCCGACACCGGAGGTGACGAGATTGGTGTAAAAGCCGAGCGCATGCGCCTCGGCAACGATGAGCTCGACGTCTTCGCGCAGCAGCGGTTCGCCGCCCGAAAGGCCCAGTTGCACCGAGCCGAGCGCACGCGCTTCACGCAGCACGCGTAGCCAGTCAGCGGTCGAGAGCTCGTTCGTGATGCGCGCGAAATCCGTCGGGTTGTAGCAGAACACGCAGTGGAGCGGGCAGCGGTAGGTCAGCTCCAGCAGCAACCATAACGGCGGTCCCACGGCGGCTGCGCGCCCGGGGATCGGCCCGGCGGCCTGCGAGACCGCGCCGTCGACGTCCGCAGGCGGCGCCTCGATGTTCACTGGCGAAGCTCCAGCCATCTGCGCTCCACGGCGAACGCGACGAACGCGCTCACGTCTTTTTCGAGGCCTTCTGTCGCGAACGCCGCTTCGAGGTCGGCGACGATCTCCGCCATCGTGCGCGCGCCGTCGCAGCGCTTGAGGATCTCGCCGGCACTCCCGTTCAGCTTCACCATCCCTTCGGGATAGAGCAGCACATGCGCGTTCTGCGCCGGCTCCCATTGCAAGCGGAATCCGCGGCCGATGGCCGGCTTGGAAGTGGGTTGGATCATGTTGCGTACCGTAACGCCATGGCATCGTTCATCTGCCACAGCACGTCGAGCTTGAAGGTGAGAATCTCGAGCGCACGCTCCTGCGCGGCGCGCGTGCGGAAGTGGTTCAGCGTGAAGTCGAGACCGAACTCCACGTCGCGCCGAGCGATGCTCACGCGGCTCCGGAAATACTGCAGGCCCGCCTTGTCGATCCACGGATAGTGCTCCGGCCAGCTCGCGAGCCGTTGCTTGTGAATCTCGGGCGCGAACAGCTCGGTCAAGGACGAGCACACCGCCTCCTGCCACGGCGCGCGCCGCGCGAAATTCACATACGCATCGACCGCGAAGCGCACGCCCGGGAGCACGTCGACGAGACTCTCCGTCCGCGCGCGGGACAGGCCGACGGCCTCGGCGAGGCGCAGCCAGGACTCGATCCCGCCCGCATCGTCGCCGTACCCGTCGTGGTCGAGAATGCGCTGGACCCACGCCCGCCGCACCGCGCGGTCCGGGCAGTTCGAGAGAATCGCCGCGTCTTTGATCGGAATGTTGATCTGGTAGTAGAAGCGGTTCGCGACCCAGCCGCGAATCTGCTCCGGCGTCGCCTTACCCGTGTTCAACATGACGTTGAACGGGTGATGGATGTGATAGCGGCTGCCGAGCGCCTGCAAGCGCGCCTCGAATTCGGCGCGACTCCAAGGCACATCCGGCGCGGTCTCGCGTGCGAGCTCGGCGTTCACAGCACGATCTCCAGCCCATCCGACGCGACCTCGACGCCGCGACGCGCGAGCTCGGCGCGCGGCTCGGATTCTTCGTCGAGGACCGGATTGGTGTTGTTGATGTGGATGAGCACCTTGCGCGTCGCGGGCGGCAGCCGCGCGAGCCACTCGAGCATGCCGCCGGGCCCGCTCTGCGGCAGGTGTCCGATGTCCCGCGCACGCTTGCGCGAGATGCCGAGCACGATCATCTCGTCGTCGGTCCAGAACGTACCGTCGACGAGCACGACGCTCGCCGCGTTCATCGCGCGCCACACCGGCTCGTCGATGGCGCCGAGCCCCGGCGCGTAGAGCGCGGACTTGCCCGTCACCTCATCGGTGATGAGGAGCGCGATGTTGTCGCCCGGCACCGGCGACTCGCGGTTCGGTGAATACGGCGCCGGCTTGCTGGCCACCGGCAGGGCACGCCAGCGCACGCCCGTTACGCCGTCTACCGCGAAGTCGTCACCGTCCAGCCCGATGCGCCGGCGGTCCACGCCGCAGTAATGCGCGAGCACGCCGAGCACGGGATTGCCGCGAGTGAGGTCCGCATACGTGCTGTCCGTACACCAGATCGGCCACGGCCGCTGCGCCTCGCGGAGCATGTAGAGTCCCGTCGTGTGATCGATCTGGCCGTCGACCAGCACGATGCCGACGAGCGCCGTATCGCGTATGGCGCGGCCGGGCTGCAGGACCGCGTTCGCCTGCAGCTGCACCAGAATGTCCGGCGAGGCGTTCACGAGCGCCCAACTCGCGTCGTCCCCGCTCGAGACGGCAATCGAGGACTGCGTTCGCGCCCGGGCGCGCAGCGCGCCGCGCCGCAGCCCGGCGCAGTTCGGGCAGTTGCAGTTCCACTGCGGAAAGCCCCCGCCTGCGGCGGAGCCCAAGACACGGATTTTCACGGAGGCGAGAAGGAGAAGGCGCTGCCCGGATTCGCAGGCAGCGCCCGGCCGCTCTTACCGATTGGCCACGTACATCGTGATTTCCATGCCAAAGCGGAAATCGACGGCTTCCGGGGTTTCCCATTTCATGATTGCACATCCTCTCGAAAGTCCACCGCAGGGGCGCGGTGCGCGACGATATTCCGCGCGCCACGCGGCCCGCGGAACGCGATGATCATGAAAGTCCGCTCCAGAATTTCATGAGGCCTACGATTCAGGAGGCATGGCGCACGGACCCATGCTCGGGCGACACTCTGCGCTCCATGAAGCTGCGCACACGCCTCAACCTCGTGGTCACGGGTCTCACCGCCACCTTCGTCGCGGTGCTGATCTTCGCGGAATTCCAGAGCAGCCGGATCTCGGTGCGCGAGGAGATCGAGGCGGCCAATCGAGTGGCCGCGCAGCTTCTCGGCCGGCTCGCGGCCATCTATTCGCGGGAGGGCGGGCCGCAGCTCACACTCGAGTTCCTGCAGCAGCTCGGGCGCGTGCGCGCCAACGACATCGTGCTCCGCTCGCCGCTCGGTGAAGTGCTCTACCGATCTCCCCCGGCGACCTACAAGGCGAATCGCGCCGCACCGAAGTGGTTCGAGCGGCTGCTCGCGCCGTACGCGCCGCGCCACATCTTTCTGCTCCCGGACGGCTCGCAGCTGCTCGTGCAGGCGGAGGTGTCGCGCTCGGTGCTCGATGCCTGGGACGACCTGATGCGCCTCCTCGCGCTCGCGGCCCTCATGCTGGTCGTCGTGAGCGGGCTCGCCTTCTGGCTGGTGGATCGCGCGCTCGCGCCGTTCCCGGTGATCGTCGAGGGGCTGCGGCGCGTGGAAAGCGGCGATCTCGCGTTCCGGCTGCCGCCGCTGCGCGGCGTCGAGGCGCACGCCATCGGCGGCGCCTTCAACCGCATGGCGCAGGCGGTGGAAGACAAGGTGCAGGCAGAGCGCAAGGCGCGCGAAGCGGAGAACCGGCTCGAGGAGCGCCGCGAGCTCTCGAAGGTGGTCGAGCAGCGGCTCGAGGAAGAGCGGCGCCTCATCGCGCACGAGCTGCACGATGAGTTCGGCCAATCCGTGACGGCGATCCGCAGCCTCGCGCAGGCCATCGCCGCGCAGGGAGGGCGCAAGGACCCGCCGACCGGCGAGGCCGCCAAGCTCATCTCCGATGAGGCCGCCCGGCTCTACGACAACATGCACGGCCTCATTCCGCGGCTCACGCCGCTGTCGCTGGATACGCTCGGTCTTGCCGCTACGCTCGAGAGCCTGGTTCGGGACTGGCAGCGCCGCTATCCGACGATCGAGCTATCGTTGCAGCAGAACGTGCAGGCCGATCTCGGACCGAGCGTCGCGCTCACGATCTACCGTGTCGTGCAGGAGGGATTGATCAACGCCGTGCGCCACGCACAGCCTTCGCGAGTGGACATCAGTGTGCAAGCGGATGCCGAGCACATCGCCGTGACGGTGACCGACGACGGCCGGGGCCTGCCGCCCGACTGGTCGCGACCCGGGCACTTCGGGCTGCGCGGCCTCGCGGAACGGGTCGAGCACGTCGGCGGCACGTTCAGCGTCGGCAACGGTGCGCAGGGCGGCGTGCGCCTGCACGCCTCGATTCCCCTCGGAGCGGCGGCATGATCCGGGTCATGCTCGTCGACGATCACGCGGTGGTGCGCACGGGATTCCGGCTGCTGCTGCAATCGCTGAAGGACGTGACCGTCGTCGGCGAAGCGGAATCCGGCGAAGCGGCCACCCAGCGCTACGCGGAGCTGACGCCGGATGTCGTGGTGTTGGACCTCGCGATGCCGGGCATGGGCGGGCTCGAGGCGTTGAAGCGCATTCGCGCGCACAATCCGCAAGCGCGCGTGCTCGCGCTCTCGGCCCACGACGATCCGCTGCACGCGCGGCGCGCGCTCCAGGAAGGCGCGCTCGGATTCCTCTCCAAGCGCAGCGCGCCCGAAGCGCTGCTCGAAGCGGTCACGACCGTCGCCGCCGGCCGGCGCTATCTCGATGCCGACCTCGCGCAGAAGCTCGCGCTCGCGGACATCGAGGGCGCCACCAAGTCGCCGCTCGAGCGGCTGTCGGAGCGCGAGTTCGAGGTGTTCATCCGGCTCGCCTCGGGCGCGACGGTGCAGAAGATCGCCGACGATCTGAAGCTGTCCACCTCGACGGTCGGCACGCACCTCTACAACATCAAGCAGAAGCTGGCCGTGGTGAATCAATCGGAGCTGACGCTCATCGCGATCCGCCATGGCCTGATCGAAGCCTAGGGCGCTCAGCGCTGCTTCGGCTTGCGCGAGCTGTTCGTGCCGTTGTCCGGCGTCGCCATCCGCACTGCGCCGGCGCTCCAGTACTTGTCGGCGTCGGCGCGCCACTTCGAGTTCCGCTTGTCGCGCAGCTCACTCTGCGCCACCTGCGGGGAATTCTCGAGCCGCGTGCGATCCATGACGATCTTGCCGTTCTGGACCATCGAAGCCACGGCGGAGTACGGCACGGCGGTCATCATGTCGTTGCCCAGCGAGATCACGGCGTATTCGGGCTCGCGCTGCGGGTCCATCGTCACATCGATGACCGAGCCGAGCGACTCCCCGCCCGGCGAGATCACCTGCATGCCGACGAGCTTCATCGGCGTGCCCACCATGCCGGGACGCGGCGTTTGACCGATCGCTCCCTGCTGATGCGGTGTGGACGCGCCTTGCGGCTCGGGATCCGAATTCGGTGCGGCTTCTTCGCCGGGACGCCGCGTCACATCGCGCTGGTGTTGGCTCGAGGCCGCCGCCGGGTCGGCTCTCTCGTTCTGCGGAGGCGCAGCCTGCGTATCCGCCGCGTCCGGCGGCGCGGGCGTCTGCGCCGCGTAGGCAGGTGCGGAGCGCAGAGCCGTGCCGGCGAGGCCTATCGCGGCGAGCATCGCTATCCATCGTGCATTGGCCATCGCGTCACCTCCGGAGGGGCCCGAGGGACGCCATGACCCGCAATAGCTATGCCTGCGATCGCGAAGAGCTGACGCTCACGCTGCTGACTTGCCGTCGATACGTGCCGGGCACCGCCCGGAAGGACACGCAGAGCCGGTTCCACGCATTGATGGTCGTGATGGCGAGCGTGAGGCTCACGAGCTCTTCTTCCGAGAAGTGCTCGCGAACGGCCGCGAACTCGTGATCGGGCACGTGCCCTTCGGTCAAGAGCGTGACGGCTTCCGTCCAGGCGAGCGCCGCGCGCTCGCGCGCGTCGTAGAACGGCGTTTCGCGCCAGGCGTCGAGCGCGTAGAGCCGCTGCTCGGTCTCGCCTTCCGCGCGCGCATCTTTGGTGTGCATGTCGATGCAGTACGCACAGCCGTTGATCTGCGAAGCGCGCAGCTTCACGAGATGCAGCAGCTTGGGCTCGAGCCCGCTTCCATCAACGTATGCTTGCATGGCCATCATGGTTTGCATCGCCTTTGGATTGGCATTGAACATGTTGATTCGAGGGTTCATCTCGACTTCCTTTCGCTTCATCGAGCGTGTCGTCACACACGCAGCTTTTCGGGGTTGACGACGGTGTACACATCGAGAATGCGCACACCGTCCGTAACAATTGAGATCACCGAGATGAGCCGCTCGTGTCCGTAGAGAGCGAGGCCCGCCTCGCCGTTCACGACGATGGGGCGCAGCTCGACTTGCGGCACGTAGCGGCCGATCACACCGACGATGAACCGCGCGACGTGATCGCTGCCGCGGATCACCTTGCGGGCCGCCTTGGCCTTGCCGCCGCCGTCGGAGGTCCACGTCACGTCTGCGGCGAGCACTTGCATCACGGCGTCTTTGTCTTGCGACATCACGGCGTCGACGAAGCGCGCGAGCACGGCCTTGCGGGCGCTCTCGCTCACCCGCACGCGCGGGCGATCCTCGCGCACGCGGCGGCGCGCACGGCTGACGATCTGGCGGCACGCGGCCACGCTCTTGCCGAGGATCTGCGCGATCTCCTCGTACTCCGTGTCGAAGACTTCGTGCAGCAGAAATGCCGCGCGCTCTTCGGGCGCGAGGCGCTCGAGCACCGCGAGAAATGCGACCGACAGACTCGAGGCGAGCTCGCTCGCGGCGTCGGCTCCGGGCGCCGCCGTCTCGCCGATGAGGGGCTCGGGAAGCCACGGCCCGACATAGACGGCACGCTCCGCCTGCGCCGTGCGCAGGCGATCGATGCAAAGCCGGGTCGTCGCGGTGACGAGCCAGGCTTCGGGCGAGCGGATTTCATCCGCCGGCGCGCGGTGCCAGCGCAGGTATGTTTCCTGAACGATGTCCTCCGCGTCGGCACGCGACCCGAGCATGCGATAGGCGATGCCGTAGAGTCGCCCGCGATGGGGCTCGAATGTCTGGGCGCGATCGTCGTGAGTCATGCCCGTAAGACGCACGAGACCGCGCGATTGTGACAGCCGGTCCGCGCGAAGTTTCGCGGCGGGCGGCAATGAGCTGGGCAGCGATTTCGGCTAGGCATTCGCGTAGTCGTACTTGCCGCCGCGCTCGAGGGCGCGCTGGTAGGCGGGCCGCGCGTGAACCCGTCGCAGCCAATCCATGAGCCTCGGGCGCTTTTCATCCAGCCCGGCGCGCACGACTGCGAGCTCCACCGGAAAGCTCATCTGCACATCCGCCGCGGTGAGCTCGTCGCCGCAAAACCACGGCGCGCGGGCGAGCTCGCTCTCCAGGTAGTCGAGATGGAGCTGCAAATTCGGCCCGACGTACGCCTCGATCACCTTGGCTCGCACGGCTCTCACGATCGGCTTCACGAAGAACGGCATGCGCGCGGCCGCCACCCGATCGAACGTCAGCTTCAGGAGGAGCGGCGTCATCGCGGATCCTTCGGCGTAGTGCAGCCAGTAGATGTAGCGCACACGTTCGGGCGAGCCGAACGGCTTCGCGAGCCTCCCGTCGCCGTAACGATCCGCGAGGTATTCGACGATGGCGCCCGACTCGGCGAGCGTCAGGTCGCCGTCCACCAGCACGGGCGACTTGCCGAGGGGATGCGCGCCTTTCAGCTCCGGCGGTGCCAGCATCGTCTGCAGATTGCGCCGATAGCTTCGCACTTCGTAAGGGACCCCGAGCTCTTCGAGCAGCCACAGCACCCGTTGCGAGCGCGAGTTGTCGAGATGATGCACGACGATCATGCGTGCGAATCTAGCACGCAGCCGCACGCGTCCCCTGCGTGCGACAGCCGGCGCTTCGAGGTGAAGTGACATTGCGCCGATCGCCCGGGGCGCGTGCGCTGTCGGTTGTGCGGAGCGTCCCGCGGTGGCTGCGAATACCGTGTTGGCAATGGCTGCCGGCTCACGCCGCGTCGTCGAGCAATCCCTTGGCCTTGCGTCGATGTGCCCGCGCGAAGCTCGCGAGCGCTTCGTCCGACATGTACTTCTTCAGCATGCGCGGGTCGGTCTGGCGCAAGTCGATGACGAGCAGGCAATCGATCGCGTCGCTGAACTCCGCGTCCACGTTGAAGCCGACGAGCCGCCCACCGAGCTTCAGGTACTGCCGCAACAGCACCGGCACGCCCTTGCGATCGGCCTCGACGCCGGCGACGAAGCTCGACACGGTCTCGAGGTCCGGAAGCCTGTTCACGTCCAGCCCGAGCGAACGCAACGCCCCGCGGATGCGGAAGGGGCTCTTCGCCTTCACGAGCGCCGCGCCGAAGTGGTTGTAGCTGCGCGCTTTCAAGTAGCGCACGAGCAGCTCCTTCGAGAGCGGCGAGTAGCTGTCGCTGATGCTCACCGGGCCGATGAGCCGCGCGTATTTCGGATTGCGCCCGATGTAGGCGCCAATGCCCTTCCACAGCAGCATGAGCGCCGCGAAGCTCTTCTGATATTCCGGGCGCACGAACGAGCGGCCGAGCTCGAGCGCCGCGCCGAGCAGCGCGAAGAAGGGCTCCCGATACTCGAACAGCGTCGCGGTGTAGAGACCGGCCGTGCCGAAGCGGCGCCGAATCTCGTCGACGCGGCCGAGACGATAGGCACCGACGACCTCGCGCTGACTCGCGCTCCACACGAACAGGTGCTCGTAGTACTCGTCGAAGCTGTCGAGATCGACGCTCCGGCCCGTGCCTTCGCCCGCCGCACGAAAGCTCAGCTCGCGCAAGCGCCCGAGCTCGCGCAAGACGTTGGGGATGAGGCGCGCCGGAGCGCAGATCACACGCTGATCGCCCGCCGTCACGAGCGTGGCCGACGATGGGAGCGCGGCAATTTCCGCCGCGAGCACTGCGGGCGGGACCGGGTCGATGAGCGGCTCGGACGTGTCGAGTGCCGGAACGGCCGGCTCGGCAAGCACGCCCGCGCTCGCGTTCGTCATCGAGCCCGCGCGAGCCGCAATCGCCTCGCCGGCGCCAGCCGCCGGCACACCGGCCGCACGCCCTACCGACGCGATGCGCGTGCGCCGCGTCGGCTCGTCGCGCCCGCTCGCCAGCGTGCCCGCCAGCATGTACGTCTTCAGCCGCAAGTGCGCCGTCAGCGCTTCATCGGTCGTGAATGGGGCCAGCGCACGCGCATCGAGCGGCGCGCCGATCCGCACGTCGACCGTCGAACCCGCACGTCGCGCCAGCTCGCTCGGCAGCAACAGCGTGCGCAAGCGCGGATGCACGAGCCCCGCGACTTGGAACAGCGTGCTATTGCAGCCCGCGAAAAACATGGGCGACACCGTGGCGCGCGTGTGTCGAATGATGCGCGCAGCGGTGGTGTGCCACTCGCCATCCGTGATCGCCCAGCGCCGGATGATGAAGTGCGAGACCTCGCCTGCCGGAAAGATGAGCAGCGCCCCACCCTGCTCGATCCAGCGGATCGCCGCGCGCAGGCTCGCCGCGTTCGCACGGCGCGACTCTTTGCGCCCGAACGGGTCGAGCGGAATGATGATCGAGCGCAATCCTTCGATGGAGGCGAGCTCCGGATTCGCGAGCACGCGCAGATCCCGCCGTGCCTGCCCGATGGCCGCAATGCCCGCGAGCCCGTCGAGCCCACCCGTAGGATGATTCGCGACGATGACGAGCGGCCCGCTGCGCGGCAACGCCTCCGCAAGGGCAATGGCCGGGTCGCAGGAGGCGGCGCGCAGCTCGATGCGCAGACCGCGCAAGCCGAATTCCGCCAGCTCGAACGGATCGTCGATCGGGCGCGCTTCCTCGCGCAGGCGAATGAGTGTGCCGAGACCGGTCAGCGCCCCGAACGCTCTGCGTGCCCGATGGCGCAGGCGCGCCGCGAGCCCGCCGGTCTTAGTCGCATCGATCCCGAAGTGCTTCTTGCCACCGTCCTGTGCCACGTCCACCTCCCGGGTCTCCAGCCCCTCGGCTGCAACAGTGCGTAACTCCTTGCGGCGCGGAGCCTGAGTAGGCGGTGTGACAGCTCGGTTGCGGCGAAGTGCCTCAGTGATGTTTCGCGACGCGCGTCTCGCCGAACAGACGTTCGACCGCGCGCTTCGCGGACGCCTTCTCGATGTGCTTGCACCAGGGAGGCAGATTGGCGCGCGCCGAACGCAGCGCGACCTCGCAGTCGCACGTCCAGCGCACCCGCCCGTCCTTGAGCAGCACCACTTTCGCGGTTCGCCGTGAGATGGGATACGTCGCGATCACTGTCACCGGCTCTTCTGCAGGCCGGCGCCGGAACAGTCTGAGTCGCATGCGCGCGAGCTTACCCGCACGCCGTTGTGGATCGCTTGGGGATTATCTGTGGATAAGTTCGGCCGGCCGCGCGATCACCGCACACGCTACCGGCCCGGGCCGCCCGGCGGCGGATGCGTGAAGCTCACGCCGGGCGGAATCGGCGAGAGCGGCCGGTAGATCGAGCCCGATTTGCTCGCTTCCGCCGGCGCGAGCCCGAGTGCCGCGCGCAACTGTTCCATGCCCGTGACGAACTGATCGGCGCGATACGCCTCGTCGTCCTCGACGAGCCGGTAGAGCGCGTCGAGCTTCGACCGGTACCGGTCCGCCTTGCCGAGATCGATCAGGAGCAGCTCCGTGGCCATCATCGCCTGCTCGGCACTGATGTAGTCGCGGTACTCGCGGCGCGCGCCGAGATCGAGCAGTCCGGCCAGCAAATTCCCCTTCTCCGTCGCGTTCCACTTGTGCGCGGCGACGCGCGGCTGAAACTCGCGCAGCGCCGCCTCGAGCCGGCCGCTCACGCTCGAGACGCGGTCGCGGCTCTCGCCGCTTGCTTCCTGCAGCGACTGCGCCATCGCGAGCAGATCGCGCGCAGTCGCCGGATCGAGCTGGCGCGCGATCACGATCGCCATGCGCAGATGACCGTCGTTCAACGGCACGCTCCCCGGCGGATTGCCGATCGTCGTGAGGCCGCGCATCCAGTCGAGCCGCTTCATCGAGCTCTCGTGGCACATGTGGCAGCTGAAGAGCGCGAGCTCGGGAAACGTCGCGCCCTCGCGCACGAAGTGTTGCTGGATGAGCCGAGTTTCCAAGCGCGCGGCTTCCACCTGCCCGTAGGCCCAGGTGGCCGTGCGGCTGTAGACGGGCTTGCGCTCCGCGTAGTCCTTGTCGACCTGATGATGCGGCGGCTGCAGCGCCTGGAACGTGTCGAGCTCGAAGCTCAGGCGCGGATGACCCGCGCCCATGATGCGATGGGTGGCGAACTTGTCGGCGTTGCCGAGGTGACACGACAGGCACAACGTGGCGCGCGGCTCGATGTTCGCGGTGGGAAACATGCCGCGCTCGAGGTTCTCCTGGTACGTTGCCTTCTTCGTCGTGTGCGTCTCGAGCCACTTCTCGGCGCCGCCGTGACACGCTTCGCAGCCGACGCCGTCGGCGATGTTGAATTCCTTGCCGCGCAGGCTCTCCGGCACGTTGTCGGCGTGGCAGTCGAGGCAGATCTTCGCCTTGCTGGCGTCGGGCAGGCCGAGCTTCGCCGCCATCGCGCGCGAGCGCTCGTTCAGCAGCACGGTGTACGCCTTCGAGTGCGTGTCCTGATGCGCCCACGTGATGTACTCGTTCAGCTGGACGTTGTACGCGTCCTTCGACTTCACGCTGCCGTGGCAGACGGATGACGAGCACGTGGACACCCCCATGTGCTTGTTGGGCATCTCGTAAGGCAGCTTCATCGGCTCCGCCGCGCGCGCGAGCCCGACGCTGAGCACCAAGGCGGCAGCCAGCGCTACACGTGTCATTGCAATACCTCCGCACGGCCGAGCGCCTGCATCCGGCGCTGCGCATCCGTGCGCGGCAAGCTGCGCGCGCGGATGGTGGCGTCCTGATCGAAGAGGCCGTGATTCGGCAAGTGGAACTGGTGGCACATCAAACAATCCGATGGCGTCTTGTCGGTGTTCTTCGGACCGGCGTGGCAGGTGCGGCACTCCTTCAGCGTCGGCATCAGCACATCGCTGCTCTTCTTCGAGATTTCCGCGCCGATATGGCAGTCCTGGCAGCGCGAGGTCTTGTGGCTCGCGTGATCGAAGCGCGCCTGCGGCATCCACTGCTGCGTGAGACGCACGGGCTCGACGCGCCACTGCCGGAAGCTCACCTGCCCCGGCACCTTGGTGACTTCGTGGCAGTCGACGCACACGCGCTTCTCGAACAAATCGCGCGCCGCGGCGAGCGACATCTGCTCGGCCCAGTCGCGAGCCCGGATCTGCTCGGCGCGCGTCATGACGCCGCCCTGCATACCGGGGCGGCGCGCCGAGCGCCGGCCGCGCTCGACGGTGGGCAGTACGCCTTCCAGATATTGCTGGCTGAAGTGCGCAATGAGCGTGCGGTACACGCCTTCGATGTCGCCGTGGGGAACGGTGCTCGTCGGATCGGTTTCATCGAAGCGCAGGCTGTGGCAGCGGCTGCATTGCGTCTCCATTTTGATCGGCAGCATGTAGCGGGCGCTCGCGTCGGGCGTGTGACAGTCCTTGCACTCGAGCTTTTCGTCGCCCTTCGGCCCCTTGATGCCCCGCGGGTCGAGATGCTGGGCGTGCGAGAAGCGCAGGTGCGAGTCCTCCACGAACTTCACGCCGGGCAGCACATCGAGCTTCACGACCTGCCACTCCATGCCGTTGAGCCCGGGTTGCGATTGCAGCATCGAAAGACGGAACTCCGGGTGATCGAGGCCGAAGTCCGACGCATTCATCAGGCGCGTGCGCGGCTTGATCGCCTTCAGGTCCGCATGACAATCGGTGCACACACGCTGATCGTGCGAGACGAGCGTGCGAGTCTCGCTGTGCTCCTCGTGACAATCCGCGCAGCGATCCCCGGCAAACAACGTCATGTCGCCTGACGGCACCTGCACGTGATGTTGCACGGTGGTGTGACACGCCGTGCATTGCACGTTGTCGACAGGCGTGAAGGGCGAGACGTGGCACGTGTTGCAGTCTGCGCCGATGAACTGGTGCGCAGTGTGGAGCGGACCCGGCGTCCACCAACTGTCGTTCGGAATGAGCGGGCTCGCGCGCAACAGCGGCCGCAGCGGCTGATACAACGCCGCGCCCATGGGCACGAGCAGAAAGATCGCCGCGACACCCGAGGCGAGCAGCACCGACCAGAAGCGCTTGCTCAGTCCTGAATCGCTGAGCGACAGCACGTTCAGGCGATCGAGGCGGCGCCCGGTTTCTTCCGATTCGGCGAAGCGAAAGCGCAGAGTGACCGGCGCGCCGCGCGGCGAGGACTCGACGACGATGATCGCGGGTCCGACCTGGATTTCGTCGCCCGGCTTCAGACTCTTCTGCAGGACGCCCTTGCCGTTGACACGCACGCCGGTCGGCGTGAGCGCCTCGATGACGATCGGTCCTTCGCGACCCCGACCCGCGCGGACGATCGCATGTCTCGGGAACACGCGCGCGTCGGCGATCTGCAGGTGCTGATCGCTGCCGCGCCCGATGGTCAGGCGGCGCGCCTGAATGAACAGCTCGCGGTACTGTCTGTGGCCCGTGACCGCGTGATTGCGGATCCAGCGCAGAATGCGAAACCGCATCGCGCCTCACCAGTAGAAGAACACGGCGACGATGTGCGCGATGAGCGCCACCAGCAGCGCGAAGCACAGCGGCAGGTGCAGATACAGCCAGAACTGGATCAGCCCTTGCAGCTGGACGTCCTTCTGCAGCTTGCCGACGAGCGCCGCCTTGCGCGCGACGATGTCGAGCAGCGTGTGCATCTTGCCGATCTCGGCGCTGTCGGTCTGCGCGGCGAGCCGGCCCGCGAGCACTTCGATCAGCGCGCGCTGGCTCTGGTTGCTCACGATGCGCGCACCGGCGCCCGCTGCGGCGGGCAGGAGCATCGTCGACTCGTCGTACCCCCGCAGCATCGCCCAAACGCTGCCGCCGATCTGCGTGCGATGAATGGTGTCGGCGATCAGATCGTGCACGTCGGCTGGCAGAACGGATGCGAGCTTGAGCGCGCGACCGTCGAGCTGGTGAATCTCCTCGATGAGCTCCGCGCGCGTGATGTTGCCGCGCTGGCGGATGATCATGCCGGGATAGCGCGCGTACGCGTACACGCCCCAGCAACCGCTCGCCACGACCAGCACGAGCAATACATACGCCGCGGTGTGAATGTTCCAGCCGAATTGGAATCCGCAGTGGAGCGTCGCGACCAGCACGAGCACCAGCCCGAAGTAGACGTGCGCCGAAAGCCAGCCGGCCGCCGAGCCGCCTTTGCCGAACGTGCGCCGACGCACGCCGTACCACGCGAGATAGACGATCAACAGCGCTGCGATCGTCCCGAGTGTGTAGCCGAGCCAGGTGCCGCCGCTCGATTGCTCGCCGCGTAAAGGACAGAAGATGTAGGCCAGGATCGCGAGCACGCCGAGCGCGGTAGCCCGTATCGCGTATCGATAACCCCGATAGTTCCAGAAGGATTGGTGCATGCGGCTATTCCCCGTCGTCTCCGCATCGTCGGCACTAGGCTTCCACGGCTCGCGTGCGCGCGAGCTTCGGTACGTCCTCCGCGTGAATGCGGATCGCCGCGCCGGTCGGGCACGCTGCCACGCAGGCCGGGCCGCTCTTCACGTCCTTGCACATGTCGCACTTCACGGCGGTCTTCGCGCCGTCGGATGGCTTGTGACCCAGCAGCCGCTGCAGCAGGCTCGGTCCCTTGTCGACCTCGGCCATCTGGATCACGCCGTACGGACAGTTCGCTTCGCAGTTGCCGCAGCCGATGCAGGTGTCGTCGATGAACACCTCGCCGTTGGGCATGCGATGGATCGCGTTCGGCGGGCAATCCTTCATGCAATGCGGATGCTCGCAGTGCCGGCACGAAGTCGGCAGGTGCAATGAATAGAGCGAGGGGCCGGCTTTGCGGTCGAGCCGCGAGACGCCGTCGTGCGTGGACGCGCAGGCCGTCTCGCATTGATCGCAGCCGACGCAGAGCTGCTCGTCGATGACGAGCACGTTGGTCGCTTCGCCGAGGCCGTGCTCCAGCATGAACGACATGAGCTTGCTGGCTTCGGGTGCGGCGCGCATCTGGGTGTACTGCGCGAACTGTTCCTTGCTTTCGCGTTGCACCTGCTGCTCGAGCCATTTGTCTTCCGCCTGCAGGTCGCAGAAGCTCACGTAGTCGATGCTCAACGCTTCGCAGGCGACGGTTGCGCGGGCCGTCACCGTGCGCGCGAGCGCGCCGGATTGGCAGCCGACGAGATCGACGAACTTGCCGGCCGCGCAGTACGCGACGATGACCTCGCGCTCGCCCGCCTTGCGCGAGAGCGTCATCGAGCCGCTGCGCAGCAGATAGAGGCGATCGACCGGATCGCCTTCCTCGAACAGGTTGTCGCCGGCGGCGACGCGATGAATCCGCGCCGTCTCCGCGAGCCGATGGATCGTTTCCGCCGACGCGTGCGACAGCAGGAACAGCTTCAGCGCGCGCAAGATGTAGGTCTTGTCGAGATACTCGCGCACCGACGGCTCGACCCGCATGAGCTTCTTCACGACCGCCTGCGGGCTCTCGAGCACCACGCAGCGCTCGCCGGCGACCGCGGTCACCTCGTGCGGGCGACCCGAGATGAGGCTGATCTCGCCGAACACCTGACCGCGCTTCAGCGTCATGATCCGCTGCCGCCCGGTGTAGAGGTGCACCTCGCCGTCGAGCACGTTGAAGACGGACGTCGAGTAGTCGCCCGCCTTGAAGAGCACCGTCCCGCCGCGCGCCGAGAAGATGCGGCTCACCATCGCGAGCTCGCGCAGCGCGAGCGGCTTCATGTCGCGGAACAGGCGCACGCGCATCTGGATCGCCTGCAGCGCCTGATCGACGCCGACGCGCCCGCCGCCGATGCGCAGGCCGTTCAGCTTCTGCTGCAGGATGGCCTGATCCGCCGGCTGTACCTTGTGGCCGAGCATGTGCTCGATCACTTCGTAGCCCTGGTTCATCGCCTGCTTGATCAGCGGGAACCCGGCGAGCGCGCCGATGATGTAGATGCCCGGCACGCTCGATTCGAAATTCGGCGTCAGGTCGGGCAGCGCGTCGGGATCGGGCGAGGCGAAGCGCACGCCGATCGATTCGACGAATTTGCGCGACGGCACGGCGCCGAGGCGCGTGATGACCATGTGGCAGTCGATGGTGCGCGCGCCTTCCGGCGTTTGTACGGTGACGCGCGCCGGAGCGCCGCCCGTCGTGCACGGCTCGATGCGCTTGACCTGGCTTTCGTACAAGCACTCGACCACCCCGTTGCGGATGGCCTTGAGCATCTGCGCCGCGTTCGCCTCCTTCGCGCGGCCGAAGTTCGCACCGCGGTTCACGAGCACCACGCGGTTCTGGCGCGCGAGCGCGAGCGCGTCCTCGATGGCCGAGTCGCCGGCGCCGACGATCACGATCGCTTCGTTCTTGTGGTCCGCGGCGCTGTCGAGCGTGTTGAACACGCACGGCAGGTTGTCGCCGGGCACGCCGAGCTTGCGCGGATTTCCTTGCACGCCGATCGCGAGCACGATGTGGCGCGCGCGGAGCACCCGGCCGCTCTTCAGCTGTACCTGAAAATCGCCTTTGCGGCCCGTCACGCCCACGACTTCCGCGCCGTACTGCACGCGAATGCCGCGCTCGGCGATGCTGCGCTCCCAGGTTTCGAGGATCTCTTCGCGCGTGCCGGCCTTGAACGCGATGTCGCTGCGCAGGGGCAGCATTCCCGGCTCCGACATCACGTGCTTCAGGCGCTGGTAGCGCTGGATCGTGTTGGCGTGCTTGTCGGACGCCTCCAACACGAGGTGCGAGATGCGTCGGTGCGCCGCCCGTGCCGCGGCGCTGAGACCACCCGGTCCCGCCCCGAGAATGGCGACGTCCAGTATCGAGTTGTTGTTCATCGAGGGAAATCGAGACCGAATGTTGTGAGCGAGTTACTGCGCAATCGTTGCGACCCCGGAACTCGTTCGATGATGTCGCAATCACTTGCGCCGCTACTAGATGTAGCTGTCTGGCGACCCGGCTGCTACGAGTCTTTGGTCGTCTTGCGCGATACACGGATGTGTAGTCGCGAGCCAGTGTGGTGCGACATTCGTCGCAGCGCGCCGACGCAATGTTCAATGCAAGCGGCGCAGTTGTCGCCGAACGGGCACAACTTTTCGGGCGCGTGTCGGGCGGGTCGAGCACGCGTGTCGCGCGTGACGCGCGCGAATGCCGCCGGTCGCGGTCGTGCTACCGTTCGTCGGATCGATGCGCGTGCGTCAGATGCGGTGCTCGCGAGCGCCGCTCGCGAGCGGAGGGCGCGCAGCGCGCCCGAGCGATGAGCCTCACTGATGCTTCAGGCGCGTGAGCGTGGCGCTGGAGGCGCGCACCAGCTCCGGAATCTTGGTCTGGACCAGGTCCCACACGACGCGCGCATCGAGGGCGACGGAGCAGCGCGCGATCATCTCGGCGAACGCGACCGTGCGCGCGCACGCGGCCTCGGGCATCGCGGCCCGCACCTCGCCGGGCAACCGCTTGGCGGCGCCGCCGAGCAGCTCGAGGTTCCTGACCACCGCATCGAACACGAGCTCGTTGACGCGGAACTCCTCGAGCGACATGTGGCGCGTGTACAGGGCGATCTTCGAGCCGTACTCGACGATGTCCTCGAGGCTCACGATCCAGTCAGGCCACATGGATGAGGCTGCTCTCGATGGCCGGCCACATGCGGGGCTTCACGGCGTCCACCGTGAGCAGGCCGACGGGCGCGCCGGTCAGCTCTTCGAGATACAGCTTCAGATCCATGTAGCGATCGAACGTGGGCGCCCCCTCGAACTCGACCAGCACGTCGATGTTCGCCCCCTTGCGCCATTCATTGCGCGCTGCCGGACCGAACAGCGAGAGCGTCTTGATCCTGAACCGCCCCTCGATCTCGCCGACGTGCCGACTCAGCGTGCGGAGTATCTTCGCTCTGTTCATGCCAGAGTCTACGCCTCTGCTACCGCGCGGCGGAGTGTAGCCCGGAAGGGGGTCGAAATCGATGCAGCGGCGCGCCGGCCGTTCGGTCAGCGGTAGCTGCTCTGGCGTCTTACCAGAATCTGCCGCGCGCGGAAGTCGATGACCAGCGCATCCGCGACGCCGAGCACGTCCATGCCGATCAGCATCGCGGGACGGTCCTTCAGGTGCCAGGCCTCGAAGATGTGGAAATCGCCGTACGTGACGCCGACGTGATTGATGGTGATGTCGCCGATCTCGATGTTCGATGGCCCCTCGATCTCGCCCTGCGTGACCTGCTCGGTCGCGCCGTAGACGTCGGTGAACTTCGGATCGGCATGATGGCGGCGATGGCGGGCGCGGATGGCATCGCGCAGAGCGATGTTGCCGAGGCTGACCTCGGCTCCGGTGTCGATGACGGCCTTGGCGCGCACACCGCGGATGACGACGTTCACGGCGAGCAGCCCGCCTTCCACCCGCTGTGCGTCGAGCACGAAGTACGAGCTCAGCTCGCCGCGCGGTACGCGCGAGCGACTGATGACCACACTGTCGCGACGGAAGTCGACGAACACGCGCGCTTGCTGCAGTCCGGCGACACCGAGAATGCCGTGCGCTTGGAGATTGATGCTCGTCTGCACGACCGGCATGTAGACGTGCTCCATGACGAGCGTGCCCGCCTGAAGTTTATCGATAAGGACCGTCGGAACGAGCGCGGTGCCGGTCACGCCATGCACGAGCTTCTGCTGCTCCGTGCCCATCTGCAGCCCCAGCGCATTCAGCAATCGCGGCGAGACGGTCGTGTAGTTCGCTCCGGTATCGACGACGAAGCGGAACGGCCCCTGCCCGTTCACCATGACCGGCGCGAGGATGCGGCCGATGCGGTCGACCGAGGTCGGCGCCGCGAACAGCGGCTCGTCGGGATTCGGGGGGAGAACAGTAGAGGTCTCGACGGCATTCGCGACGGACGCCGCCAGCAATACGAACTGCAACCATCCAAGGCGATGCAGAACGTTCATGCATCGCAGTATAGCCGCACCATGCGTGCGCGACTGGGACCAAACGCACGCCGCCGGTGCGAGCGGCTTGATCTGTGTTGCGTCTCGCGTGCGGCCCGGTTCGCGCGCAAGTCCGCACGCCGCAAGCGGTTCGGGTGTGCGTGCCGTCCGGCCGCAACGACTGGCATGCGCCTTGTATCAGCGCGTGCCGTCGTGCCGGTACGTGAGGACACATCCCGTCATGCCTCCATCGCTTTCGCGTCGTCGCCTGCTTCATCTCATCGGTGCTGCCGCAGGATCGGCCGCCGCGTATCACGCGGCGATCGGCCTCGGTGCGATGGCCGAAGTGCAAGCCGCGCCGCGCCCGGACCTGGTGCGGCCGCGCGGCCGCGTGAAGATCGCCATTCTCGGCGCCGGCATTGCCGGCCTCACGGCGGCCTACGAGCTGCATCGCAAGGGATACGACGTGACGGTGCTCGAGGCCGCGCACCGCGCCGGCGGCCGCAATCTCACACTGCGCCACGGCGATCTCGTGGACGAGATCGGCAATCCGCAGGTGTGCGCTTTCGATCCCGTTCCGGACCTGTACTTCAACGCCGGGCCGGCGCGCATTCCGGGCCATCACACCACGCTGCTCGACTACTGCCGCGAGCTCGGCGTGGAGCTCGCACCGTTCATCAACGAGAACCGCAACGCGTGGGTGCAGGACGACGCCGCGTTCGGCGGCAAGCCCGTGCGCAATCGCGAATATGTCACCGATGCCCGCGGCTTTCTCGCGGAGCTCACCGCCAAGTGCATCAGCACTTCGCATCTCGATGCCGCGGTCACGCGCGAGGATGCCGAGCGCGTGATCGCGCTCGCGCGCGTGTTCGGCGATCTCAATGCGAAGAATTCCTATCAGGGCTCGGCGCGCGCCGGGCTCGCGAATTACGACTACACCATGCCGGCGCAACTCAAGTCGGTGCGCGAGCTGCCCGAGCTGCTGAAGTCCCGGCTGTGGCAGATCCTCATGAACTTCGGCGAGAGCGAGGATCAAGCCGCGATGATGATGGAGCCGGTCGGCGGCATGGATCGCGTGGTGCAGGGCTTCATGGCGCAGATCGGCTCGCTCGTGAAGATCCGCGCGCGCGTCGAAGCCGTGATGCTCCGGGAGAAGGGCGTCGAGATCGTCTATCGCGACGCCGACGGACGGCACACGCTCGCGGCCGATTACTGCCTCAACAGCATCCCGTTCCAGCTCATGGCCGGTATCGCGAACAACTTCCCGCGGGACTACGCGGCGGTGTTCACGGCGATTCCTCGCGGCAAGCTCTTCAAAATCGGCTTCCAGATGCGCGAGCGCTTCTGGGAGCGCGAGATGATCTACGGCGGCATCTCGTGGACCACGCAGGACATCACGCAGATCTGGTATCCGTGCCACGGTATCCATCGCCGCAAAGGCGTGGTGCTCGGCGCCTATGTGTTCGGCGGAGCCGCGGCCGATCGCTTCGAGCGCATGACGCATGCGCAGCGGCTCGAGGCGGCCATCGCACAAGGCGCGCGCATTCATCCCGACTACGGCAAGTACGTCGAGAACGGTGTCAGCATCCCGTGGCACCGCATGAACAACATGCTCGGCTGCGCCGCCGAATGGGAGCCCGAGTTGCGCACGCAGTTCTTCGCGCGCATCCAAGCGCCGGTAGGCCGGCACTACATGATCGGCGATCAGGTGAGCTATCACTCGGGCTGGCAGCAAGGCGCCATGCACTCTGCGCTTCACGCGCTCGCCGACATCGACCGGCGCGTGCGCGCGGAGCTCGGCACGAAAGGAATGGCGGCATGATTCGCAGGTTCGTGGCGTTGACGCTCGCTGCCCTGATCACCGGCGCCGCGCAGGCGGCGGACTACGAGTACTGCACGGTCTGTCATGGAGCCGAGGGCAACGGCAATCCGGCGATCCGCGCACCGAAGATCGCCGGCATCGAGCCGTGGTATCTGAAGCAGCAGTTCGAGCGCTTCCGCGCCGGGATGCGCGGCGCGCACGCCGAGGACATCTCGGGCATGGAAATGCGCCCCGTCGCCGAGCCGATGGACGATGCGACCATCGAAGCCGTCGCGGCCTACGTCCGCACGTTCGAGGCGAAGCCGCCCGAGCCCACCGTGACCGGCGATGCGAAGCGAGGACGCAAGCTCTACGCAGCCTGTGCCCCGTGTCACGGCACGAGAGGCGAGGGAAATCCCGAGCTGCACGCGCCGGCGCTCGCCGGTCAGACGGACTGGTACCTCGTCGCGCAGCTGAAGAATTTTCAGTCCGGCATGCGCGGCTACTCGCCGCAGGACACGCACGGCGCGCAGATGCGCGCGGCAGTCAATGCGCTGCCCGATACGAAGGCGATCGAGAACGTCGTCGCCTACATCAACACCCTCGGGTCGCGGCGTCCCGCGCCTTGATCACGCCGCGCTGCTCGTCGGTCCCACGCAAACCACTCGAACCGGAGGTCCATCATGAAGCGAACCGCTGCCACGGCGCTCGCGCTCGTCCTGCTGTCCACCGTCCACACGGCCGCGCACGCGGCGGATATCGTGCGCAAGCCGCTCGGCGGCGGCAGCACGTTCCCGATCGCGCGCGCAGTCGAGGTGCCGGCGGGCTTCGAGCTGATCTTTCACAGCGGGATCACGCCGAGCCCTGCGAATCCGCAAGCGAAGGAAGGCACCCCGGAATACTGGGGCGACACCAAGACGCAGACGACCGCTATCTTCGCGCGCCTCGCGGACTCGCTGCGGGAGATGGGTCTCAGCTTCGGCGACGTGGTGAAGATGACCGTGTTCCTCGTCGGCGACCCGAGCACGGGCAAGATGGACTTCAAAGGATTCATGGATGCGTACAGCCAGCACTTCGGCACCAAGGAGCAGCCGAATCTGCCGGCTCGCTCTGCCGTGCAGGTCGCTTCGCTCGCGCAGCCGGGCATGCTCGTCGAAGTCGAAGTCATTCTCGCCAGGAAGGCGCGCTGAGCGGCGCGCGTCCGCGGCCGCTTCCTTGCCGCGCCTGTGCTCGCCGGAGCTCTCGTCGTCGTGAGACGCGGTCGCGAGCCGCAGCTTGGAGCGCGACGACGGCCCCGTATTGCGATGAACCGGTGCCGCGGCGCCCATTTGCGCGCGCCGATGACGCTGCCCTGCGTGCCGTCATCGGCGTGCTCCATGCGCGTGCACGATCGGGCTCACGCGCCGGTGCACGCCCCAGCGCCGCTGCACCATCTCAGCCTGCAAAGTTGTCTCTAACGCGCTACACGTTAGCTTCGGGCCTTCGCTCACAAATCGGCTCTCGCGCGTAACTGCTTCTTTCTATTCCACTCGCGGCACGCCGCCGCGCGCACGCCGCATCTGGCCGACTTATTGCAAACGATCCACACGAGGCGAATCCGATCGAGGGGGCAATTCCATAGCTGCAGGGAGTTACCCAACATGCACGTGAAGACGAAGAATGCACGGCCGCGCACCTCGACTCTCGCCGCGGCCTTCCTCACCGGCGCGGCCGCCGCCACGCACGCCGAGCCCGCCCCGGAGCCGGATGCCGCGGCGATTCCGCAGGAGGTGGTGGTCACCGGCACGCGCCGCAGCGGCATCGAAGCGATCGAGAGCCCGGCGCCGGTGCAGGTGCTCGACTCGGCGGCGCTGAAGCGCGTCGGCCAGCCCGACCTCATTCAATCGCTCGCACAGACGCTCCCCTCGTTCACCGCGCAGGCCTTCGGCGGCGACACGGCGAATCTCACGCTCTCCGCGAAGCTGCGCGGCGTGAGCCCGAATCACGCGCTGGTGCTGATCAACGGCAAGCGCCGGCACACGACGGCGAATCTCGCCGTGCTCGGCGGGCCCTATCAGGGAGCGGCGTCCACCGACCTGAATTTCATTCCCGTCGATGCCATCGAGCGCATCGAGGTCCTGCAGGACGGCGCCGCCGCGCAGTACGGCAGTGACGCCATCGCGGGCGTCGTCAACATCATTCTGAAGAAGAACACGGACGGCGGCTCGTTCTCGACGAACGGCGGCAAGTTCTTCGACGGCGGCGGCGACACCGGCGATCTCGGCACGAACCTCGGCTTCGCGCCCACCGCGAGCTCGTTCGTCAATCTGACCGCCGAGACGCGCACGCACTCGAAGACCAATCGCGGCGGCCTCGATCCGCGCGCGTTCGCGCCGCAGTACCAGCCGGCCATCCAGCAGGCCGACGGCTACCCGTACATCAACAAGATCCAAGGCGACGCGAGCTATCACCTCACGATCGCCTCGCTCAATGCCGGGCTCGACTTCGCGAGCGGCGCGCAGCTGTATGCCTTCGGCACGTACGGCAGCAAGCACGCGCAAGCGTACGAGAACTACCGCACGCCGGATCGCTTGCCGCAGCTCTATCCGTTCGGCTTCAACCCGCAGGAGGAATCCGAGGAAACGGACTACGCCACGACGCTCGGCCTGAAAGGCAAGATCGGCAGCGACTGGAGCTACGACCTGGCGACAACCTACGGACGCGACTTCGTGCGCATCAACACGATCGCCTCCGGCAACATCTCGCTGTTCAATGACACCGGCTCGACGCCGACGGACTTCCACTCCGGCAACTTCGTCGCGACCCAGTGGGCCGCGACGCTCGATCTCAGCCGCAACTTCGACGTCGGGCTCGCGAGCCCGCTGAACGTCGCGTTCGGCTACGAGCACCGGCGCGATACGTATCGCATCGACGCGGGCGATGAGGCCTCGCGCTACAAGGAAGGCGGCCAGTCGTATCCCGGCTTCGCGCTCACGGACGCGGGCTCGCACGATCGCGACAACAACGCCGTGTACGTCGATTTCGCGCTCTCCCCGACCGCCGAGCTGCAGCTCGATCTGGCGGGCCGATACGAGGACTTCAGCGACTTCGGCAACACCACGGTCGGCAAGCTCACGGCCCGCTACGATTTCACGCCGCAGTTCGCGCTGCGCGGCACGATCAGCACCGGATTTCGCGCGCCGACGCTCGCCGAGGAGTACTACTCGGCCACCAACGTCGGCCCGACGTCGGCCTTCGTGCAGCTGCCGCCCAATGCGCCCGCCGCAGCGCTCGTGGGCATCAACGGCTTGAAGCCCGAGAAATCGAAGAACCTGAGCCTCGGCGTCGTGCTGCGTCCCGCCGGCCAGCTGGTCGCGACGCTCGATGCGTATCAGATCAAGATCGACGATCGCATCGTGGGCAGCGGCTCGCTCTTCGGCTCCTCCGACGGCAAGCTCATCTCGCCCGCCGTGATCGACGCGATTGCCGCGAACGGGAACACGCTCGATCCCGCGGTGGTGGCCGGCGGCGTCGGCACATCCACCGGCATCACGATGTTCTCGAACGGTCTCGGCACGCGTACCCGCGGCGCGGACCTGCTCGTCACGCTGCCGAGCGAGCTCTCCTTCGGGCACATCGACTGGTCGTTCTCCGCGAACTACAACAAGATGAAAGTCACGTCGATCGCGCCGACCCCCGCGCCCTTGCAGCCGCAATCCTTCTTCGACGCCACGGCGATCTCGAATCTCGAGACCACCTCGCCGAAGTATCGCGGCGTGCTCGGTGCCTTCTGGTCGTACGGCAACTTCTCGGTGAACCTGCGGGAGACGGTGTACGGCCCCGCGTCGCAGCTCGTGCGCCGCAGCGCCTCGACGCCGTATCACGAGAATCGCATCGGCGTCACACCGATCACCGATCTCGAGCTCAGCTATCGCACGGACTCGGAATCGATGAAGTTCAGCATCGGCGCCAACAACCTGTTCAACCGCTATCCGAACGGTGTGAACGCAGAGCTGATGGCGGAGTACTGGGCGGTCACGAGCAACGCGGCCGTCACCCGCTACCCGAGCTTCTCGCCGTTCGGGATCAACGGCGGCTATTACTACGCGAAGGCGCTCTTCTACTTCGGAAGGTGAGCGACGCGGTGCGGAGCGGGCGGCCTGCGGGCCGCCCGCCCCTTGCGCTCACTTGCGACCGAAATGCGCGACGACGCGCGCGTACCAGAACACTCCCGGCACGTCGTACGTCGAGGCATCGAAGGAGTTCGACGCGCAGCTGAAGCAGAACGGCGCATCCTCGTCGAAGAGGTTGTTCACGCCGAGCGTGAACGCCCACACGTCATTGAGCGCCGTCGGCCGCCACGTCGCCTGCAGGTCCACGTAGGTGACGGCGTCCATCTTGTTGGTCGAGAGATTGTCGTCCTGCAGGTTGTAGTTCGAACAGAGTCCGAGCCCCTGCAAGTCCCGGCAGCTCTCGACGACCGAGTCCGTGTAGCGAAGCGTCACGGCTGCGAGGAAATCGCGCAGACCCCAATCGACTGTCAGCGCCGACTTCCACTTCGGGAACGCCTGCCCGGTGTCGCCCTTCTCCGTCCCTTCGCGCCTCACCTCCGTGAAGCCTGTAGACGTCTGCAAGATGTCCACGTACTCGTCGAGGATGGTGTTCTGCCAGGTGATGCTGAAGCGGCCCGCGCGCGTCTCCGGGATCGCGTAGTGCAGATTGACGTCGTACCCCTTCGTGCGGGTGCCGCCGATGTTGATGAGCTGATTGTTGAAGCGGTTGATCGTACCCGCGGCGGTGCGGCCGATGCCGCCGCAGAGCACCGGGTCCAGCGTCGCAACGCAACCGTCGAGCTGCACCTGCGCGTCGCGCGCCATAATCGTCTGGTCGAGCGTGATCTTCCACCACGTGAAATCGAACGTCAGGTTGTCGGACCACGGCACGCCCTGCGCCCAGCGCGGGCTGTAGACGAAGCCCGCCGTGTACCCATCCGAGGTCTCGGGCACGAGCGCTGGATTGCCGCCGGTCACGACGGAGATCTGCGGGTTCGATTGCGTGTAGCTCGGCGGCACGCCGAGCGCGATGCAGTTCGCCTGCGTGGCCGCGGGTTTCGAGGTGAAATTCGAGCACGGGTCCTGAATGGTCGTGTCGAAGCGCGCAAACGATCCGAAGAGCTCGCCGATGCCCGGCGCGCGCACGCCTTCTCCAAACGTGCCACGCAGGAGCAGATCGCTCACCGGGCGCCAGTTCAGACCGAACTTGGTGGTCGTGTCGGTTCCGAACAGGGAATAGTCCGAGCTACGTGCTGCCGCGCTCAGCTGCAGGAGATCCGCACCCGGCACGCCCCTCAGCACCGGAATGCGCAGCTCGGCATAGTACTCGTCGACGTCGTACTCGCCCTTGGTGGGCAGCGAGGGCACGCCCGCGCTCTCCCCGGCGACGTAGATCTGATCCGGCTGATACTCACCGCTCTGCTTGCGATGCTCGTAGCCGACGGCGAAATCGAGCCCACCTGCGGGCAACTGCACGATGGTGCCCGTGAAGTTGGCCGTGAAATCGCGCAGCTCCTGCTCGCTTGTGTCGTGCAGTATCGGCTGGATGTAGCGCAGCATCTCCGGCGTGATGGTGTTCTCGCCGAAGATGTTGAGCGGCACGCAGTTCGGAATCGGGTTCGTGACGAGCCCGGTGCCATCGGGCGTCCCGCACACGAGATTGCCGTTCGCGTCGTGCCCGCCGGGACCGAGCGCGTTGCCGATCTTCAGCGCGTTGTAGCTGCCGTGCGTGATCTGGCTCGCCGAATTGCGCGACCACGCGGCATTCACGTCCCACGCGAAGTCGCGGTTCGCCCAGGTGAAGTCCCCCTTGAAGCCGCCGTTGAAGTAGTACGTGTCCACGTCCTGCGTGAACACGCGCGGACCGCCTTCCACCGGGCGCCGGAACACGACGTAGCCCTGGGTCAGATCGAAACCGAAGGGGTTGTACGGATTCAGACGGCTGATCGAGGTGACATCGAGCAGATTGCCGACGCCGTTGCCCGCTTCGGTGCCGATGAACAACGGCTCCGGCGCCGCCTGGTTGGTCGAGCGGCGATTGTTGAAGAGCCCCTTGAGATAGAAGCTCACCGCATCCGTCAGATGCGTTTCGCCCTGCGCGTACACGCTGAACCGCTGGTTCGGTGTCAGGATCAAGTTGTACGGCTGGAAGTTGAAGCGATCCGCGACCGTGAAGTTGTGGAAATCGTCGGTGCGCGGCGCATCGTCCGTCGCGGGCGAAATGTAGACCGGCGTGCCCGTCACGCCGGGATTGATCGTGATGCTCTGCTCGACACCGGTGTTCGGGTCCGTGAACACGTAGCGCCCTGCCGGAGTGCCGGAGCTGCAGCGCGCGGTACACGCGCCGACACCCGGCGTCGGAAATTTCGAGATCTCGCGATCCTGCGAGCGCACTTCGTCCTGGTTCGCGTAGCTGATGTCGAGAAACGCGTTCAGCATGTCGGTGCTCGTGCCCGTCGAGATGCTGAACAGGCGGTTCTGACCGTCGCCCTCATCGAAGGCGCCGCCGTATCCCGAGAACTGCAAGCCGTTGAAGGAGCGGCGGGTGATGATGTTCACGACGCCCGCGATCGCATCCGATCCGTAGATCGACGAGGCGCCGTCCTGCAGCACCTCGACGTGATCGATGATGCTGACCGGAATCGTGTTGAGGTCCGTCGCCGACGAGACGCCGCTCGCGGATGACTCGTTCACCCAGCGCATGCCGTCCACCAGCACCAGCACGCGCTTCGCGCCGAGGTGTCGCAGGTCGATGGTTGCGGCGCCGGCGCCGACACCGCCCTGGTCCGGCGGGAAGCCCGTGTTGCCGCTCGTGTTGAACTTGGTGTTGAGCCCGCCCCCCGATGCCGTCAGCCGTTGCAGGACATCGCCCACCGACGTGGTGCCGGATCTCGCGATGTCCTGATCGGTGACCGTGGCAAGAGGTGCCGGCTGATTGAGGGGATCCGTCCTGATCCGGGAGCCGGTGACCACGACTTCGGGGGCCGGCTGCTCTTGTGCGAGTACCGGAGCGGCTCCGGCCACGCTTAGTATCGTCACAACACCGCATGGGACGCCGCGACGGACGCGCGGCCTAAATGACTCTGAGCACATAAGAATCCCTCCTCTGCGCAGATTTTTGGGTGGTTGTTTTTGTACAACCTGTGCGCGCGATTATCCGCCTCGCGGCGCAGTTAGCGAAGGATTATGTGATGAAGCGTGAGCCTCGCCGGACAGTGCGAAAGCGTCGGATGAAAACGAGAAAGGCCACCCGAAGGTGGCCTCTCGCACAGCGAAACTGAAGTGGGGCTCAGTGGCCGCCGCCGCCGTGAAGGTTGTCGTAGTTCGGCAGCGGCGAGCCTCTCATTGCCTCGGCTGCCTTGGCGTTCATCTCCGTCAATTGCTGCGCGGTCAGACACGTCGTGCGATGTTGGAGGCGCGTACCCGTGACTGTCTCGCGACGGCAGAAGAGTTGTTGTCCGTTCTCGTTCACGATTTTGTAGCCCGCTTTCTGGGCCTCGACGAGGTTCGTGGCATCGATCGTCCCGAGCTTGTCCGAGCTTGGTGTGCTCGTCGGCGCGGCCGCTTGCGGGGTCGCGCTCGGCTCCGGGGCTCGAGTCTGAGCTGGTTTCTGAGGCGCCGTGCCGGCGCAGGCGGCCAGCAGGGCCGCGATCGCAGTCGCGAAAATGAGGCGCATCACGATCTTTCTCCCTGGACCGGTCGGCAGAGGACCGGTGCGGCATCTTCGCAAGGCCCGCGGCGCAGAGCAAATGCAGGCGGCCGAGCTCGCGGGACGATCGTAGGCGGCCGTTCGACCCGGCTGCGAGGTGGGCGCACCGCGCACCCGCAGGATGCGTTCGAGGGCTGCGCGAGAATGTGATCGGGTATTGCGAATCGCGGATTGCGCATGGCGCGACGGCGGCGAGGCACTATGTCGGAGCGCTCGTGCGTCTCGCAGACGCAGTACGATCCCATCGAACCGTTCCGCCCGAACGGTCGTGCCTACTCGAGGAGTGCTCATGAGCTCAGCATCACTCACCGCCATCGCCGAGCGGCTGCGCGAATTCGCTGCCCAGCGCGATTGGGATCAGTTCCATTCGCCCAAGAATCTGGCGATGGCACTGGTCGGGGAAGCCGGCGAGCTGGCGGCCGAGTTCCAGTGGCTGACGGAGGCGCAGAGCCGCACGCCGGACGCGGCGCAACTCGCGCGCATCCGCGCCGAGTGCGCGGACGTGCTCAACTATCTCGTGCGATTGGCCGACAAGCTCGGCATCGATCTCATCGCCGCGGCTCACGAGAAGATCGACGAGAACGCGCGACGCTACCCGGCCGAGCAGGTACGAGGCAGCTCGAAGAAATACAACGAATACTGAGACATTCGTCGCGCCAGGATGCGCGGCGCGCCAGATCCAGTGCTTCTAGGGAGACGCTCGTCGCACTCGCATGCGCGGCATGCCGGATTCAGTGCTTCCACCAAGACGTTTGCGGCGCTCGCCTGCGCGCCGGCGCGCAGGCTTCAGTACTTCGCCTCACCGGCCCGCATCCGCGCGAGCGCCTCTTCGCCGAGCGGCCGATTGCTCTTGATGCGCAGGCTCTCCACCCACTCGCGCGCGAAGTCGCGCTGATACTTCACGTTGATCAGCGCGGTAACGACCATGGTGATCAAGGCACCGAGCGAGGCGAGCGCCATGTCCTTCTGTGCGTCCCACTCGTCGCCCTGGGAGCCGAGGAACGCCGTACCGAGATTGCCGCCGAACCACAGAGCCGATAGCCACTCGATCAGCTCATACAGCATCGACGTGGACATCGTCAGGTCGAGCGGCAGGAAATAGCCCCAGAAGCCGCGCACGTTCGCCACTCGCAGGAACAGCTCCCGGATGGGGTACACGAGCAGCAAGCCGTAACTGAAGTGGACGACGCGGTCGTAGTTGTTCCGTTTCCAGCCGACCAGGTCGTTGAACGAGTGCCCCGTGAGCGAGCGAAACGCGGAGTCGTACGGCACCTGTGCATACGTGTAGTGCGCACCGATGATGTGCAGACACAGGAACACGAGGATCATCGTGTACGACACGCCCGAAAGCGGCAGCAAGCGGCGTGTCGCCACCAGCACGGCCGCGCCGACGAACAGCAGCACGTTTTCGAGCAGCCAGTCAGAGCGATCGTATGGCGCGATGGCGAGTGCCGCCCACAGCACGGCGATGCCCGTGATGAATGCCGTGAAGTAGACCTTGCGAGCCGTCATGACGCTGCTTCGAGCCGCAACTTCAAAGCAGAGAGAAAATCCGCCCAGCCGTGCGGATAATCGCTGACGTCCACGACGCGCTCGAACGGCTCGTGGATCAGCGTGACGCGCGTCTTCTCGCCCACCGACTCGAACAGCCACGTGACCCGCTGCGCTGGCAGCTGCGGATCGCCGCGCCAGTTCGGCCAATCCGTCACGAGCTTCGTGTCCTCCACCAGCTCGAGAATCTTCGTCGGCCCGCCGCTCACCTGCTGCCCGCGCACGTCGTACTTCCACCCGTAGCTGTAGCGGCCGCCGACGTGCGGCTCGACCACCGATTGCGCCCCGAGCCACGGATCGAGCACGGCCGGATCGAGCAACGCCTGGAAGACGCGGTCGCGCGGCCGCTCGATGAGCACGGTGTGGCGCAGCCGAGCCGCCGGAGCGGAGAAATCCTGCAGAAACACCGGTGCCCCCTCGAGGTGCGCGCGCAGGTTCGCGAGCGCCAGGCGCCAAAGGTCGTCGAGGAGATCGAGCGGTCGCGGCACATCGGGCGCGACCGGAAAGTGGTGCCGGCCCTTCAGCACGGTAGCGGACGCATCGGCAGCGGACGCATCGGTCGCGGACGCATCGGTCGCGGACGCATGGGTCGTGGACGCATCGGTGGCGGACGAATCGGCCGCCTGCGCATCAGAAGGCGCACTGTCGGCCGCCGCGCCGAGCTCCAACGTCACCTCGCTCTCGCGCTCTTCGAGGGTCCACGAGAACGCGAGCAGGTTCGGCGCTTCGAGCCGGAGCACCCTCTGCGTCGCGTCCGCACGCGAGGGTGCGCCATACGTGTGGATCCCCCAGAAGCGATAGTCCCCGCCCGCGCGCGGCTCGATGTGCGCGTGCTCGGCGAACCAGCGGCGCAGCTCCGTTTCGTCGGTGAGAGCGCGGAACACGCGGTCGCGCGGCGCGCGCAGGGTTGCGGTGAATTCGTGCGTCAGGGGGCTCATGCGTCGCTCATGCTTGGCGGGAGCGGGAAATACTCCGGCGCGGCCGCGCCCGTCAAGCAGACGCGAACGGACACCGCTAGAATCGCCGCGCTTTCGGATTTCTGTCGCCGCGAACCTCCATGCTCGAACGCTTCATCGAACGACTCCTGTTTGCCTGCCGCTGGCTGCTCGCCCCGCTCTATCTCGGTCTCGCGCTCGGCCTCGTGGTCCTGGCCGTGAAATTCTTCCAGGAAGCGTTTCACGCCGTCGCGATGATCGTGACCATTCCCGAGCCGGACCTCGTGCTCGTCGTGCTGGGGATGATCGATCTGTCGCTCGTCGGCAGCCTCATCGTCATGGTGATGTTCTCCGGCTACGAAAACTTCGTCTCGCGCATCGATGCCGGCAACGAGAAGGATGCGCTCAACTGGCTCGGCAAGCTCGATTCGGGCACGTTGAAACTGAAAGTGGCGGCCTCCATCGTCGCGATCTCGTCGATCCATCTGCTGCGCATTTTCATGAAGGCGATGGATACGCCGAACGACAAGATCATGTGGTACATCCTGCTCCACCTGACCTTCGTCACCTCGGCGGTGCTGCTCGGAGTGCTCGACCGCATGTCGTTCGCGTCCCACCGCGAGCACAGCCCGACGGCGTGAGCCGCTCGCGCGGCTCAGGGGTGCAAGCTGAGCGAGACGACCTTCGCTTCCGCGACCGATCGCTGTGCGGCCTGGATGATGTTGAGCACGGCGATCGCGTCCAGCGGGTCCACGGGCGGGGGCGCGCCATCGCGTAGCCACGGAACCGTCAGCTCGTAGAAGCGGCGGTAGTTGCCTCGCTCCGTCTTGAGCGGCCGGGCGTCCGCGCCCACACCCAACAGGCCCCAATTCGATTCGGGGTCTTCGCCGAATCCCGGCGCGTCGGCGCGACCGCCCGCGCGCAGCACCGCCTCCTGAACGTCCGCGTGTTGCTTCGTGTACGCGGCGCGCGTGCCCATCACCCGCATGCGCGGCCCGGCTTGCGCGGCCACGGCGCTCGTCCAGAGATGCGAGTGAACGCCGGTTGCGTGGCGCAGGGCGATGAACACGTCGTCGGGAACGGCCACGCCGCGGCGGCGGCGATCGAGCTCTGCGTAGATGTGCGTCACTCTGCCGAACAGCAGGCGCGCCTGATCGATGAGATGCGGGCCGAGATCGTACAGCAGACCGCCGGCTTCCTCGGGCGCACCGCGCTCCCGCCATACCTCGAGCGCCGGCTCTGGGCGCCACCGATCGAGCCGCGACTCGAAGCGCACCACGTCGCCGAGATCGCCGTTCGCGATCAGCCGCTGCACGGTGAGCAGCTCTCCGTCCCAGCGTCGATTGTGATACGCGGTGAGCGGCACGCCGGCACTCCTCGCTTCCGCGACGAGCGCGCGCGCTTCCTGCGCGGTCGCCGCCATCGGCTTGTCGACGACGACGGGAATTCGCGCCGCGATCGCTGCGCGCGCCAGCGGGACGTGAAAGCGATTGGGCGTGGTGATCACGACCAAATCGTGTTCTTGCGGATGCGCCCACAAGGCATCTGCGGAATCGACGATCCGGGCCTGCGGAAAGTCGCGCGCCGCGGCGGCTTTGCGTTCGGGATTCGATGTGACAATGGTGGCGAGACGCAGCCCCTGCGTCACGGCGATGAGCGGCGCATGGAACGCGCGGCCACCGAGACCGTAGCCGATCAGCGCGACCCGTAGCTCCTCGCTCATGTTCTCTCGCTCATCCTCACCCGGAAGGCGCGGCATTCTCGGTGAGAGACGTGATCTTGCCTAGTCGGCCCGCTTGCCCGGAGGGACGGCGCTCGCGCCGATACCGGCGGGCGCGATGGCTGGGCCGCGACCTGACCCGGCTTGCACTCAGCCGATGTGCACTCACCCGACAGCACGCATTGAACCGGCACGCACGCGCCATGGCTGGGCTGCGACCCGCGTGCACTGACGCGGCAGCACGCACTCACCCGAGCGCGACCTGACCCGAGCGCCCGCCGGCCCGCACCCACTGACTCGCAGCCACTGCCCCGAGCACCAACCAACCCGGGCGCGCACTCACCCGAGCTCGGCCGCGGACGGGCCGATGTCGTCGTGCCCGTCCGGATCGCGAAACCCACCTCACGCGCGGCGCAGGCGTCGCCCAGGCGAATGTCCGTTTTTGACCGCTCGTCGTCGCGAACCGCGCTTGTCGATGCGCGGGTGGAGGTCGAAGATGCGCGCCATTCGCAGCACCGGAGACTTTCCAATGAAATCCGCTCTGATCGTCGTCGATGTCCAGCAGTCCTTCGAGCAGCGCCCCTACTGGCGCGCAGACGGCGTCGATGCCTTCGTCGCGCACGTGCAGCAGCTCATCGACGAAGCGCAGGCGCGCGGCATTCCCGTCCTGCAGGTGTTCCACGTCGAGCCCACCGGCGTTTTCTCGCTGGCGTCAGGCTATGTGAAGACGCTTACCTCGCTGCGCATCGAGCCCACGGAGGTGTTCTACAAGGAAGTTCACTCGGCCCTCTTCGGGCGCAATGCGAGCGGCAAGACTCTCGAGACCTGGCTTCGCGATCACGGCATCGAGCACGTCATCGTCACGGGCATCCGCACCGAGCAGTGCTGCGAGACCACGACGCGGCACGCCTCCGATTCGGGATTCCAGGTCACCTACGCGCTGGATGCCACACACACCTTCCCGATGGTGGCGAAATCCGGCCGTGCCTACACGGTGAGCGATATCATGGAGCGCACCGCGCTCGTGCTCGACGCGCGCTTCGCAAAGGTCGTGAACACGGCGGACGTTTTTGCATGAGTCGACGCGTATGAGAGAGGTGCTGTTCGCGCTGCTGCCGGATACCGTGTTGCTCGACGTCGCCGGGCCCGCGGAGGCGTTCCGCATCGCGAATCAGCAGGTGCCCGGCAGCTATGCGCTGAGCTTCGTCGGCACCTCGCGCACGATCGAATCGGGCGTCGGGTTGCAGCTCGCAGGCATCCGGCCGCTGCCTCGCAAGGTGGCGGCCGGCTCGATCATCGTGTTAACGGGCGTCGTGGGGCGGACGCTCGACCTCGAGAGCTCGGCGATCGCGCAGCTTGCGAGCTGGCTGCGCGAGACACTCGCCGATGAGTCGGTCACCTTGATGTGCGTGTGCGCGGGCAGCGTCGTCGCCGGTCACGCCGGCGTGCTGGCAAACCTCGAGTGCACGACGCATCACGCGCACATCGAGGAGCTGAAGCGCGTGGCGCCCAGCGCGCGCGTGCATGCGAATCGCATCTTCGTCGAGCATGGACGCGTGCTGACGAGCGCGGGCGTGACGGCCGGCATCGATCTCGCGCTGCACGTCATCGGCCAGCAGCTCGGGCATCGGACAGCGGCGCTCGTCGCCCGCGAGCTCGTCGTCTACATGCGGCGCTCGGGGGCGGACCCTGCGCTATCACCGTGGGTGATGCACCGGAATCACATCCATCCCGTCGTCCATCGGGTACAGGACGCGGTGAGCCGCAATCCGGCGGCAAGCTGGCCGGCGAGTCGCCTGGCGGAGATCGCGCACACGAGCCAGCGAAATCTCGCGCGCCTCTTCGCCGTGCACGCACAGTGCTCGCCGATCGACTACGTGCAGCGCATGCGCGTCGGCCTCGCGCGCGAGATGCTCACGCAGGGCGAGCGGTCGATCGAGCGCGTCGCCCAGCTCGCCGGATTCAGCTCGGCGCATCAGCTGCGACGAGTCTGGCGGCGCTGGGAAAACGTGCCGCCGAGCCGGCTGTAGCGCTCGGCACGGCGCGAGCCCGACTTTCGTCGCGCCGTGCGTTCCGGCGATCTCACTCGCCGCGCGCCGGCGGCCCGCCTCGGTTACGCTCGCGAAGCTCGAGTCCGAGGAGAAGTCCCCATGCCACACATTGCTACATTCGCGCGTCACGCAGCCGCGGCCGCGCTCTGCGCGCTCGTCGGCGTTGCCGCCGCCGCGTCGGAGCCCGCAAAGCTCACCCCCGATCAGGAGCTCGCCCGCGACATCTATCGCGAGCTCGTCGAGATCAACACATCACAATCGGTCGGCGATACGTACGCGGCCGCGCAGGCCATGGCCGCCCGCCTGAAGGCCGGCGGCTTCCCGGATGCCGACGTGCACACCTTCCAGACCGGGCCGAAGCGCGGCAATCTCGTGGCGCGCCTGCACGGCACGGGTAAGAAGAAGCCCATCCTGCTGCTCGCCCACATCGACGTCGTCGAGGCGCTGCGCTCGGACTGGACCACCGATCCGTATCGGCTCGTCGAGCAGGACGGCTACTTCTACGGGCGCGGCACCGGCGACGACAAGTTCATGGCGGCGGCCTTCGTCGCGAACATGATCCGCTGGAAGAAGGAAGGCTATCGTCCGGATCGCGACCTCATCCTCGCGCTCACGACTGACGAGGAGATCTCGGACCGCCACCACTACGGCATCAACGATCTGATCCAGAACCATCGCGAGCTGATCGACGCCGAGTACGCGCTCAACGAAGGCGGCGGCGTCGCGCTCCAGGACGGCAAGCCGAAGTGGGTGAGCGTGCAGACCACCGAGAAGCTGTTCCAGAGCTATTGGCTCGAGGTGACGAACCCGGGCGGCCACAGCTCGCAGCCGTCGAAGGACAACGCGATCTACCGCCTCGCCGAAGGCCTGGCGCGCCTCGAAAAGTTCGACTTCCCCGTGCACCTGAACGAGACGACGCGCGCGTACTTCGAGCAGCTCGCCAAGATGCAAACGGGTCAGGACGCGCTGGACATGAAGGCCATTCTCGCCTCCCCGCCCGATGCGGCGGCGGTCGAACGCCTCGCGACGCGCCCGGCGTACAACGCGCAGCTGCGCACGACCTGCGTCGCCACGCGGCTCCAAGGCGGGCACGCGGACAACGCGCTGCCCCAGCTCGCACGAGCGATGGTGAACTGCCGCATCGTGCCCGGCGAGACGCCGGATCAAGTGCGCGAGACGCTCGTGAAAGTGCTGGCGGATAGCCAGATCGCCGTGAAGCCCGAGCCGCTCGACACGCTGAGCGATCCCTCGCCGCTCACTGCGGAGCTGAGCAGCGCGATCCGCAAAGTCGCGACGAAGTTCTGGCCCGCCGCGCCGCTGCTGCCGATCATGTCGGCGGGCGCAACGGATGGACGCTTCCTGCGCAACGCGGGCATTCCTACGTACGGACACTCCGGCCTCGCCTCCGAGCTCTTCGACAATCGTGCGCACGGCAAGGATGAGCGCGTGGCGGTGAAGTCGTTCTTCGACGGCCTGGAGTATCAGCACCAGCTCGTGAAGGTGCTCGCGGGCGGAAAGTAGCGTTCAGCGCAAGCCGGCGGGCTTCGGGCCACCCGCCGCCCAATCGAGAAGCTCGACCGTGTGCACGATGGGGATGGCGGTGGCCTGCGCGATCTGCGTGAGGCAGCCGATGTTGCCGGTGGCGATGACGGTGGGCTCGACCGACTCGATGTTGCGTGCCTTGCGCTCGCGCAACTGCGTGGACATCTCGGGCTGCAGAAGACTGTAGGTTCCGGCGGATCCGCAGCAGATGTGGCTCTCGGGAATGTCGAGCACGGTGAAGCCGGCCTTGCGGAGCAGATCGGCCGGAAGACTGTGCAACCGCTGCCCATGCTGGAGCGAGCACGCGGAGTGGTAGGCGACGCGCAGGGATTCCGGTACGCACGAAGCGTTGTGAGCGAATTCCACCTCGGCGAGCACTTCCGTCACGTCGCGCGCGAGGGAGGCGACGCGCGCCGCCTTCTCCGCATACGCCGGATCGTTGCGGAACAGGAACCCGTAGTCCTTCAGCATCGTGCCGCAGCCCGACGCGGTGACGATGATCGCGTCGAGCCCACCGCTCTCGATCTCGCGTGTCCACGCGTCGATATCCGCTTTGGCTTGCGCGAGCGATTCGTGCTCGCGGCCCAGATGGTGCACGAGAGCGCCGCAACAGCCGGTGCCTTTCGCGACGACGACCTCGACGCCATGCCGATTGAGCAGGCGTACCGTCGCCTCGTTGATCTGCGGACGCAGCGCGGGCTGCACGCACCCGGGCAGCAGCGCAACGCGGCAGTGGCGCGCCGTCGCGTTCTGCGGCAAGCGGGCGACGGCCTCCGGTTTCGCCGAACGTGCGGTGCGCGCCGTATCGATCAATCCGCGCAGCCGCGCAGGCAGCAGCGCGCGGAATGGCCGCGCGAGCGCCGCGGCTCGCAGTGCCAATCGAAACCGACCCGTGTGCGGCAGGACGAACGCGAGCAGCGCCCGCAACGCTCGCTCGCCGAAGGGTCGCCGATAGGTGCGCTCGATGTGCTGGCGCGCGTGATCGATCAGATGCATGTAGTGCACGCCCGATGGGCAGGTGGTCATGCACGAGAGGCACGTGAGACAGCGGTCGAGATGCTTCACCGTCGTCGCATCCGCGGCGCGATTCTTCTCGAGCATGTCCTTCGCGAGATAGATGCGTCCGCGCGGGCCATCGAGCTCATCGCCGGTCAGCAGGTACGTCGGACACGTGGCCGTGCAGAAGCCGCAATGCACGCACTTGCGCAGGATGCGATCGGACTCCGCGACTTGCGGATCGG
>DASTRY010000078.1:0-37486 GCA_035760965.1 Steroidobacteraceae bacterium | reverse complement strand
GGGCCACGCTGACCCGTGGCGGCGGAAAACATTTCGCACGGCTCGCGTCGTGCGCAGGAGATATCCGATGAATCGCAACAGCGAAGTCACGCTTGCGGTCCGTCGTGCACTCGTCATGGGTGCCGCGGCGACGACCGGCCTGACCACCCTACCCGCTCATGCACAGGATCAGACGCCCGCTGCTGAACAACCGGAGACCACCGTCACCGTGACCGGCACGCGCATCCGCCGCGTGGATCAGGAAACGGCGAACCCGGTCTTCGTCATGGACCAGTCGGCGATCCAGTCGTCCGGCGTGTCCACGCTCGGTGAGCTGCTCATGCGCGTGCCTTCCGTCGCCGGCGCGGCGACCAACCCGCAAGTCAACAACGGCGGCGGCACCGGTGAATCGAACGTCGAGCTGCGCGGCCTGAGCGCACAGCGCACGCTCGTGCTCTTGAACGGCCGCCGGATCAACATCCTCGGCAACACGACGACGTCCGCGGTCGATATCAATATGATCCCGATCAATGTGATCGAGCGCGTCGAGGTGCTGAAGGAAGGCGCGGGCGCGGTGTACGGCTCCGACGCCATCGCGGGCGTCGTGAACTTCATCACCCGCAAAGACGTGGATGGCGCCGAGGCGAGCGCGCAGTACGGTCAGACGGGCGAGACCGACGGCAAGAGCACTCAGTACGGACTCGTACTCGGTACGACCACGGACAAGATGAACTTCATGGTGGCCGGCAACTACAACAAGCAGGACGCCATCTCAGCCAATGACCGCGATTTCTCGCGCTTCGCGCTGTATCTCTACGGTGGCGCGGTCTCGGTGGGCGGCTCGAGCCGTACGCCGACCGGCCGCATCCGGGTGCCCGGGACGAATCCGGATGGCAGCACTTGCAGCAGCCAGACGCTCATTGCCGGGCGACCCGGGACGAGTCTCGCGGATTACCGATGCTTCCAGAACAGCGATCTCTACAACTATCAGCCGTTCAACCTGCTGGTCACGCCGCAGGAGCGCGGCAGCCTGTTCTCGAACATCAACTACAACCTCAATGACTATGTGACGGCGTATGGAGAGGCGCTGTATACGCACACGAGATCGGGCTTCGAGCTCGCGTCGCTGCCGTTCGATGCGGTCGCGGACGACACGATCATCTCTGCGAACAACGTCTACAACCCCTTCGGTACGAGCTTTGGCGGTGTCGAAGGCAATTTCCCGAATCTGCAGACTCGCCTCGTATCTCTGGGCAACCGGCGCAGCAACGTGACGACACAGGACGCGCTGGTGAACGGCGGCCTGAAGGGCAAGATCCTCGACACCGGCTGGGAGTGGGATGCGAACCTCCAGTACGGTCACAAGGACCAGCTGCAGGACATCAGCGGATACTTGCTGAAGGACAAGCTCGCGCAGGCGGTCGGGCCTTCGTTCATCGACGTCGACGGCGTCGCCAAGTGCGGCACGCCCACCGAGGTCATCGCAGGCTGCACGCCGATCAACATCTTCAATGTGACGGATCCGGCGCAGATCGCGGCCCTGCAGTCCATCTCGACGAACTATCGCACCGACTACGTGTACCGCTCGAAGGGCGCAACGCTCAACGTGAACGGCAAGATCTTCGAGCTGCCGGCGGGCGATGTGCAGCTCGCGGTGGGCGCGGAGTATCGCGATCAGGAAGGCCAGTTCACGACGGACGCACTGAGCCGCGGTGTGCCGCCGCTGTTCCTGTCGTGCTTGCTCGCGCAGGAAACCTGCTCGGGCAACTCCTTCGCGAAATACAACGTGAAAGAGTACTACGCGGAAATCTTCGCGCCGCTGCTGAAGGATCTGCCCGGCGTGCACGCGCTCAACGTGAACGCGGGCATCCGCCGGTCCGACTACTCGAAGAGCACGATCGGCAACTCGACCAATGCCGAATTCAAGGTCGAGTACCGCCCGATCAGCGACGTGCTCGTGCGCGCGTCCTACGCGGAGGTGTTCCGTGCGCCGACCATCGCGGACTTGTCGTTCGCGCCGACGCAGGACTCGCCGACGTTCGCCGATCCGTGCACGAACCTCACATCGGCACAGCTCGCGGCGAACCCGAATCTGAGCAAGGCGTGCGCAGGCGTGATTCCCGACAGCGGGTTCACGCAGCCGAACAGCCAGATCACGGGCCTCATCATGGGCAGCCAGAATCTGAAGCCGGAGACGGGCGATGTGCGCACGTTCGGCGTCGTGTACGACTCGAGCTTCATCCGCGGCCTGTCGCTGACCGTCGACTACTGGAAGTACAAGCTGGACGACCTGATCACGCAGCTCGATCCGAACTTCGCGGCCAATCAGTGCGTGTTGACGGGCGCCGACCAGTTCTGCGGCCTGATGTTCCGTTATCCGGAGACGAGCAACAACGCCGGTATCTTCCAGGTGTTCCAGGAGCCGATCGTCAACCTCGGCAAGCTGAAGACCGACGGTGTCGACTTCGGCATCAAGTACGCGATCCGTCAGACCGCAATCGGCTCGTTCAACTTCTCGTTGGACGTGACGCACATCAACAGCTACGAGAACACCCCGGCACCGGGTGCGGCGCCGGTCGAAATCGCCGGCACCTTCAACCGGCAATTCGGCAACTACGCGAAGAATCGCGGGCTGTTGGGAGTGGGCTGGGCGTACGCAGGACTCGATGCGCTCTTGACGCTGAACTATATCGGCAAGCTGGAGGTCACGGATCCGGACGGTGCCATTCCGAATGCGCCGCCCCTGAAGATCTCGGCGTACACGTACACCGACCTCACGGTCGGGTACAACTTCCCGACGAACACGCGCGTTCAGGTGGGCGCACGCAATCTGATGGACAAGCAGCCGCCGCTCTTCTATCAGAACAACGTGATCAACGCGAACACGGACGTGTCGACGTACGATACGTTGGGTCGGCGCTGGTTCATCGGCGTGACGCAGAAGTTCTGACGCACATGGCCGCCGGCTCCTGCGGCGGCCGACTCTCACGGCCGCGTGGCATTGCCACGCGGCCTTTTTTCTGGTGTCTTGCACGAGCATGAGCGAATCGCCCCCTACCCGTGGCCTCGATCTCCACGATCCTGCAACGCTCGTCAGTGCGGCGCTCGAGCGGCTACAGAGGGGAGATGGAGAGGCCGCCGAGACGCTGTGCCGCGAAGCGCTGGCGCTGAGCCCCGATCACCCGGGAGCGCTCGGCGTGCTCGGAATGATGCTGTATGGGGCGGGGCGCACGGGCGAAGCGCATGAAGTCTTCGATCGCCTGACGCAGCTCGAGCCGAACCAGCCCTTGCACTGGATGAATCTAGGTACATCGCGCCGAGCGCTAGGCCAGTACGACGAGGCGCTCAAAGCGTTCATGGTCGCCTCCGAGCTCGGCGAGAGATCGGCGGATTTCTTCTACAACGTCGGCTTGACGCACCTCGATCGACACGATTACGAAGCGGCGCGCGCGGTCCTCAAGCGCGCCGCGGAGCTTGCGCCGCGCGACGCGGCAATCCGCTTCGAGTACGCGAAGGCGTGCTACGAGTCGCTGCAGACCGAGGAGGCTGTCGCGGCGCTCGCGGACTGGGAGCAGCTCGAGGGCATCGATGCTCCGATGCTGGCCGGCATTGGTCACGGACTGATGCGACTCGGCGAGACCGCCTCCGCGGAGCTCGCGGTGCGACGGCTCGCTCAGGCCGGACCGCTCGAGCCGCGCGCCTGCCTGACACTTGCGCAGATTTACGAGCGCACCAATCGCCTCGATGAAGCCGACGCTCTGCTCGCGCAGCTCGCACAGGATCCGCGCTCTCGCGAGTTGGGTGCCGAGCTCGCCGCGACCCAAGCCCAGCTCGCGCAGCGCCGCGGCGAGCACGCCCAGGCCGTCACGCTGTTCGAACGCTGCCTGGAGCGCACTCCCGAATTGCACAAGCGGCATCACGAGTTGTTCGGGCTCGCGCGTTCGCTCGACGCCTTGGGTCGCTTCAACGAAGCGTTTGCGACGCTCATCGACGCGCACCACTCCCAAGCGGAATACATCAAGCTGGCGGCACCCATCGCTTACGCGCGCGGTGCGCCCACGATGACGATCACGGAATACGGGTGCGACCCCAACGATGTGGCGAGCTGGACCGATCCGGGCGCGCCGAGCGCAGCCGACAGTCCCATTTTCATCGTGGCGTTTCCCCGCTCGGGCACGACGCTCCTCGAGCTGACGCTCGATGCGCATCCCGATCTCGTGTCGATGGACGAGCAACCGTTCGTGCAAGCGGCGCTCGACGATCTGCTGGCGACAGGCATCCGTTACCCGGAGCAGCTGGGTCGGGTGAGCGCGGCGGAGCTCCAGGCGGTCCGCGCACGCTACTGGGAGCGCGCGCACCGCAAAGTCGTGCTTGCGCGCGGCCAGCGCCTCGTCGACAAGAACCCGCTGAACATGCTGCGCCTGCCCGCGATCTGCCGGTTGTTTCCGAACGCGCGCATCGTGCTCGCCGTGCGCCATCCCTGCGATGTGCTGCTGAGCTGCTTCATGCAGCACTTCCGCGCGCCGGATTTCGCGCTCTTGTGCCGCGATCTCGAGTCGCTCGCGAACGGGTATCGGCGCGCCTTCGACTTCTGGTACGAGCAGGCGCGCATCCTGCAGCCGGCAATTCACGAGGTGCGCTACGAGACCTTCGTGGCCGATTTCGAGCCGCAAGTGCGCGCGCTGCTGAGTTTTCTCGAAGTGCCATGGAACGACGCGGTCCTGGCGCCGGCCGCCCGTGCGCAAGCGAAGGGATACATCAGCACGCCGAGCTACTCGCAGGTCGTGCAGCCGATCTACACGAAATCGGTCGGCCGCTGGAAGAGCTACGAAGCCCAGCTCCGGCCGATCATGCCCCGCGTGCAGCCGTACCTGGAGCGCTGGGGTTATGCGGAGCCGGTGGGTCCGTGAACAGCAGATACGTCGAGATGATGTACTTGTCGCCGGAGATGGGCGCGACGCCTTCGTGCTGGTACATCCAGTATGGCGGGAACACGATGAGCCGGCCGGTCTTGGGCCGTATCGCCAGATCGAGCTGCGGGAAGCGCGTCTCGCCGCCTTCCGCGACATCGTTCAGGTACCACAGCAGCACGAGGTAACGGTGCGCGAGATGGTTGACGGCGTCGAAATGCAGCTGAAACCGCTCGTCCTGCGCGGGCCGGTAGCGCTTCATGACGAGGTCCGAGGTCTTCGGCGAGTTCGGGACGGGAATCGTGAGTCCGACCTCGCGGTTGTACGCCGCCAAGGCGCGATCGATGTGCATCCGGAAAAAGGCGAGAAAGCCCGGGTCCGACAGGCGCGTGACGTTCAGCTCGGTCCACGCCGAGTCTTCGAGCCCCACGCGCAGGTGCCGTCCGTTGCGTTGCTGGAACCGCTCCAGGCCGGCGAACGAGGCGATGAGCTTTTCGCAGAAAGCCGGCTCGAGATCGCCGTCGTACACGCGTACGTAGTGGCGCAAATCGAGCAGCGAAGCTGATTCGGAGACCGCAGTCATGCCCAAAGCATACGCGAGTTCGGACGCATCATGAGCGGCAACGCTCAAGCGCTGGAGCAGGCGCGCCAACTGCTACGTCAGGGCCGCTTCTCCGAGGCGGAGCGGTTCTTCGCGACCGTCCTCGAGAGCGAGCCGGATCACGTGGAAGCGCTGAACGTGATGGGGCTGGCGGCGATACGTACCGGCGACTTACCGGGTGCCGTGCAAAAACTGGAACGCGTAGTCACATTGGTGCCGGATGAGCATGCTGCACGGCTGTACCTCGCGCTCGCCCTGGAGCGGTCCGGCGATCGCCATCGGGCAATCCTGCAGTACGCGCGCGCGCTCAACGATGCGCAACTGCGCGGTCGCTGGCTGGATGCGAGCAGCACGCCGCCCGCGCTGCGTCCGCTCGTGGAGCGCGCCGTGGCCGCCGTTCGCGCCGGACGGCGCGCAACGTTCATGCGCGTGCTCGAACCGCTCGCGCAGCGTTACGGACGCAGTGAGCTCGCTCGTGTCGAGCAGTGCTTGCGAATCTATTTGCAGGAAGAAGAGCCCGTCATCACCGACGCGCGCCAGCAGCCGACCTTTCTCTTTTTCCCGGGTCTCGGTGCAGCACCCTATCTCGATCGCTCGCTGTTCGACTGGATTCCTGCGCTCGAAGCCGACACCGAGGCGATTCGCGCGGAGTTGCTGCGGCTCCTTCCCGAGTCCGCGGGACGCGAGCGCGTGTTCGATAGCGAGGCGCTCGAGCAGGTCCATCTGCGGGGCCTCGACGTGCCGCCGAGTTGGACGGGCTACTATTTCTATCGGCATGGCGTGCGTCGCCAAGACAACTGTGCGAGCTGCCCGGCCACTGCGCGCGCGCTGGATCGCCTGCCGCTGGTTCACGTGCGCGACCACGGGCCCGAGGTGCTGTTTTCCGTGTTCACGCCGGGAACGCATCTGCTGCCCCATCGAGGGGTCACGAACACGCGCCTCGTGGGGCACCTGCCGCTCATCGTGCCGGAAAATTGCGCGCTCAACGTCGGCGGCGAGATTCATGAGTGGCAACCCGGTCGCGTCGTCGTGTTCGACGACACGTACGAGCACGAAGCGTGGAACCGTAGCCGGCAGACGCGCGTCGTGATGATCTTCGATGTGTGGCACCCGCGCCTGACCGAGGTGGAGCGGCTGGCGGTCACCGATCTCGTCGGTGCCATCGGCGATTTCCGCAAGGCGATGGAAGCCGCGTAAATGCGTCTGCCGCAGCCCTTCTATCGCTTGCCCGTGCGCTTCGATGCGGAGCGTTTGCGTGCCGAAGTGGCGACGGTGCCGGCTGAAGCGTGGGCAAGACATCCGAATCACATCGCCGGCAACAGCTCCCTGCGGTTGATCAGCGTCGACGGCGGCGAGAACGACGCCGTCAACGGCGTGATGGGCCCGACGCCGCATCTCGCGCGGATGCCCTATCTGCGGCAGGTGCTGGCAAGTTTCGGTGTGGTGTGGAGCCGCTCGCGACTACTGCGTCTCGCACCCGGCGCGAACGTGCCCGAGCATGCGGACATCAACTATCACTGGTTCAATCGCGTGCGGCTGCACGTGCCGATCGTCACGCGGCCGGAAGTGCGTTTCTATTGCGGCGATCAGAGCGTGCACATGGCCGCCGGCGAGGCCTGGCTCTTCGACAACTGGCGCCTGCATCGTGTGGAGAATCCGACACCGGATGAGCGGATTCATCTCGTTGCGGACACCTCGGGAAGCGCGGCGTTCTGGCAATTCGTGGCGCAGAGCGAGTCCGCCGCGACAGGCGTGCGCGAGCTGCGGTTCGATCCTGGGCGCGAGCCTGCGCTGATGACCGAGCGCGCAGTGCTCGCGCCGGTGATGACTCCAGCGGAAGTCGATCTGCTGATTCTCGACCTGCGCTCGGAGCTCGTGCCGCAGACGGACTCGGCGGCTCTGCAGACCCGGCTCATGCGTTATCACGGCCTGCTCGACGCATTCTGTCGCGACTGGCGCCAGCTCTATGCGCTGTACGGTGCGGATGCGAGTGGGTGGCCGGAGTTCGCGAAGCTGCGTGACGGGGTGCGCGAAGCCTCGCGCACACTGGGCGAGGGGCTCGTCATGCGCACCAATCGCGTCGGTGCGCATGCGGTGCTGGAAGGTCGCGTGCTGCGGCCGATGCTGACGACCGATGCCGGGGCGGTGACCTCGGCTCCAGGAAGCTTGGCCGGCGCATCATCGGCCAAGACCGCGGCAACGCCGCCAGCGATCGGCGCACCGCCGACAGCAACGGGCGCACCGCCCACAGCGACCGGCGCACCGGCGACAGCGAAGGGTGCCTTGGCGACCCGCGCCGCCGAGGCTCCATTCGGTTCGAGAGTCACCGGGTCGGCCGCGGACGCCGCGCAACCCGCGCCCGCAGTGCCGACCCGGAACTCGGCGCCGAATGCGGCCGCAGCTCGCGGCGGCTCGCAAAGCACCGGCGACCGCCTGACTCGCGAGCGGCTGCCGGAGCCCATCTTCATCATCGCCGCGCCCCGCTCCGGCAGCACGCTTCTCTTCGAGACACTCGCAGTGAGCGAGCACCTTCACACGCTGGGGGGCGAAGGCCACGAGCTGATCGAAGGTCTGCGCGAGCTGCAACCCGGGGCGCCCGGCGTCGACTCGAACCGCCTCGACGCCGCACGCGCCAGCGTGGCAGTCGGTGAAAACATCATTCAGCAGATGCTGCGCGAAGCGCGCGATGCGCACGGCCGCCCGCCTGCGCCGGCCGCGAGCCTCCGCTTCCTGGAAAAGACGCCGAAGAACGCCCTGCGCATCCCGTTCCTCGACCGCATCTTCCCCGACGCCCGTTTCATCGTGCTCTGGCGCGATCCGCGCGAGAACCTCGGCAGCATCATCGATGCGTGGCGCTCCGGTCGCTGGAAGACCTACAACGGCTTGCCGGGCTTCGCAGGCCCCTGGTCGCTGCTGCTGCCGCCGGGCTGGCGCGCGATGAACGGTCGGCCGCTCGAGGAGATCGCCGCGTTCCAGTGGGACAGCACCTATCGCATCGTGTTGAACGATCTGGCGGCCATTGCGCCGGAACGCTGGACGAGCGTGACTTATGGTGAGTTGCTCGCGGACACCGCGGCGACGATCCGACGGCTTTGCGAGTTCGCGCGAATTGAATTCGACGGGGCGCTGGCACAGCATGTGACGCGACCGCTGCCGCTGTCTCGCTACACGCTCACGCCGCCCGCGCGTGACAAGTGGCGGCAGCACGAGGCGGAGATCGCGCGCGTCCTGCCCGCTATCGAGTCGACTTGGCGGCGCCTGCAAGCGCTGCGTTGAAGGGATCACTCAGGGGAGATGGAAATGCGATTCTCAGTCATGCTCGCCGTCCTCGCGCTCGCAGGGTGCGCCGGCACCGCGCCGAAGGAACCGCCGGTCGAACACCAGGAAAAACTGACCGCCAAGAACATCGTCGAGGCGCAGAAGGCGGGTTACAAGCTCGTGGACGAGAACGGCAACAAGCGGTACTGCCGGCGCGAGCTGAACACCGGCTCACACGTGCGCTACACGACCACCTGCCTCACCGAAGAGGAAATGCAGGCGGTGCTACAAGCGTCGCGCGAGAGTGTGGAGGCAATGCGCCGGACCAAGCCACCGCCGCAAGAGCGCTCGCGCGGCTTCTAATCTCCGAACCGGTAGCCGAAGCGCGCGATCAACTCGGCGTCGCGCTCGGCCACCAGATCCCGGAGCGAATCGCTGTAGTACTTCGTGTATGCAGCGTGTTCTGACGTATTGCGCGCAGGCGCTTCTGCCAGATACGCGCGCAGCGGACCGCTCACCGGCTGCCCGACTGCCACGAGCAGCTTTGGAAACTCGTCGCGCAAGAATTCCATGCGACCCATGTGCAGGATGCCCGGGCCATCGTACATATAGCGATACAGGTAGCTGTAGAAGCCGAGGCCGCTGTTGCGAATCGGCGCGATCGCGGCTCTTGGCAGATTGATGCCGCGGTTCGTGTACGCGGGCGGCAGCGCGGCGAGCAGCGCGTCGAGCCGCGAGCCGCCCGCGCCAAGATCCAGCATGTTGCGCACCGTACCCTCGAAATCGAGACGGCCATCGTCGCTCAACACGCGGAACAGCGCGTTCGGCTGCGGGCGCGCCGCCTGGAACGCGAACCACGAGACGTAATAGCTCCACGGATTGCGCACGAGCCCGAGCACCGGCAGATGCGCCAGCGGCGGCGGAATCAGCTTCCGCGGCAAGTGGTAGCCGATCTGCCGTGCGTCCGGCACGAAGCGCAGCAGCCCTTCGTTCACGAACGTGCCGCCGGACTTGTGCAGGTGGAGGAAGACGAAGTGCTCGGTCGCGATCATCCGCCAGCCATCGCGTGAGCGCGCGCCCCGGGCGAGCGCACGTGGCGCTCGACCTCCGGCATCGGCTGCCCGAGATCGCGCTCACCGCGCGCAAGTAACGCCAGCAGCGCCGGGGTCGCGATGAAATCGCAGATCATGTGCGTGCGGTGGAGTGCAGGGTCGGCGTTCCAGACCGCGTGCTCCGCGCTATTGTTCAGCACCCACACTTCGCCGAGACGCATGAGATAACCCTGCCCTGCGCAGAGCATGAACGAGCGCTCGTGTGTCTCGATCGGCACGTGAATGCGCAGGCTCTTCGCGAAATACGGGGCGCGATCGATGTGCGGCTGGATCACGGCGAACGGCGGCAGCTTCGCGAGCAGGCAGCGCAGCGGCGGAGCCGGGATGAGCTGCTCGATGATCTCGCGAGCGTACGGCAGCAGCTGCAGCGGCGGACGATCTTCAATCGGCTTCGGCCCCTCCGCCGGCGCATAGCCGCGCAGAAACAGCGCCTCGGCGGCGGTGTGCACGCCGACGCGACCGCCGGTCGTACCCCACAGCGACGCGGGCAGGGACTGAACTTCAGCGCGCAGGCGCTCGCCGTCGACGCGCAAGGGCAGGCGCAGGCAACCGCCCACGAGGGTCTGCTTGTCGAGCACCGCTTGGCCGGGAAGATCGAGCATGCGGCTAGTTTAGCGACTGCCGTCGCCAAGGGCGCATTCGGCTGAATGCGTCGAAGAGCGGTGAGCCAGCGCGCTCAGCCTTCCTCGGCGCGGGGTCGCCAGGCCTGCATCAGCTCCTGCTGCTTGCGCGGTGGCACCGGATCGTAATGGCTCAGCTCCATCGTGAAAGCGCCCGTACCTCCGGTCAGCGATTTCAGGCGCGACTGGTACTCGGTGATCTCCGCAAGCGGCACGAGCGCGGTCACGGCCGCGCGCTGCCCCGGACGCGTGTCGTTGCCGTTGATGCGCGCGCGCTTCGTCGCGAGGTCGCCGGTGATGTCGCCGATCGCCGTCGCGGGCGCGGTGATCTCCACCTTCACCACCGGCTCGAGAATGATCGGATTCGCCTTGTGAATCGCATCGAGAAACGCCTTGCGCCCGGCGGACACGAAGGCGACTTCCTTCGAATCGACCGAGTGATGTTTGCCGTCGTACACCGTCACGCGAATGTCTTGCAGCGGGAAGCCGGCGACCGCGCCCTCGCTCAGCACCTGCCGCACGCCTTTTTCGACAGCCGGGATGAACTGTCCCGGGATGGCACCGCCGACCACTTCGTCGACGAACTCGAAGCCTTTGCCGCGCTCGAGCGCCTCGACGCGCAAGTACACCTCGCCGAACTGCCCTGCACCGCCCGTCTGCTTCTTGTGACGGCAATGTCCTTCGGCGGGACGCGTGATGGTCTCGCGATACGGAATGCTCGGCGGATGCGTCTTCACGCGCACGCCGTAGCGCTCCGTCATGCGCTCGAGCACCACGCGTAGATGGAATTCGCCCATGCCGTAGAGGACGGTCTCGTTGAGCGAGGCGTGATGCTCCAGCCGCACGCACGGATCTTCTGCCGTCAGCTTGTGAAGGGTGTCTGCGAGCCGCTGCTCATCGCCACGACGCTCCGGCTCGATGGCCACACCGAGCATCGGGGGCGGGAAGCTCACGGCTTGGAGGTGGTAGTGATCCTCGTCGTGCGAATCGTGGAGCACGCCGTCGAAGTGCAGCTCGTCCACTTTCGAGACGGCACAGATGTCCCCGGGGATGGCCTGCGGGACCTCGACCGTCTCCTTGCCCATCACCCTGAAAAGGTGCGCGATGCGAAACGCCTTGCGCGCATCGCCGACGAACAGCTGGCTGCCGGGCCGCACCGTGCCCTGATGCACGCGAAAGATCCCGAGCTTGCCGACATACGGATCGACGGCGATCTTGAACACGTGGGCGATCACGTGCTGCTCCGGATCGGGCGTCACGGTCACGCGCACCGCATCCTCGCCGGTGCCCTTCAAGAAGAGCGGCGGGTTGCCTTCGTGCGGATTGGGCATCAGGCGCACGAAGATGTCGAGCAACTCGGCAATGCCGGTACCGGTCTCGGCGGACGTGAAGCACACGGGCACGAGGTGCCCCTCGCGCAGCGCCTTCTCGAACGGATCGTGCAGCTGCGCGGGCTCGAGCTCCTCGCCCTGTTCGAGATAGAGCGCCATGAGCTCTTCGTCGACTTCCACGACCTGATCGATGATCTGCGTGTGCGCGGCCTCGACGCTCGAGAAGTCCGCGGGCTTGCCGTGCGGCTGGAAGAAGCAGTCGACCACACCCGCGCCGCCGTCGCAGGGCAGATTGAGCGGCAGGCACTCGGCACCGAAGCGCTCGCGCAGGTCGCGTAGCAGCGCCTCGGGTTGCGCATCGCGCGCGTCGATCTTGTTGATCACGACGAGCCGGCAGAGACCGCGATCGCGCGCGAATTCCATCAGCCGCTCGGTGGTCGTATCGATGCCGTCCGCCGCGCTGATCACGACGGCGACGGATTCGACGGCTTCGAGGACGGAGAAGGTGCGACCGAGAAAATCCGGGTAACCGGGGGTGTCGATGAGAGTGAAGTGAGTGTCGGCGGATTCGAAGCTGCAGAGGGCGGTGTCGATCGAGTGCTGGAGGCGTTTTTCCTGGGGATCGAAGTCGGAGACTGTCGATCCCCGTTGCAAACTGCCCTTGCTCCGGATGACCCCTGCCTGTAGCAGCAGAGCCTCGAGCAGCAGCGTCTTGCCGGCACCCGCGTTGCCGACAAGGGCAATGTTCCGGATGTCGCGTGTCGTGTATCCCATAGTGCATTCCCCGGGAACGACGCACCGGTCTCGAGCGGCCGGCGGGTTTCAAGCCTACTCCCGCGCCCACGCGTGCGGCTAGCCCGCGCGGCGTGCACACCGTGGAACTTTGCGGGGCGCGACGGCTTGAGAAACTACAGGAGGAATTGCCAATGCCCGAGCCGAGAACTCCGCCGAACGAGCACGACAAGCCCGTGTTCCAGCCCACCACCCCGGGTGCGCCGACACCGGAAGATCCGCGGCAGAATGAACCGATTCACGATCCGCCGGTCGATCCGGAACACGACGAGACGGAACGGCAGAACCCTGTGAGGCGAGCCTGACCGTCATCCACATGACCATTCGCATGAAGACGCGCGACGAAGAGCAAGCCGCGTTGGAAGCGGCGAACCGGGCGGCGCTCGCGGCCGCCAAACGGCACCGTATTCAGCAAGAGCTGGATGAAGCGCTGGCCGCATCCTTCCCGGCGAGCGACCCGGTTGCGATCGTGACTTCGCAGGACGAGGAAGCGTGGCGCGATCCGGAGCCGCCGGCGAAGAGCTGAGTGGCTGGTGCCGTAGCCCGCTTGCGCGCCCCGCAAGCGCTCGACGCGCGGGGTGCGCGTCTCAGGACGATTTGATCTCGAGCCCGGAGCCCTGACTGTCCACCGTCTGCAGGACGACCGGCCGCCGCCACACACGGTGGACGTACTCCAGCACCTTTCGACTACGCTCGAGATCGAGCCCGCGCCCGTCGACCACGTGATCGTGATAGAGCTCGAGCGTGCCATCGACGCGCACGTGCTTTGCGAACACGCTGGGCGCGCCGAAGTTGTACTTCTGGTGCAGCAGGCTCTCGTGCAGGGCGGGGAGATCGTGCTCCAGCACCTTGATCTGTCCGTCCGCACGGGCGTTGAAACGGAAGAGGCCGAGCTCGTCGGCCAGCTCGCGCGTCAGGTAGTTGCGCACGAAGCTGAAGTCGTCGTCCTGCACCATGATCTTGCGCGCGGCATCGAGCCCTTCGGCTTCGATGACCTTCTCCCAGAGCGAGAACCCGAGGTGGTACGGGTTGATGCTGAGCGCGATCTGCTGGTCCGCGGCGATCGGCCGCACGACGTCCGAGTGACACTTGATGGCGTCGAGATACGCCTGCTGCGGCACGAAGTCCGCTTCTCGCAGCAGGCGCGCGTGCCAGTACGACGCCCATCCCTCGTTCATGATCTGGGTCGCGAACACGGGATAGAAATAAAAGGACTCCTCGCGAACGGCGAGGAAGATGTCGCGCTCCCAGCTCTCGAGGTCCGGCGCGTAGTTCGCGATGAACCAGAGCAGGTCGCGCTCGGGATGCAGCGGGATCGGTGCCTTCTTGCGCACCTCCGTCATGGTGCTCGCGGCCTGCGGATCGAGCGACGCGAAGCGCTTGCGGAACTCGTCGTCGACCAGCGGCTTCGGGTCCGGTAGGTACTCGGGGTACTTCGGCCGCCGCACCGACTGGTCGACATCGATGTGCTGCTCGAGCGCCAAGGCGGCGTCGAGCACGGTCTCGACACGTTCCTTGCCGTACGACTCGATGGCCTGCTGGATCTGGCGGGCGTGATTCGCAGCGTGCTCGACGATGTGCTCGCTCACCTGCTCCTGGCAGCGCTTGAACAGCAGGTTGTTCTTCGAGAAATCCGCGTGGCCGAGCACGTGTGCGGTTACCAGGATGTTTTCCGCCAGGCCGTTGCTCGCAGCGAGGTACGCGTGCCCCGGGTTGCCGGGGAACACCACCTCGAACAGCCGCGAGTTGCCCATGTGCCGCTGGATGAGCTGATAGATGTAGCGCACGCCGAACGACCAGTGCGGCATGCGCACCGGCAGCCCGTACACGGCGATTTCCATCATGAAGCTGTCCGGGACAGCCTCGAAATCGACAGGGTGGAAATTGAGACCGGAACGGGCCGCAAGCTCTTCGATGCGGCGAACGTAGGACTTCCAGTCTTCACTCATGGAGAGCTCTCGAGCGCCTTGTTCTCAGCGGTGAAGAAGTGTCGGACCGCACCCCAGACGTCGTCGTAGTCGTTCAGGGCGTAGCTGCCGGCGGCGAAGCCGCTCGCGGCCAGCTCCGCGTAGAGCCGTCCGGTCTCCGTGGCGAGCTGCCGCGAGAGCCCCGACGAGACCTCCACGTACCCCGTGTAGCAGGCGTCCTCGGCGATGCTCTTCAGCGCCTCGCGCGCGAGGTTCGCGTCGCCCACGGAGTTGTCCCCGTCAGACGCATAAAAGAGATAAATGTTGCAGCGTGCGGGGTTGTACCGCTCCTCGATGATCTCGTGGACCTTCTGGAAGCCGGTGGACGCCACCGTACCGCCGGTGCCGCTGACCTGGAAGAACTCGGGCTCCGTGAACTCCCACGCTTCGGTCGTGTGCGCAACGAACACGGTCTCCATCGACCGGTACTCGCGCCGCAGCCCCTGAACGACCCAGAAGAAGAAGGACTTCGCGAGCTTGCGGTCGCGGTCGGACATGCTTCCCGACACGTCCAGCATGAAGAACACGACGGCGTGTACGGCGGGCTGCTTGCGGCGGGCGAGCTGACGGAAGCGCAGGTCCTCATCCGTGAACGTGGGCGTGGCATTCGGGTTCGCGCGACGCTTGACGAGCTGCTTGAAGGAGCGGCGCCGATCCAGCCGGGAACGGGCGCCGCGCCGATCCCATCCTTCGCGAATCCAGTCCGTCTCGTCGGAGGGTCCGACGCGGGCCTTGAGATTGGGAAGCTGCATTTCCTCCCAGAGCCAGTCGACGATGTCGTCGATCTTCAGCTCCAGCAGGAGCTGCATCTCGCCCTCGTCCTGCCCGCCCGGGCCTTTCTCGCCCGCACCGCGCTGGCGGGACGGGTTCTGCAGGACGTCGCCCGGCTTGGCTTTGCCCTGACCGGCGCCTTGCTGATCCTCGGGACGGCGCAGGCGGAAGTGGTAGTGCTCGAGCATCCGCACCGGCACTCGCACCGTCTTGGCGCCGTCGTTGATGACGTCTGCGCCCGCTACGATCTGCGGGAGGTGCTCGCGAACCGAATCCCGCACCTTCTCATCATGGCGGAGCCAGTCGCGCGCACCGCGCGAAAACAGCTCGTACCACTTCGTCAGCCCGAGAGGAGTACTACCGCCGCGTTCGTCCATTGCCTCTCCGCGTTCTGTATCGTGACTGCTACTCCTGTGCGAGAAGCGTGGTCACGTAGCTCAATGCCTCCTTGGCGCTGTGCTCGTCGTATCCATACTCGCTGATGAGCCGCTGCTGTACCACTGAAATTTTTTGACGAGCCTCTTCGTCCGGCCGCGCCGTGGACGTCACGAGACGCAGCACGTCGCGCCGCTCGTCGAAGAGATACTGCTCGATCGCCTCGCGCATGCGCGCGTGGCTCGCCAGCTTGAACTTCTCGCCGGCCTTGAAGGCCACCATGGCCTTGCGCACCACTTCCTGGCGGAACGAGAGCTTGCCCGAGTCGGACACCTTGATCTTCTCCTCGACGGAGCGCAGGAAGCGCTCGTCCGCCGGGCGCGTCTCGCCCGTGATCGGGTCCGTGACCTGCCGGTGATCGAGCGAGGCTTCCACCTCGTCGAGATACTTCTCGAGCAGCTGCTGCGCCTCTTCCTCGAAGGACGCGAACATCGCGCGATGCACGTCTTCCTTCACCCAGCGGTTGTAGAACTCCTTGCGCGCCGTCACGAGGTGATCGATCCAGGCCTTCTTCTGCTTGGCATCGATGCGCGCATCGTGCTCGATGGCGTCCTTCAGCGCGAGGAGCAGCTCCATGCTGGTCAGGCTGTGCGCGTTGCTGCGGGTGATGGCGTTCGAAATCGCATTGATGATGAAGCGCGGGCTGATGCCCGTGAGCCCCTCGTCGGGCGCTTCGTTGCGCAGGCGCTGGGCCTCGGACTCCGGCACGCCTTCGACCGCCTCGCCGGCATAGAGACGCAGCTTCTTCGCGACGTCGAGCCCTTCGCGCTCGGGCTTCGCGAGGCGCGTCAGGATGGCGAACACCGACGCGAGATTCAGCACGTGCGGGTCGAGGTGCACGTTGCGGAAGGCCGGCGCGCCGGAGACGAGCTTCTGATAGATGCGCGACTCGTCTTTGTACGACAGCGCATAGGGCACCTTGATGATGACCATGCGGTCGAGCAGCGCCTCGTTCTCCTTCTCCTGCAGGAACTTGTGGAATTCCGCCAGGTTGGTATGCGCGAGGATCGTCTCGTCGAGGTGGATCAGCGGGAAGCGCGACACCTTGACGTTCTTCTCCTGCGTCATCGTCAGGAGCAGATAGAGGAACTCGCGCTTCACCTTCAGGATTTCGATCATCTCGAGCATGCCGCGGCTCGCGGCATACACGGCACCCGACCACGACCAGGCTCGCGGATCGCCTTCGTCGCCGATCTGCGCGACCTTCGCGAGGTCGACGGAGCCGACGAGATCGGCGATGTCCGCCGTCGTCGGGTCGTGCGGCGCGTAGGTGCCGATACCCTGGCGCAGCGCCTCCGACAGGAAGACCCGCTCGACGGGCACGCGAATGAACTCGCCGTCGAACTCTCGCTCGACGTACTCGCGCGCCCACGGCGAGAGCTCGCCCTCGATGTCGACACCGTACGTTTCGCGGAACTGGGGCCGCAGACTCGTAGGCACCAGATTGAGCGGGTTCTCGCGCAGCGGCGAGCCCTTGATCGCGTAGAGCGCGCCCTCGTCGGTACGGCTGTACTCTTCGAGCCCGCGCTTCAGCAGGATCGCCACCGTCGACTTGCCGCCCGAGGGGGGCCCTAGCAGCAGCAACAGACGTCTGCCGACATCGGAACCGGCCGCTGCGGCTTTGAAATACTCGACGAGCCGCGTCAGCGGCTCGTCTATTCCGAACAAATCGCGGCGAAACAGCTCGCGTGATCTTGCCGTCTCATCCACATCGGCTCCGCGGCCATGCCAGCGAAGCATGTCCCAGATGTATTCGTGGCTCGAACGAACCATCGCATTCGGGTTCGCGGGCAGGATCTGCTCGAGGAACTGGCCGAAGGTGCCTTCCCAGCGCTGCGCTCGATGGTTGCGGCTGAACGAGCTCAGCGAATCGATGAATTCGGAACGGCGGGCCGGATCCGGATGGTCAGAAGAGTGCGGTCGCATCGTCCTTCCCTCCCGTGCAATCGACTAATCGTGTGCGAAGCTCGCACCGTGGCATCGCGAGCTTCAGCCTTAACTTAAATCCATCCTTCGCCACGAAACGTGATGTTCCTCTACTTCGGTGCTAGCCGTTACGATAAGACGGTCACAACGAATGATTGTTCACAACAGCTAAAAGCAAACAACAACTAAAAGCAAAATGTATTCCTGCTTGTAAATACCCACAACATGCGCGCGCATCGCCGCTCGCGCCTCAAGTGGTTGATTTACGGCATGCGCATCGCTCCGGATGCGGGCACTGAAGCCGCGAATGCGCAACAGCAGTGCGCGCATGCCTACTTCCCGAAGAGACCTTTCAGTTTGTCATTCAGCTTCTTCTTCAGTTCCTCCTTCTTCTCTTCGATCTTCTCGTCGGCTTTCTTCTTGAAGCGCGACTTGAGGTAGCCCTCGACATCCGGCCGCACCTTCATGTCGGCGAGCGTACCGGTGATCGTGACCGGTATTTCGGCGGCTTTGAGGTCGGCAAGCTGCGCTTCTTCGGACGGCGGCAGCTTGTACACCTCTGCGGTGAGGTGATAGTCGACGGCCTGTGATTCCAGGGCCAGCGTGCCCTTGCCCTTCACCTTCAGGTACGTCATGTCCGCGATGAGATCGTCGTTGCGCAGGACACCGTTGTCGACGACAGCGGAGCCCGACAGCGCGTTGAACGCGGTTTTGGGCGGGCCGGCCTCTCGTGCCGGGGGCGCCTGCTGCTTGAAGAGCGCCAGCGCGCGGCGGATTTCGTACCAGAGATCGATGCCGTTGATGGCCCCATCCTTGACGTCGAAGTCGATCTTGCCGGCGAGCGACTTGAACAGCGCGACGTCCGTGTTCCCCGAAGCGGTGAGCTGAGCGTTGGCATTGCCCTTGCCGGCAACACGCGTCGTATCCAGGCTGGCCTTCAGCAGCGCACCGAGGTCGACGCCTTTCACGTGCTCGTTCAGCGAAAGGGTGGCTTTCGCGGGCCGCGCATCGAGCAGGATGTCCCCGTTGTAGCCGCCGCCGAACAGCTTGGCCTGCGTTGGTCCGAGGTGGACCCGACCGTCCTTGGCATCGAGCGGCAGGCGGACGTCCGTGAACGGCACTTGCGTGACGGTGGCTTTGCCGATGCGCAGCAGCCCCCGCGCGTTCAGCTCGCGGAGCGCGTCGAGGGGCAGCTCGGTGGGCGGCTTGGCCGCTGCCGCAGAGGCCGGCGCCGGTGCGCCGTCCTTCTTCTCCGGGGTTGGGGCCAGGTAGCGATCCACGTTGATTGCATCCACTCCAAGATCAAAACGCAGGGACATGGCCTCCAGGTCCTCGACGCCCGCCGATCCCCGGATGTGGGTGTCGTCCAGCGTCAGATCGAGCGCCTTGAGCAGCGCCTCTCTTGGCGTCAGGGAGTAGTCGCTCTTCAGCGCGAACACGGAGAGCGCCTTGGGATCGCTCGTGACCGGGGGCTCGATGCCGAACGACTGCATGAGCTTGCGCGCCGAGGTCTTCTCGATGCCGAGGTTGCCGTCGATCACGTAGTCCCCGAAGAGACGCGCGCCTTTGGCCGTGAGCTTGATGGGGAGCTCGCCCACCTTGACGTCGAACATCGACAGCGCGAGCGTTTCGGCTTTCGTGTCGATCGTGAGCGCGTCCGAGCGCACGACGAGATCGAGCGGCTCGCTCTGCTTGGCGGCCGCGGCGGGCTTTGCGGTCGCGCCGGATTCCTGCGACGGCGCGCCGAACCACTTGGCGTTCGCGTCCAGATCCTTGACCTCGATCAGTGTGTTCTGCGCCAGCATCCGCACCGTCGCCTGCATGGCAACCCGGGCAATTGCAGGCGGCGCCCCCTCGTCGTAGTCGACCTTCAGCGCCACTTTCACCGGCTCGCCGCTGCCCAGCGCACCCGTATGGACTTCGAGACCGGTCAGCCGCGTCACGCTCTTCTTCGCCTCGTCGCGATAGACGAGCGAGGAGTTCGAGATGTCGATCCCGCCGATCGACGCCTGGGGCGGCGGTCCCGAGCTCGGCGCTTCGGCCGACGTCTGCGAGCCGAGATCCTTCCAGTTGTTCTCGGTCTCGCTGCGGCTCACGAGCGTCATGGCGAGGCCGTCGATGGCCACGCGGCTCACCTCCACGCGCTTGCTCAGCAGCGGAATCAGCTTCACGCCGACGCTCGCCCGCTGCACCGTGAGGAACGGCTCGTTGCCGTAGCCGGGCGGATTGCCGAGCGTCACGTCGTGAATGTCGAGCGCGATCCACGGGAACACCTTCAGCCCAAGGTCGCCGCCGATCGTGAGCGGCCGCCCCGTTTTCTGCTCGACGAGCTTCGCGATGTCGTCGCGATAGTCGTTCGGATTCACAAACAGCAGCAGCGCCCCGAGTGCCAGCACCACGAGCAGCACCAGGGCGGCCACGACGATTCCCGCAATTTTCAATGCGCGCATAGAAGTGAGCTCTGTATCCCGCGAATCCCCCCGAAGAGTAGGCGATCACTGGACATAACGGCTACTTCCCGGCTCGTGGCCGTTCCTTGCGACTTTGGGCCGTGCCGGGTCGCCGAACAGAGACGTTTGGCGCGGGCTGGACACGTCGTACTAAGGTGACAAAACGCGCGCTCGCTCTCGTTTTGTGGGAAGCGTCGGGGAGCGCCGACGTGGGCTCTCATTATTGTGAACTGACGCAAGGAGATGGTGCGGCGCCTCTTTATGCTCCCTGGCAACTCTGCGGGAGCGATTCGCTTGCGCGCCGCGGATCGAACCAAAAATCGAGATTGAGCCAGTTCCAGGATTTAGGGAGTTATACCTGTGCCCAGTCCATCATCAGCGCGCCCGCACGACGGTGCCGAAGGCTCCGCTCCGACTCATTCTTCTGCCCGGGCCACAGCCGAAATCATCGCGGTCACGACGCGCGATGACTTCCTGCTGGAAATGGGCGAAGCGCTCTCGGGTGCCACCGCCGTTCGCCCCGTCGATTCCATCGCCACCGCCCTCGAGCAGATGGCGGGCTCACGCAGAGTGCAGCTGCTCGCAGTGGATGCGCGCGACGTCGACGATTTGCGCGGCGATATCGAGCGCGTCAACTCACAGGTCCCGCACGTCGTCACGCTGGTGTTCGCGAACGCGGAGGCCGAGAAGCAGACCGCTTTCGCGCTGAAAGGCACGAACGTCTTCGCGGTGCTGTCGATCCCGATCGATCGACGCAAGGCGGCCGCCGTGATCGACGGCGCCGTCGCCGACGCCATCGCGCGTCGCCCTGCCGGCGGCGGCAGCGGCAAGAGCTCGCTCTACTCGTCGAGCGCGGCCGCGCCGATCACCGTCGAGTCGGCGCACACCGGCGCCGACTTCAGCAGCGCGTCGGGCTCGGGCTCCGGCAACAAGAAGCCCATGCTCATGATCGGCGTGGGACTCGCGGCGGTCGTCGTGGCCTCCGCAGCGTTCTGGTTCTTCATGCGCACGCCGGCGACGCCGAGCGCACCCGTGGCGGATGATGGCAAGCGCGCGAGTGTCTCGATTTCGGCCGATGCGGCGAACATTTCGGACGACGACGTCGTCCCGGAGAAGGCGCCGGTCGTCGACATGACGCTCGTGAACGGCACGGTGGACGAGCTGCTCGAGAAGGCGCGCGCTGCCATGCGCGAGCGCCGCTACACCGAGCCGAACAATGACAACGCTCTCCTTTACTACCGCTCTGCCGTGAAGGCGGACCCTGCGAACGGCGAAGCGAGCGACGGCCTGAAGCGCATCGCCTCCGTGCTGAGCGCGCGGTTCGACGAAGCACTGGGCGCCGCGCGCTATGACGAAGCCGCGCTCGCACTCGCGCACCTGAAGGCCGCAACGCCGGAAGACCCGCGCAACAAGGAGCTCGAGGGCAAGCTCGCGACCGCGCAGATCACCAAGATGCTCGCCGACAACAATCTCGACCGCGCCGCCTCGCTCGTGAAGGGCGCGCAGCAGTCGGGCTCGGTGCCGGATGCGCAGATCGCGAAGTGGCGCGCGGAGATCAAGCAGCGCCAGGATGATCTGCGCCAGAGCCGCCTCGTCAATCTCGCGCAGGAGCGCATCAAAGATGGGCGCCTCGGCGATTCCGACGACAGCGCCGAGGGCTATCTCGGTCAGCTGAAGGACATGGGTCCGGCCGCCGCGAGCGCCGCCCAGCGCGTGCAGCGCGACATCGCCTCCGCCTACTTGCGCAAGGCGCGCGAAGCGTTCCTCAACAACAAGTCCTCGGACGTGGATCGCTTTGTTGCCGAAGCGCGCTCGCTCGGCGTCAGCGCATCCGAGCTGAATGCTTTCAACCGCGACCTGCAGTCGCAGAAGCAGCGCGCGCAAGCGGCGCAGATCGCCGAGCTCGTCGGCGCCGCGCAGGCGCGCGTCAAGGACGGTCGCCTCGTCGATCCGGCGAACGACAGCGCCGCGTTCTATCTCACGCAGCTGCAGAGCGTCGATCCGAACAACTCGTATCTCGCCGCCGGCTCGCGCGAGCTCGCGACGAAGCTGCTCGATCGGGCGAGCGCCTACGGCCGCGACAACAAGACCGCGCAGATGGAAGCGGATCTCACGCAGGCGAAGCGCTGGGGCGCCGATCAGAAGGATATCGACGCGATCCGTCAGGCGAGCCTGTCGCGTCGCAATCAGGCGAAGCCGGCCGCCGCCGCGAATGCCGGCAGCCCGCAGGTGGATCTGCAGTCGAAGCTCAAGCGCACGCGCTACACCGCTCCGGAATATCCCGAGCGCGCGCTCGCGCAGAAGATCAGCGGCTCGGTGACCGTGGAGTTCACGGTGAGCACCTCGGGCGAGCCGATCGACATCCGCGTCGTCTCGGCGGAGCCCGCCGGCACCTTCGACCGCGCGGCCATCGCGGCCGTGAGGCGTTGGCGCTACGAGCCGCTCGTGATCGACAACGTGCCGCAGGAAGTGCCGGCACGCACGACCATCCGTTTCAACCTGCCGAGCAATTGAGCGCTCGGCAGCCCCGCGGAGAACTTGCATGAATCTTTCTGGAGCAGACCGCAGCCGCCAACTCGTTACCGTCGGTGTCGGCACGTTGCTGCTGCTGGTGATGGGCGGCGTGCTGCTTGCCGGCTTCCGTCTGGCCACGCAGATGAATGCGAACGTGACGGCGCTGCAGACGGCCAGCGTGCTGCAGACCTATCCGAGCACGATCGAAGCCCAGCTGAACTCGCTGCGCGACCGCCTCGAAACGCGCGCGTACGCGGGTCAGGCGCTCGCCGATATGCGCGCGACGGTCGATCGGGTCGACAAGGACATGAAGCAGCTCGGCGATTTCAAGGACTCGCCGCAGGTTCAGCAGGCGCTCGCGCTCTGGCAGCAGTACGGCCCGGTCATCGACCCCGTCGTCGACTTCACGGGCCAGCCGTACGTCGACTCCGACGAAGCGGGCAGCTCGCTTTCGCCCGAAGGCAAGACGCACTACGCGGACGTGAAGCGCGCGCAGCTCTTCGCGCGTGAGAATGCCAAGCGTATGCAAGGCTTGCTGGCCGCGGTGGCCGGCCGGCTGCAGACTGAAGTCTCCACGGGCGCCAATCGGCTGCGCGTCCTGCTGTCCACCGGTGTGCTCGCCGCTCTCGTCCTCGCGGCCGCCGCCGCGTGGTTGCAGCTCACGCGTGGTCGCAGCGAGCGCGCGGCGCGCGAAGCGCAGGAGCAGACGCGCGACATTCTGCGCACCGTGAAGGAAGGCTTCTTCCTGCTCGACGCCGACTACAAGATCGGCTCGGTGTGGTCGGACGCGTTGACGCGTCTCTTCGGCCGCTCCGATTTTGCCGGCCTCGCTTTCGAGGAGCTGCTGAAGGACCTCGTGCCGCCCGCGACGCTCGCGACGGCCATGAAGTACATCAAGCTGCTCTGGGGCGATCGCGCGCACGAGAACCTGATGAAGAGCATCAACCCGCTCGGCCAGCTCGAGATTCACGTCGAGACGGCGACCGGGCAGCGCGAGGCGCGCTATCTGCAGTTCGATTTCCACCGCGTCATGGGCCCGCAAGGGGTCAAGCACGTGCTGGTGTCGGTCGGCGACATCACGGCGAGCGTGATGCTCGCGAAAGAGCTGCAGGAGTCGCAGGAGAACGCGAACCAGCAGGTCGACATGATGCTCGGCGTGATGCACATCGATCCGGTGCAGCTCATGTCCTTCCTCGATGCGACGGAGACGGGCCTGCAGCTCGTCAACGCCATCATGAAGGAGCCGGCGCGCAGCGACTCGGAGTTCCGCAAGAAGCTCGACGGGCTCTTCCGCGAGCTGCACTCGATCAAGGGCGAGGCCTCGGCGCTGAATCTGATGAGCGTCGCGAGCCGCACGCATGCGCTCGAGGACATGGTCGGCGAGCTGAAGAAGAAGCCGGACCTCTCGGGCAACGACTTCCTGCCGATGGTGCTGAAGCTCGACGAGCTACTGGCGCATCTGCGCAGCGTGCGCGAGCTCGGTTCGCGCCTCTCTGCCCTGCGCGACAGTGCCCCCGTCGAGAGCGCCAAGGGCGCGGGCGGCAAGACGCCGGGAGAGGAGCTGGCGCAGACGCTGCAGGCGCTGGCCGAGCGCCTGGCGCACGACCACAAGAAGAAATTCAAGCTGTCGCTCTCGGGCATCGCGGATATCCCGCGCGCCTACATCCCGACGCTGAAGGACGTGCTGATCCAGATGCTGCGCAACTCGGCCGTCCACGGCATCGAGAGCGCGGAAGTGCGCCGCGCGCACACCAAGGACGACGTCGGCGCGGTGCGTATCGAATTCAGGAAGGGCGCAGAAGGGTTCGAGCTGATGTTCGAGGACGACGGCGCCGGGCTCCTGCCGGAGCAGCTGAAAGCGGCGGCGGTGCGCAAGCAGATCGTGACGCCGGAAGAAGCGGCCGCGATGGACACGCGCGCGGCGATGGCGCTGATCTTCCGGCCGGGCTTCTCGACGCAGGAGCACGTCTCGATGGATGCCGGCCGCGGCGTCGGCATGGACGTCGTGGCCAAGAGCGTCTATGCGATCGGCGGCAAGATCGGGGTGACGACCAACCCGGGCAAGTTCACGCGCTTCAAGGTCTCACTGCCGGCGAGCAGCGAAGAGGCGAGCACCGCGGTCGCCTGAGCGGATTCAGGACTTGGAAAGCAGACGCATCATGAACGCAGCAGTGAAGAATGGCAGCAACGGAGCGCGCCGCTCCTTCAAACTGATGATCGTGGACGACTCGAACATCATGCGCCGGCGCATCGAGCGCTCGCAGAGCTTCGAGGAGCTCGAGCTCGTCGGTACGGCGTCGAACGGACTCGAAGCGCTCGAGATGTTCCGCAAGATGGATCCCGATGTCGTGACGATGGACCTGACGATGCCGCAGATGGACGGCATCGAGTGCATCGAGAACATCGTGAAGATCAAGCCCGCCGTGCGGATTCTCGTGATCTCGGCACTGGCCGACAAGGCGACGGCGGTGGAGGCAATGGAGAAGGGTGCGAACGGCTTCTTGAACAAGCCGTTCACGGATCGGCAACTGAACGAAGCAATCGCTGAGCTAATCCGATGATTCAGGAAAGCGAGCTCAAGACATTCGTCGAGGGGACGACCAACTACTTCGAGGTGGCGGCCCAACAGCCGGCCTCGATCGGGTCGCCGTACCTCGTGACGGAAGGGTCGCCTTCCGTACACGAGTACACCGGGGTCATCAACATCACGGGCAAGCGCGAAGGCATCGTGTACTTCACGGCGCCGAAAGCGATGCTGACCGTGCTGCTGATGAAGATGCAGGAGAGCGATTTCAGCCACGAAACCATGCGTGACCTCGTCGGCGAGGTGGCGAACACCATCTCGGGCAACGCACGCAAGGACTTCGGGCGCGACTTCGTCATCTCCGTACCGAGCGTGCTTGCAGGCGAGAAGCCGGAGCTTCCGAGCGGGCCGAACGTGCGCTCGTTCGTGATCCCGATCAACTGGCGCAGCCACTCGGCGAAGCTGGTCGTCTCGTTGAGATGAATTCGTCGCAGGCGGGCGCCGACCCGCCTGCAGCTCTCGCGCACGGCGCGAAGCGCGAGCGTGGCCGAAATTTGCCGCCGCCGAGCGCGTGATGGACTTCGAGAATTCCAAAAGTCGCCATCGGGCGACTCCCCGCACGGACGCTTCTGCTGTTATGTTCGATGCGCACCATTTCGGGGGTTCTGATTCCAATGACTGATCCGACGACCGTCGTCGACGCGGTGCGTGCCGTGCCGCAGTTCTTCGCCGCCATTCCAATGGATGACAACACCGTTTCCGTGCTCGCCATGCTGATCGGCATCGCGGGCGGCTGGGCCCTCACGGGCCTGCTGCAGCAGATGAAGGCCAAGCGCGTCAAGATCGCGGCCGAAGCACGCCGACGCCAAGCCGCGTTCCGCAAAGACTGATCGCGCCCCTTCGGGGCCGCAGCCGCGGGACGATGCGCGTCGCGTCCGCCGGCCTTTACCGTCCAGGCTCCGCTTTCGGAACGGCGCTTGCTCATCGGTGGCATGCGCTATCTCGCCCTCTGCTGCGACTACGACGGCACGCTCGCGAGTCACGGTAAGGTTTTGCCCGACACGCTCGCGGCGCTCGAGCGGCTGATCGCGTCGGGCCGCCGTCTGCTGCTCGTGACAGGACGCCAGATCGACGATCTGCAGCGCGTCTGCGAGCGCCTGGATCTCTTCGAGTACGTCGTCGCCGAGAACGGCGCCCTGCTCTATCACCCCGCGACTCGCACGGAAGAAGCGCTCGCATCGCCGCCTCCTGACGCGTTCGTCGCGCGATTGCGCGAGCGCGGCGTCGAGCCGCTCTCGCAAGGGCGAGTCATCGTCGCGACCTGGGAGCCGCACGAGAGCGCCGTGCTCGCCACCATTCGCGATCTCGGCCTCGAGCTGCAGGTGATCTTCAACAAGGGCGCGGTGATGATCTTGCCCGCAGGCGTGAACAAGGCGACCGGGCTGCTGCGCGCCCTCGAGCGCCTCGGGCTCTCGCCGCACAACGCGGTGGGGATCGGCGATGCGGAGAACGATCACGCGCTGCTGCGCGCGTGCGAGTGTGCAGCGGTGGTCGCGAATGCGTTACCGACGCTCAAGGACGCCGCCGACATCGTCACGCAGAGCGATCACGGCGCTGGTGTGGCCGAGTTGATCGACGCCCTGCTGAAAGACGATCTTGCTTCGTACGAGCACCGTCTCACGCGCCATCACATCCTCGTCGGTACTGAAGCGGACGGCACGCAGATCAAGCTGCCGCCGTACGGGCAGAACGTGCTGCTGATCGGCACTTCGGGCAGCGGCAAATCGACGCTCGCGACCGGCTTTCTCGAGCGCCTCGCCGATCAGAAGTACACCTTCTGCGTCATCGACCCGGAGGGGGACTACGACGCCTTCGCGGGCGCGGTAGTGATCGGCGCACCGACGCGGCCGCCCGCGGTGGATGAGGTGGTGCAGCTTCTGGCAAAGCCGGAGACGAGCTGCATCGTGAATCTCGTCGGGCTGCCGATCGCGGACCGGCCGGCGTTCTTCGCGAGCCTCGCGCCGCGGCTGCAGGAGCTGCGCGCGCGCTCCGGTCGGCCGCACTGGCTGCTGATCGATGAAGCTCATCATGTGCTGCCGGCGGAATTCGAGCCGGGTCCGCTCGCGTTGCCGGAGAGGCTGACCGGCGTGCTGCAGATCAGCGTGCATCCCGAGCTCATCGCGCCGAAGACGTTGCGCGCCGTGCAGACGCTCATCGTCGTCGGCAAGAATCCGGGCGCGGCCTTTCGCGCGCTTGGCAAAGCGGTGAGCACCGAGGTGCCGGACGTCTCGGATGACGACGTGGCGCCGGGCCACGCGCTGCTGTGGCATGTCGGCGCGAGCGCGCCGGTGCACCTGAAGATCGCGCCAAGCCGCACCGAGCGGCGGCGGCACACGCGCAAGTACGCCGAGGGCGAGTTGCCGCGCGAACGCAGCTTCTACTTCCGGGGTGCCGACAAGAAGCTCAACCTCCGGGCGCCCAATCTCATTCAGTTCCTGCAGCTCGCCGAGGGCGTCGACGACGAGACCTGGCTGTATCACTTGCGGAACGGCGACTACGCTGCGTGGTTTCGGGAGGCCATCAAGGACAGCGGCCTCGCCGCAACGGCGCGGGCCGTCCAGCACGATAGCCGCCTCACACCGGCCGAAAGTCGCGCGCGGATTCGCGAAGCGATCGAGCAGCAGTACACGCTGCCCGCTACCGCGAAGGAGCCTGAGACGCTCCGGGCACGCTCACACGAAGGCTCCGAAGGAAAGAAGTAGTCGTGGCCGCGCCTGCTCGCGCCGGTCGCGAGCAAGCGCTTCAGCACGAGAGAAGCGTCTCGGCCAAACGCCCCTGCAGGATGCGGCGCGCGTTTCGCCGCGCGTTCCGTCGCCACGCGCAACCGCCTTCGACCACTCGCCTGGACTCAGAGCAGCGAGCTTTCCCCGCCCGGCGCATCCTTCATCATTTCGCGCCGCACGAGCGGAATCGGCGGACCGCCGTACGACAGGAACTTGTCGTGGAAGGCCTGCCACCGCTGCGGCGAGTCCGCCGGAAGGTTCGCGTCCGCCGGATGCGCCGCCATCCAATCCGCACGCAGCTTGCGGATCATCAGCTTGCCGAGCGTGTAGTTGAGATACGCGGGATCGTAAGTGCCGCGCGCCGCCTGCTGGCGCGCCGTGCCCACGTCCGTGAAGGCGCTTTCGCGGAACATCTTCTCCGATTGCGCCACCGTCATGCCTTGCGTGTGCAAGCCAATGGCCGAGAGATACCGAACGTCGCGCAGCAGCGCATTCGAGAGCTGCCCGATGTGCGTCTCCGGATCGCCGTTCCCGAGCCCGCTCTCCCACATCAGCTCCTCGGCGTAATGCGCCCAGCCCTCGGCGTATGCGTAGCCGACCCACAGCTGCGCAACCTTGGAGGGACTGCGCTCCGAGTGCTGGAACTGCAGGAAATGCCCAGGCCACACCTCGTGCACCGACGTGAACAGCAGGTCCGCGATGCCGGGGATGTACTCCTCGCGCTCCTTCGGCGACCACGACGGATCGGGCGGCGCGACGAAATACGTCCACGCGACGTTCTTCGATTCGTACGGCCCGGGGATGTTGATGTACGCGAAGTTCGCCGCGTTGTACGGCGGCGCTTCCTTCACGTGCGCCTGCTGATCCGTCGGGATCGTCACGATGTGCTTGTCCGCGATGAAGCTGCGGAGCTCGTCGAGCTGCCGCGTCGCGGTCGCCACCGTGCCGTCCTTGGGCTTGTGCTTCTGCATCTTGGCGATGCACGCGACCATCGTGCCCTTCGGGAGGTACTGCGCGCACGCATCCTTCAGCGCTGCAAGATTGCGCTGCAGGTCGGCTTCACCTGCCGCCTGCAGATCCTTCAGCGAGATGTCGACGCCCTCGGTCTCCTTCACCATCCGACTGAAGAGATCCGGGCCGAGCGCATAGTCGTCGGTCGCGGTCTTGCGCTGTGAGACGAGCCACTCCTTCAGCTCGTCCATCGCCTTCGCGGCGGCCTCGTTCGCCTCTTTCATCTGCTTCTGCAGCTCGGGGTCCTGCACGGACGCGAACACCTTCGGCACATCGCTGCGGTAAAACGACGCGTACCCGCCGAAGCCCGCGATGCCGCGCTCGACGAAGCTCTTCGGCAAGGGCGTCTCGAGATTCGCGCGGATGTCCGCCGCGATCTGCGGGATGGCCTTCGCATACCCCGTGTACGACACGATGCGCTTCTCGAGCGGCGCATACTCGCGGGAGAGGTACGGATCGGGATCGAGACGGTCGATGTACCACGCCGGATTCTTGAAGGGAAACCGCGCCGTATCGAGCCAGAACAGCTGCCGATCGATGACGCCGCTCACGAGATAGTCGCGCTCGAACCGCTGCTCCGGCGTCAGCGCGTCGGCCGGGATCTTCTGTGCCTCCTCGCGCGCGGCCTTGAGCCGCGCCACCTCTTTCGCGAGACCCGCGGCACTCCAGTCCGGCGCGCGGCCGTCGAAGTCGTGGCGGCCGGCATCGACCGCGAAGAACGGATTCGCGACGAACGACTCCTCGATGAAGCGATCCACGAAGCTCTGCCACTGCTCGCCGGCGGACTGCGTGGTGGAGCTGGCGACCGTCGCCGCCGGCGCCGGCGCGCGACTGCACCCGCCCGCGACGACCAGGACGGAAACCAGCAGCGAAAATCCAAGAATGGATCGACGGTTCATGGGACCTCTGCAGGCTTGGAAACGGAATGTGTCTCAGTCGAGGCGCTGCACGCGCACGGCACGCAGCGCGCCGTTGTCCTCGAGCTCGATGGCGAACTCGATGGGACGACAGCACACCTCGCAATCTTCGATGTATTCGCGCTCGCCGGCAGTCAGGTCGACGCGCGTTTCGAGGCGTTCACCGCAATAGGGGCAGCGGCATGCGACGAATTGCTCCGGCACGACGCCGGAAGGCGTCGCGTCCGGCTCGAATACGGGCTCGAGTCCGTAGAGCTCGTCGATGTCGACCGCCTCGCGGCTCGCGATGCGCCGCCTCAGGGAGTCGATCTCGGGAGATTTGCGCCGCCGGGTCACGGCGCCGGATTGTACGCCCTCCGAGCCGCGACGCCGGGGCTCACCCGCGCGCGCCGCCCATTCGCGAACGGTGCGCTAGCGCGCCAGCCAGCCGCCATCGACGGGAATGATCGCACCGTGCACGTAGTCCGCCGCGGCTGATGCGAGAAACACTGCGGTGCCGCCGATATCGTCTGGCGTCGCCCAGCGACCCGCGGGGATGCGCGCAAGAATCTCGCGATTGCGCGTCTCGTCCGCACGCAGCGCCGCCGTATTGTTGGTCGCCACGTATCCGGGCGCGATGGCGTTTACATTGATGCCCTTGCCGGCCCATTCATTGGCGAGGAGCTTCGTCAGCCCCGCGACGCCGCTCTTGCTGGCCGTGTACGACGCCACCCGAATACCGCCCTGAAACGACAGCATCGAGGCGATGTTGATGATCTTCCCGCCGCGCCCGCGCGCGATCATCTCGCGCGCCGCCGCCTGACACAGAAAGAAGACCGACTTCAGGTTCACGTCGATGACGGCGTCCCAATCGGCCTCGGTGAACTCGAGTGCGTCCGAACGCCGGATGATCCCGGCGTTGTTCACGAGAATGTCGATAGCGAGCCCGCGAGCAGTCGCTTGCCGCACGATTTCGCCGGCATTCGCGGCGTCCGCGAGGTCCGCCGTGATCGCCTCGAACCGGCGACCGGCCGCTTTCACTGCGGCGCCGGTCTCCTCGGGCGGCGTGCGCCCGGCGGCGATGATGTTCGCTCCCGCGCGCGCAAGTGCGATGGCGATCGCTTGGCCGATACCCGTGTTCGCGCCCGTCACGAGAGCCGTGCGGCCGCCGAGATCGAAAGGATTCGTCATGGCCGGGTCCCTGGATCAGAGCAGCGTGGGCGTCGGCACCTGATCCATGTCCTTGTAGTCCTGATTGTCCCCGGCCATCGCCCAGATGAACGCATAGCGGCTCGTGCCCGCGCCCATGTGAATCGACCACGGCGGCGACACGACGGCCTGCTCGTTCGCAACGACGATGTGCCGCGTCTCCTGCGGCTGCCCCATGAAGTGGAACACGCGATCGTTCGGCTGCATGTCGAAGTAGAAGTAGACCTCCGAACGCCGATCGTGCAGATGGCACGGCATCGTGTTCCAGATGCTGCCGCGCTCGAGCGAGGTGAGCCCGAGCAGCAGCTGCGAGGATTTGCACACGTCCGGGTGGATGTACTGGTAGATCGTGCGCTGGTTGGAGGTGTCGAGCGAGCCGAGCTGCATCGGCTTCGCCTCGTCGATCGAGATCTTCACGGTCTCGAAGCGCGCGTGCGCCGGCGAGCTCACGAGATAAAACTTCGCCGGCGTCGCCGCATCGAGCGACGCGAACGTCACGTGCGCGCTGCCCATTGCGACGTAGAGCCCGTCGCGCGGCTTCATGCCGTACTCGCGACCATCGATCGTGATGCGCCCCGGACCGCCGATGTTGATGACACCCAGCTCGCGCCGCGCGAGGAACGGATTGGAACCGGCCTCCTTGACCGGTTCCAGCGTGAGCGTCTCGCGCACCGGCGTCGCGCCGCCGATGATCATGCGTTCGACGTGGCTGTAGTTCAGCAGAATCTCGTCGCTCGCGAAGAGGTCGGTGAGCAGATACAGGCTGCGCAGCTTGGCGGTGTCGAGCCCGACGATCATGTCAGGATGGGTGGCCTGGAATGTCTTGACGCGCATGCGCTCTCTCCTCGAATCGAATGTCCTGCCGCGGGCGAGCGGCGGCGTTACAGCTTGTAGGCCTGCTTCGGCAGGCGATACGCGAGATCCCGGACGATGCGGTGGGCGGACTCCTCGTCCAGCCGGTGCTCAGCCACGAGTCGTGCGAGATAGACGCTGTCGATGCGCCGCGCGACATCGTGCCGCGCCGGAATGGACAGGAACGCGCGCGTGTCGTCGTTGAAGCCGACCGTGTTGTAGAAGCCCGCGGTCTCGGTCGTCTGCTCGCGAAAACGCATCATTCCTTCGGGGCTGTCGTGGAACCACCATGCGGGCCCGAGCTTCAGTGCCGGATAGTGGCCCGCGAGCGGCGCCAGCTCGCGGCTGTACGTCGTCTCGTCCAGCGTGAACAGAATGATCGTGAGCCGGCGCTCGTTCCCGAAGCGATCGAGCAGGGGCTTGAGCGCGTGCACGTAGTTCACGCTGCGTGGAATGTCCGCGCCCATGTCGCGCCCGTAGTCGGCAAACAGCTTGGCGTTGTGATTGCGGAACGCGCCCGGATGAATCTGCATGACGAGGCCGTCGTCGAGCGACATCCGCGCCATCTCGACGAGCATCTGCGCGCGAAAGAGCTCCGCGTCCGCGTCGCTGAACTGGCCGCGCAGGATGCGCGCGAACAGCTTCTCGCACTCGGGCGGCGACAGATCGGCCGTGAGCGCCGTCGGGTGCCCGTGATCGGTGGCCGTGGCCCCGGCCTGCGCAAACACCGCACGCCGCACGCGATGCGCCTCGAGATAGCCCCGCCAGCTCTGCACGTCCTGGTTGGTGAGCTCGCCGAGCTCGGCGAGCGCCGTGCGGAAGAGCTCGTGCTCCGGATCGACGACCGGGTCGGGGCGATAGGTCGTGATGACGCGCCCCTTCCAGCCGCTCTCGCGGATCACGCGGTGATGCTCGAGCCGATCGACCGGCGACTCCGTCGTCGCGATCACCTCGATGCGAAAGCGCTCGAACAGCGCGCGCGGCCGGAACTGCGGGGTCGCCAACGCGGCGCCGATGGTATCGAAATAGAGATCGGCGGTGCTCTCGTCGAGCGCGACCTCCAGACCGAACACCTTCGCGAAGACGTAGTTCAGCCAGAGCGCCGAGGGCGTCCCGTCGAAGAGACAGAAGTGCTGTGCGAAGAGCCGCCAGGCCGCGCGCGGGTCCGCGTTGGATTTCACGCCCCGGGCCGGCACGCCGAGGTCGGCGAGCGACACGCCCTGGCTGTACAGCATGCGAAACAGGTAGTGGTCGGGCGCGAGCAGCAGCTCGGTGGCGTTACTGAACGGCCGGTCGTAGGCAAACCACGCAGGATCGGTGTGGCCGTGGGGGCTGATGATCGGCAGGTCGCGCACTCCGGCGTAGAGCTCGCGCGCGAGCGCTCGCACAGCCGGATCGGCGGGGAACAGACGGTCCTCGTGTAAGACAAGCCTGCGGGGCATACGACTCGAATGCTTGGCCTCGGGCGGCCATCATAACCCGCAGAGCCGCCTTTGGTAACCGGTGTCATTTTCTGCCCGGGACCGGCCTGTCCGGGGCCCTTCAGCGGGGCGGCGGGCGGGAAGAGTCGCGCACGATGAGGTGCGGCACGACGAGCGACATGCCCGCCTTGTCCGCGTCGTCCCGTGACGTGCTCGGCAGCAGCTTTGCGGCGGCGAGCCGCCCCATGTCGCGGATGGGCAGGCGCACCGTGGTGAGCGACGGCCACAGCCGCGAGGCGAGCGGACTGTCGTCGAAACCCACCACCGACAGATCTTCCGGAATCTTGAGGCCGAGCCGATAGGCCGCGCGATAGACGCCAGCCGCCATCTCGTCGTTGCAGGCGAAGATCGCCGTCGGGCGCGGCGTACGCGCGAGCAGCGCTTCAGCGCACACGACGCCCGAGTCGAAGGTGTACGCGCCCTCGACGATGTACTCCGGCGGCAGCGTGATGCCGCGCTGGGCGAGCACGGACTGGAACCCGGCGAGGCGCTCGTGCGCCGAGCGGTACTGGGCCGGGCCGGCGATCACGCCGATGGTCTGATGGCCGAGCGACTCGAGGTACTTCGCCACCTCGCCGGTCGCCTCGCGATCGTTCGACAGCACCATGTGATGCGGCGAATCGAGCTTCACCGACACTACACGCACGTATGCGCAGTCGATCTCCTGGAGCGCCTTCGTCAGCGCCTGATCCTCGGAGACCGGGGGCAGCAGAATCACGCCGTGCAGCTTCTGCCGCTCGATGAACCGGCGCACGCCGGGAATGAAGTCCTCGCTGCGCCGATCGCAGGGGTGCACGACGAGCTCGAACCCCGAGCCGCGCAGAGCATCGAGCGCGCCGTCCTGGATGTTCACGATGTACTGCGCGTTCGGGTTGTCGTACACGAGGCCGATCAGGAAGGCGCGGCGGAACGCGAGCCCGCGTGCCTGCGGGTCGGGGTGATAGCCGATCTGGCGTATGACCGCATCGATCTTCGCGCGCGTTTCCTCCTTCACGAAGGGGGACTGGTTGATGACGCGCGACACGGTTTTCTTGGACACCGCGGCGAGCCGCGCGATGTCGTTGATCGTGGCACGCCGACCGCGCAGCGAGTCGATGCCGGCGAGCTTGGGGATGGCGGCGTTCGCGGCCGGGCCCGACACCGCGGGCGTGGCGTGCGGCTTCGTCGCGGCGACGGTGCCGGCCGTCTTGCTCGCGGCCGCAGCGGCGCCCGCCTTCGGCGCGGCGGTCGAGCCTGCGAGCTTCGGCGCGGCGACGGCGCTCCCCGAGCGCACTGGCGCCGCCCCGGCGGGCCGCGGCGCGCGGTTCTTGTCAGCCCCGCCTGCGGACGGCCGCCCCTTTTCGGTGCTCACACGAGGCGCGGCGGCGACTTCGGGGCGCGCGCGCCGGGCAGGCGCGGTCTTCGGTTTCACCATATATGAGCGTGAGCGAGTGATCGGTCAGCGTGAGACGAACCGTGTGGCCCGCGGCAGTCTACGGGGCGACGGGGCTGGACAAAAGCCGGTTGCCCCCCTTTAATGGTGAAAATGACACCGGTTTCCCGCGAGAGTTCGACCCTGGCGAACGCAGTCGACCGTGCCCGCGTCCACATCGTCGCCCCCGGGGACGATGTGGCCGTGGCGGTCTGCGATCTGGCGGCGGGCGAAAGCGTCGAGATCGACGGCCGGCGCGTCGTCACGCGCGCGCCGATCGCATGCGGGCACAAGGTGGCGTTACGCGACATCGCCGCCGGCGAATCCGTGCGCAAGTACGGATGGCCAATCGGCCGGGCGCTGCGGGCCATTGCGGCCGGCGAGCATGTGCACACCGCCAATCTCGGGACCCGGCTCGAAGGATTGAGTGAATACGTTTATCGCGGGGGCGCGAACGCGTGGGGCGTTGCGCCGGCTGCGGTTTCGGCGGGCGATGCGGCTGAGACCCGCGGCGCCGGCGGCGCAAGTTCCGAACCTTCGACCGTTGCTGCGGCGGTGAGACGTGCCGCGGCGGACGGCCCTGCGGCTGCGATCAGCACCGCCTCGACCGCCGTGGCGGCGGCGCACGTCTCCAGCACCGCAGCTGCAACCCACGCCGCGGCGGCGCACGCCTCCGGCAGCGCCGCCCACGCGCCGTGGCCCAGCACGTTCATGGGTTATCGGCGCAAGAACGGGCGGGTCGGCACGCGGAACGAAATCTGGATTCTGTGCACCGTCGGATGTGTCGCGCGTACCGCCGAGCGCATCGCAGGCATCGGCACCGCACGCTTCGACGGCCGCATCGACGGTGTTCACGCGTTCACGCACCCGTTCGGCTGCTCGCAGCTCGGAGACGATCTCTCGCGCACGCGTCGCATCCTCGCCTCCCTTGCCCTGCATCCGAACGCGGGCGGCGTGCTCATCATCGGCCTCGGCTGCGAGTCCAACCAACTGGACAAGCTGCTGGCAGAAGCGGCCGATCTCGACACGACGCGCGTGCGCGCCTTCAGCGCACAGGCGGCGGACGACGAGGTCGAGCAAGGCATCCGCGCGCTGGAGGAGCTGGTCGCCATCGCCGAACGCGACAAGCGCGAGCCGTGCCCGCTCTCGGAGCTGAAAGTCGGCTTGAAGTGCGGCGGCTCGGACGGCTTCTCCGGCATCACCGCGAACCCGCTCGTCGGCTATGTCGCGGACTGCGTCGCCGCCGCGGGCGGCACGCCGATCTTGACCGAAATTCCCGAGATTTTCGGCGCCGAGCACCTGCTGATGGAACGCGCCGCGAACGAGCAGGTGTTTCGCGACATCGTCGCCGTGGTCAACGACTTCAAGCGCTATTTCCTCGACAACGGGCAGCCCATCTATGAAAACCCCTCGCCCGGCAACATCGCCGGCGGCATCACGACGCTCGAGGAGAAATCCCTCGGCGCCGTGCAGAAAGGCGGGCATGCACCCGTCGGCGAAGTGCTTCGCTACGGCGAGCGCGCCTCCCGCCCGGGCCTCGCGCTGCTCGAAGCGCCCGGCAACGATGCGGTCTCCTCGACCGCGCTGGTCGCCGCCGGCGCCACGATCCTGCTCTTCACGACGGGACGCGGCACGCCGCTCGGCTTCCCGGCGCCGACATTGAAGATCGCGTCGAGCTCGGCGCTCGCGCTGAAGAAGCCGCACTGGATCGATTTCGATGCCGGCAACGTGCTCGGCGGCGCGCGCAGCCTGCGGGAGGCGGGCGATGAGCTCATGCGGCTCGTCATCGACACGGCCTCGGGCAAGCGCGCGCGCAACGAGCAGAACGGTCAACGAGAAATCTCGATCTGGAAAGGCGGCGTCACGCTGTGACCCTGAATCCGCAGCACCTCGCACGGCTGCCTCCGCACGTCGTGCGGCCCGCGTACGATCGCAACGCCAGCGGCGTTGGCGTCGTGCACTTCGGGCCGGGTGCTTTCCATCGAGCCCACCAGGCGTGGTTCTTCGAGTCGCTGCTGGGTGGCGATCCGCGGTGGGGTATCAGCGCCGTCTCGCTCCGGAGCAGCGACGTACGGGATGCGCTTGCGCCCCAGGACTGCCTCTACACCATCGCCATTCGCGACGAGGTGATCTCGTATCAGGTGATCGGCGCGCTGCGCGAGATTCTCGTCGCGCCGGAAGACCCGGGAGCGGTGGTGGCGCGGCTCTGCGCGCCGACGACGCACCTCGTCACTCTCACCGTGACCGAGAAGGGCTATTGCCTGGCGGGTGACGGCTCGCTCGATCTCGCCCATCCCGATATCCGGCGCGACCTGCAGAATCCGCGCGCGCCGACGAGCGTCATCGGTTTTCTCGTGGAAGGCTTGCGATGCCGCCGCGAACGCGGGCTGCCGCCGTACACCGTCATCAGTTGCGACAACCTCGTCGACAACGGCGCGCGCCTCGCGCGCGCCACCGCGCAGCTCGCGAGCGCTTTCGACCCTGACTTGGCGCGCTGGATCGAAGGCGAAGTGTGCTTCCCGCGAACGATGGTCGACAGCATCACCCCCGCGACCACCTACGCGCTGAAGGACTCCGTGGCGAGCGCGCTCGGCGTGCGCGACCGGTGGCCCGTGCAGCGCGAAGCCTTCGTGCAGTGGGTGATCGAAGACGT